>SVOC01000002.1 GCA_015066625.1 Oscillospiraceae bacterium
CTTCGACAAGCCTTCGGCGTATTTGTTCGTCTGAATCACCGGATTCATCTTCGGTTATACGGCTTTCGTCATATTCGCAATCTTCCGAAATCATCGCTTGTCGCCTCCTTAACAGAAAGTTAAAACAAAGTTTAAAGTAAATTCATAAAAACAGTTCCGCAAAGTATACCAATTTTCTCCTATAAGTGCGGGGGTAATATTTTTTGCCGTTTTGTATATTACTCTCAATACCGAAGAAAGGAGAAATGATGCCATCTTCCAAAAACAATCACAAAAAACGGCACATCATATTCATATGAATATGATGCTCTGAATAGAGTTACTTCGAGTAAGGTCGGCACTCAGACTTTGACAACTAACTCATATGACAGTAGGCAAAGATTGTCACAAGTAACTTATGCAAATAATGCCTCATATGCTCCTATTTATGACAGCCGTGACCGTTTGGCAGGCGATTCGTGGAATGGCACACAGATTTCTCAATATTACTATAACGAAAACGACCGCCTGTCAAAGCTTGTGGATAATGTCACCAACACATCATATCAGTACGATTATGCTTTCTATGACTTGCCTTTCAGAGTTACTGGAAGCGATGGAACTTTGACAACATACGATTACAACAGGTCGGGTTCTCTCGCAAGATTGACATTTAGTGATGAAAATGTTAATATATATTCAGGTAAATACTATACCAACGAAAAAGGTATGCCTGAAAATGTTGTTATTGATACTCTTGACAACACATTGATTCACTACAACTATGATGAATTTGGTAGAGTTGAAAGTTATTCATACGGTCCTGTTATCAGAACAATCAAATATAAAGATGGAGCCACTAATGGTGTAGCTACTACCAGCAATCAGATTGAAGAAATTATTGATGAAACCAAAGACGGCGATCATCTTCAGGTTTATTACTTTGAGTATAATGATGATGGAAGTTTCTATTATAGCTATGAAGGTGTAGATGCTCAATCTTTTGACTATATATATGATGGATTGGGCAGGGTTATAGAAAACTACACATCAGAGGATTTGTACGTATATTCTTATGATTCCGCCGGAAATATTACTTCTACGGGTATTTGGTATGAACCAATCCATACATTTACTTACGGTAACGAAAACTGGAAAGACCAATTAACCGCTTTTGATGGCAAAACTATTACATATGATGCTAATGGTAATCCGCTTACTTTTGATGGTTATAATTACACTTGGCAGAGAGGTACGCAGCTTGCCGGCATAACAGGTAACGGTAAAAACATCAGTTATGTATATGATTCACAAAGTAATCGAGTTCAAAAGACAGTTAACGGCGTAACGACCAATTATCTTTATTCAGGTGATTTGTTGATGCGTCAGACCGATGGCACAAACACCATTGATTTCCAGTATGATGCAAATGGCAATGTGGTTGGTTTTGTTTATAACGGAGTGCCGTATTACTATTTGAGAAATCTTTTGAATGATGTTTCAAGTATTGTTGATAGAGAAGGCAATGTTGTTGCTAAATACAGATATGATGCATATGGCAACATAATTTATTCATCGGGCGACATGGCTGAAATTAACCCGATTCGTTACAGAGGTTATTATTTTGATTCTGAAACCGGTTGGTATTATCTCCAATCAAGATACTACAACCCTGAATGGTGCAGATTTATAAGTCCTGACAGCCTTTTCGTTGCAGGTGATGCAATTACTGGAAGCAATATGTATGCATATTGCAATGGAGATCCTGTTTCAAATGTTGACCCAAGTGGAACAAGTGTGTTTGACTGGCTCAAAGAAGAGATAGAGGATGCAGTTGATTCTTATGTAAGTGCGGCTTACAACAGAATGCATAACAAAGTTTCACAAGCGGCAAGTGGTTATATAGGTGAAAAATACGCCGCTCCATTAACTGATTTTTACAATGAGCATTTATTGCCAGCGATTGATTATATGATGGAGGGCATCTATTCACTTTATCCAATAGACATTTCTTGGCAAGATAGAAAGTATTTTTATAATGACAACCCCTCATGGAGAATAAGAACATATTTCCCCAAAGATATGTCAATACTGGCGGGTCCAGGAGCGTTTATTCTCGATTTCCATAAAAATGTAGATTGGAATTCACCAAACTACGGAAACTATACAACTTTACCAGACAGCTATCAATGGCAGCATCGTGTAGGTTATATTTGGTGGTATGACTGGTTCTTTGGTTTTGGTGGTGCAACAGGGGTGAAAAGGTATGAGTTCATAAAAGAAAAAGGTACTCCCGAACAAACTTATTATATTGTTTGGTGTTGGAAGGCGGATTATTGGAATCTTGGTGCAGGAGCAGAAATAGGAATCTATTATACCAAAGAAGAAGACCAAGCTGCAAAAGGTTTCTATGAAATAGACAAAGAAAACCTTCATGTTAGAGTTCTTATGAATGTCACTTATGATGATGAGCCAATAACAACCGATTTTGAACAAACGAACTGGTGGATTACCTCTTTCACTCCCGAAAAACAATATATTCTTGATGCTGATTTAATAAAAGTGGATTTGAAAGTTGCTTTTGTTGAGAATGAGAATCATAGTAATTTGATGAAATATTTCTATGAAGAGGGAGAAATTCAAAAAGCTAGAGGATTTTGGCCTGATGAAGAACTTGAATGGGCTCCAATTGAAAAGAAGACTCTCCATATTGGTGGGTATTGCGATTTGCATCCTACACAGTGTACTTGTTTCAATCCGCCTTGTTACAAATACAGCGATGATGGTTATCAATTTTATATTAGATATTAATAGGAGGCTTTTACATGTCAAAAATTATTGTCAGTATAGTTGCAATTCTTTTGATTTTCTTTCCGAACAGCAAATCTCTAATAAGTTATAATCAGCAAATGACATATAACTCGTCTATTGGTGCAGAGAAAATAATAGAAGCATTCAAGAATGAAGATGCTGATGCTCTTGAAAAACTTATGTGCAAAAACATCAAAGATAATGTTGAGAATCTTCCGAATAAGATACAAAGCTTGTTTGATGCTGTTGATGGAGAAATAATCGATGTAACTTATGAATCTCGAGGTGGCAGCTATTCAGGAAGCAATCCGGGTAAAGGTTCGATCACTCAATCTGGTGTTTTTATCTATATCACAACCACCAAAAACATATATGACATATCTTTTTGGTGGGAAACGGTAAACACTTATCAACCCGAAGAAACAGGAATTAGAGCTATTACTTTAGCAAAAACAAATACAAACGAAATTTTAGGAAGAATTAGTGCCACTGATGGAATTGGTAATTGGCATGATTAATTTGAAGTAAGCACGCTACAGCGAACTTATTCCCTGTCATCTTTTGGGTGGCAGGGAAGGTCGATATTCTTAATTTGAAGGGATGAACACGGGTGAAAACAATAAAAACTATTTTGATATGTATAGTTGCTTTGCTTATGTTATCCTCATGTGCAATAAACTCTTCAGAATCCGACACAAAAAATCCTTCCTTAACTAATGGAATAGACTCCATTGTTGTAGAAGAATATAATGAATCTACAGTAGGTACAACTGCAATTATGGTTGACGGTGTTCTTTATCGTAACAAGTTCCAGGGCGATTTGATTCTGCGAAATCCCCAATATAGTGATGAAACTGTTCTCAAAGATACAACAGGACAATATCACCGTATAGAAGGAACAAAATACGATTTGCTTTACAATGTAAATTCCGAAGTTTCTGGTGCACCGGAAAGTGTTTATTGTCGTGATGACCAATGGCAAGAACAAAAAAAATACTACTCTGACTCAAACAATTTTACATATCAATGCATTATTAAAACTAATGGTGTTTCATCTGAAACCATTGATGTGGATAAAATGGATATTGTCAAACTCAATGAGCTTTTAGCCTTTTGCGAAGAAAATGCCTACGACCCGAACGCTTTTGCAGGAACAAACAAAACAAAGGCTGTTTCAACATCAAGTCTTGGCGACAAAGCATATCGCTTCAAAATGTCCAGTAATGACGGGTTGTTTTCTGTCGATGCCAAATCTTTCAGCATCTTAGACAATGCTCTTGTTTACAGATATTACGAAGTTATGCCTGAAGACAAGACCTTAATTATTGATGTTCCCAAAGAATTAAGTGAATACTTTATATCTTTGATTAACAATTCAGCACTTGGCTAAGCGACAAAAAATGCCCTCAACTCAAACGGGTTGAGGGCTATATTATTTTAATATATCTATACAGTATAAACTTTTTGTAGAAAATACCCTTGACAAATCACATCTCAGAAAAAGCTATTACAGAAGTACGCTAAAGATAACGGTTTTCAAAATCCGAGAGTTTATGTAGATGACGGATATACGGGAACAAACTTCAACCGTCCCGCATTTCAGCAGATGATTGAGGATATTGAACTCGGATATATCTCAACGATAATCGTAAAAGATATGTCCCGTCTGGGCAGAAACTATCTTGAAGTCGGCTACTATACCGACAACTACTTTCCGCAGAAAAATGTCCGATTCATTGCAATAAATGACGGAGTTGACAGTGCAGACGGTGACAACGAATTTGCACCTATAAGAAACGTAATCAACGAGCTTTATGCAAGGGACATCAGCAGAAAAGTACGCTCATCATACCGAATAAGAGGTAATTCGGGCGAACCGCTTTCAAAACCGCCTTACGGATATACCGAATCTCCCGACAATCCGAAAAAATGGATAATCGACCCCGAAGCGGCTGCTGTTGTGAAACGGATATTTCAAATGAGTCTTGAGGGCAAAGGCAACGAAACAATTGCAAGGATATTGCACGAAGAAAAAGTTCTGGTGCCTACATCATATATGATAGAAAAAGGCATCAGGCAAAGCGGAAGAAAACCTGCTGACCCGTGCAAGTGGATGGCAACAACAGTCGGAAGAATCCTTGAAAGTCAGGAATACTGCGGAGACGTTATCAATTTCAAGACATATTCACGTTCGTTCAAAGACAAGCGGAGACTGGCAAATCCGAAAGAAAACTGGGTGATTTTTAAAGATGTTCACGAGCCGATAGTTGACCGTGAAACCTTTGAGCTGGTTCAGAAATCCATAAAAAACACCAAACGAAGAGCGCCCAAACCCGAGAACGGTGAGAAAAGCATATTCAGCGATTTGCTTTACTGTTCGGATTGCGGTCACAAGCTGTGGCATCACGTGAATCCCCGTAACAAAGATATCAAGTTTTTCAGTTGTTCCAACTACAAGAAAGACACAAGAGGCACCTGCGATGCAAGGCATTATGTCCGTGCGGATGCAATAGAGCAGGTTGTGATGCTTGAACTCAAACGGCTTGCGAAGTTTCTTGAATATGACGAAGAAGCATTTGCCGATATGCTTGCCGAAAAGACAAACGAAGATCTTATTGCAGAAAAGAAACAGGTTCAGAAAGAGCTTGACAGAGCAATCGCAAGAAATGAAGATGTAGCGAGGCTGTATGAAAGGCTTTATGAAGATAATGTTTCGGGCAAGGTAACCGACGAATGGTTTATGCAGTTATCTAACAAATATGAAAGCGAAAGGCTTGAACTCAAAACAAAGATTCAGCAATACCGTGAGCAACTGAGCAATCTCGGTACAATGCAGAAAGGCAAGGAGCAATTCATATCAGCCGTGAGAAAGTTTATGCAGATGGAAACCCTGACAGCACCGCTGCTCAAAGAACTGATAGACAAAATCGTTGTTTACGAAACGCAGGGAACAGGAAAATACAGAACGCAGAGAATTGTAATTTACTACCGATTTGTAGGCTATCTCGAAATACCGCTGACCGAAAGCGAATGGGAATATTACCAAGCCTATACAAGACAGGGAGTTGCGGTTGAATATATCTCAAAGAATATCCCGGCATAAAAAACTGTCCGTAACAAACAAAAAGAGCAGGCATAAAGCCTGCTCAAAAATATAATTGAAATAAAAAATCGAGTGTTCACAACTTGAATCCGTTATGAACACTCGAGATGGCGGAGAGCAAGGGATTCGAACCCTCGAACAGGTTATAGCCCGTTACACGATTTCCAATCGTGCTCCTTCGACCAGCTCGGACAACTCTCCGTATATCTGCATCAAATGCTTATATATTATACATAACAGCATTGAAAAAATCAAGTCTTTTTTAAATTAAATTTAAAAGCCGCCGATAAATTTTTACCGACGGCTTTATTTCTTATTTACCCGATAAAATCAAAGGTTTTTTAAAACAACAAAAAAACTTTCAAAAAACTTCTTTAGTGCTTCAAAGAAAGTTACATCCCATCTTACTGTTGTATTCATATTTGCTCCTGTCATGGGTACAACGGTATCGGTAGAACGGTCATACACAAGATACTGCGTAAAATCAGGATTATCAAACACGGTAAACCCGTCGATATTGATTATCTGCGTAAATATTTTCTCAATATAATCAGGAAAATGTTCGTGTTCAAGGTCCTTTACAAACCAGGTTGAATCGGGGAAAAGGCATGTTGAAGCATCCAACTGTCTGTCAGGTGAAATATATTTGAATGTGCCGTTTTCTTTGGCGGCATCGATATATTCATCGCTCAATTTACCTTCTACGGTTGCTGATGTAACTCCCATTGAACTCTGAGTAATTTCGCAGGTACCGTCCGAAATAACATCATTCATATCTGAAACAGGAATAATCTGACGGCCGTACTTTGCAATGTTTGAAAACTCAACACCTTCCTTGCTTTTCTGAATATATGTTTCATCCATTTTAAGCCTTGTGTTGACATGGTAATTATCAAGCTTTGCAATCATTCCGTCATATTCGCCGTTTTCATAACCGTAGAATGCAACATCCTTTGCCTTTTCAAAATCTTCTTCAGTAACCATACTCCAATAACCGGGGAATGTTGCAAAGGTTTCGCTGATTATGGGAGGCACAACATCAAGGTAAATATCTTTATAAACATTGTTGACCGCCCAACAAGCAATATCAAGACTGTATGTCTTCTGAAGAATTGTTACAAATGATTTGATAAGCTGTTCAAGGCTTTCGTCTTCAAAAAGCTGAATATCATATACATAGCGTTCAATCCCCGATGACTCAAGGTAAAGCTCGCCGCAAAATGCCTTGCTCGCCATTGCAGCGCCGTGGGATGCACTCGCATAGAAGATGCATTCGCCAACATGCTCGCCGTCATACTTTGTCATATAAGCGGCAGCAATGCTGGCACCGAGGCATCTGCCCAAAAGAGCAACTTCTTCCGCACCGGTGACAGCCTTGACAGCTTCAATATAATCGTGAAGCTTGTCTGCCGTTTCCCAAGGGTCAATACGCCAGTCGTATTTGAAAACGTAATCCTGAATCTGATATTTGCCGTTTACTTTCTTGTCCCGGAGGTTACCCTGCCAATTCCAATCTACTCCGCAACTTTCTTCTGCATCGCCGTTATTATCAAGACGGACATCGTAGAAAAGAGGAACAATGCAGTCATAAAGAGCTACACAGAATTCATCCCAATTTTGTGTAAAAAATGCTTTTGCAAACACGGGAAGATATTGGTCGATTTTTTCTTCAATGTATCCCTCAGGTATCTGAATGGGATAAATCTGCTTTTGCTCGGGAGTGCCGATATTTTTATAAAGTGTTGCTCCCTGACCTTCAACATAAATGAGAGGTATATCAATACCATCCTCAACCGCAGATGAAGCCGGGGTTACACAAAGAACAGCCGAAACAAGAATAACAAAACAAAGTAAAATTGATATAATTTTTTTCATCATTGTCCACCCCATAAAAATCACTTTGTTTCTTTGCACTTGTAAGGAAGCTCTGTTTCCGTTGCAACATGTGAGAAGAAAAATTCGCATCTTTCTTCGCTGTTAATGATTGTAACGGGTTTAATCTGATTAAGCACCCTGCCCTGGCTTCTGAGATACTCTCTGTAATCCCAGTAGGTCTTGGGTTTGAGGAAAAGAACCTCAGGTCTGTTAATCATACCCCAACGGCGGTATTTGAAATATTTTTCATTGAAGCCCTTGAATTTTTCATCAAGAATATCAATGTATTTCTGTCTGTCTTCTTCTGAAACAGGATTGACAGGCTCTGCAAGCATACAGTAACGGGGAGGATTGGTTGAATAGTCTGCATAAAGGCTGTGACCCACAAATTCATTACCCATTTCCTCTGCCGTCTGCTTTGCGGCAAGGTCAACCATTTCTGTTGTAGTTTTTTCATTTGCAAGATTCATGCCGAGATTACGTCTGTAAAGGAATTCAATCATAGGTGTGTTGTTGTGCATACCTGTTACCTTCACAACGTCTTCCATACGGTATCTGTAAAGACCTGAGAAGTTTGAAACAACGATTTCATACTTCTTGCCGACCTCAAGCTGGTCGATAAGAAGAGGTGTTACATTCTCATCGGGATCTTCCGCATCATCATCAACGGGAAGGAACTCGAAGAACAGACAGTGAGGAAGAAGCACACCGCTGTCTGAATCAAGCTCTGTTGCCATTGAGAAGAAGCCTTCTGCAGCGGCAAAGCCCATACCGTGAATGGGAACATCGTCGCCAATATACTTACGGAGCTTTTCAACATATACTTTAAGGTTTGAACCAACCATACCGTATGCCCAGGTAAGCTTAGGCCAGATTCTGGGACCGATGGGATCATCAAAGCCCTTTTCAAACTCTCTGCGAAGCTCTGCGGCACGCTGGGGATTGGGCTTGAATTTCTTTGCATATTCGCTGTAAAGCTCAGGAGTGATTTTGACGTTGGGGTTGATAATACCCTTTTCGATATCATCGCAAAGCATTTCCCAATTTTCTTTGAGGTAATCGAACATTGTTGTTACAAGAGTAATAACAAGTGAACCGATGTAGCTTACCTTGCTGTTTTCAAGGGCAAAACGAAGCTGAAGATATGAAGTATCGATAAGCTCTTCATGTTCGGGATAAAGAAGAGAATTGGGTGATGTGCAGAAGAAAGGAGTAAGTGCCTTAAGATATGTAAGGGGAATCTGTGCGGCACCGTTACACATCTTGCCGTCTTCAAGAGGATGACCTGTAAGAATAAGAACAAGAGGACCCATCTGAGGAGGCATTTTTTTATTCTTTACTTTCTTAAGGTAATGTGCTGCCGTAGCAACCGTACAGGAGAAACCGATGCACTGCATATTCCAGAGGTCTTTGATACCCTTGGGAAGAATCTTGGGCTTGCCTACACTGCCCGATGATGAACAGTAACGGATGTTTGGGCCTGTAAACATAAGGTTCTTTTCTTTCGCATGAATCATTCTTTCAACATAAGGTACATAATCCTCATATGTCGAAAGAGGAACCATGCGCTGATAATCCTCAATCGAATGAATATCCTTAAAATTATACTTCTTGCCGATTTCGCAGTTTTTATTTCTGCCGATAATCTTTTTAAGTGTACTTTTCTGAGCCTTCATAGGGTCCTTGGTAAAATGCTCAATCTCTGCAAGAGAAACATCACCAAGTAATACGCCGAGATCTGAAATTGAAGCCATAGTATTCACTTCCTTATTTTATTTTTTTTGACAAACCGTGTTGTATTATAGCAGAAAAGAGATTTAAAAGCAAGTACATACTATATATACAATAATGTAACTTTGTCTAAAATTGAACGACCTCCCCGAAAGGCGGTCGTTCTGTCGTCATTATTCAATCAAAGAAAAAGGAACATATCCGTATGAAGCGGAGCCGTCAGCATATGTAAGCTTGACATAATAGCCGTCAAACGAGAAATCAAAAGCTGAAGAATCAAACTTCCATTTTCCAACTTTTACGGGTATTCAACCCAATAAAATTGAATTTATATATTGTAATTTTTTCGCATATGTGGTATATTTGATAAAAAAATAGATAATTAATACACAAGGAGAGTTATAATATGGAAAATAAGGATTTATTTCAGGTTGTTGAAAACGGTTACAACTGTGCTCAAGTTGAGCAGTACATAAATGTTCTTAAGGCTGAATACAAAAAAGTGTTTGAATACGCAAAAGCAACAGAAGCAAATAACGAAAAACTTAAAAATATCTGCCGTTCACTTTCGGAAGAAAACAAATCACTCAAAGCAAACGGTGCCGCAGCATCCGCTGACGACAGTTCACTTGCTGCAAGTGTTGATAAAATTGCTGCTCTCTGCGAAGAGCTTGCAAACGAAAACGCTGTTTTGCGTTCATTGATTTCTAAATAATTGAAAGGCAGATTAATTTATGGAACAGTTCAAATTAAAAAGCATAGAGGAGTTTGACGTTGACTTTGTTGCTATGCTCAACGAACAGGCTAAGTCTGAGGAAGAACCGCAGACACAGACCGAAACCGTGATTCCTGTTTCCGACGGCGAAGAACCTGCCGAAAACAGTTATTTCAAAAAGACCGCTACAGATTTCAATGTTGAACCCGAATTCGTTCCCGCACCCCAGGAGGAAGTAGTAAAGACACCCAGACCTCTTGTACCCATCGGTCAAAACAGTGCATATTCCCCTGTCGGTGCTCCCACAGAGCCCATTTCGGAGGATGATTTCGGTGAGGATGAAGACGAAAAGCCTGCAAAACAAAAATCAAGTGCTGCTGCTCTCGCAGGCAGAATCATTGCCATTGTTCTTCTTTCGGCAACAATAGTTGTTTTTGTTCTCGGATGCTTCGTGACGGTTTTCCTTGACAACGGAGGTTCCGATATCGGCGGATTTACCCTCAACACAATCAGTGCGGATGTTATTGATTCTGCAGGCGAAAAAATTCTTTCAAAAGGCGACCTTATTATTGCAAAGAAAGTTGAGCCCAACGAATACACATCAGGCTCAATGATTGCGGTTCCCTCTGCATTTGAAGAAGGCAGATGCGATGTACATATCGTAAACAGTGTCAATTCTTATTACAGTGAAAATGCAGAAATTTCCACAACGGATATAACATCATCTCAGTCCTATGTTGCAACCGTTATGGCATCAGAATCCTACGGAATTGTTAGTTCCTATATCCCCGTTCTTGGCGGACTTCTTCATTTTGCAATGGATAACATAATCCTTGTATGCGTTCTGTTTGTTCTTCTCGCTGCACTTTGGTGTCTTATTCTTGTTCTTATTGAAAACAAGAAACCAAAGAATAATTAATAAAAATATCCGCTTGCCAAATCGGTAAGCGGATTTATTCTATGTTCAGATTTCAACAGAAAGAACATCTTCGTCCTGCTCTGCAACAAGAAGAACTTCGTCCATGGAAGTTGTTCTCGCCTTTTTGATTGTGATATCAAGAGTAACGGTTGAATCAGAATTTCTTGTCATTTTACATTTTTCAATAAGAATTTTGTTTGCTTCAAGAGTATCTCTGAAACTCTTTATGGCGGCATTATCATCCCTGATTACAACTGTAAACTCATTAACGGTATTTTCAAAGCTGCGGAAAAACCTGTGAAAAAAGAGCTGGAATAAAATCATGACAAGAGTTGCACCGATGCCGACGGTATACATACCTGCACCAATCGCAAGACCTACGCTTGCGGTTGCCCATATACCTGCGGCAGTTGTAAGACCTTTGATTGATACATCTCTCACGAATATAACACCTGCACCGAGGAAACCGACACCGGTAATTACATTTGATGCAATTCTTGATGCATCAGCTCTGAGACCTTCATATTGAAGCAAATCAAAAAAGCCGTATTTTGAAACAATCATCGCAAGTGCGGCACCGAGAGCAACAATCATATGAGTTCTGATACCCGCATCCTTCTGACGGCGGCTTCGTTCAAAACCGATAAACACTCCGCACACCGCAGAAAGTAACATTCTTATTATCAGATAACCGTTTGCGGCAATATCGGTTATCATTTCATCAAATAAAACAAGCATAATATCCCCCAAAAGTATTAATTTTATCTAGTTATTTTATCACTTTATATAAATTTTGTCAACGTTAATATGTTATATTGAAAAAATTACATAAATATATTTTTAAAACAGCAATCAAAATAAAATATTTTTTATACAGGGCTTGATTTTTAAAAAAAGATATGATAATATAATCGAGCAAAAGATGTGGGGGCGTAGCTCAGCTGGGAGAGCGCTTGAATGGCATTCAAGAGGTCAAGAGTTCGATCCTCTCCGTCTCCACCACGAAAAGAGGCTGTATCAAAACATCGTAAGCAGATGTTATTGATACAGCCTCTTTTTACAATTTATTCAATCAGATTACCTTACCGCCAATAGATCTGATAAGTTCATTTACAGACCTCTGATCTACCCAGATAACAACTTCAAGCATTGCAAGAGCGGTCAGAATGTGCCAGATTGAATGACCGTGGATGTTACCGAGAATAAAGGTATTGATTTCATTGTCTCCCCAAATAGAGGTAATAATGAATGCAACAAGGAAAGTGAAAATAATTAATATAAAGAGTATTTTTTCTGTTGAAGTCATCTTCTTGAAGTTTGCAACCAACAGATACAGAATCGGAAGTGCCGTCAAGAAGCACCCGAATTCAGCAAGGGAGAGTCCACCGGTTTTGCCGTCCATCGGAGCTCCACCACCACCGATGTAAAGCGGTCTGTCGTGAAGAACAAACACCTCATATGTCAAAACGGAAAGGACAACAAGCATTATTGCTGTAACGCCGATCAAGAAGATGTTCCTCTTTTTCTTCTCGCTTGCGTTCTGATAAAACTCAAAAGCGAAGCAACATACACCGGACCAGGCGACCAACTCTGTAAAAGACATATCTATGTAACTTGCAAAAAGCTTGGTTGTGAGAACTCCGGGCTGGAATTCACCGTAGTTAGCAGTGTGCATACCAACAGAAGTTACGGACATAATCATATAAAGCAAAATAAAAATGTACCAGTACCACTTTTTGTTCTTTTTGATTAAAAGAATTGCAATAGAAATGAATGCCGCCAAAGTATATACCCAGTTTGTTTGCACTGCTGCATATTGGGCACAATACTCAGCCAGGGTTGTACCGCCTTCAATAATTATGTCTTTAAAGGACGGCCAGTCAATAAAATTAAATTCCATATTTATTCCTCCTTAGATACATGTTATCATAAGTTTTTACATTATGCAACCTGAAATGTTTGTTTTTTTAAAAAAATCTTCTCCGTCTCCACCACGAAAGACAGTCTTCGGACTGTCTTTTTTTATACATTTTTCTATTTTTTTATTATTATTGTTTGTTGATGTATTCGCTAATTTATGTTATACTGTTCAACGAAGTAATGAGAGGAGATATTTTATGAGCAGAAAACAGCCGAAGCCTCAGAATCCTTTGTGGCAGACAACAAAAACCGAAAGAAAGAGCTATTACACCTATTTCTTCGGTCAAAATATGATTTATAATATGATAGCAGGCTATCTCAGCGTCTTTCTTCTTCTTATCGGCATTAATCCCGTAAAATCTGCGGCAGTAATGTTGGCAGTTAAAGTATGGGATGCCGTTAACGACGCTATATTCGGCGTGATATTTGATAAAATCAAATTCAAAAGCAATCAGAAATATATTCCCTGGCTGAAAATTGCCTGTGCGGTTACTCCTGTGGCAACCGTTGCAATTTTTATAATCCCCACTGCGGCTAGTGAAACAGTCAAGCTTATCTGGTTTGCACTGGCATATATTATCTGGGATACCGCTTATACAATTTGCGATGTTCCCGCATTTGGTATCATCACCGCAATGACAAGCAATATTGAAGAAAGAAACACTGTACTTTCTCTTAAGGGTATAACAGGCGGTGTAGGTTCGGCACTCACCACCGTTCTTGTATCCGTTCTTATCAGCGAGTATGTCGGTCTTGGCTACGGTTCGGTTTCCGTTATTGTTGCAATTGTGGCTATGGCTACAATGTTCCCCGTTTGTAAATACTGTCAGGAAAGAAACAAATCAACCGATGATGAGCAGTTCACGGTAAAAAAAATGCTCAGATATGTTGTCAGCAATAAGTATCTTCTTATCTATTATATTGGTTACATCTTCTATTCAGGCGCACAGACTTACAACGCTCTGCATATGATTACGGCTTACTATATCTATGAAAATTCACTTGCATCCCTTATTACGGGTACTGTTGCGGCTGTACCTCAGCTTTTTATGGCACTTCTTGTACCCAAAATCATCAGAAAAATAGACAAGACAAAGCTTTTCGCAATCAGTGCCGTTGCAACCGTTCTACTCTCATTCCTCATTATTCCTACCAGAAACAGCTTCATTCTCTTCGTTATTACATTTATGCTTCGCTCGATTCCTCTTGGTATTGTGGGCGTTCTTTCGTTCACATTTACCCCCGACTGTGCGGAATACGGTCAATACACAACAGGCACGGAAGCAAAGGGTATCACATTTGCTATTCAGACCTTTGCGGTAAAGCTTGCCGCCGCAATATCGGGTTCACTGGGTCTTGCTCTTCTCGGTATATTCGGCTTCAAAACAGAGTTTGAAATCAACGGCATAAAGCAGGAAGTCAGCAACTTTGCTGACCTTGAAGCTATCAACGCTATATCTCAGCAGACAAGCGAAGCTCTTGACGGTCTTTGGTTCACCTATAATATTGTGCCTATAATCGGTCTTGTCATCGCCCTGATAATCTGGAGTTTTTATAAACTCAATGACAAGGATGTTCAGATTATGGCAGATTGCAACATCGGCAGGATTTCAAAAGACGAAGCTGAAAAACTTCTTTCAAGAAAATATTGATAACTCCTTTATATGTTTATATTTTCAATTTGAAAGCGAGGCAGAATAATGGGTAAAAAATACGATATAGCCGCTTTTGTGTGGCCGTCATACACAGGTGACGAGCCCAGAACAAGAATTTTCTGGCCTGACGGTATCGGAGAATGGCAGACCGTAAAATCGATGACAGACAAAGGCTACAAAGGCTGCCGCTGGCCCCGTATACCGTTATGGGGTTATGAAAACGAAGCTGACAGCAAGGTTATGGAAAAGCAGATTGAGTGTGCTGTTTCATATGGTGTAAACGTATTTATATATGACTGGTATTGGTATGATAACAGACCTTTCCTTGAAAACTGTCTTAACGACGGTTTTCTTAAAGCATCAAATAGCAAGAAAATGCAGTTTTGCCTTATGTGGGCAAATCACAACGCAAACCATCTTTGGGATAAACGCAACTCGGATAATGACCTCTCAACCGTAATATGGAGCGGTGTTGTGACACCCGAAATATTCTCAAATATATGCGACAGAACAATAGAAAAATATTTTTCCGAGGAAAATTATTACCGCATTGACGGCTGCCCCGTATATATGATTTTTGATATTGATAACTTCATCCGTTCATTCGGCACAAGCGTCGAATGTAAAAAAGGTATTGAAGAATTCCGCCGTAAAACAGTTGCCGCGGGCTTCAAAGGTCTTCACCTTCAGTTTGTTCACTGGCGCAACCGCGTATTTAACTGGCTGGATGAATCCGACTCTCAAAAAGGCGTTACATCTGTTGAGATGTATGAATTTCTCGGTGCCGATTCCGTAACAAGCTATAACTGGGGATGTTCAACAGACTTGGACGGTGATTTCAACGAGGTTACGGATAATTATATAGATGCAATTACCGAAGAGTCAAAAAAGCTCACTATCCCCTTTTACCCCAATATTTCCGTGGGTTGGGATAACAATGTGAGATTCAATAATTTTGTTCCCGGTGTAATTGAAAACAACACTCCCGAAAATTTCAAACTTGCCTGCAAGAAAATCAAAGAATTTGCAGATAATTCACTTAAAAACGGTATTATGAAATCACCGTTTATAACAGTAAACAGCTGGAATGAATGGACGGAAACAAGCTATCTTGAACCCGATGACCTTTACGGTTACGCATATCTTGAAGCAGTCAAAGATGTTTTTTACGGAGAATAAGTATGAAAAAAATTATTCTTCACGATATACCTTACGGCAGCCACGAAAGACATAAGCTTGATATTTTCATTCCCGAAAATCTGAAATCAGATTCAGGTATTATTCTTTTTATCCACGGCGGCGGATGGCACGAAGGCGATAAATCAATTCACCACGCCGATGCACAGTTTTTCTGCAATCAGGGTTATGTGTGTGCAACAATGAATTACCGTTTTGTTGCCGATAACATAAGCGTTTTCAATGAGCTTGACGATATTACTTCTGCGCTTAAAACCGTGAAAATGAAATGCTCGGAATATGGAATTAACGCTGAAAAGCTTATTTTATCGGGCGGTTCTGCCGGAGGACATCTCTCACTTCTCTATGCGTATACAAGAAAAGGTGAATCACCGGTAAAACCTGTTGCCGTCTGCGTTTACTGCCCACCCGTCAGTTTCACAAAGCCCGATTTTCTTTACGGAATTTCATCAAATTTTGACGATTGGAAATTCGGACTTCTTTCAAAATGCTGTGGTTTAAGGGTAACAAAAGATGATTTTCTGAATCCGCCGCAACAAGAGGCACTTAATAAAATTTCTCCCGAAAATTATGTTTCACCGGATTGTGTTCCCACTGCGGTTTTTCACGGAAAACATGACGAACTCATACCGTTTAATCACATTCTTGATTTTATCACCCTGCTGAATGATAAAAAAATTAAAAACGATTTGCTGATTTATGAAAACTCATCTCACGCATTGAAGGAGGATACTGAAACCACACTGAAATCAAGAGCAATTTTCAAAAAATATGCAGAAATGTATTTATAAGAGCAAAGCACCGTGTAAGATGCACGGTGCTTTTTCTGACCTTACTCAGTTTTGTTATTCTTTCGTTTTTTTTACCGCCATAACGGTGCATATAACAAGAACTGCAAGAATAACCCACACTCCCCAGGCAAGCAAAAGATGATCGGTGTAGCCTTCTTTATATATTATCGGTTCAAAAATATAAAACAGATTTATTGCAGATATAAATGGTAAAACCGCCATAGTAACAATGTAAGAGGTCCATAAAGTAATCAGCCAGGGATGTTTTGCATTTTTGGCAAATAATATTCCCAACAGAACGACGGCAGCCGGAATAATTGTAAGAAAATACCCTCTGAACAGAAGCGACAATAATGTAAGAATTGAAAATATAACAGCAAGAACAATACCGATATATTTTCTTATTATCCGTTCGTTATATGCGGTGGTTTTTTTGCTGTCAGATTCATTCACGTAAATATAAACGGGCTCATTTTTTTCTTTGCCCTTCAGAATAAAATCTGTTGATACTTTAAAAACCTCGCTTAACTGTATCAGCTTTTCAGTATCAGGCATACATATATTATTCTCCCATTTTGATACTGTCTGCCGTGACACATCAAGCATATCCGCAAGATTACCCTGTGACATATTATTTTTTATTCTTAAATTATAAATTCTTTCACCTGTTTTATTCATAAAAAAACAGCTCCTTTCACGATGAAATTATATCATCACGGGAGCTGTTTTGTCTATCAACAACGGTTTAAAATTTGTCAACCTCAGGTTGCGCCGTATCAGTCGTACTCTTCTCCGGTAACACTTTCCAGATTAACGCCCTTGGTTTCTTTGGTTTTGAAGATAAGAATAAGCAAGAAAACGATCAGGCTGGGAACGGCAAGACCCAGGGATACGGCGGGTATTGATGAGTTGCCGAGATATGTTATAAGCGGTATTCCCACACAATAAGTAACAACATAGCCTATACCAAGCGCAAACATCTGCAAAGATACTATTGATGAGCGAAGATTTGTGGGTGATGATTCACCTACCATCATAGTATTGATATCGGTACAAGCCCAAAAGCTTCCTACGCATACACCGCTGAAAAGACCTACAAGGTAAGGATTCCACGCATTCTCAGCACCTGCCGAGAAAATCACAAGAGAAATAACCGTAGCCGCTGCCATTGAAATGATTGCCGCTTTTCTGCCCCATTTATCAGACACAAAGCCGTGTGAAAGCTGAACAAGTCCGCTGCCTATGGGGAAGGCAAAAAGTGCTGATGTTACCGCACCCACAGAAGCGGCATCAAGTGCGGATTCAATTGTTGAATAAAGTCCTTGCACAAGATACGACTGTGCATAGCCGTATGAAATAATCGTCTGATACTGCATTGTCACAAGAACACCCATTGTACCGAATGCTATTGCAGCATAGAGCCATTTAAGCTGTTTGTGACCGGCAACAAACTTCATTGCCGCAACCAGTCCGCCCTGTGACTCGGATAAATCCTTTGATTTTTTTGCGTTATCTTTTTCTTCATCTGTCATATTGAGATATTTAAGACGGGATTCAATAAACGCATCTGTTTCACGAAGTGAGAAAAGTGCGATAAGAGAAGCAGCAACACCCATAATGGCAGGCACAAGATATACCATTCTCCATTCGGAAGCCGATGTCATAAACATTCGTCGGAAAAGAGGAACAAGCATTATACCGAAAGTTGCAACCCCTTTGACAAGCGAATAAATTTTTGCTCTATGCCTGGGCGGTGCGGATTCGGTGATATAAACAACCTGCATATCGTGAGGCACAAAAAATGCTGCCAGAGTTGATCCGATAATATAAAAAACAAGATTGCCCGACAGATAAATAAGGAACAAAGCAACACCCATACCAAAGGTATTTATAACAAGAAAAGTTTTTCTGCCGTATTTATCGGAAAGTGGTTTATAAAGGAGCGAAATTCCCTGAAACGGGAACGCAATAATGCCGAGAATATCAAGCACACCGATTGAACTCTCTCCGTATTTAGCAAGCAAATCCGTTGCAATTTCGGTTTTCATAAGCGCCTGAATCTGCGATGCGATTTCGTCTGTTATATAAACTACACAGATAATAAGTATGAGATACGCAAGGTATCCGCTTCTTCGGGGTTTTGCTTTTTCCTTTTCAAGTCTTGCAATTTCCTTTTGAATTTTCGCCTGCTTTTTTTCAAGCTTTTCAGGTGTCAAAACTTTTTCTTTCATAATCAGACCTCGATGAGCTCATAATCGGTTGTACCGAAGCCCAATTCAGCGGCGGCATCAACAGTATGAATACCGTTTCTGCTTTCAATTCTTTCAATCAGATGAGGCTTACCTTCGTCGGAGCAGGCATATACAAGGTCAACACACGCCTTATCTATGGCAATGGGGTCTTCGGAAACAAGAATACCGATATCAGCAATACAAGGGTCTTCCGCAACGGCACAGCAATCACAGTCAACACTCATATTTTTCATAACATTAACATACACGATATTACCCTTGAAAAATTCAACAACTGATGATGCGGCATCTGCCATTGATTCAAGGAAAGAATCGTGATCTGAATTCCAGAAATCCGCAGGGTCGCCTACACCGTGAATATACCCCTTACCGTATGAAGAAGCAACACCGATTGAAAGCTGCTTTATTGCTCCGCCGAATCCGCCCATAGGATGACCTTTGAAATGCGAAAGCACAAGCATTGAATCGTAATTCACAATGTTTTTGCCAACATAGTTTTTCTTGATTTTTTTACCATCGGGTATATCAAGAACAAGGTCGGGACCTTCGGCATCAAGCAGGTCTACCTTGAAATAATCTGTCCAGCCGTGTTCTCTGAACAAATCAAGGTGTCGCTCGGTAGTGTTTCTTGCACCGTTATAAGCAGTATTACACTCAACAACCGTACCGCTAACATAATCAACAACCGGCTTCCAGAACTCGGGTTTAAGAAAATTCTGATTGCCCTTTTCACCCGAATGAACTTTAACCGCAACATTTCCGCCGAGCTCAACACCCAGCTTGTTATAAAGTTCAAGAACCTTTTCAGGAGTGATTTCCCTTGAAAAATAAACCTTTGCGCTCATTTTTATTTCCTCCAAAAAATTATCCCAGTTTTCTTACAAGATTATCAATCAAAGTGTAAACAAGACCCACAAACTCAACAACCTTGTAAGCTGCTCTCTTAAGAATATTCCCTGCAGAATTTTCATTATGCTCCTTTGTACGGACAATGGTAATACTGTCAAGAAGCTGACTGTTATCTCCCCTTCTGGTTTCAACAACAAGAGCATCGCCTTTGAAATCAAGGGTAGTATAGGTTGTTACATCGTTTTCCATAAAGCTGTATGCAAGATGCTCAGCCTCATAATCCATTATAACCTTTTCACAAACTGAGTTTGAATTGAGATAAACAATGCCCTTGGGGTCAGTATAAGTTTTACCGCTTTCAGCAAGACCAACGACCTTTGTATCCTGCATAAAATGCGAACGACCCTGAGAATGGGTGTGACCCGTAATAACAAGATCAAGGTCATATGTTTCAAAAATTGGAGCAAAAATTGTTGTGAGAAGAATCTCTGTTTCAGCATCGCCTATGCAATCGCCTGCACCGTAAATACCGTGATGAACAACACCTATACGCCATTTTGCATCGAGATTTTCTTTAACTGCCTTTTTTGTCATTGCCATATGGTCCGGAGCGTTACCTGAAGTTGAATCATAGAAAAGGTAAAGAACATCACCGTAACGGAACCAGAAATCTCTGTCAAGACCGGCAAAGAATCTGCCGTAATATTCATTAGGCATATTTGTGTAATAATTATACATCATACCCTTTTTATCGTGATTGCCGATTGCAAGCGCAAGAGGAAGGCTTCTCAACGCCTTAGGTGTAAGAAGTGTCTGCCATTCTTTTTCGGTTTCACCCGTTGAGGTGTTATCACCGGGTGAAACAAGAAAACTGATATCGGGGTTCTTTTCAAGAGCTTCCGCAAGAACATTGTTCCAGTTGTGACCAATCTGTTCCTGAGTATCGGAATCTTCACGCCAATCCTCGGCAATCTGAATATCGCCCACAACCATTACCTTATGGTCACTGAATGATTTTGTTTCGTACTTTTCAATTCCGCTCCACTCGGTACCTTTGTTCCACTGATAATAGTAAACCGTGTTTTCTTTAAGACCCGTAACGGTTACACGGCATACAAGCTGCCTATCGTTTTCAGCCGGAGTTGTAATACCGTTAAATACAACAGCATCCGACATATCACTGTTATTTGAAAGAATCACCTGAGGCTGTGCCGAAGCTTTATCGGCATGCCAGCAAAGGCTGACCTGAGTTTCGTCTGCACCAACATTGAGCATGGGCAGAGTATTATCCTCAACCGATGAGATGTAAAGAGAGTTCCACTCGCTTTCGGAAAGCTTGGGTGCATCAAAAGCGGCAAAAGAATTAACAGCAACCTGACCCGTCATAACGGCACACAAAACAACTGACATAATTTTTTTCATTACAAATCTCCTGTAATATTTTCTTATAAAGTATAATAACAAACATTAACGAATTTTTCAACCGTAAAAAGCAAAAACACCCGGATATCCGGATGTTTTTACTGTCAGAAAGAAAATATTTTTTTGATAAACCACAGAATAATATACCAGGGGTTTGCATTACCTTTGATATGCTGAGAATCGGTTATTCTATCACCCTCAAGATTAAGAATGGGCAATCCGCCTTTTTCAGCAGCATATGCGTGAATAACAGCATCTCCCGTTGAAGTGCAGGTAACTGTGCATACTCGTCCTGTTTTATCGCCTGCAATTTTGATTCCTTTACCTTCAACATACCATTTGACCGTTGCGCCCTCGGGCAAGCCCGATACATCGGCATAAATCTCCATACTTTCGCCGTAACGCAATGTCAACGCCGAAGGCTCAAGGATTCTGAGTTTTATTTTACTGACATCGTATTTTTTGAACAGTGCGGTAAACTCAAGGTCATATGACGGCATATGAGCAGGCACGGAAGGTGTCCAGCCTGCAAAATACATACCGTCGGACTGAGGTGAATCGGGCATAACAAGCTTTTCCCCTTCATTGACATAACCCACTGCGGGATTACCGTCAACATACCATGTTACTTTGAATTTTCTCGGAATTACCGTAACATTAACCTGCGCTTTTATATCACTACCCTCAATCGTTGCGGTAACAACCGACTTGCCCGGACCGACTGCAACTGCTTTGCCCTGTGTATCAACGGTAACAACTTTTGTATTTGATGATGAATATACAACGTTATACTCATCCGAGCCGTTTACGACTGCCTGAAGATAAATTACGGCAGTGTTTTCAAGCTGAATATCGGTTTCTCTGAATGAAAGACTTAAATTTACACTTTCAAGGACAGTGCTGCAGTATATGCACTTCTTTGCAAAAATACCGTTACCCGAATATTCTGATTCGCCGCTTAAATGGGGAACAATCGGAATTTCCGTATTCCTCATTGAAACACCGTTACAGATATTACAGTAAAGATGCTTATAACCTGTGCTGTAACAATCCGGTTCTTTATCGGTTATCCATTTATATGAATGCTGACCCGTCAGAGGAACGGGTGTATTCTCATCGGTAACATTACCGCACACGGTACATAAACGGTGTTTTATGCCATTTACACCGCATAATGGCTCCGAATCCGTAACCCAGATATATGTATGTTCGCAGGAGGGAATTACGGTATTAATGTTATCACTGTCGCCGCAGGCTGTACACTGCTGATGTTTTATTCCGTTTTCAGTGCAGGTTTCGGGTTTATCCGTAATCCACACATAGTCATGCCCGTAAGCCGTTATAACCGTGTTTTCTGATGCTGTACTGCCGCATTCAATGCATTTTTTGTGCTTTAATCCGTCAGTCAGGCAATCTGCTTCGGCATCAATTACCCATTCATATGTGTGAACCTGATTTTTAGGAATAACCTTTTCATTTCCTGATTCTTTACCGCAATAAATGCAAAGATTTTTCTGAATGCCCGCAGTTGAGCAGGTTGCATCTCTTACAACTGTATATTCATATTTATGCTGCATAGGAAGCTCATAAACGATATTGTCAACCTCAAAACAGTATTTGCAAATTCTTCTCTGCTCACCTTTTCTTGTGCAGGTAGGTTCGACAGTTGTCTGAAATTCAAATTCGTGAGGTGTATTTCTGACAATACGCTCATCACCCGATACTGCCGTGCCGCAGTCAACACAAACCTTTGAACCGTATATAAGGCCGTAAGGTCTGCAGCCGTACCAGTTCTTTTTTAGTGTAGAGTGTTGATGCGTAGAGGGAATCGGAGTATTCTCTGACTGAACAAAGCCGCAGACGACACACTCTTCGTGCTTTATGCCGTCATCACCGCAAGTCATTTCAAGGTCAGTAACCCAATTAAAACTGTGACCAGCTGCAGGAATCTCAGTATTTTCACTCCGTATAACTCCGCAAACAGAGCATTCTTCGTGCATAACGCCTTTTTCTTTGCAGGTTTCGGGAATATCTTTAATCCATTCATAGCTGTGTCCGTTTGCGGGCACAAAAGTGTTTTCTTCACCTATGAAACCACAGTGAATGCATATGCCGTGACTTATACCCGAATTAATGCAATCGGGCTCAACATCATATATTCGGCGGTAGGTATGCTCGCCGTTTACGCTGTATACCTCATTGGCATCCTTCACCTGAGCACATACGGTGCAAAGCTTATAACCCACACCGTCGGCAAGGCAGGTTGCTTCAACAAGAGGAACATGGCTGAATATATGCTCTGTATGATCGGTTATATATTTTACACCATACGTTTTTGCATATTTTTCAGCCGCAGAACCAATATCACAATATAAAGTAAAGGCTTTATTAATCGTGGAAGACGTATTTATTCCCACAGAATAAAGCTCAAGCTTTGTTACATTTGAGGGGAGATACATTGAAAGAATCCCTACAGACCCTCTGAACGCTGAATTACTCAGTGTAATATCTCCGTCACTTCCGAAACCGACTGAGATAAGCTGGGTATTCTGAAACGCGAAAACATCAACAAAGGTAACATCGGGCATTTCAATATATCTGAGATAAATGTTCTTGCTGAATGTATAGGCTCCTATGGTTTTAACTCCGTCGGGGACGGCAAAAACGGTATCATCGGCACATGAACTGTAGTATACAAATTCCGCTGCCTCTGCCGAAATGACATAATCACCGTAGGAAACATAGAATTTGCAAGCGGACGGAATGTATATACCTTCCAAACTGAATGTTTCAGAAAACGCACCGTCGCCCAGATATTGAAGGCTTGCAGGCAGAGAAACAGTACCTCTTAATGCCGTGCTCATAAAGGCACGCTCATCAATCTTCTTTATTCCGTTCATACCGCTTATTGTTTCAAGCTTTGAACATCCGAAAAAAGCCTGCTTGCCGATAAATTCAGCTCTGTCAGGAATATAAATTTCCTTAAGTCCCGAATTTAAAAAGGAATTTTCATTAATCCTTACAATACTTTCAGGCAGTTCAACAGTTTCAAGCTGAATACATCCCGAAAAAGCATCTGCAGGAATTTCTTTTACATCGGCATGTATCTCTGCGGATTTCAGGAAGGTTGCACCGCTGAGAAAACCCGAAGGCAAGGAAGTTATTTCATTGCCCACACGGCAGTAACGGATGCTGCTCAGGTATGTTTTCCAGCCGTATGACGGTGTAACCGCCGATGCGGATGAGCCTGATATCTCTCCCCTTCCCACAAGGTAAAGAGTACCCGTTACGATATCTATATACCAGCCTGCGTGTTCACCGACAAGTCCGTTGAATGAACCAACAGGGAAATCAAAATCGGTCTTATAAAATCCGCACCGTGCACAGCATTTTTCAGTACGCTTGCAGTTCCAATCATAAATAACAGTTTCTTCAAATTCGTGGCACGGAACATTATCGAATTTTTTATTACAGTTTACACAAACCGAGCTTTTGACACATCCGTGGATGTTAGTTTCGTTTTCATCAATACTATGAACAACGATTTCTGTATTAGCCTTTATGCCTCTGCCGCTGAATTCAGCACCGTTAAGCGTAAATTCATGTGAATATCCCGAAGGTGCACAGGGTAAAACAACCGTTCCGTTAATATCTGTTTCGGCAGTTGAAATATGTTCGCCGTTACAGCTAACAAAATTAACTGTATATATGTTCTGCGGTGACACATTTCGGGTAAACGCTCTGATATACACATCATTTGAAACAAGCCTTGCACTGTCACGCCATGAACCTGATTTATAAATAAACCCTCTGCCCGTTTCATAGTGCTCGTAATATGCGTTGCCGATTGCAATAAATCCGCTTGAAGTCCAAGGTGTATCGGCAGTGAGTACCACAGAAAATCTTTCACCGCTTTCAAGAAAAACAGGTTCAGTAAGTTCTATTGTATAATAGCCCGAATGTTCCTTTGTTCCCGACACGGAAGATGAAAGAGTACCGCCGCTTACGGGGTCGGTACAAACCGAAGGAAGACCGGTATATATTTCAATTTTATAATCTGCGTTGCTTACGGGCAGGTAAACACCTACAGCTTCAAGAATTTCTCTGCTCTGCGCCGTAAACACATTGGCACTCAGCACCGGTTCGCCGCCCGACGCAGAATAAAACGAAGGGGTTGAACCGCAATACTGATAATTGTTGTCATAATAATCTGCATCTGCAGTGTAGTAAAAAAACTTTGAGAGCGGTGTCTGGTCGTAACTCATCATAAAATAGCCGTTATCACCGTGTCTGACGCCCCAACTGTTTTTGCAAATCCAGGCACCGTCACGGCCCGGTCTGTAATCTTCGCTGAAATTTTCTGCACCGTAACCGTCATCCCAGCCTACAACAATAACTGTATGGTCAATAACACCTTCGGGGTAATAATACGGGTAGCCGATTCCTGCAGAAGAATATGAAACGCATACGGCACCGTTATCGATAATTGCCTGCTTTATTTCATAAAGCGAATTCGGGAGTTCAATATAATTTTCAAGGCGTACTGCAGATGCATATCGATCCTCATAGGTCATATTGTTGATATAATAGTTTTTGGTTGCCGACACAGTGGACCTTTGAGGGTAATCTGTCTGCAATGCCGCGCCGCTCCACCTTGCAAGAACACTGAATGCAGCTTGCTCGTTACCGCCCTGTTCAAGAGGAATTGCAGGTTGGTTTGAGCCATCACCGTATGTTGGGTCAGATTTATTATCGGTCTTCTGCATATAATAAGACCAGGCGATATGCATTTCGGAAAAATCGGGGTTCGTAATACCCGTAAGACCTTGACTCAGGTAAGAAGCTTCAAGGCAGGCCGTTGCGGCGTGTGCCCAGCAAGTACTTCCCTGCTGAGTTTTAACAGAAGAAATAAAACTGAAATTTCTTGAATCGTATTTATCAGGCAAAGCATAGCTTTCGGCACTCATTGTTGAAGGATAATCGACCGAGTTTGCATTTGCAATTTCTGCAAGCGATACTTCATTGCAGTTTTCATCAACAAGACACAGGGGCGCATATCCGCTTTCACTTGACTCCAGCGTTTCATATCGGTAAATTTCGGAATAAGTAATGCCTTTAACAGGCATTACAGGCACAGCCGCCGCAAGCATAACAAGCGACAGCACGAATGAAGCAAATCTAAAAATGCTTTTTTTCATTGCCATTCCTCCTTTTTTACCGATTTTACATTTTAATCTTACGTAAATGTGAAGCTGTTGAAAAAACAAATTATGAAGAATGCTTTTTGCACCTATATAGGTGCAATTTTATTATACATCTCGCCTAAAATTATGTCAAGGAATTTTTGTTCTCATATCGGTGCAAGGGTGATAATATTGAATAAAGAATATGAAAAAATTTTAGGTATACGAATCCGTGAACTCCGCGAAAAATCGGGGCTTACTCAAGAGCAGCTTTCTGCAAAGCTTCAGGTAAACGGCTGTGATATAACACGAAGCGCACTTGCAAAAATCGAAGCGGGGCAAAGACATCTTTATCCCGATGAAATAAAGCTTCTTAAAGAAATTTTATCCGTAAGCTTTGATGATATTTTTATGTAAGTTACGTCAGTTCATCAAGTGATACTTTGTAGCATTTACCCGAATCCTCAAGGGGTATAAAATACGAAGTGTCACCCTTATAAATCAAATCGCCTACCAGATAATATCCGTCAAATACAGGGCAATCAAGGCGGATATATATACTGTCATACTTACCGTATTCTTCGGCACTGATGCTTATCGGTGCCGTTTGTTTTATCTTGTTTAAATATTCTATTAATTTTTTGGTATCGTCAGTTAAGGGTATTTTGTTTTCAGACCCGAAATAATACATTGCTTTAGCACCGTATTCAACAGCCTGCGTTGCAGACGGCACATCTTCTTCATCAAACAAAGCGTAAATGGAATTTCTGCCCAGAATTTCACTGTTGTAAACGGTTCTTTCAGACGAAGTTTTTCTGATAAGATCAACACCATCCCTACCGATTACACTTCCCGTGTAACCCGCTTCACTGTCATAAAGAACAAAGCCGGACGGCAGATATTCTTCAACAATAAAGTTATAGTGTTTACCGTTATAATCCACACGGTTTCCGTAGCAGATTTCAGGTATCAGTATAAGGTAAAGCGAAGGAAAGATAACACAGATAATAAACGAAAACGCAACAGCCGTTATTATAAGACGTTTCAAGCCTTTCAGTTTTTCTTTCTGTGTTTCGTAAAGCACGGCAATAATGTTTTTATCTGCTTCCGATTCCTTTTCTTCAGGCATATTGATTTTTCCGCTGAGAATATCATTAACCGAAACATTGAATACATTTGCAATCTCTACAAGAGTTTCAATATCAGGGTAACCTTTACCTGTTTCCCAGCGTGAAACTGCCTTATCGGTAACACCGAGTTTATCTGCAAACTGTTTCTGGGTAAGTGAGCGAAGCTTTCTTTGTTCAGCTATAAATTTTCCGACGGTTATCTTATCCGTAAAAACCGCCTCCTTCCGAAAAAATTGTAGCTCAAAGCTCCGCATTTGTCACCCTATGAAAAATAGAATCGACATATTTCTTCATTTTTACATTTATATTTTAACATAAATATTGTTTTTCATCAACAGTATGTTTTGTGAGGTTTGATGTATTTACTTATTTAAAAACAGATGTTATAATATACTGAATAAAATCCGAAAGGAAATGATACAAATGAAGTATATAGGTTTCGCACTGCTTGCTGTTCTTGCGATTTTTATTTTCCTTATTGCCATCGCAGCAATTAAAGCGATAAAAATCAAGGCAAAAATCAGTAACGCCGCTCCTGCCATTAACCCCACTGAGCAGGAAGCTGAGGAATATGCAAAAAAGCTTTCCGCAATGGTACAGATTCCCACCATATCACTCAGAGGTAACACCGACCTTACACAGTTTTACAGACTGCACGAGGTTATGAAAAAGAACTTCCCTCTTGTATTCTCAAAGCTTGAATGCACAGAAATTGACGGCAATCTTCTTTTCCGTTGGCCCGGTAAGAATCCCGAAAGAAACGGTGTTCTTCTTATGGGTCATCAGGATGTTGTTACCGCAGACGAGCCAAACTGGGACCGTGACCCATTCTCGGGCGAAATTTCAGGCGGAAATATCCACGGCAGAGGTTCAATGGACTGCAAGTCAACATTCTTTTCCGAATTCCAGGCAATTGAGGAACTTCTTGAAGAAGGCTTTGAACCTCCTTGCGACGTTTACCTCGCAACATCCGTTGACGAAGAAATCTCGGGCACAGGTGCACAGAAGCTTGTAAATCACCTTAAATCAAGTGGCGTTCATCTTGATGTTGCAATGGATGAAGGCGGCGCAATTCTTAAAAATGCTTTACCCACAATGGCAGGCTGGTGTGCCGCAATCGGTATTCTTGAAAAGGGATATATTGACCTTAAAGTTATTGCCAAAGGCAAGGGCGGTCATTCCTCAACACCCAAGAGCAATACTCCTCTTGCAAGACTTTCAAAATTTGTTGCGGATATTGAAAAAGACAAGCCTTTCAAGGCTGAAATTTCGGGTCCCGTTTATGCAATGCTTGACCAGGCGGCTCCCCTTCTCGGCTTCCCTCTGAGAATAGTGCTTGGCAATATGTGGCTTTTCAAGGGCCTTCTTACCAAGGTTTTGCCCGCTGTTTCACCCATGTGCAATGCATTTGTAAAAACAACATTCTGCTGCACAATGGCAGAAGGCTCACATTCACCCAATGTTATTCCTTCTGAAGCGTATGTTATGTGTAACCTTCGCCCCTCACCCCATCAGAATGCTGAGCAGTCACTTGCAGTCCTTAAAAAGTATGCAGACAAATATGACCTTGAATTTGAAATCATTCACGCAAGAAACGCATCAAACTGCGTAGATTATAACGGTGAAGAATTCAACTATCTGAAAAAATGTCTTAACGAGTGTTACCCGGAGGCAGGCGTTATTCCCTATCTTATGACAGGCGGTACAGACTGCCGACACTATGAAGAAATTGCCGATAACTGCCTTCGCTTCTGCCCCATCAAGATGAGTAACGAGCAGCTTAACGCAATGCACGCCGCAAACGAAAGCATCGGTGTAACAGAGGTTGCGCACTGCGTTAAATTCTACAAACACTACATCAAAAACCACAAATAAACTTAAAGAGCTGTTTCAGAAACGAAACAGCTCTTTTTTATCTGACTTTACCATATAAGCATCTTGTAGGCTCTTTTTCAATTACAAGACCGCAATAATTGCACATAATACACTTTGCTTCTCTCTGACCGTTTTTCATTTTCTTTGCAAGGTCAGGCTCACAGATAAAGGGTCTGCACATAGAAACAAAATCCGCATCACCTTTATTTATAATTTTTTCCATATCATCCGTTTTATGAATACCGCCTACAACGATAACGGGAATTGATACACATTTCTTGATAATTCCTGCATTTTTCACGTTAAAGTTTTCAAGAGGGCCGGGTTGTTTAATCAGCGGATTCACAAAGTTTGCGGCAGGTAATGAGATTTTTTTCAGAATTTTGGGAAATGAGGCGCATGGTTCTCTGTATTTAAAAACCGCATCCATAGGCAAATGCTTGCTTCTCATGGTATTCATTCCGTCCTGCACCGTGCCGCAAGACACCTCTATTGCATCACAGCCTGCATTCTCAAGCCTTTTGCATATCTCAACGGATGATTCTATATCCATTCCGCCTTTTCTGTTATCTTCCGCACTAAGCTTAATCCACACAGGAAGACTTGTATTCTCCTTGATGCCTTTTATAATAAGTTCAACAATCCTGCATCTGTTTTCAAGGCTTCCGCCCCAGTTATCCTTTCGTCTGTTGCCGTAGGGTGAAAGGAAATCGTGGAGCAGATATCCGTGGCCTCCGTGAAGCTGAATGCCGTCAAAGCCTGCTTTTTCAGCCCTTACAGCCGCATTAACAAAATCATTGATTATACCGTTGATTTCACCGTCGGTGAGCTCCTTTGCCTTGTCAGGATAAAAAGCGTGAAGCACATTACTGGGTGCAACCTTCTGCATTCCGATTGCTTTAGACGAAGTCTGTCTGCCGCAATGGGCAATCTGCAGAATTACGGGAGTATTGTGTTTATGAACCGCATCGGTAAGTTCTTTGTATTTACCGATAACGCTGTCATCGTAAATTTTCAGCATTGCAGGATAAGGCGAAACTCCGTTACGGCTGACCGCTGCATAACCCGTTATAATGCATCCGATTTCATTCTTTGCCAGGTTTTCATATTTTGATATAAGTTTATCATTCGGAGCACCGTATTCATCTGCAAGACCGTCGTGAGTAGCACTGCGGATGATTCTGTTTTTTACGGTAATTCCTGAAATTTTCGATTCATTAAAGAGCATAATTATCTACCTCTGGTTAATTATCCTGCGGGTAAACAATACCTGCGGCTTTTCTTATTTCATCCATCTGACGGGTAATATAAAGTGTCTGCCCGTGTGTAACGATGGGGCTTTCTTTCATACCGAGAGCAATACATTCACAGAAATGAGCTATCTGTTCTTCAAAACCGTTGCCTGCATAAGGAACGGATATCTTTTCCGTTTCACCGCTGTTAAGATAAATCTCAATCTCCTGCGGCGCATAAAATCTGCGGAGATGCGCATAACCTTTACTTCCGTAAACATAGCCCTCATTAGGTTTACGAAGAAGAATTGCACTTGAAATATCAGCAATACCTCCGTTTTTGTATTTCATCAAAACACAGGTGTGATTATCAACTCCGTTGCGGACATCCGACTGTATGCTGATATTCTCAATTTCTTTTCCCAGATACCAGCTTGCAAAGTTCAAGCCGTAAACACCGACGTCAAGAAGTGAACCTCCGCCATACTCAGGCTTGAAAACATGATGATCCATTTCATCTTCATCCATTGTGTAGCAGAATTTACCCTCAACACCGAGAATTTCACCAAGAACACCACTTTTAACAATTTCAAGCATTTTAAGTGTTCCGGGAACAACTCTTGCCCACATTGCTTCCATAAGCAGAACATTATTTTCCTTTGCACAGCGAAACATTTCTTCCGCTTCTTTTGCGTTGACCGACATAGGCTTTTCACAAAGAACATGCTTACCGTTTTTCGTCATAAGGCAGGAACAGCCCATATGACCCGAATGAGGCACTGCAATATACGCCGCATCTATTACATCGGATTCTGCCATTTTTTCATAGCTGTCAAAGCGTACGGGTATGTCAAATTCATTGCCGAATTTCTCTGCATTTTCTTTTGTTCTTGATGCAACTGCCGCAAGTTCAGCATCGGGAACATTTTTTATCGCCTCGGCAAATCTGTGTGCGATAGTTCCTGTGCCCACAATACCGAATCTAACCATACAAACACTCTCTTTCCGATATATTTGCAATGCAATTCTATCATATAAATCCCGATATAACAACATATATTTTCTTTTTATTGTTTTTTCGAAAAAAATGTGCTAAACTTAATTAAGCGATAATAATGAAGGAGAGAATAAAATTGTATAACATTGAACTCGGCAAATCGGGCTTAAACGTGCCTACCGTTGCAGTGGGCTGTATGCGAATAAGCAATATGAACGAAAAAGAGGTTTCCGCTTTCATCGATACAGCACTTCAAAACGGTGCAAATTTCTTTGACCACGCAGATATCTACGGCGGCGGTAAAAGTGAAACCGTTTTCGGCAATGCAATAACACCTTCAATGCGAGAAAACATAATTATTCAGACGAAATGCGGAATACGCTCAGGCAGATTTGATTTTTCATATGAACACATCACCGAATCCGTTAACGGAAGTCTTAAGAGACTTGGCACGGAATACATAGATGTGCTACTTCTTCACAGACCCGATGCACTTGCTGAGCCTGAAGAAGTTGCAAAGGCTTTTGATGAGCTTAAAGCATCGGGCAAGGTACGTCATTTCGGTGTTTCAAACCACAACCCTTATCAGATTCAGCTGCTTGAATCCTGCCTCGATACGCCGCTTTGCGCAAATCAATTACAGTTTTCAATTATGCACGCACCTATGATTCAGTCAGGAATTAATGTGAATATGTATAACGATTCCGCTACAAACCGTGACGGCGGTGTTCTTGACTATTGCAGACTTCATAAAATCACCGTTCAGCCCTGGTCACCCATGCAATACGGATTCTTTGAGGGCTGCTTCATTGATAATGAAAAGTTCCCCGAGCTTAACGCAAAGCTTGAAGAAATCGGCAATAAATACGGTGTATCAAAAACAACGGTTGCTTTTGCATGGATACTCCGCCATCCTGCAAAAATGCAGCCCGTTACAGGCACAACAAACCTTACACGACTTACGGATTGCATCAAGGCAAGCGAAGTAATAATAACCCGTGAAGAATGGTATGATATATACCGTGCCGCAGGCAATATACTTCCTTAACGGAGTGATAATATGACATCAAAGCTCTTTATTCAGGCAATCATAAAATTTGTTGCAGGCGTTATTCTTGCAGGATTGTTTATATTCCTTCCGGCCGGCAGTTTATCCTATGTTAACGGCTGGATTTTTATGGGTATTCTGTTCATACCAATGCTTATTTCAGGAATTGTGATGATGATAAAAAATCCCCTTCTGCTTGAAAAGCGGCTCAATGCAAAAGAGAAACAAAAAGAGCAAAGCGTTGTTATTAAACTGAGCGGTCTGATGTTTCTTGCAGGCTTTGTTTTAGCGGGATTTGGCTACCGCTTTGGCTGGTATATCTTGCCCAAAACTGTTGTAATAATTGCATCCGTTATCTTCCTTGCGGCTTATGTTCTTTATGCCGAGGTAATGCGTGAAAATATATATCTCAGCCGCACTATAGAAGTTCAGGAAAATCAAAAGGTTATTGATACAGGGCTTTACGGCATTGTAAGACACCCGATGTACAGCGCAACACTGCTTTTGTTTCTTTCAATTCCTCTTGTGCTTGGCTCTGTATATTCATTTATTATTTTCCTTGCTTATCCGTTTATAATAGCAAATCGAATTAAGAATGAAGAAAAATTCCTTGAAAAAGAACTTTTCGGATATACGGAATATAAACGGAAAGTGAAATACCGTCTGATTCCGTTTATCTGGTAACAATCTCGTTTTAAAATAGTCGTGCCGCCCGAGAAACTCGGACGGCTTTTTGTTAAAGACGAATAATTGATGAAGCTGATTCAACGGATTTTCCGTTTACGGTAACAACTGCATTTTCGGGAATATGTAAATATACTTCAATCTTTTCGGGGTATTCAAGATTTATAACAGACCTGCCGTTTTCCTTTTCATAATAAAGCTTTATATAACCCTTGACGGTAGGCACGGTGCAGTAAATTTTGTTATGAAGAGAATACTTGGGATTGATTTCTGCCTTATCATAGCCTGCCGTAACGGGTCTTATTCCCGCAATATGCTTGCTCATAATAACAAGAGGACCGCCTGTCCAGGCATGATTTGAAGTACCGTCTTTCTTAATCCAGTTTTCCCACAGAGTTGAATAATCCTCGTCGATCATCTCGGCATATCTTTCACACATTCTTTGTTCCGCAAGAGAATATTCGCCCATTCTGCAAAGTGATTCAAGAACATAATATTCAATATAAGGGCTTGAATTCCTTGTACCGAAAAGGATTTCCTTTATCTTGCCGTAGTTTTCTTCGGGGCATATTCCCGAAAGCACCGCAACGGCGTTACCCCTGTCATCATAGCCGTCATTTCCGGAACTTTTATATCCTTCTCCTGTCCATAAGGACTGATAAGCAGCATAAAGAGATTTCATTCTGCCGTCGAATTCGGTTGCTGATTTTTCATCACCGAGAACCTCTGCCATATTCTTGACCGACGACAAAGCATAGTAATACCAGGCATTTTCAAAAGGTGCAACATCAATTTTATTGCCCCAATCCTGCCAATCCCATGAACCGCTTCTGTGTTCAACAAGTCCGTTATTCTGTATATTCCAAAGGTTAACATAATCAACAGCAGCAACGTAAACAGACTTTATGAACTCCACATCACCCGTATACATATAGTAAGTCCAAAATCCGCACACGCCTGCAAGCTGCTGGCAGGGAAGCTCAAAATAATCGTTCTTTATGGGAACAACGGTCTGCAGCACCTTTGTTTCAGGGGTAATATATGAAAGCAAGGTATTAACACCTTTGCGGTAAAGCAGATATGATGACGGTGCAAGGCTGTAAACTGTCATCATCATTTCATTTGTAACATCACCCCACCACTGCGCTCTTTCTCTGTCGGGGCAATCCATAAAATTATCTCTCATAGTTACATAAAGAGTACGCAGAGATTTTTGCCACAAAGTGTTCATACTGCCGTTTTCGCAGGTGAAGCTGCCGCAGAATTCGGTATTGTATCCGCTTTCTCTGTATCTGAGGCTGATAATTTTAACTCCCGACGGAATTTCATAGGTTATTATTTCACCGTTGAACCAGGCAGGAGACTCAAATGTCTGAACTCCGTCTTTTGTCACATAAGTGCTGTGAATTGAACCCGTGTAAGTATTCTCGGTTGTAATAACAATTTTCTTTCCTGCTTTTGCTTCAACTTCAAGATAAGGTGTAAGCTGAGCGTTATAAGGAACTTTCAGGGTGATTTTTTTCTTAACTCGAAAACTCTTGCCCTCAAAATACTTGCTGTTTTCATAATACTTCAAGCCGAAATCTTTAAACATCGGGATATCTCTGCTGTATGTTTCACCCCAACAGCCTTCGCCTCCAACGTCATATTCGGTTGCCGTTGACCACCCCGAAAAATCAAAACCGGGCTTATTCCAACCGTCAAACTCATCCCGTGCATCATAATAAACATTACTTTCGGGGAGTCTGTAATTAGGCTGCATTTTGCCTTTGTCTTCCTTGAATGCGGGGTTTACCGCAACACTCCAGCTGCTGTCTGAAAGAATTGATACTTTTTCATTTTCTGCCTCAAAAAGAAGACCGCCCTGACCTGCATCTGTGCTTGAATAGCTGGCTTCATTGCCCCAATACCACACAAGAACGCTGATAAGATTTTCTCCCTCTTTAAGGTATTTGGCGATTTCAATCTCATCAAAATATATTCCCGTGGGCGTAGGTCCTCTTTTAAGACCGCCTTCACGGACAGCACATTCGCCGTTTATAAAAAGCCAATATTTATTTTCAGCCGAAATTTTTGCAGTAATACTTTCAGGCTTTTCAGAAATATTGACTTTCTTATTGAAACAAAGCCAGATATTTTTGCCTTCCTTTGCTTCGTCAAGCCATATCCACTTTGCTTTCCAATCTGTTTTTAAAATTCTTTTGTATTCCATATATTTCACCTGCTTATCAAATAATTCCCTTAATGATGATGATGATGCCCCGAAGAGAGTTTTAATTGAGCAGAGCAATTTTTCTCGTGGCAATGCTCGTTCTCTGTTTCAAGCTCAAGTGTGGCGTGGCTTATGCCGTGTTCCCGTAATTCCTCACGGATTTCTTCTTTAATTTTATGAGGATCGGAGTTTGTGACAATATGCATGGTTGCATAATTGCTCTGTCCGTCCATACTCCATATGTGAATATGATGGACTCCAAGAACGCCGTCTATATCGGATATATGTTCAGCCAGTTCATTTACACTTATTCCGTGAGGTGTTTTTTCAAGGAACAAATCGACGGATTCTTTAAGATTCCTGACGGCATTCACCAGAATAAATATTGAAACACCTAAAGACATAATCGGGTCAATAAGAGCCCAATCGGTTATTCTCATCACTACGGCACCTGCAAGCACAACCGCCCAGCCCAGGACATCTTCAAGCATATGAAGATTAACTGCTTTCTGGTTAAGTGAATCACCATCACGGGTAAAAAAAGCGGCACAAAAATTGATAACAACACCCACAACCGCAAATATAATCATACCGTCATAGTTGATTTTCGAAGGTTCAATCATTCTGCGGATTGCATTATATATAACAGCAGCCGAACCGAATAACAGAATAAATGTTGTAATTATACTTCCTATGACGGAGTATCTTGCATACCCGTATGTGTATTCCTCATCGGGCTTTTTTTGGCTTATTTTTTCAAGGAAATACGATATTCCTATTCCCGCCGCATCACCAAGGTCGTGAACCGCATCGGATGAAACAGCAACACTGCCCGTGATTATACCACCGAAAAATTCAAAAACCGAAAAACTCAGGTTAAGAATAAATGCAACAAAAATTTTCTTCTCTGATTTCATAAAAATCCCTCTTTACCGTTCAATCAGAATTCATTATAAAACACAGTTTCTTCCATAGGTCTGTAAACCGTATGTCTTTCGTTAGGCACCGCATCGGGCGCAGGATAGCCCATAACAAGAAGTGCAGTGGGTTCAATGTTTTCCGGAATCTCAAATGCTTCACGCATTTTAAAAGGATTAAAATGCATAACCCAGGTTGAGCCTATGCCAAGCTCAGCTGCCTCAAGCATCATATGAGTTGTTACAATGCTTGCATCAACAATACCGCTCTGACTTCCGTCATATGGTCTTGTCCAGCATTCATCCTTGTTATAGCAGATAAGCAATGCACAGGGCGCATCGAAGTGGCAACGGGTGCATTCCTTGAGCTTTGAAAGGGTCATTTCATTGTCAATAACAAGAATCCTCTGGGGCTGGTAATTGCAGCCCGTAGGCGCAATGTGACCGGCTTCAAGAATTTTATCAATTATCTCTTTCTCAATAGGTTTATCCGTGAATTTACGCACCGAATATCTTTCGGCTGCAAGTTTCATAAAATCCATATTAACTCCTTAATCAGATGTTTTTAAATATTATAAATTTAATTATAATTTAAACACATTTAAAAATCAATATCCGTACATCTTTTTATAGAAATTCAAAAACCTATGTGATATAATTTATTTATAAAATTAATTTGCGGTGATAATTATGTCATACAGCCAAAAACCGAAGATGATTCTTTTTGATGTTGGCGGAACGCTTTTCAATGACGGCAGATGCAATCCTGCCGACGGCTTTGAAAAACTTCGTCATTATGCACTCAACCCCGAAGTAACAAACGGAAAAAAGCTTTGTGAATACTGGGATAAATACCTTGGTGAAGTTTCGAAAATCAAATCCGCATCCGGAATATCTCTTGATATTCCGCTTTCATCCGTTATAAAATATGCGGCTATGAACACAGGCCTTGTTTTTGATATTCCGATGACTGCGCAGGAAGAAATATTTGACAGATATAATTCTTCAAGATCCGTCATTGACGGCATACCCGAACTTCTTGCAGAGCTTGATTCTTCGGGAATACGCACAGCGGTTATCAGCAACAATATGATGAGCGGTGAAAGCCTTGCACTTGCAATTAAAAGGTGGATTCCGTCGGCAAGGTTTGAATTCTGCCTTACAAGTTCGGATATTCTTTTCACAAAGCCTTCAAAGAATATTTTTATGACGGCATTGAAATATGCCAAGCTTAAGCCGTCTGAATGCTGGTATTGCGGCGACAGTGTAATTCCCGACATTTACGGTTCATCCGTATGCGGTATGACACCCGTATTGCTTGACGTAAAATCTTCGGCACCTCTTGAATTCAGGAACGATGAACACTGCAGTAATTATTTGACGGTAAACAGCTGGAGTGTGCTGAAAGATTGCATCAGCAAAATATAAAAAAGCAGAGTTAAACACTCCGCCTTCTTAATTATATATCCAATTCACCGATATCATAAAACTTACCTTCATACCTGTTATGAAGGTTTTTTTCTTTGCCTTGATTGACCGCAAATACCTGATTTTTTGAATAAAGAATTGCAATTTTTATGTTGTTGTCAATATTTTCAATAAAATATTTTTTAATTTTTTTATAGAGCGGGTCTTTAACCTTGAATACTTCCGGAATTTCTACTGATGAGGAACAGCAGAGCAAATCGCAAAGTATTCTCTCTCTTAATAATTCTCTGTCACATTTGTCACTAAAGAAATTGTAAAGCTTTTCCGCATAGTCGGAAAGCCGCATTTTATTGCCGTTCACGGAATTACCGAAACCATTGAAAATATCAAAGGGTGATATACCCGCTTCTTCCGCAAGATACTCAAGAGTAAACAAAAATCTGCCGCTGTTATAAAGCCTGTCAAGCGCATCTTCGCAGTTTTTAAGCATTTTTATTTCATCTGCCGGAAGCCACGGGGTTGAAGTGACCTCATAGGGCGGCTCATCGGTAAATGTACAGGGATATTCCCCCCTGTTTTCACGCATATCCGCACCGTAAAGCAATTTTAAAAATCCCATCTGAAGCATGTGGGCTTTAAGTGAATATCCCATATTGAAACCGGTTTTAAAGCTTTCAAGGTCTTCGCCCGTAAGCCCTGCAATAAGATCAATATGGATGTGCATATTATTGAAACTTATGAGCTTTCTGATGTTTTCAACCAGTTTTTCCGTGTTGGTTTTTCGGTTAATTTTCTTTAAGGTTTCCTCATTAAAGGACTGCATACCTATTTCAAGCTGAACGGCACCACGAGGCATTGAGGATAAAATTTCAAATGTACTTTCTTTTAAAATATCTCCTGCAATTTCAAAATGAAAGCACACATCCTGCGGTATTTCTTTACCGTAATTTTCTTTGATAAAAAGCAGAATTTCATTGGCTCTTTCAGCATTAGCGTTAAATGTACGGTCAACAAACTTAACCGTCTGTGTACCGCTTCGAGAGAGTCGGATTATATCTTTTTTTACTCTCTCCATATCAAAGAAACGAAGCGGTGAACATCTTCCCGAAAGGCAGAAGGCACAGCGGTAAGGACAGCCCCTTGCGGTTTCAATATAAGTAATTCTGCCGTTTAAATTTTCAAAAAATTCATCACTGTACGGCGAAGGCGGATTATCCTTATACTCCTTTTCGGGTATTATAACAATTTCACCGTTTTTTCTGTATGTAAGACCCGACACATGGGATAAATCAGCGTTCATATTATCGAGAAAATCAGGGAAAGCCCACTCCCCTTCACCTGAAAGAACAAAATCAATAAATTCGTATTTCTCAAGAATATCCTTCGGACGGTATGCTGCCTCGGGACCGCCGAGAACAATTTTACAATCGAGATTATTTTTTATAAAACGGCACACCTCAAGGGTTTTTGTAATGTTCCAAATATAGCACGAAAAAGCAACAATATCGGGTTTTTCGTTTATGATTTTATCGGCAAAAGTTTTTGTATCACCGTTGATTGTGCTTTCCATAACAAAAGCATCATACTTGTTTTTTGAAAATTCACGGACTCCCGCAAGCAAACACCAGGGAGAAAGCGAGGCATGAACATATTTAGAATTAAGACAAGAAATAATAACCTTCATATTTTCTCCTTTTGCAAGCCGCAGATGATTTTTACTTATTCAATAATATACTTTTGACGGACAAGTGTCAACATCATAAAACTACACTTTGAAAAACAGCTTTATATTGTTGAATAAAATCTTTTTGTATGATAGAATAATATTAAAAATCCAGAAAAAGCATCCCCGATTTTGAAGATATTCCTCTTAACAAAATCGACAGAAAAACTGATAAATAAAAATTAAAGACAAAGATAATCAGCATCTGAATTACAGACACAAGATTATTAATAATTATCCGATAAAATGGAGGTAAGCACTTTGAGAAAACCTAATGTGATTATAATAATGACTGATGATCAGGGTTACGGCGACCTGAGCTGTATGGGTGCTGCCGATTTCAGAACTCCGAATATTGATGCCGTTGCCAATGACGGCATCAGGTTTTCATCAATGTATTCGGCATCTCCCGTTTGCTCTCCGTCAAGAGCTTCTTTGCTGACTGGCCGATACCCCGCAAACGCAGGTGTCAGAGCAATTCTTGCAGGTCATCGCAGAGCATCGGGTCTCACTCCCGATGTACCCACAATTGCAACTGCACTCAAAAAGCTCGGTTACAAAACGGGTATAATGGGTAAATGGCATCTCGGACTCAAGGATGAATGCAGACCCAACGCCAACGGATTCGATGAGTTTTCAGGTTTTCTTGCAGGCTGTGTTGATTATTACTCCCATATTTTTTATTGGGGTATGGCAGACGGCAACACCAATCCCACTCACGATCTTTGGGAAAATGATGAAGAAGTTTATGAAAACGGCGAATATATGACCGAAAGAATAACCCGCAAAAGTGTTGAATTTATTCAGAAGCATCACGATGAACCGTTTATGCTCTATGTCGCATATAATGCTCCCCATTATCCGATGCACGCGCCCGAAAAATATCTCAAAAGATTTCCTTATCTTTCAAAAGACCGTCAGATTATGGCTGCAATGATAAGCGCCGTTGATGACGGTGTAGGCGATATCAGAAATGAACTTATCCGTCAGGGACTTCTTGAAAATACAGTTATCTATTTTCAGAGTGATAACGGACCTTCAAGAGAATCGAGAAACTGGCTTGACGGTACTCAGGATTATTATTACGGCGGAACTGCAGGTATTTTCAGCGGACACAAATTCAGTCTTTTTGAAGGCGGAATCAGAATACCCGCAATCCTCAGCTGGTACGGAAGAACAAACACCTCCGTTGAAAACGCACCTCATATTTCAACTGATATTTTCCCCACTCTGCTTGAGCTTTGCGGAGGCAATCCCGAAGACTATGAGCTTGACGGAATGAGCCTTGTTCCTGTGATTAACGGAACTTCAAACACAGAGCACGAGTATCTTTTCTGGGAAATGGAAGGACAGACAGCTGCAAGAAAAGGAAAATATAAGCTTGTTCTTAACGGTCAGCTTGTTGAAGGTGAAGAACAGCGTGCGGAAGTTTTCCTTTCAGACCTTGAAAATGACCCCGGAGAAAAGAATAATCTTTGCGATGCAATGCCTGAACTGTGCAATGAAATGAAGGCGAAAGCCCTTGCTTGGCGCGAGGAAATCGAATCAACCTGGGATAAAAAATTCGCAAACAACTATAAAAGTCTGACTTGATTGCATTAAATTTTTGATAAACTTGAATTTACAAAGCAAATTGCGAGTTCAAAAAGAATGTCTAATCATTCGCTATTTATGGTAAAGACAGGAAAGTAAATGTTTGCTATAATATTCTTGGAGGTGAATCAAATAGATTTAGTACAGATAGGAAAGTTTATAGCACAACTTAGAAAGGAGCATGAACTTTCTCAGGAAAAGCTGGGCGAAATAATAGGCGTAACTAACAAAACAATATCACGTTGGGAAACAGGAACATATTTACCCTCGGCAGAAATGCTGCTATCTATGAGTAAACTATTTGATGTTAGTATTAACGAACTTTTGAGTGGAAAGAGACTAACTCAAGAAGAGTATAAAGCAGCAGAAGAAAATCTTAGGCAAGTCGTCAAAGCAAGTAGTTTTACTCTTAAGGAAAAGGTATCATTTTATAAGAAAAAGTGGTTGAAAGAACATATTGCTGCCATGTGTTGCTGGGGCATAGGAATTATCACAGTTCTCGTGATGGGTATTATTTTAACCTTACCACTTCTTGTTGCCGCCGCTATGTTGTTGCCATTGATAGGACATGCATGGAGAAATAATACAATGATGGCTTATGTTGAACGAAATGCATTTGACGGCACAGAAAGAAACGATTGACAAATTCCAATTTATCAATATAACAAATATAAGAAAAGAGCAGAAAGACCGATAAATCTTTCTGCTCTGTTTTATTTCATGCACAGATTATAATGTCTGTAATTCTTCGTGCTTGGCTTTTCTCTCTTTGACTGTAATATTATCGACGTCTGTGAGAGCCTTGATGTCTGCAAGGAGCTTTTCAATATCTGCCTTATCGGCACTTGTTGCGGTTGCTTCGTCATAAGCAACATGTAAAGTAGTATAAAACAAGTTTTAACAAAGTATATAAAGGGTAACCAATACAATCTTTTTTATTGATTTTCAGGATTAATATATGTTATACTTTTTGTGTTAAAATCCGAAATGTCGTAAAACGGAGGCTAATATGAATATCGGTTTCACGTCCACATCGTTCAGACAGATAAAAAGCATCGAAAAAATAGTAAAAATCGCCTCTGATTCAGGTGCCGACTGCATTGAATGGGGCGGAGATATCCATATAAAAGATATTCCGACGGCAAAACGCGCAAAAAAGCTCTGCGACGATGCAGGCATAATAATTACTTCATACGGCAGTTATTACCGTGTCGGAAGCAAAAATGCCGATAAATGGAAAAAAATATGCGAAATCGCAAGCGCAATGGGTGCAAAGTCAATCCGCGTGTGGCTGGGCAGCTGCGACAGCGAAATAACAGGCGAAGAAACATATAATCTCCTGGTTGAAGACGGTAAAGCAATATGCTCTGCTGCCGCAGAGTATAACCTGGTTGTCTGCCCCGAATGTCACGACAACACATTCAATAACAATACCGATGCATTCCTGAAAATACATCGCGACATAGGCTGTGATAATTTCAGAACATATTTTCAGTCAAGATATAAGCACCTTAAATATGACCTTGACCGTATCGAGCGCACACTTCCTTATGTTGAAAGCGTACATATTTCATATTCCGAGCAATCAAGGGAGCAGTTTCCGATATTAAAACCGGGATACATAAATTCATTACTTGACAAAATCATTTCATTGAACTTTGACGGCAATATTCTTGTGGAATACACTTACCTTTTTTGTTGGGCAGGTTTGGCATCATCAATGAAAAAAAGCATAGCAAAAATCAAAGCGAAGGTTGGAAAAATAAAATGAAAATAGCACTTTTCGGCACAAATCAGATTCAATTTTCAAAGGTTTACACACCCGAAGTTCTGAAAAAACTTAGTGAATACGGCGAACTTTCGCAGAAAATCAATCAGAAAAATCTTGAAGAAAATGCGGAGTTTCTTTCAGACTGTGAAATCGCATTTTCAACCTGGGGAATGCCTCAGTTCACAAAAGAAGAAATCGCAAAATATATGCCGAAGCTGAAAGCGGTTTTTTATGCCGCAGGAACGGTTCAGTATTTTGCAAGGCCTTTTCTTGAAAACGGAATAAAGGTTTTCAGTGCCTTTGCAGCAAACGCCGTTCCTGTTGCGGAATATACCTTTGCCCAGATAACTCTTGCGGCAAAGGGATATTTTCAGGCAGAAAAATACTACCGCATTCTCCCCGTGCGTTCACTGGCTTTTGCAAATTCATCAACGGGTAATTTCGGCTGCAAGGTAGGTCTTGTAGGTCTGGGAGCAATCGGAAAAATGGTTGCGGAAAGATTAAAAGCACTTGATGTTGAGGTTTATGCCTGCGACCCGTTTATTCCCGAAGAAACCGCAAAGGAGCTTGGTGTTACACTGGTTGATATGGAAACGCTTTTCAGTGAATGTGATATTATCAGCAATCATCTTGCAAATAAACCCGAGCTTGAAAATATATTCAACCGTAAGCTTTTCAGAAAAATGAAAAAGCGTTCAACCTTCATAAACACGGGCAGAGGTGCGCAGGTTGCGGAATATCAGCTTGCACTGTCGCTTCTGCTTCATCCGTCAAGAACCTTTGTTGCCGATGTTATCAAAAATGAGTTTTTTCCGTATATCTGTCCCCTTTTCTGGTGTCCCAATGCAATTCTCACTCCCCACATTGCCGGCAGCACGGGCAAAGAACCTCAGAGAATGGCTTACTATATGATGGAAGAAATGGAACGATTGCTCGAGCATGAACCCGTAAAATACGAAGTTACTCTTGATTCTCTTGAGAGGATGGCATAAGCCTATGACTGTTTTATACATACTCTGTGCCGTTGCCGCATTTTTTGTATTGCTAACGGTATATGAGCTTATCCGACTGATTCGGATAAAACCTATACCCGATTTACCCGATAAATCGGATGCCGATAAATATTCGCTTAACATAAACGGCAAAAGCTTTGAAGATTTATATCTTTTTCTTTCGGGTAAGCAGACGGAGCCTTCATTCAGCGAGGATGAGATTTATTCACTGCTTTCAAAGCAGACGGAATATATGAACAAACGCTTTGACTGCGCTGATTTCAGAGCGCAGATGCTTTTCAAAATCCATAAGGATTGCGGAGAAAAGCTTAATGAAAAGTGCAAGGCACTCATTAAAGAGGCATTTCTGAATTTCAAATATTTTATGGATGAGCCGGGCGACGACAGCATGTGTTACTGGTCGGAAAATCACCTGCTTTTGTTTGCCGTCAGCGAATATCTTGCAGGTCAGGAATGGCACGATGAGATTTTCACAAACAACGGTATGACAGGCAAAGAACATATGCAGAAAGCCAAAATCAGAATTGATGCCTGGATGGAACAGCGTTTCAATTTCGGCTTTTCCGAATACCTGAGCAACAACTATCTTGCGGAAGATATCTCCCCTATGGCAAATTACATTGCATATTCAAAGGATGAAAAATCCGTTGAAAAAATGAAAATCATTATGGATATTCTATGGCTGGATGTTGCTCTGAACAGTGTCAATAACCGCTTTGTTGCTGTCAGCTCAAGAATGTACGGCAACAACAAGGCTGCAAACTGCATAGGCAACAGCATACAGGCTGCAATGAATATTCTTTGGGGCAAAGAATATTATAAAAAGCCGAATTATATTGTACTTTGTTTTACTGATATTGTTGAAAAAGGAATTTATTTTCTTCCGCAGGTAATAAAAGATATTGCGATTTCAAAAGAAGCTTTTGTCTCAAAAATGAGCTGCGGTCTTTCGCCGTCTGACATGGTGAAAGAAAATCTTATAGGTCAGCAGCCTCATCAGATAATGGCACAGATGGGCGCAGAAACATTCACAAATCCCGAAGTAATTTACAATACTCTGCAATATCTTAAAAATAACAAAATGTACCGCAATTCATTTGTCGGCTATTTTAAATTCCTTAATCTGACTATCCTTAAATGTGTTAACTGGCAAAAATTTGCCCGCAGATACAGCATTATGCCTCACGGTATTGCGCTTGGCAGAGGCAATGTTTATACATTCCGCAATGCTCACTATTCAATATCAACGGATATCTGCAAGGATGTCGGAGTATGCGGTGCACAGGACCACGTATGGACTACAAACATAGCGGAGGAGCTCACTCTTTTCACAACCCATCCCGCAGGCAACGGCAACGGTAAATACGGTGCTTCGCCGGGATACTGGATCGGTAACGGCAGACGTCCCGTGAGTGTTCAGAACGAAAGTGTTAATATAACTATATATAAAATCCCCGAAAAGAAACGTCTCGGAGAAACCGACATTGCATCAATGACACATGCCTATATGCCGAAGGATTTTTACGATGAGTTTGAGCTTGACGGCAATACCGTTTTTGCAAAAAAGAACGGTATTTTTGTCGCCTTGATTTCAAACGGCGAACTGAAATTCAAGCCCTTTGACAGTGATTCGGCAAACGGCATTCTCAAAGGCAGAAAATTCCCTGATGATATTAAACTTGAAGGAGAATTTGATTTGTGCAGATACGGTAACGGTTATCATATTTACATTACTGAGCTTTCCGATGCCGACAAAGAAACATTTGATGAATTCAAAACACGAATCAGAAACAACGCTGTTAATTTCGGTTGTGACGGCTCTGCAAAATACACAACAGAGTCGGGTATGATTGAAGTTTCGTATGACGGCATATTTAATGTTAATGATAAACCTGCCGAAAAAGAATTTAACCGATATGACAGTAAGTTCTGCAAAGCAAAAAGAAAATCCGAAACGATAACCGTTGACAGCGGTAAAAACCGCTTAATTCTTGATTTTAAAAACGCAAAAAGGAACGTTGAAAGTGATTAACGGCAATTTTGTGTGCCTTGAAAGACGTTGAATGTATGGTAACTGCGGATGTAAAGGCTCTGATCACGCTTTGTCTTGAGAACAACTGAATTTGGAATTTTTAAAAGCCGTATTCCCGTTAATTACTTGGGAATACGGCTCATATATTTGCTTATTCAATATAACTTAAAGCAAAGTTTTAAATTCTTCATATTCCTTGGGGTTAGCAAAAAAACTTTGAAAGTAAACCTTGACAAGTCTTTTTCCTTTATGAAATAAAAGAAAGAATCATTTTTGTAAGCAGCCAACCGAGAAAACCGCAGCAAGGAAAAGTCACAAGCCAGGCACCAATCATTTCTCCGGCTATTTTTTTATCAAGAGATTTGACATTGTTCGCAACACCAGCACCCATCACCGCAGAGATTTTTGTATGAGTTGTGCTGACGGGCATACCCATCAATGTTGAAATCAGCAAACATAATGCTCCTGCAATATCGGAAGAAAAGCCCTGAGCATTATTCATTTTTATCATATTACTGCCTACTGTTTTTATTATTCTCTCCCCTCCCGTTGCCGTGCCTGCGGCAATAAAAAGAGGACAAAGAATATAAATCCACCAATATTTTTCTGTGTCTTCCCACAAGCCCGAAACCGATGCCGCAAGCAAAACAATACCCGTAAATTTCTGCGAATCCTGAGCGCCGTGCATAAACGACATAAGTGCACCCGAAACAACCTGACATCTGCCGTAAAATCGGTTTATTTTTTCATTGATAAAGAAAATGGTTGTAAGTTTTGAAATAACATATCCTGCGGCAAAGCCCACAAAAACAGAAACAAATAAACCAGAAAAAATTTTTGACCATGCACTTAAATTTATTGAACCGAAAGAACCGTTCAAAGCAACACCCGCACCCGCAAGTGCGGATATCAGAGCATGGCTTTCACTTGTGGGAATACCGAAAAACCATGCCGATGCAGCCCACAACACAACACAAAACATTGCAGACGATAAAGTTGCAAGAGCTTCTCTACCGCCAATATCAATCGAAGCAATATCTATAACAGTTTCGGCAACTCTTCTGTTAAAAACGCCGAAAATCAACGACCCTGTAAAATCTGATACAGATGCTATAACAACTGCTTTCTTCAGGCTGACAGCACCCGTTGAAACACATGAAACAATGGCATTCGGAGCATCTGTCATACCGTTTACAAACGAAACGGCAAGAGTTATCAAAACTGTTATAATTGCAGAAAAACTCAACAAAAATCTCCTCTCAAAAAAATAAAGTGCCTTCATTCGAAAGCACTTTAAAAATCCTATTTAAATAAATTACCGCCCTTTGAATCTATTCCCACAATAACGGGAAAGTTTTCAAGTTCAAGGCGCTTTACACTTTCACAGCCCAGGTCTTTGAAGGCAATTTCTTCGCATTTCTTTATTTGTTTTGCATAAAGAGCACCGGCACCGCCGATTGCACAGAAATAAACCGCCTTATTTCTCACAATCGCATCGCAAACCGCTTTATTACGCTCACCCTTTCCTATCATAGCAACAAGACCCAAATCAAGCAGACGAGGTGAATATACATCCATTCTGCCCGAAGTTGTGGGACCGCAGCTGCCGATTACCATTCCCTCGGGAGTAGGTGTCGGACCTGCAAAATAAATGCAGGCACCGCAAAGATCATAGGGCAAAGCTTCACCGCTGTCAAGAAGCTCAAAAATCCGTTTATGCGCCGCATCTCTTGAAGTATACACTGTTCCGCTGAGAAGGACTCTGTCACCTGCAGCAAGAACAGATGAATACTCCCTTATCTGATTAATATTTATGTTATATTCAGCCATTTTATTCTTCCTTAATATCAACAGAATCAAGCTTATCGGAAGCAGATGAAAGGGTTTCAAGCAAAGCATCGGTTCCCGATTTCAGCGAAGAAAGCGAACTCTCAAAATTAACGCAAACCGTCTTAAGTCTGTCTGCCGCCGCAGAAACATCAATGCGAACGGAATCAACCGAGCGTTTTGCATCAAGAGTGATTTTAGAAACAGACTCTTTGGCTTCCGATACAAGCTTACTTACATCGGTAACTTTAGAATGTTCCTCGCACAATTCATCATATTTTGCCTTATATTCAGATGCCTCTTCTTTACTCTTTTCAAGAATGGCATTAAGCTGTTCAATTTTAAGAGCCAACGATGCATTTTTTTCGATACAAGAAGCATTTTCAACCTTCAAAGCTTCATTTTCTGCTTTCAGAGTTTCTGCTGTTTTATCCTTATCAGCTGCAGATGACTTCAAAGCTTCAACCTCTCTCTTATATGCGGCACAATCGCTTGCATCCCTTTTAAGAGAAACTATCTCCTGCTGGAGCTTCTCGATATAATCAAGCACATCTTCTTTTTTAAATCCGCCAAATGCGGATTTTTTTAATATTTTGTCTTTACTCATATCCGTACCCTTTCTTATTGCCCTATGCAAAAAGCAGAATTTCACTTGCATTTTCACAAACGGGTTCAGCCTTATCCTTGCCGAAAATATAAAGTGTTCCGTCCGATGTGATATATGCTGCTTTACCGTCTTCGGTGTAATTAAAGCTTTCAACAACAATATCACTGCCGATAAGATTTTCATTTCCGTCGATACAGATGAAATAATCTGCCGTCTGCTTGGAGGAAGATGCATCATTATTTTTTAAAACAATTACATCTTCAAAATTCTCAACGGTAAATGCATTAACCGCATTTGAAACTTTTACACTCTTTTCGCCGCTGAACGAATAAACATCACCGGTTATTTTGTTTGTATCCGATTTAAGATAAATAACACCTTCGTCTGAAAATCTGTAACCGGATATCCCCGTATCAACACCCGTAATACCCGAGGGTTTAAGTTGTTCACCGATGCTGTTTGTATAAAGACTTAACCTGTCACCCTGAGTATCGCGTACAAACGCAAAAATACGCTTACCGTCACGGGAAAAAGAAAATAAAGTTCTGGTTTTATCGTATCCCTCAAGAGGATATATTACTGCACCTTCGCTTCCGTATGCCGCATATGCCATACCGTTTGACTTGACGCTTTCAGCCACAACCGTTCTTGCATATTTTATAACCTCAGCCATGGTGCTTCTCTGAGCAATTTCAACAAGAGTACCCATATCCGTATCGGATTCAAGAACCTCTGTGCTTTCAAAAACAATCTTCGGTTCACCGTATGACGAAACGGTATAAACATTTTTCGGGTCAATATTTTCCGCTATTTTGAACGAACCCTGACCGTTATAGGCAAACGCATTGAAAACAGGCACGGAGAATTCACCGTTTTCAACCGATTCATTAAGAGCCGCTCTGATTTCATCTCTGACAAGCTTGTCCTGATAAAGTTTAAGTGCCTCGTTATATTCGGCAGATATGCCGAGAAACGCAAAAAAGTCGGTACGCTTAGGTTTTTTAACAGTTTTATCGCTTTCATGATACTCATCTGCAATAACATAGCTCCACGAAATACTTTCGGAAGACGATGTGAAATAATAAAGATTACCGCCGTCGGAATAATTATCGTACATAACGGTATATGCATTATCGCATATCATTTCATTTTCGCCGCTTGAATTTAAAATATAAAGTTCTGACATTCCGTTGTGAATCTGAGATTTTTTTTCATAAAAAATATGAGGATTTTCACCATCATTATAGCAGCGTATATTCATCAGATCCCTGCATATCTCGGATGCGGTATCTTCTGCATACTTGTAAAGCACACGGTTGCTTGAGTGCATTTTCACAAAATAAACCGTATCTGTTTTTTCAAGAGCATATATTGATTCAACATTGCCTGAAAACGTTTTGATTTCATTATTGTCAATATTACAAACAATGCCTTCATACGCACCTGCACTGAAATTCTTCTTAAGGTAATACAGCTTGCCCGAAACAACACTGTAATCACCTGAAATACCGATATCTATAATTTTAGGCGCAGTAATCTCACTGCGTTTTTTTTCAATGTAATACAAATCATAAAGTCCGTCCGAGTAAGAAGACTCAACGGTATAAAATACTCTGCCGTTTTCAGCATCGCATTTAAAGCCCGATGCGGTAGAATCAGAAACAACAGTTTCGAGATTATCTATTCTGACACCTGTCATACCGCCGGTTTTATAAACGGCAATACTGCTGTTAGCAGGCTTTGACATACCCGAAACATAAGCAATAATAATCACAGCCGCAACAACTGCAATTACTGCGGCAATCGAAACAATAATTGTTTTTACCTTTGACGGTATTTTTTTCTCCCCTGAATTATACAAAAAACAGCACCTGACCCTTTTTAAACAGGCGGTTGCCCCGTCAGGAGCAGCCGCCCAATAAATAAAAATTATTTCATTGAAACTGCCTGCTTTGCCTTTTCAACAATATTCTGTGCATCAAGCCCGTAAATATGAAGAAGTTCAACTGCGGGACCTGATTTTCCGAAAACATCATTTACACCAAGTCTTACAACAGGCACGGGTTTACCGCCTTCGCAGACAGCTTCTGCAACTGCACTGCCCAGACCGCCGATAATATTATGCTCTTCTGCAGTAACAATCGCACCCGTTTTTGCGGCAGATGCAAGAATTGTTTCAGCATCAAGAGGCTTGATTGTATGAACATTGATAACCTCAGCACTGATACCCTGCTCTGCAAGAATCTTCTGAGCTTCAATAGCCTCTCCAACCATAAGACCGGTTGCGCAGATGGTAACATCTGTGCCTTCGTTAAGAACAACAGCCTTGCCCCACTCAAATTTATAATCTTCATCAAAAATTCTGGGTACCGCAAGGCGGCCGAATCTCATATAAACGGGACCGTCATAGTTTGCAGCAGCAAGAACGGCTGCCCTTGTTTCAACATCATCGGCAGGATTGATAATTGTCATACCGGGAATTGCACGCATAAGAGCAATATCTTCACAGCACTGATGGCTTGCACCGTCTTCACCGACGGAAATACCTGCGTGAGTTGCACCGATTTTAACATTGAGATGAGGATAAGCAATTGAGTTTCTTACCTGCTCATACGCTCTGCCTGCGGCAAACATAGCAAATGTGCTTGCAAATACGGTATAACCCGAAGCTGCAAGACCTGCCGCAACACCCATCATATTACCTTCTGCAATACCGCAATCAAAGAATTTTTCGGGATGTGCTTTTTTAAACATACCTGTTTTTGTTGCCGCAGCAAGGTCGGCATCAAGAACAACAACCTTATCATTTTTATCGCCAAGCTCAACAAGAGCTTTTCCGTATGCATCACGGGTCGCGGTTTTAATAATATCAGCCATTTTAAATCACCGATCCTTTCCTTAAGCTTCAAGCTCTGCAAGAGCGGCGGTAAGCTCACTCATAGCCTGTTCATACTGTTCTGCATTGGGCGCAGTGCCGTGCCACGAAACCTGGTCTTCCATAAATGAAACACCTTTGCCCTTAACACTGTTTGCAACAATTACGAAGGGCTTGCCCTTGAACTCTGCAGCAGCACAGAAAGCCGCATCAATTTCATCAAAGCTGTGGGCACAGATTTCAATTACATTCCAACCGAATGACTTGAATTTTTCAGCAATGGGATAAGGTGAGTTAACCTCTGAAATTTTACCGTCAATCTGAAGTCCGTTATTATCAACAACGGCACAAAGATTATCAAGCCCTTTTGCAGAAGCGAACATTGCGGCTTCCCATACCTGACCTTCCTGAATTTCACCGTCACCGAGAATGGTATAAACTCTGTTACTCTTGTTACTGAGCTTAGAAGCAAGTGCCATACCGCAGGCGGTTGAAATACCCTGACCGAGCGAACCCGTGCACATATCAACACCTGCAGTATACTTCATACTGGGATGACCCTGAAGCATTGAATCGCTCTTTCTGAGAGTCTTGAGTTCTTCAACAGGGAAAAATCCTCTGTGTGCAAGAACCGAATAAAGTGCAGGAGCGGCGTGACCTTTTGAGAGAACAAATCTGTCTCTGTCCTCCATCTGAGGGTTCTGAGGGTCAATATTCATATGGTTAAAATAAAGATAGGTAACAATATCAACGCAGGAAAGTGAACCGCCGGGATGACCCGACTTGGCGTTGAAAACGCCTTCAATAATACCCATTCTTGCTTTGCAAGCCTTGATTTTCAACTGTTTTCTGATAACTGCATCCATCGCAGCCACCTCCTGTTTAATTATGATTTGAGGGACCCTGGTGCTTATCGCTCCCTGGACTCAATATATTCAAGGAAATCAGCAACAGCGCCTTTGTTGCAATGACAGGCAACAAACTGCGAAACTTCCTTTAATTCCTTCGGTGCCTGACCGCAGCAGGCAGGAACGCCAACGGTTTTAAGCATATCAAAATCGTTGAAGTAATCACCGATTGCAGCGGTATGCGAGGGTTCAATACCAAGCATTTCGGCAAGCTTCATAACCGCTGTGCCCTTATGTGTATTTTTTGCAAGTATTTCAAAGCTTGCAACTGAGGACGACATAAGAGTAAGATCAGGGTCACTCATTGACTCGAAGTGCTTTTTTACTTTTGATATATGAAAAGGGATTCCCGAAAAAATAACCTTTCCCCAATTTTCTTTCGGAACATCATCTATGTTCTTTATGTGTTTGTGATAAAGCTTATCTGCTGCAACAAACATTTTGCCGAACCAACCGCTGCCTGTTATATAAATTATATCCTTTGCAACAACTATAACATCAACAGTAGGAAACTTTTTTGCAGCCTCAATGGCGAGTCTCATTCCTTCATCGCTCATGGCACTGAAATAAACCATTTCTTTTTTCTTGAAATCGTAAAGACCTGCACCGTTTATAACAACCGCCGGCGTACCGTCTATCGGTAAGCGTTTGAAATGTTTTTCCATTGACTGAGGATTTCTGCCCGAGGCAAGAGTAAATCTGCCGCCGAGAGAAACAAATCTTTTTATGGCAGCTTCATTGCGTTCAGGTAATCTTCTGAGCTTATTGTTCAGAGTTCCGTCAATATCGGATGCAACAAGCCATTGGGAAAGAGATTTATTGTTTTCCATTATTTTTTTATTCTCCCAAGAAAATCTGTAAAATATTCAGGCAACGGTGTTTCTTTTACTATATGTTTCCCGCTTGACGGATGAACAAAGCCCAGAAGCCCTGCATGGAGGCATTGACCGTTGAGCGAAGTTACTCCGTTCCTCGGTCCGTAAACCGGATCGCCCGCCACAGGATGACCCAAATAAGCCATATGAACACGGATCTGATGAGTTCTGCCGGTTTCAAGCTTCAGCTTTATAAAAGAAAAATCCTTATATTCCTCAAGAACAGTATAATGCGTAACCGCATTTTTTGAATTCTGGTTTGTTACACACATCTTTTTTCTGTCGCCCGGATTTCTGCCTATGGGTGCATCAACCGTACCTTCAAGCTCTTTCAGATGTCCGTGAATCACTGCTCTGTACTCACGATCAAGCGAGTGAACGCTTATCTGCCGTGAAAGTGAAATATGAGCAGAATCATTTTTGGCAACCAGAAGCAATCCGCTTGTGTCTTTATCAATACGGTGAACAATGCCCGGTCTTATAACGCCGTTTATGCCCGACAAATTACCTTTGCAATGCCACAAAAGGGCATTGACAAGAGTTGAAGAATAATTACCGGGAGCAGGATGAACAACCATTCCTCTCGGTTTATTTACAATCAGTAAATCACTGTCTTCATAAATTATATCAAGAGGAATATTCTCAGGCTCAAGAGATATTTCTTTAGGTTCGGGAACCGTAAACGAAATAACATTCCCCTGCTTTGGTTTGAAACTTTTTGAAATATTCTTTCCGTCGCAGAATACAAGCCCGTCATTAAAAAGATTCTGTATAAACGAGCGTGAATAATCGCAAAGCACGTAAGATAAAAGCTTATCGATTCTTTCGCCGCCCGCTTCATCGTCAACAACAAAAGAAACCGGCTCATTATATTCTATTGATTTAATCTGCTCAACCATTTTTAACAGCCTTTTTCTTATGCTCGCATACAAGCTCATATATTTCGTAAGCAATCATCATAATTGCACCAACCGTGATACAGCAATCGGCAAAATTAAAAACCGCAAAATCAATAAACAGAGGTTCAATAAAATCAATAACATAACCGAACCTTATGCGGTCAATCAGATTGCCTGTACCGCCTGCAACAACAAGCAAAAGACAGATATTCATAAAAAGAGGTTTGATTTTTTTTGATAAAAGCAAAATCAGGCAGCCTGAGAGAATAACAGCTGTTACAACGGTAAGCAAAACCGTATTATCGGAAAAAGAACTGAAAGCAGCACCCGTATTTTCAACATAGCGGAACTGAAAAGTACCGAAAAGAAATTCAAAAGGACCGTCAGCCTTTATTGTTGTTGCCGCAATATGTTTTGTAAACATATCAACGGCAGTCAGAACTGCAATAACAATTAATGAAACTGCCTGAAACATAAAAACCTCTCAAAAATCAATCGTCAAACATAGAGTCGAAAAGTGAAGAAATATCATCTGAATCGTCATCATCACTACTGTCGTCAGTTATTGAATCAAGGTCGATTTTAAATCCGAAGAAATCATCATCGTCATCATCATCTTCTTCGTCATCGTTTTCTTCAGTTACATCAACGATATTATCCTCTTCAGCTTCAACCGGAACTTCCGCGCTTTCATCATAAGCTTCAGGTTCTGAAGGAACTTCAGGAACAATATCATCAATACTTGCGGCAACTGAATCGGGAGCAATGATATCTTCAAAGCTCATTTCATCAATAAGGCTGAACAAATCCTCAACCTCTTCTTCGGCTGTTTCTTCAACTGTATCATCTTCTGCGATTTCGGGTTCTTCAGGAACATAAATTACCTGTTCATCCGCAGCTTCGTCATCAAGTTCAGCAGCAGATGCTTCAATCTCCTCAGCAGCATCTTCTTCGACCGATTCTTCAATAGCGGCAATTTCGCTTTCAATTTCAGCCATAAGATTCTGACCGAAGGGAAGTTCTGATTCGGTTTCTTCAACTTCCTCGTAATCGGTAACAACATCTTCTGTAACAGCAATTTCCTCTGTAAATTCCTCAACGGTTTCTTCAACTGAAGGGACAAATGCAGGTGCAGCTTCTTCAATTACGGGAACGGATTCAAGTGATGCAAGCTGAACATTGCAAAGTGCAGCCATAGCGGTTTTGAATTCTTCCGCCGATGCTTTAAGTCTTGCAATTTCAGCTACATAATATTCATATGTTTTTTTGCTTTCGCCTACAATATTTTCACTTTCGGCGGTTGCATCGGCAACAATCTGCTCTGCCTTTTCCTTTGCTGCAGAAATGGTTGCGTCTGTTTCAGTCTGAGCTCTTTCGGTAAGGGAGTTAACTGCAGCCCTTGCGTTTTCTACAAGATTCTTTGCTTCTTCCCTTGCATCTTCAACAAGCTTTGCAGACTGTCTGTTTGCACCGTCAACAATAAGCTGGGCTCTTGTTTCGGCATCACCGATAAGTGTATCGGATTTAATCTGAGCGTTCTTATTTATGGTTTCTGCCATTCTGTGAGCATCAAGAAGGGAAAGCTTGATTGCTTCTTCATCTTTTCTGTAGCTTTCAATCTTATCGGCAAGAATGCTGATTTTCTTAATGAGTTCAGACTTTTCGCCGTTGAGTGCATCATATGACTCTGCAACAATTTTGAGAAATGCATCAACCTCATCGGCGCTGTATGTACCCTTGCTTACGGGTGTAAATTTAGCGTTTAAAATCTGTTCTGTTCTAAGCATAACAAATCACCTTTTCTTTCTTAATACTGCTGGTCGCCGCTCATACCGCTGAGTTCATCAAGAAGCTCGCCTGAAACGGGAACATTGTAAGGAGTTATTATATATGCTCTGCCTGCAACCTTCTTGAAGTCACCGTGGTTTGCATATGCAACACCGTAAAGGAAGTCAATTATTCTCTGTGAAACATCATTGGGGCAGGTTTCAAGGTTAAGAATAACAATTCTCTTTTCATTGAGAATATCGGCAACCTCGCCTACTTCTTCAAATCTGTCAATCTTCTGAAAAACAACATGAGGCTTGGGCTGAGCTGCCGATGCCTTTGATGTTGAATTGATATTCACAACATTGCCCTGATTTGAAGCAGATGTTCTTTCTGTTCTTGCGTGCTGTGACTGGCGTGAGGGCGAAGGAGCAGGCTCATAATCAAAATCATCCTCATAAGCAGGCTCGGTATCTTCGATATAATCCTCGTCCGAAACATTGATAAACTTCTTAAGCTTTTCTTTTAAACCCATTGGTAATTCCTCCTTAATTATCTGTAAATCCTTGCACCGAAAATTGAAGAACCCACTCTGACAAGATTTGCGCCTTCAAGGATTGCATATTTGTAGTCGCCCGACATTCCCATTGAGAGAATATTCATACTTATATTATCTATTTTTTTCGCTCCGATGTCAATAAACATACGGTGCATATTTGAAAAAATTGCCCGAATTTCGGCTTCTTTTTCACAAATTGGTGCCACACACATCAAACCGTTAATCAAAATACCGTCTGTTTCTGATATTTCACAGGCTTTCTCAAAAAGCTCATCGGCCGAAAAACCGAATTTGCTGTCTTCGCTTCCTGCGTTGACTTCGAGCAGAATTTTGGTTATTATCCCCGATTCAACAGAGCGTTTGCCTATTTCCTTTGCAATTGAAACAGAGTCAACAGATTGAATTGTTTCAACATGACCCACAATCTTTTTCACCTTATTGGACTGCAAATGCCCTATAAGATGTGCCTTGCATCCGTCAAGATTAAGTTCCGGTTCTTTGAGCAAAAGCTCCTGAACCTTGTTTTCGCCAATGAGATTGACACCGCAGGATATGGCATGGTTTATGAATTTGCTTTCTACTGTTTTTGTTACAGCCATAAGCCTTACATCCGACGGATTTCTGCCCGATTTCAGTGCAGCTTCCGAAATATCAAAATTTATATATTTCAGATTTTCCTCAATGGCAGAAAATCTTTCGTTATCCGATAACCATTCCATCTCTTAGCTCCTTTCCCGAAATAATAACCTCATCATAAAGTTTAAGATGAGTATATTCAAGCTCAATTCCGCTTTCTGCCGACGGTTTTGAAGCTATTATAAATGAATCTTCGGAGTAAATGATATTGACACTTCTGAAGTTTATTATATTTCCTCTGCGTACATACACACCCTGATTGCCTTCTTCATCAAGCCTTACCGCATCCCTGCTGACTTTAAGACCGGTGTAATCATTGACAACAATCTTGCCGTCAACAATTCTGAGATCCGTCAATGCATCATTCATCAGATTGCATCTGAAAACAATAAGCGATTCATCCTTATCGACCGCTTTGACCGAATGGATATAAGTCTTGACCGTATCTTTTTCTGAATCGTTCAGAATAAGATTTACGGAAGAACCTTTTGAAAGCTCCGAAACCTTTGCGGAATCAACAACGGTTGCAATATACCAGTTATATCCGTCAATTATTTTACCGATTGAACCTTCCGGAGTATCGTTTTTCTTGGCTTTGAATGCATCTTCAAGCTTTTCTTTTGTAAGTGTATCGATATCTGCGCTGGTCAGCTTATTTTCATACCCGTCAAGCTTACTGACATAATACCCTGCCTCTTGTGCCGTGAGTATATCCGTAGGAGTTGAACCCGATTGCAAGGCAGTAATCTCGTTTGTCAGTTCATCAATCTGCGATTTACAGTCAACCTCATTGCCCAGTGAAATCTGCTTTCTTGAAAGCTTTTCGGCAAATGAAAGCTTATAATCACCGAGTGATGAAAAATCGTTGTTATAAGCAGAATTCAGTATTGAAATAAAATCATTTCCAATTTCACCGTTGAGCTTATTTAAGTCAACATTTGCCAGCTTCAACTGACCGTCGATTTTTTTATAAGCTTCAAGCTTCTGTTCAAGGGATTGAGCTTCAACATAATTTTCGGCGGATGATTCCGAAGGAAAAACAGCCGCAATGGTACTGCCTTTGCTCACTCTTTCGCCGTTATCGGCAAGGGGCACGGTAACTCCCGTTGCTGATGTGGTAAGCGGAGTTTCATCACGGATAATATACATTTTTGCGTCAACCGTTTCAAGAACTGTCTGCTCATACACAGTCTGCGTTGTGTAAGTTTTATTGGCTATGCCGTACATCTCTGCGGCAAAAAAAACAACTATTACCACCGCTGCAAGAACAGCAAGTACCTTAAGAAGCCTGTCCTTATTCTTCATTATCCGCACTCCTTTCTATAATTTCGCAAACGGCATCAAGAAGTTCTTCGCCGCTTGAATAATCATCAATGTAAATAAAGTTTATTCTTTCATCGCGCCTGAACCAGGTTAACTGACGCTTTGCATAGCGTCTTGTCTGCATTTTAAGATTTTCAATACACTCTTCAAGACTTTTTTCACCTTTGAAATAAGGGTCAAGCTCCTTGTAGCCTATTGCCTGACGGGCTGTTGAACCCAAAGGCGACTCAAAAAACTTCTTTGCTTCATCAAGAAGCCCTGATTCAAGCATAATATCAACTCTGCGGTTTATGCGGTCATAAAGGAACTGTCGGTCCCTTGCATCAAGACAGATTGCAACCGTGCTGAACGGTGTGGGGGTCTTGCGAGAAAGCTCATTCTGCATTGTTTTTGTTTTACCTGTTGTGTGATAAATCTCCAATGCCCTCATAATTCTTCCCGCATTGTTGATGTGCAAACTTGCAGCTGCTTCAGGGTCAACGCTTCGAAGCTCATCAAGAAGAACCTGAACACCCTCTGTTTCAGCACGCTTTTTAAGGTGTTCTCTGTATTCAAAATCCGTTTCATCGGGAAGAAATTCAACATTATCGGTCAAAGATGAATAATAAAGACCGGTTCCGCCGACAAGAACAGTCTTTTTGCCTCTGCGGTTTATATCGGATATAACATCCTTCGCAAGCTCACAGTATTTTGCAACACTGAACGGTTCATCGGGACTGACGAAACCGATGAGATGATGGGGTATGCCTTGCATTTCATTCTCTGTAGGCTTTGCGGTTGCAATATCCATACCCTTATATATTTGCATTGAGTCGCAGGAAACCGCTTCTGCACCGTAACGTTTGCACAGTTCAACTGCAAGGGATGTTTTTCCCGAAGCCGTGGGACCTACAACTGCTATAATCGGGATTTTAGATTCTGCCAAAATTCTTCTCCAGCTCTCTTTTAGTCATTTCTATAAGTACGGGTCTGCCGTGAGGACAGTAGCGAATATCAGGCATTGATAAAAGCTGCTTTGCAAACCTTTCCATTTCAAGCCTTGACGTAAAATTACCTGCTTTGATTGCACTTCTGCAGGCAACGGAATGGAAAATCCAATCAAGCTTTTCAAACATAACATCCTGCTTTTTCTCTACAAAGCGTCCTGCGATTTCACAAATAACATCCTGCACATCATCTGCCGAAATCTCCATGGGGCACTCTCTCACAATCACACAGCCGTTGCCGAAATCTTCGACATCAAAGCCTGCATCATTAAGCAAACCAAGATTATCAAGTATCGCGGAATATTCTTCTTTTGAAAGAGTAACGGTAACGGGCAACAGGAGTAGCTGGGGTGTTCTTTCTCCGTTTTCCCGTTTCAGTTTTTCATAGATAATGCGTTCGTGGGCTGCGTGCTTATCAATGATAACCATTTTGCCCTTGTATTCGCACATAATGTATGTTTTGAATGCTTCACCTATAAGGTGAAATTCTTCTTCAAAATCCTTTTTTTCAGGTTCGCAAGGCGCCGTAACAGGCTCAGGTTTCGGTGCAACAGAAGGTGATTTTAAAAGAATATCTTCTGTTTTTTCTTCAACAGCCGACTCAGAATCGGGTGAACTTGCAACGATGAACCGTTTCGGTTCATCTGTTTTTATTTCAACAACCTGCTCAACGGGTTTAACCCCGGTTTCGCTGACCACAGGAGCAGTTTCAACGGGCTTTGCAGGAATATGCTGCCAGAAATCAGTTGCGGGTTTCGGAGGCTGAACTATTTTCAACTGTTCAGCAGGCTTTTCGGGTTCTTTATAAAAATCAGTAACAACTCTGTTGACTTGCTTGGGAGTATCGCCCCTTGAAAGTGCGTTTCTGCAGGCATAGAACACTGCATTAAAAACCGCTTTTTCGTCAGAAAACCTTACCTCCGTTTTTGCGGGATGAACATTGACATCAACAAGCGACGGATTAATTTTGATATTCAGCACACAGGAAGGAAATTTACCCACCATAATTGAGTTCTTATAACCCTCGCTGAGTGCGGCAGTTCCCGTTCCCGTTTTGATAAGACGATTATTGAGGAAGAAAAACTGCATATTGCGGTTGGGACGGGATGCAACGGGTCTTGAAACATATCCGCTGACTTCAACACCGTTACCCGAATACTCGGCCGGAATTAAATCCGATGAGAAATCCTTACCGAAAATTTCACGGATGCAGGTAAGCAAATCACCGTTGCCGCTTGTAACAAGCACCTGCTTGCCTTCTCTGATGAATCTGAAAGAGATTTCGGGATGTGAAAGAGCAATTCTGTCAACAACACCTGCAACTGCATTGGCTTCGGTAACATCCTTTTTAAGAAATTTCATTCTTGCAGGAGTTTTGCGAAACAAGTCACGGACAACTATTGTTGTGCCCTTGGGGCATCCTGCATCATCAAGCAGAATTTCTTCGCCGTATTCAATTACATACCTTGTGCCGATTTCATCCTCTGCGGCGCAGGTCATAACATCGACCTTTGCAACAGCGCTGACGCTGGCAAGCGCTTCACCTCGGAAACCGAGAGTAAATATGCTTTCAAGGTCTTCGCTGGTTGAAATCTTGCTTGTTGCGTGGCTGACAAAGGCATTGCGTATATCTTCACGTAAAATACCGCAGCCGTTATCGGTAATTCTTATGTAGGAAATACCGCCGTTTTTGATTTCAACGGTAACGCTGTCTGCGCCTGAGTCGATTGAATTTTCAAGAAGCTCCTTTACGACAGAAGCGGGGCGCTCTACAACCTCGCCTGCAGCAATAAGCTCAGCAAGATGCTTGGGAAGAACATTGATTTTAGCCATAACGGAGCCTCCTTTTCAATCAGTTATTTGCCTGCTTTGCAAGCTCATAAAGAACACTCATTGCTTCAATGGGTGTAAGTGTATTAACATCAATCTTTTTGAGTTTTTCAACTATATCGTTTGCATTTGATGAGCCGAAGGACATCTGCATTTCATACTGAGGTTCGGATTCAACACGCACTGGAACTTTTAAACCTTCGCCTTCAAGCTCTTTAAGCACAACCTTTGCACGCTCAACAACGCTTGAAGGAACACCTGCAAGCTTTGCGACTTCAATACCGTAGCTGCCGTCTGCACAGCCTGAAACAATGCGGCGAAGGAATGTGATGTCATCCCCTCTTTTCTTGACGGCAATGCTGTAATTTTTAACACCCGACACTGAACTTTCAAGTTCTGTAAGTTCGTGATAATGAGTTGCAAAAAGAGTTTTTGCACCAAGCTTACGCTTATCTGCGGAATATTCGAGCACGGCTCTCGCAATACTCATGCCGTCAAATGTGGAAGTACCTCTGCCGATTTCGTCAAAGATAATAAGACTTTTTGATGTTGCATTTTTCAATATATCGGCAACTTCGGTCATTTCAACCATAAAAGTTGATGAGCCCGATGCAAGGTCATCGGACGCCCCGATTCTTGTAAAAATACCGTCAACCACACAAAGCTCCGCACTGAGTGCAGGAACAAAACTGCCCGCCTGTGCCATAAGGCAAATAAGTGCAACCTGACGCATAAAGGTTGATTTACCCGCCATATTGGGTCCTGTTATGATTGCACATCGGTTATCCGCACAGTCAAGCACCGTATCATTAGGTACAAACGGAAAATCAATAACTTTTTCAACAACGGGATGTCGTCCGTCGGTAATAACAATCCTGTCGCTTGCGTTCATTGAAGGACAGCAATAGTTGTTTTCTGATGCAACCCTTGAAAATGAACAAAGCACATCAACCGCGGCAACTGCGGCAGCTGTTTTCTGAATTTCAAAAAGATGCTCTGCCGCCTTCTTTCTTACCGTATCAAAGATTTCATATTCAAGTTTAACAATTCTTTCCTGTGCACCGAGAACCTTTGATTCAAGCTCTTTGAGTTCCTGTGTAATGAATCTTTCACAATTTGTGAGTGTCTGCTTTCTTATGTAATCTTCGGGAACAAGTTCTTTGAATGAATTTGAAACCTCAATATAGTATCCGAAAACACGGTTATAGCCGATTTTAAGCTTTTTGATTCCTGTTCTCTCCTGCTCACGGAGCTGAATATCGGCAATATACCCCTTACCGTTGTTGAGAATATCACGCAGTGAATCAAGCTCGGCATTGAAGCCGTCTTTGATCATTCCGCCCTCTCTTACGGAAAACGGAGGTTCTTCAATAATTGCACCGTCAATTAGTTCAACCAAGTCTTCAAGGGGAACAATATCACTGCAAAGCTCAGCAAGAAGACTGCTTTTGCAGGATGAAAGGTAATCTTTTATTGCGGGAAGCCTTGCAAGAGTTGATGAAAGTCCTTTCAGTTCTCTTGCATTTGCGGTTGAATAGGCAATCCTTGTAATCAGTCTTTCAAGGTCCTGACAACCGGACAAAGACTCAATTATGTCATCTCTGACGGAAGGGTTATTCACCAATTCATCAACTGCGTTGTGACGCTTTGTTATTTTTGCTATGCTGAGCAATGGCTGTTCAAGCCAGCTTCTGAGCATACGCTTACCCATTGAGGTTTTAGCTTTATCAAGCACCCAGAGAAGTGAACCTCGCTTTTCTCTGTTTCGCATGGTTTCTGTTATTTCAAGATTGCGGAGGGTCGAAACATCAAGGCGCATAAAACTGCCTTCACCGTAGTAATCAATGTTTTTAATGTTTTCTAGCTCCGATTTTTGAACCTCTCTGAGGTAATCCATTACGGCACCCAACGCGGAAACCGCAGCCTCGGCACCGTCAAGCGAAAGCTGTGAAAGTGATGTTACATTAAAGTGTCTGAGAATTGTTGCGGAAGTTTTTGAAAGGTCAAAGCAGGAATCGTCAAGCAAATCGCAGGATGAACGAAGCCTGGTTTTAACAAAATCCGTCACCTGAGTAAGCTCAATAACATCGGAATTGATTATAATTTCACTGGGATTGAATCTGCCCAGTTCGTTTATAATTCTTCGCTGTGAATTCTTTCTTTCAAACTGTGTTACGTGAACACTGCCTGTGGAAATATCGGCAAAGCAAAGACCCACTGCGTGCTTTGAAGCATAAATGCAGGCGAGAAAATTATTCTTGCCCTCATCAAGCATTGTGCTTTCAATTACCGTACCGGGAGTAAGCACTCTCGTTACATCACGCTTAACAATACCCTTGGCAAGTGCGGGGTCTTCGAGCTGTTCACAGATAGCTACCTTGTAGCCTTTTGTAACAAGGCGGGCAATATAAGAATCAGCACTGTGAAAAGGCACACCGCACATCGGAGCACGTTCTTCCTGACCGCAATCCCTGCCCGTAAGCACAAGGTCAAGCTCCGCAGAAACCTTCTTTGCATCATCAAAGAACATTTCATAGAAGTCGCCAAGACGGAACATGAGAATTGTGTCGGGGTAGTTCTCCTTTATTTGGAAATACTGTTTCATCATCGGGGTAAGCTCTGCCATGAAATTACCATACCTTTCAAAAATTCCCGTCGGGGCTGATTTTACTCAGCCCCGCTGATTCAAAACTTAGTGGCAACCGCTGCATGAGCTGCATTCGCCGCCGCAGTTATGCTCCTGAGGAGGCTCGCAGGTTGCAGGGTCTTCGCCCTGAAGGCAAAGTGCGAAAATGCCGTTGATATACTGCATAAGGCTGTCAATCTCAGCTCTTGCAGCTTCATAAGCCTGCATATTGGGGTTAGCCATAATCTGAGTGTAGATTTCGCCGAATTCCTTATCGTAAGCCTGAAGCTTCTGCTCGTTCTTATCTTCTTTCTGTGCTTCGTGCTGGAATGACATCTGAACAAGCTGAATTCTTGCGATAAGCTCATTGAGAGCTGTATCCTCTTCATTAGCCTTCTGTGCTTCCATAAGCTTTGTGTAGCGCTCGTCCTGCTGAAGGGCTGCACCGAGTTCTCTTGCTTTTGCAATTACGTCCATTTTTGTTTCTCCTGTCTGTGAAAATATTATAATACGTTTTACCGTCGTATTAACTAAATGAGTTCACCTTTTAAAATCCAGGTGAGGGATTCGGTAACCTTAACTTCTCTGAACGTTCCGATAACGGATTTATCCGCAGGAAATTCAATAATTATGTTACCCTGTGTTCTGCCTTCTATAAGACCGCCTTTGCTCACGCTTTCGCAAAGTACTCTGTAAGTCTTACCAACCATTGATGCGGTACGCTTTGCGGCAATAAATTCCTGAGCATCAAGAAGTTCTCTGAACCATCTGCCTTTTTCTTCTCTGCTGACGGGGTCGGGCATCTTTGATGCAACCGTTCCCTCTCTTGACGAGAAAATGAAAGTATACATTGATGTAAACTTCGCTTCTTCAACAAGGGTTACGGTTTCACGGAATTCTTCATAGGTTTCGCCGGGAAAACCTACAATAACATCACTTGTTACAGAAAGCTCCGGCATTTTTGAATATGCATAACCGAGAAGGTCAAGATATTTTTCTCTTGTATACCGTCTGTTCATTACATCAAGCACTCTGTTGCTTCCGCTCTGGAAAGGAAGGTGAAGATGCTTCGCAACCTTTTCGCAGGATGCCATTGTGTCAAGCAGTTCATATGTGCAATCCTTGGGATGAGATGTCATAAATCTGATTATGAAATCTCCTTCAATGGCATTTATCCGTCTTAAAAGCTCTGAAAAATTGCAGCCGTAATCGGGATTCTTACCGTATGAATTAACATTCTGACCGAGAAGCGTTATCTCCTTGTAGCCCTGCTCAACAAGCTGTTTTGCTTCGGCAACAATAAGCTCGGGATCTCTGCTTCGTTCTCTGCCTCTGACATAAGGCACAATACAGTAGCTGCAGAAATTATTACAGCCATACATAACGGGGAGCCAGGCTTTGAAGTTACTGTCACGGTGAACGGGAAGTTCTTCCGCAATCACACCCTTCTCATCGGGAATTTCGCATACTTTTTTGCCCTTGCTCAAGTTAATATAAAGAAATTCGGGGAGCTTGTGAATTACGTGTGTACCGAAAACAATATCTACAAAGGGATAACTTTTTCTGATTTTCTGAGCAATATGTTCCTGCTGCATCATACATCCGCAAAGAAGAATTTTCATATTCTTATTTGCCGACTTCATGCTTTTGAGTGCGCCAACATTACCGAAAACTCTGTCTTCTGCGTGTTCACGGATTGCACAAGTATTATAAAGCACAAGGTCTGCACCATCAAGCTCATCAACAAGACAGTAACCCATCTCCTCAAGCATACCTTCAAGTCTTTCACCGTCGGACACATTGCCCTGACAACCGTAAGTATGAACAAATGCTTTCGGCGGCTCTGCAAACTGCCTGTCAATTATGCTGCGCACAAGCTGAATATATTCACGCTGTTTCTCAATTTCTTCAAAAGGGACAGCAACGGGTTTTGTGTTTTCAATTGACGACAAGTCATATTCCTCCATATTGAGCATATATTTTGTATTATATAATAAAAAGCAGGATTATTCAAGAGTAAAATGAATAATCCTGCATATTTTTTAAAAGTTTAAATTTTATTCATCAAACAGACTTTCAGCCAATGCAAAATTCTCGCTTCTGCGCCTGATTTCTTCATCTGTATCAACAGTATACAAACCGTCATCTGTTTCTCTGATAACACTGCCTTCGCAATAGCTTCCGATAATTCTGTCAACCGACAAGAGAAGAACTTCCTCATCGTCACCGATACAAAAAGCAACTTCCTCAACAATTCTGTCAATGCTGTAAAACATAGCTTTCACCTCACTGATTTTCGTATGTAACGGAAAGTGTTGAACCGTCACCCGTTATAACAATACTGCCGCAGATATCGGTTCTGTAAATCTCATCCGTATGTTTTTTGATGCGCTTCAAAGCAGCATCGTGAGGATGACCGTAATCGTTATCGGCACCGCAGCTTATAATGCAGATTTCGGGTGTGACGGCATTGAGAAAATCTTTTGAAGATGAAGTATATGAACCGTGATGACCTGCGTGGAATACATCGCAGTCAAGATTCGCACCCGTTTCAAGCACTTCTTTTTCTTCCTCTGTTTCAGCGTCACCGGTAAACAGAAATGTATTTTCGCCGTAGGTCACCTTGACAACAACAGACATACTGTTGATATCTTCCGCATCGTTTGTAACAGGTCCCAGAATTTTGAATTCAGCACCTCCAAGCGTATATTCTGCACCGACTTTTGATGCAATAACCTTTGCATCCGACTTCTGAATTGCTTTGAGAAATGCGGTGTATGTACTGTTTGTGGGAGTCTGTGCTTCGGTAAGTCTGGGCATAATTATGTTGTTCGCACCAAAATTTTCAAGCACTTCGGGAATGCCGCCGATATGATCCGAATGCTGATGGGTGGCAACAATATAATCAAGTTTTTTAACTCCGACAGAATTGAGGTAATTGATTATCTGCTGTTCGTGACCGTTTTCGCCTGCATCAATAAGTAAAGTTTCGCCGCCGCAGACAATCAGAGTGCAATCGCCCTGACCAACATCGATATAGTGAACATTTATCATATCTGTTGTATCAATTTGGCTTGACTCCCAGGGATATTCTTCATCAAAAAACTTGTCGTAGTTATCAAGACCGAAATAAGATATAAGAGCAAGCACAATTACAACAATGGTGTAAATCAGTTTTTTATTTATTCTTTTTCCTTTTGCCACTGAAATTTTCTCTCCTTCCGTTACTCTGCGGTGATGACTGTTTTTTAGGCATAACAAGACATTTATCGCCGTAACCTATAAGGTCGTGTCTGCCCGCCTTGCGAAGTGCTTCACGGACAAGATCTGCATTTTTCGGATTGAAATACTGCAGAAGTGCCCTCTGCATGGCTTTTTCGTGAGGGTCTTTTGCAACGTAAACTTCCTTCATAGTATAAGGGTCAAGACCCGTGTAGAACATACAGGTTGAAACCGTACCGGGTGTGGGGTAAAAATCCTGAACCTGCTCCGGTCTTATGCCGATTTTCTTAAGAAACAATGCAAGCTCAACCGCTTCTTTTAATGTACTGCCGGGATGCGAGGACATAAGATAAGGCACAAGATACTGCTCCTTACCCTCTTTCTTTGTGTACTTGAAATATCGCTTTGAGAATTCAAGATATGCCTCAATACGGGGCTTACCCATTTTATCAAGCACCGCCGCCGAACAATGCTCAGGAGCAACCTTAAGCTGACCGCTGACGTGATGAGCAACAAGCTCTCTGAAAAACGAATCGTTTTTATCTGCAAGCATATAGTCATAGCGTATGCCCGAGCGAATAAAGACCTTTTTTACTTTCGGCAACGTGCGTACGGTACGGAGGATATCGAGATATTCTTCGTGATTGAATTTGAGGTTGGGACAAATCGTGGGTGCAAGGCATTTTTTCCCTTTGCAAAGTCCCCTTTTCTCCTGACCGTCGCATGAAGGTCTGCGGAAATTTGCGGTAGGTCCGCCGATATCGTGGATATATCCTTTGAAGTCGGGAAGCTCAGTTAAAAGCTTTGCTTCTTTCACGATTGATTCTTTGCTTCTGGCGGTAATATATCTCCCCTGATGAAAAGCAAGTGAGCAGAAATTACAGCCGCCGAAGCACCCTCTGTTATGGGCTATTGAAAAACGCACTTCCTCAATACCGGGTACACCACCCTCCGACTCATAAGCAGGATGATAAGTCCTCATATAGGGCAATGCATACACTTCATCAAGTTCTTGTTGTGAAAGAGGAATTGCAGGCTGATTCTGAACAAGCATACGGCTTCCGTGACGCTGTCTGACAGCTCTTCCTCTGAAAAAATCCTGCTCATCCTGCTGGATTCTGCAGGATACCGCATATTCTTTTTTTGAATTACAGACATTTTCAAATGAAGGGCATTCCGTTCCGTAATAAGGAGTTTCACGGACATCGACACTGTAACAAGTTCCTCTGATATCGCGGATATCAGCAATATTTTCACCGCTGTCAAGACGCTTTGCAATTTCAAGAATTGAACGCTCGCCCATTCCGAAAGAAAGCAAATCAGCCTGTGCATCCAGAAGAATTGACCTGCGTATTTTGTCATCCCAATAGTCATAATGGGCAAAACGGCGCAAAGATGCCTCAAGACCGCCGATAACAACAGGAATATCGCCGTAAGCTTCTCTGATTCTGTTACAATAGACTATAACTGCTCTGTCGGGACGCAGACCGAATTTTCCGCCTGGGCTGTAATAATCAGAGCTTCTTTTTTTCTTGGCGGCAGTATAGTGGGCAACCATTGAATCAATGTTGCCGCTGCTGACAAGGAAACCCAGTCTGGGTCTGCCGAAACGCATAAAATCATCAGTTCCGTGCCAATCGGGCTGTGCAAGAAAGGCAACTTTAAAGCCTGCATTTTCAAGCACTCTTGTGATTATAGCCGCACCGAAAGCGGGATGGTCCACATAAGCATCACCGCTGACATAAACAAAGTCAACCTCTGACCACCCTCTATCGTCCATATCCTTTTTTGAAATCGGCAAAAAGCCGTTGGGTTTATACAAAGTCATCATCGGACCCCGCAAAATCATCGTCATCTGCAAAAACATCGTCTATGTCGGGCACACCTGCACCGTCACCCAATGCCTGCATCTCATACCACTGCTGTTTAGAAATAAGAACCGCTCTGGGTTTTGCACCCTCGGAAGGACCTACAATACCTTTTTCTTCAAGCTGATCCATAACTCTTGATGCTCTTGCATAGCCGAGTTTAAGCTTTTTCTGAAGCATTGTTGTTGATGCACCGCCTGCATTAACAACAACCTCAATGGCATCATTAAGCATAGGATCCCAATCTGCATCGTCATCATCATCGGCAGTCTTCTTCTTTGAATTTTCAACTGCCGCGGCTTTTGCTTCAATTTCATGAATTGTTTCTTCGTTATATGTGGTCTGTGCCTGAGATTTGATATGATTTACAACTCTTTCAACCTCGGCATCGGAAATAAAGCAGCCCTGCACACGGGTAGGCTTGGAAACGGTTACGGGATTGAACAGCATATCACCGTTACCCAGAAGCTTTTCCGCACCCGATGCATCAAGAATGGTTCTTGAATCCACCTGAGATGAAACAGAAAGTGCAATACGGCTGGGAATATTGGCTTTGATGATACCTGTAATAACATCGACGGAAGGTCTCTGCGTTGCGATTACAAGGTGAATGCCTGCCGCACGAGCCTTCTGTGCAAGACGGCAGATTGAATCTTCAACCTCTTTGGGTGAAACCATCATAAGATCTGCAAGCTCATCAATAAAAATTACAATCTGGTGCATCCTTACAAGGTCATCCCTTGTTTCGCAAAGTCTGTTGAAGCCCTTGATATCTCTTACGCCGCACTCGGAAAACTGCTTGTATCTCTTATCCATTTCGCCTACTGCCCAGCCCAGCGCGCCTGCCGCCTTTCTCGGGTCTGAAACAACAGGAACTTCAAGATGTGCAATACCGTTATATACGGTAAATTCAACCATTTTGGGGTCAATCATAAGGAGCTTAACCTCATCGGGTGAGGCATTGTAAAGAATGCTTACAATCATCGAGTTAAGGCACACGGATTTACCCGAGCCTGTTGTGCCAGCAACAAGGAGATGGGGCATTTTTGCAAGGTCAGCACACATAATATTGCCTGTAATATCCTTACCAAGTGCAACATTAAGCTTGCTTGTTGAATCTCTGTATTCGGGAGTATCAATGATTTCACGCATTGTTACCATTGCTTTGACACTGTTGGGAATTTCAATGCCGATTGCCGCTTTACCCGGGATAGGAGCTTCAATACGCACACTGGTAGCCGCAAGACGAAGTGCGATATCATCAACAAGACTTGTTATTTTATTGATTCTGACACCTGCATCGGGAAGAAGCTCATATCTTGTAACGGAAGGACCGCGGCAGATATTTGTAACCTCAGCTCTGATGTTAAAGCTTTCAAGAGTTGATACAAGCTTCTTTGCACCAAGCTGCATTTCAGCCATACTGTCTGCAGAACCGGATTTTTCGGAATAATTAAGAAGTTCAACAGAAGGATAGACATAAGCAGGCTTTTCTTCGGGAACATCCTCAGCAGAAATACGCTCGGGCTCACCATCCTGTACGGGAGGCTCAACCTTTTTTCGTCTTACGGGTTTGTATTCTTCAACTGCCGTTTCGATTGTTTCCTCAACAATATCGGTCTGTGACGAATCAGGAAGTCTTACAACGGGAATTTCGGGCATGGGAGGTTCTTCAACGGGTGCAAAGGTTGATTCGTCTGTGATGAAATTATCTTCAAAACTTTCAACGGAATGGGTAGGCTGTTCGGGAGGACTGAAAGGCTTCTTTGCCTCTTCTGCCCTTCGTTCTTTTTCTTCCTGAACACGCTGATTATGTTGTTCAATTTTCTCTCCTGCAATCTCACCCACTTTTTGAACCGGCTTTTTAACAGCACTGAAAACCTTGCCGAGAGAAACTCTTGTGAGAAGCATTATGCCCACGACAATAAGAAGGACAAAAGTAAATGCCGCAGGACCTTTGCCGAAATACGCAGCAACAAATCCGCCAAAAATCGCACCGAAAATTCCGCCGCTTGCAAGAACGGGTGCATTCACCCAGATATCGGAAAACTGCTGAGTAAGCTCAGTATCCCTGAGATAATCGTTTGTGTTGGCAAAAATATGTATTGCACCGCTTAAAAGCGCGGTGAAACCGAAAATGATAAGCAGGTGCTTAGCTATATTGCTGAAGGGTCTGTCCATCGCAAGAATAACCACCGCATAAATCATTGCAGCAGGTATAACCCATGCAAAAAAACCGAACAATGCAAACATACCGTTATGCATATTCATCCATACACTTTCGCCTTCAATGAACACAACGGCTGCAAGAAAAAGTGCAACCGCAAACAGAATAACGGCATAAGTCTGACGGCTTATACCCTGTGATTTTGATTTGCCTGCCGCAGGTTTTTTAGCGGAAGAATTTTTTGAATTTGCCGCAGGCTTCTTTTTTGCGGCAGGTTTTTTGTTTTGGGAATTTGCCATTTATTTCATCCTTTCGGAATTATTATTCCTTTTATTTTCAATCATTTCATAAAGACAGTTCAATGCATCGGAAAGACTGCCGAGGGAATCAATCAAGCCTTCGTTGACAGCCGCTTCACCGCTCAAAACAGTACCCACATCCATAACAAGTTCACCTGTGGCAAGCATCATTTCACGGAATCTGTCAGGTGAAATATCCGAGTTATCCGAAACAAAACGAACTATTCTTTCCTGCATCTGTTCAAAATAAGAAAGTGTCTGCGGTACACCGAGAACAAGGCCGTTCATTCTGACGGGATGAATTGTCATTGTAGCCGAAGGCGTGATAAACGATTTATCGGTTGATACCGCAAGAGGCACACCGATTGAATGCCCTCCGCCAAGTACAAGTGATACGGTGGGAGTTGTCATCCCCGAAACCAGTTCGGCTATTGCAAGACCAGCCTCAATATCACCGCCTACAGTGTTGAGAATCATTATCAGGCCGTCAACCTCATCGCTTTCTTCGATGGCTACAAGCTGAGGAATTACGTGTTCATACTTGGTTGTCTTGTTTTGCGCAGGCAGAATATAGTGACCTTCAATCTGACCGATAACAGTAAGACAGTGTATAAGCTTATCACCTTTTCTGACCGTTACGCTCCCCGATTCAACAATACTGTTGAGTGCGGAAGAATCATCATCACACGCACTTTCCCCGCTGCTTAAATCGGGAGCCTGCCAGGGAGGAGAAGGCAGAAAAAAATTGTTGCTCTTGTTTTTGTTTTTAACTTTGCTTTTACTCATCAATCTGCACCCTTTCGAAAATTAAACAAAAATATTATTCCTCAAAGCGCAGATAATAACCGCAATTATACACGGTAAAGATTATAACATTATCTGAACACATTTGCAACAAAAAACTCAATATTTTGTTGTGAAATATCGGTTAGGCATGGTATTTTGTATTAATTATTACATTATATTTATGTTTTTCAACAAAAAAAACCGTCGGAACAAGCATCTGCTCCGACGGTCAGATTTTGATTTTTTAGAAAAGTCCGCTGATTTTGCCGTTTTCGTCAACGTCAATCTTTTCGGCTGCGGGAACCTTGGGAAGACCGGGCATGGTCATAATATCGCCAGTGAGAACAACAATAAATCCTGCACCTGCTGAAATCTTGACATTCTTGATTGTGACCGTAAAGCCTTCGGGTGCACCAAGCTTTGCGGGATCATCCGAGAAGCTGTACTGAGTTTTTGCCATACAAACGGGAAGGTTTGCATAACCCATTGCCTCAATAGCGGCAATCTGTTTCTTTGCGGCAGGAAGAACGCTGATTCCGTCACCACCGTAAACTTTCTTGACTACTGCTTCAATCTTGCTCTCAACTGATCCGTCAAGTTCGTATGAGAAGGTAAAATCATTGGGCTGTTCGCAAAGTCTTACAACTTCCTCGGCAAGCTCAACACCGCCGTTGCCGCCTTCTGCCCATACATTTGACAGCACAACATTTACACCAAGTTCTTTGCATTTTTCAATGATAAGATTAACTTCTGCATCTGTATCGGTGGGAAAACGGTTAACCGCAACAACAGAAGGAAGCTTATAAACATTTTTTATATTTGAAACGTGACGGAGAAGGTTGGGAATACCCTTTTCAAGTGCTTCAAGGTTTTCGCCTGCAAGCTCTGTTTTGGGAACTCCTCCGTGCATTTTGAGTGCTCTGATTGTTGCAACAACAACAACCGCAGAGGGGGTAAGTCCCGCATATCTGCACTTGATGTCAAGGAATTTTTCCGCACCGAGGTCTGCACCGAAGCCAGCCTCGGTAATAGCGTAATCGCCAAGCTTCAACGCAAGTTTTGTTGCCATAACGGAATTACAGCCGTGAGCAATGTTTGCAAAGGGTCCGCCGTGAACAAGTGCTGGAGTACCTTCAAGTGTCTGAACAAGATTGGGCTTAAGGGCATCTTTGAGAAGCGCAGTCATTGCGCCTGCTGCATTGAGCTGACCTGCGGTAACGGGCTTTTCGTCATAAGTGTATCCTACAATTATCCTTGAAAGTCTTTCTTTAAGGTCTGTAATTGATGTTGCAAGGCAAAGAACTGCCATAATTTCGGATGCAACTGTGATATCGTAGCCGTCTTCTCTGGGCACACCGTTGACTCTGCCGCCGAGACCGTCAGTTACAAAACGGAGCTGTCTGTCGTTCATATCAACACAGCGCTTCCAGGTAATTCTTCTGGGGTCAATATTGAGAGAATTACCCTGATATATATGGTTATCAAGCATAGCCGCAAGCAGGTTATTTGCCGCACCGATTGCGTGGAAGTCGCCTGTAAAATGGAGATTAATATCTTCCATAGGAACAACCTGAGCGTATCCACCGCCTGCTGCACCGCCTTTGACACCGAAAACTGGGCCGAGAGAAGGCTCTCTGAGCGCAACCATAACATTTTTACCGATTTTTTTCATACCGTCAGCAAGACCGATAGTTGTAGTTGTTTTGCCCTCGCCTGCAGGTGTGGGTGTGATGGCAGTAACAAGAATAAGTTTGCCATCATCCTTCTCATTTTCATTGAGAATTGAGAGGTCAACCTTTGCTTTATAGTTACCGTACTGTTCAAGATACTTCCTGTCTATACCTGCAGCATCGGCAATTTCGGTTATGGGCTTCATTTCAACAGACTGAGCTATTTCAATATCTGTCATCATAGTTTTCAGCGTCCTTTCGCTTAAAATTCATTACTGTATATTGTGCATTAAATTTTGCAATTTGTCAATATATACGATAATATTTTCAATGACTATCCTGATTTAACCTTTTGAGAAAATTTGTGCAAACGTATACATTTGTCTGAAAAATGTGTTGTTTTAAGCAAGATGTTGTGCTATAATCATAAGCGGTAAATTGTTTATGACGGAGGTTTTGTCAATGAATTACGATGTTGCCGTAATCGGTGCAGGTGTAATCGGCTCGCTTATCGCCCGTGAACTCAGCCGATACAACCTGAAAATTGCTCTTGTTGAAAAATGCAATGATATGGCAATGGGTACATCAAAAGCCAACAGTGCCATTGTTCATGCAGGATTTGATGCAAAGCCCGGCTCAATGAAAGCAAAGTTCAATGTTGAAGGCACTGCACTTATGCCCGAATTATGCAAAACACTGAGCGTACCCTTTAAACCCGTAGGATCACTTGTTGTTGCTTTTTCCGATGAGGAAATTGAAACACTCAACACACTTCTCGAAAAAGGGAACACAAACGGAGTTCCGGGTCTTGAGATATACGGCAAAGAAAAACTCAAAGAAGCGGAACCTTACATCAGTGACGAGGCAAAAGCTGCACTCTGGGCACCCACCGCAGGTATTGTCTGCCCCTATGAGCTTACAATCGCGGCAGCCGAAAATGCAGTTGTTAACGGCACAGATTTCATCCGTAATTTTGAAGTGAAGAAAATCGACTTTGACGGCAGTATCTTTACCGTTTCAGACGGTGAAAACAATTTCACCGCAAAATATGTTATCAATGCCGCAGGTGTTTTCTGCGATGAAATCGCGGCACTTATCGGCGACACATCAATTCATACAACTCCCCGTAAAGGCGAATATATGCTCTGTGACAAAACAGTCGGTCATCTTGCAAATCACACCATATTCCAGTGCCCCTCAAAAATGGGCAAAGGTATTCTTGTTACACCTACCGTTGACGGCAACATTCTTCTCGGACCCAGTGCAATTGACATTGACGATAAAGAAGATGTCACAACTCAGGCTGATACGCTTGCAAGTATTCTTGACACTGCAAAAAAATCAGTGCCCTGCCTTACAACAAGAGAAGTAATCACCTCTTTTGCCGGTCTCAGAGCACACTGCGACAAAAATGATTTCATAATTGAACCCAGCGAGGTGAATTCTCAGTTCATCAATGTTGCAGGTATCGAATCACCCGGTCTGTCATCGGCTCCTGCAATAGCAGTTTATGTGAAAGATATGCTCCTCAAAGTTCTTGGTGCTGATGAAAAAGCAAACTTTAATCCCGTAAGAGAAGAACCCGTCAGATTCAGACATATGAATAATGAAGAACGCAAAGCACTTATTGAAAAGAATCCCGCATACGGAAGAATTATCTGCCGTTGCGAAACTATCACCGAAGGTGAAATTCTTGATGCAATCAATGCACCTGCAGGTGCACGCGATGTTGACGGTGTAAAGAGAAGAACAAGAGCAGGCATGGGTCGCTGCCAGGGCGGATTCTGCGGTTCAAAGGTAGTTGAACTTCTTGCCCGTGAATTGGGTGTTGAAATCAACGAAATCACCAAATTCGGCGGCAACTCAAAAATACTTTATGACAGAACAAAGTGAGGCGGAGATTATGCTTAATTACGATATAGTTGTTATCGGCGGCGGTCCCGCCGGTATGGCTGCGGCTCTCAAAGCCAAAGAATGCGGTGTTGACAGCATTCTCATTCTTGAAAGAGCGGAAACACTGGGCGGCATTCTTGAACAGTGTATTCACACCGGTTTCGGCCTTCATTATTTCGGCGAAGAACTTTCGGGACCCGAATATGCAGACAGATTCATTCAGCTTGTCAATGAGCAGAAAATCGAATACAAAACCGACACAATGGCACTTGAAATAACCCAAGACAATGTTGTTTATGCGGTCAACAAAAAAGACGGTCTGCTTGTAATTCAGGCAAAGGCAGTAATTCTTGCAATGGGCTGCCGCGAAAGACCCAGAGGTGCACTTAACATTGCCGGTTCACGAGCATCCGGTGTTATGAGTGCGGGTACGGCACAGAAATATGTTAATATCGACGGCTATATGCCCGGTAAAAAAGTTGTTATTCTCGGTTCGGGTGATATCGGTCTTATTATGGCACGCCGTATGACACTTGAAGGCGCAGAAGTCAAATGCGTATGCGAGCTTATGCCCTACTCAAGCGGTCTTACAAGAAACATCGTGCAATGCCTTGATGACTTTAATATTCCCCTTCATCTCAGCTGCACCGTTGTCGGTATCCACGGTAAAGACAGAGTCGAAGGTGTTACAATTGCAAAGGTTGATGAAAACCGCAGACCCATTCCGGGTACGGAAGAATATATTGAGTGTGACACTTTGCTCCTTTCAGTCGGTCTTATCCCCGAAAACGAACTTACAAGAGCAGTGGGAATCAATCTTGATCCCGTTACAAGCGGTGCTGTAGTTGATGAATACAGAGAAACAAGCCGCAAGGGTGTATTTGCCTGCGGTAATGTACTTCATGTTCACGACCTTGTTGACTATGTTACCCTTGAAAGCCAGACCGCAGGTGAAGGTGCCGCAAGATATGTTCTCGGCAAAACCGAAACAGCGGAATACATCACAACCAAAGGTGTCAACGGCGTAAGATATATCGTTCCCCAAAAAGTAAACATAAAGAACGACGGCGATGTAAAGCTTTATTTCAGAGTCGGTCAGGTGTATAAGAACGCAAAAACCGTTGTAAAATATAACGGCGAAGAAATAATCAGCAAAAAAAGACCCAGACTTGCACCCGGTGAAATGGAAAATGTCATTATCAAAAATGATATGCTTAAAAAGTTCACCGAGGGCGGCATGATAGAAATTTCGGTGGAGGTGTGATTTATGCAGAAGAATATTATTTGCGTAGCCTGCCCTATGGGATGCGGCGTGACTGTTGATATTGCAGATAACGGTGAAATTCTTTCTGTAACAGGTAACACCTGCAAACGCGGCGATACTTACGCAAAAGCCGAATGCACCAATCCCGTCAGAAGCCTCGCAACAACAGTAAGAGTCATCGGCGGAATTTACAATGTTGTTCCCTGCAAATCTGCAGGCTCACTTCCCAAGGATAAAATTGCGGAATGCATGAAGGTAATCAACGGTGTTCAGGTTGATGCACCCGTTAAACTCGGCGATGTTCTTATTGAGAATATTCTGGACACAGGTATCAGCATTGTGGCAACCAACCACTGTCCTGCAAAATAAACTTTAAGCGGAGCTTAATTGCTCCGCTTTTTGTAATTTGAAATAAAATTCAAACGTAATTTTTGCGATAATTTTACAAGTTTTATATTGATTTATTTTTGAGAATATTGTAGAATACTAGAAAATCGGATTACACGGAGGCAACTGCGTTGACTATGTATGTTAACAAGACAAATACTTGTATCTGCTGCGGACAGACCGCTGCGGATGTTGCATTCGTTTTTTCATTTTCATAATTCTTACCGCCGTCATTTTTGATTGGCGGTTTTTTTATGAGTTTTTTAAAAAAGCCTTTAAAAATGTAAAATTATATGCTATAATATACTGAAATGTAATTTTATTCGTTAATAATTGTTTTTCCGGAGGTATATATGAAGCATTTACTCAAACTTATGGATTTGAGCACCAACGAAATCAACGAGATTCTTAATCTCGCAGACCAGCTCAAATACGAAAAGAGAAACGGAATCGAGCATCACCACCTTAAGGGCAAAACTCTCGGTATGATTTTTGCCAAATCATCAACAAGAACAAGAGTTTCTTTTGAGGTCGGTATGTATGACCTTGGCGGCATGGCACTTTTCCTCAGCTCACACGATATTCAGCTGGGCAGAGGCGAGCCCGTAAACGATACCGCAAGAGTTCTTTCAGGTTATCTTGACGGAATTATGATAAGAACCTTCGAGCAGAGTGATGTTGAAACTCTTGCCGAATACGGTTCAATCCCCATTATTAACGGACTTACAGACTACTGTCATCCCTGTCAGGTGCTTGCAGACCTTATGACAATCCGCGAATTCAAAGGCAGTATCAAGGGTAATAAGCTTTGCTACATCGGTGACGGTAACAATATGGCAAACTCACTTATTGTGGGCGGCATCAAAATGGGTATGTCGGTAAGCATCGGTTGCCCCGACGGATATAAACCCGATTCCGAAATTATGAAGTGGGCAAGCGAAAACGGCGATTTCGTATGCACTCCCGATGTTCTTGAGGCTGCAAAGGATGCTGATGTTCTTTACACAGATGTTTGGGCATCAATGGGACAAGAAAGCGAAGCTGAAGAAAGAAAGAAAATCTTCACAGGTTATCAGATTAATGACAGTGTAATGGCTGTTGCAAAACCCGATGCTATGGTGCTTCACTGTCTGCCTGCACACCGCGAAGAAGAAATCACCAACAAAGTATTCGAAGCACACGCAAAAGAGATTTTTGAGGAAGCTGAAAACAGACTTCACGCACAGAAGGCTGTTCTCGTTAAGCTTATGAAGGATTAATCAATACCGAAGGGGGTTTAAAAAATGCCTATTGATAAAAGCATAAAGAAAGTAATGGTTATCGGATCAGGTCCCATCGTTATCGGACAGGCTGCCGAATTTGACTACGCAGGAACACAGGCTTGCCGTGTTCTTAAGGATGCAGGTCTTGATGTTGTTCTTGTTAACTCAAACCCTGCAACAATTATGACCGATAAGGCTCTTGCAGATGAAATTTATCTTGAACCGCTTACTGCCGAAACAGTAAAAAGAATAATCGAAAAAGAAAAGCCCGACAGCCTTCTTGCAGGTCTTGGCGGTCAGACAGGTCTGACAATCGCCATGCAGCTGAGCAAAGACGGTTATCTTGACAGAATGGGTGTAAAGCTTCTCGGAACAAATGCGGAAGCTATTGACAAGGCTGAAGACAGAAAAATGTTCCGTGACACAATGGAATCAATCAATCAGCCCGTTATTCCCTCTGAAATCGCAAACGATGTTGAAACTGCAGTTGAAATTGCAGCTAAAATCGGTTATCCCATCATTATCCGTCCCGCATTCACACTCGGTGGCGGCGGCGGCGGTGTTGCCAACAACGAAAACGAACTCAGAGTAATTGCAAAAACAGGACTTGATCTCTCCCCCATCACTCAGGTTCTTGTTGAAAAATATATCTTCGGCTGGAAAGAAATCGAATTTGAAACCATGCGTGACAGCGCAGGCAACTGTGTTGCAGTCTGCAGTATGGAAAACTTCGACCCCGTTGGTATTCACACTGGTGACAGTATTGTTGCCGCACCTGCTCTTTCACTCAAGCCCGAAGAACTTGAAATGCTTCGCAAGGCTTCTCTTGACATTGTTGATGCTCTCGGCATCATCGGCGGTTGTAACTGTCAGTTTGCTCTTGACCCCAACAGCATGGATTATGCTGTTATTGAGGTTAACCCCAGAGTTTCCCGTTCATCGGCACTTGCAAGTAAAGCAACAGGTTATCCCATCGCAAAGGTTACTGCTATGCTTGCAATGGGTCTTACTCTTGATGAAATCAAGAATGACGAAACAGGTCTCAACTGTGCAAATTTTGAGCCTGATGTAAAATATATCGTTGTAAAGCTTCCCAAGTGGCCCTTCGATAAGTTTGTCAACGCAAGCAGAAAGCTTGGTACACAGATGAAGGCAACCGGCGAAGTTATGTCAATCGGTCCCACATTTGAAATGGCAATTATGAAGGCTGTCAGAGGCGCTGAAATCTCCCTTGATACTCTCAATGCCGCACCCAAGACCGATGCTCCTCTTGAAGAAAGACTCAGAGAAACAGACGATATGCGTCTTTTTGCTGTGTTTGAGGCAATCAAGAGCGGAATGTCTATTGAAGAAATCCACAACATCACCAAGATTACCGAATGGTTCCTTCTCAAGCTCAAGAATCTTGCAGACTTTGAAAAATCCATTGAAAACGGTAATATTGATGAAGAGAAATACAATCAGGGTAAGCTTTACGGCTATACAGATGCCGCACTTAAGCGTCTTTCAGGCGTTAAAGAGCTGCCTGCACACAAGGAAGCAGTTTATAAAATTGTTGACACCTGCTCAAACAATATGAACACTGCCGCACCTTATTTCTACTCAACATACGACCGCGAGTGTGAAGCAAGACCCCTTGCAAAGAGCGATAAGGAAAAGATTATCGTTCTCGGTTCAGGTCCCATCAGAATCGGTCAGGGTATTGAATTTGACTACTCATCGGTTCACTGTGTATGGACTCTTAAAGAGCTTGGCTACGAGGTTGCTATCATCAACAACAACCCCGAAACCGTTTCAACAGACTACGATACCGCTGACAGACTCTATTTCGAGCCTCTTACTCCCGAAGATGTTATGAACATCATCAAGGTTGAGAATCCCATCGGCGTTGTTGTTGCCTTCGGCGGACAGACTGCTATTAAGCTTACAAAGTTCCTTGATGAAAACGGAATAAGAATTCTCGGTACATCTGCTGACGGTATTGATACAGCGGAAGACAGAGAACGCTTCGACGCTCTTCTTGAGAAGTTTGCAATCCGCAGACCCAAGGGTATGGGCGTTATGACAAAGCAGGAAGCTCTCAATGCCGCAAACACTCTCGGCTACCCCGTTCTTCTCCGCCCCTCATATGTTATCGGCGGTCAGAATATGACCATCGCTCACGAGGACAGCGACGTTGAAAGATATATGGATATCATCCTCTCAGGCGAAATTGAAAACCCCGTTCTTGTTGATAAATATATGATGGGTACAGAGCTTGAAGTTGACGTTATCTCCGACGGCAAGGATGTTCTTATCCCCGGTATTATGGAGCATGTTGAGCGTGCAGGTGTTCACAGCGGTGACTCAATCGCTGTTTATCCCCCCTACAACCTCAGCGACAAAATGCGCGAAAACATTATTGATGTTTCGGAAAAGCTTGCTCTTTCACTTGGCACAAAGGGTCTTGTTAACATTCAGTACCTTATTTATCATAATCAGCTTTATGTTATCGAGGTTAATCCCAGAGCATCAAGAACAATCCCTTACATCAGCAAGGTAACAGGCGTTCCCATGGTTGACATTGCATCAAAGGTAATGATCGGTCAGCCTCTTAAGGAGCTCGGTTACGGCACAGGTCTTTATAAGACTCCTCCCTATTTCACCGTTAAGGTTCCCGTTTTTTCATTTGAAAAGCTTTCGGATGTCAACTCAATTCTCGGCCCCGAAATGAAGTCAACAGGTGAAGTTCTCGGTATTGGTAAAACAACCGCGGAAGCTCTTTACAAGGGTCTTACATCGGCAGGCTTCAAAATCCAGCTTCCTACAGCCGAAAAGAATATTGGTATTCTTCTCAGCGTTGACAGCCACGACCTTCTTGATGCAGTTTCGCTGGCAAAGAAGCTTGATGATCTTAAGATAAATATTTACGCCACAAAAGAAACAGCAGATGCTATTTCACAGCTGGGCATTGATGTTGAATGCGTTCAGAGCAGAAATGATGACTCCGAAATCTATAAGCTTCTTGAAAGCGGCAAGATTGACTATGTTGTTTATACCGGTGCTCTTCACGATTCAACCATGGGTGACTACATTGCGCTTCACAGACGCGCAATCCAGCTTTCAATAGCTTGCATCACCTCGCTTGACACCGCAAACGCTCTTGCAGATATCATTGCAAGCCGTTTCAATCAGCAGAACACAGAGCTTGTTGATATCAACAATATGCGTTCAGAAAGACAGACTCTCAAATTTGTTAAGATGGATGCTTCGGGCAACGACCACATTGTTATCGAAAACTTTGATAACTCAATCACCTGCCCCGAAAGCCTTTGCGTAAGCCTTTGTGACAGAAATCACGGCGTAGGCAGTGACGGTATTGTTCTTGTTGAAAAGTCAGATGTTGCTCAGGTCAAGATGAGAGTATTCAACCTTGACGGTTCAGAAGGCAGAATGGGCGGTAATGCAATGCGTTCCGTTGCAAAGTATGCATATGACAACGGCTATGTTGACACAGAAACAGTTACAATTGAAACTGCAAGCGGCGTAAAGAGTGTTGAACTTTACACAATGAACGGCAAGGTAAGTTCAGTATGCGCAAATATGGGTAAGGCAGACCTTGAAAATGCAGTAACAGGTTCAGCAGGTCAGAACAAATTCATCAACTATCCCGTTGAAATTGCCGGCGAAACACACAACATTACCTGCGTATCCATGGGTAACCCCCACTGCGTAGTATTTGTTCCCAGAGTTGATACAATAGACATTGAAAAGATCGGTCCCAAGTTCGAAAAGGCTGACATCTTTGCCCACAGAGTCAACACCGAGTTTGTAAGAGTAGTCAACGAAACCACACTCAAAATGAGAGTATGGGAAAGAGGTAACGGCGAAACTCTTGCCTGCGGTACAGGTGCTTGTGCTGCTGTTGTTGCAGCGGTTGAAAACGGATTCTGCAAAAAGAATACCGACATCACCGTTAAAGTAAGGGGCGGCGACCTTATCGTTAACTATTCAGATGAAGGCGTTCTTCTTACAGGTGCAACAAAGCTTGTATTTGAAGGTACAGTTGAATATTAAGTAAAAGAGGCGGTAATCGAATGATTGCCGCCTTTTTATGTTCTGTTATTCTTTTATTCCGAAAACCAGTTTAAGTATGCCTCTGAGTGCCTTTGGGCTGCGTACTACAACAACCTTCATACCCGTTCTCCTTTCATCAGTATCTGCAAAGGCTCAGACCTGCCACAATAAGCACTGCGGCAATAATCAGCACAGCCGGAATATAAGGAAAAAGTGCGGCAACAATCATCCCCACCGCAAATGAAATAACTATATTACCGCTTAAAATACATCTCAAAACAAATCACCGCCCGAATTATACAGCATGAGTCTTTGCTCAGTACAGTATAATCAAAGGCGGTGTATTTTGTTACTTGTTGTGTTTTTTGAGTTCCCATTCCTTAATATTCTTTGCCTGCTCCATCATAAAACAATAGCTTTCGTGACGGCTGACAGGAATATCACCTTCTTCAACTGCCTGAATAATACGGCAACCCTTATCCTTTGTGTGAAGGCAGGATGTGAACTTACATTGACCTATATATTTTTCAAATTCCTTGAAAGCAAAAGGCAAATCATCTTTGAGAATAGGCTCTGTTTCATCCGTTTCGAAGGAAGAAAAACCGGGTGTATCCGCAACATAGCCACCCTCAACTTTGAAAAGCTCGCTGTGGCGCGTTGTGTGCCTTCCCCTGCCCAGCTTATCACTTATTTCACCGGTTTTAAGACCAAGCTCGGGATCAATTGCATTAAGAAGTGATGATTTACCCACACCGGAGTTTCCGCAGAATGCACTTATATGACCCTTAAGGGCTTCCTTGACATCTTCAACGCCTTCTCCGTTAACGCACGAAACAGAAAATGCTTTTATACCTGCTTTGCGGTATATATCAATATACTCATCGGCACTTTCAAGGTCATTTTTTGTAAACACAACGACGGGTTCTATTCCTTGATTTACCGCAAGCGCCGTCATTCTGTCAATGATAAGAAGAACGGGCTTGGGCTCACATACGGATGAAACTATAAAAAGTCTGTCAACATTGGCAACCGGAGGTCTGACAAGAACACTGCTTCTTTCAAAAATTTCATCAATGGTGTTTTCAGCATTATCGTTAATGCTTATTCTTACTCTGTCGCCTGCAAGAGGTTTTATTCCCGATTTGCGGAACACTCCCCTAGCCTTACATTCATATATTTCACCGTCGGCTTCCACATAGTAGAAGCCGCCGATGCCTTTTGTTATTATTCCTTCAACTACGGGCATTATATGCCTTCCTTCTGTCCCACAACAATGGTTACAACCGTATCAAGAGAATAGGTCTGGGTTATACCGATTATTGTGCTTGATGTTGCCGAGGGTGTCTGCGAAAGAACTCTGCCGTTTTCCGAATCATTATATACAGCCTGCTGCTGAATTCTGTAATTCTTAAAACCGGTTGATTCAAGCTGTGAAATTGCAGCTTCCATCGTCATACCCACAACATTGGGAATTGCACGCCTTGAGCTGCCCGATGAACCGTATGAGCTGTTCAATACAACGGGAGGATCCTGAGTAAAGTCAACTGTGCAGGAATAATATTCTCTGTTGTCAATAAACACTTTTACCGATGCCTCTGCACCGCTGCCTTCAACCTCAAAAGGATAGTTGCTTCCGTCCATAAGAAGCGTTCTGCTGAGCTTTGATTCATTATTTACAAACACTTCAAAGCTGCCTCTTGTTGAACCGGATGCAGGAAGTGTTACCTCAAGATTGGCCATTCTTGATTCGGGAATACCGTTACTAACTGTAATTTTAACTTTTGTGCCGGGAATTACCTTTTCACCCGCTTCAGGTGACTGAGCAATAACAATGCCTGCAGGCTCGTTGCTATCTTCTTCAATAATTTCAGGGTCAACGGTAAGCTGGACAGAGTTAATCATTAACTCAGCCATTTCAAGGTTAAAGTTCATTCCGACAACATTGGGTACTTCAATAAAATCTTCATCACTGGCGAAATAAACAATAACTATTGTATCGCTGTCTGCCTCTTCGCCAACCTCAGGCTCAATTTTAATAACATCACCGAAGTTTTCCGTGCTGAGCATAGGCATAAGCTTAACATTATTAAAACCCTTGCTTGAAAGTGTTTTTTGAGCAAGCTCGTGACCCATACCGATAACATCGGGAACAACAATTTTCTTTGCATTGCTTGCAACAGAAAGAGTAATGCTGTTGTTATCTTTGCTTATTTTTTGACCGCTGCCGGGCTGCTGAGCAAAAACATCACCGTTTTCATATGCACTGTTTGCTATTTCATTGATTTTAATATCAAACTCACTGTAATCGGGGTTGTTGAGAATTTCTTCTTCATAGTTCTTGCCGATAAACTGAGGCACAACAAGTGTATCACCCTTGAACACATCGGTAAAAAAGAAGAGAAAAGCAAATATGAAAACCGCAAGCACCGCTGCTGCAATGGAAACACCTATTGCAATAAGTCCGCCTTTACCCTTGGGCTTTTCTTCTGTGTCATCATAATTATCATCATAGTTATCCGCGGCAACGGGTTCAACCGTTTTGGTGACGGGAGATGTTACAACAGGCGGTGCCGCAACAGGCTTTCTTGTAGGAACATATTTTGTCGGGTCGTTATCAACAAAATAATCCCTCTGGAAACGGATGTTGGGGTTACGCTTGAACTCTTCAATATCAAGAAGCATTTCAGCCGCAGACTGATATCTGTTCTTTGAATTCTTCTGCATTGCGTGCATAACAATCTGTTCAAGACCCACGGGAATGCTGCCGTTAAGCTCTCTGGGAAGCTTGGGGTCATTCTGAAGCTGCATAAGCGCAACGGAAACAGAGTTATCCGACTGGAAGGGAAGCTGACCCGTAAGCATTTCATAAAGAACAACACCAACAGAATATATATCTGCTCTCGCATCTGTTGCATCGCCTCTTGCCTGCTCGGGGCTGATATAATGAACTGAACCGATTGCGCTGTCTGTCATTGTTTTGGTATCACTGTAGCTGAAGCGTGCAATACCAAAATCCGTTACCTTTATGTTGCCGTTTGAAAGAAGCATAATGTTCTGAGGCTTGATATCTCTGTGAACAATGCCTTTATCGTGAGCGTGCTGAAGAGCTCTGAGAATCTGCATAGTAAAATGTACGGTTTCTTTGATTCCCAGCTTACCCTGCTGTTCAATATACTCTTTGAGAGTGATTCCCTCAACATGCTCCATTACGATATACTGAAGCCTGTCACCGTAGCTCACATTATAAACCTTAACAATATTGGGGTGTGAAAGTACGGCGATAGCCTTTGATTCGTTTTTGAATCTGCGGCGAAATTCTTCATTTGCAAGGTATTCTTCTTTGAGAATCTTAACCGCAACAATTCTGTCGTCAATGCTGTCGTATGCCTTATAAACAACTGCCATACCGCCGACGCCTATTACTTCCTGAATCTCATATCTGGCATCAAGTCTTTTACCTGTATAATTATCCATATTAACATTCCTTTCAGTTCACAAGTTAAAATGTAATCAGTAAGCAACGGCTACAACGGTTATATTGTCTCCGCCGCCGTTTTGATTTGCAAAATTAACAAGCTTATCGGCAAATTCAAAAAATGTTGCATCTCCGATAATTTTAAGAATATCTTCGGTATTTGCAAAATTCGTAAGTCCGTCTGAACAAAGCAGAAGCATATCATCTCTGTCGAAGTTCTCCTGACAGAAATCAACTTTAATCTCTGAATCCACACCGATTGCACGGGTAATAATATGCTTACTGGGATGGTCGTCAACTTCATCTGCAGTAATTTCGCCGTTTTCAAGCATGCGCTGAACAACCGAATGATCTTTTGTAAGCTGAATAAGCTGACCCTCAGACATTTTGTATGCCCTGCTGTCGCCAGCGTGTGCGATATAAACATATTCATCGGAAATTATCGCCGCCACAACAGTTGTTCCCATACCGTTGTATTTTTCGTCTGTAAGGGATAAATCGTAAATAAACTTATTGGCACCTTCAACTGCGGAAACCATAAGACTCTTTACAGATATATCACTCATTGAGCTGTAATAGCGTTCTGTAATGCGTTCTTTGATAACCCTGACCGCTTCGGTGCTTGCAAGAGCACCCTCTGCGGCACCGCCCATACCGTCACATACAACGGCAAGCACTGCACCGCCTTCAAGCTCGCAGGCAGAATATGAATCCTGATTATTATCTCTGACAAGACCCACATCTGTTCTTGCTGCAATTTTCAAGCTATTCATCCCCTTTTTCCGATTTTTATTTTCTTTAAGACGCAGCTGACCGCAGGATGCATCAATATCCGAACCCAGCTTTCGTCTGACAGTTGCATTTATTCCGTTTTTTTCAAGTATGGAAACAAATCTTTCTACCCGCTCTGCCGAACTTGGCTTGAAAGGACTTTCTGCAACTTCATTGACGGGAATAAGATTAACATGGCAAAGCATACCTTTAAGCTTTGAGGCAAGGAGCCTTGCACATTCATCCGAATCATTCACACCTGAAAGCATTGCATATTCAAATGAAATTCTTCGGGATGTTTCACCCGCATATTTTCTGCAGGCTGAAAGAAGTTCATCAACATCATATTTTTTGTTGATGGGCATAATTTTACTTCTCAGCTCATTACTCGGAGCATGAAGCGAAATTGAAAGCGTTAACTGCATTTTCTTTTTCAGCAGTTCATCAATCTTCGGAACAATTCCGCAGGTTGAAAGAGAAATATTTCTCATTGAAATATTGAGGCCTTTTTCATCGGTGATAAGCGCAAGGAAACGCATAACATTATCAAAGTTATCAAGAGGCTCTCCCATTCCCATAAGTACAATATGTGAAATTCTTTCGCCAATATCTTTCTGTGCGGTATATAACTGCGAAAGTATTTCGCCTGCATTAAGGCTTCTTTTGAATCCGCCAAGTGTTGAGGCACAGAAGGCACAACCCATTTTACAACCTACCTGAGAAGAAACACAGATTGTGTAGCCGTACTTATACTTCATGACAACGCTTTCAACAAAATCGCCGTCGTGAAGCTTGAAAAGATATTTTACCGTGCTGTCGATTTCGGACACTTGTTTTTTTGCTGTTTCACAGTTATAAAGAGGATATTTATAGGCAAGTTCATCCCTTAACGATTTTGGTAGGTTGCTCATTTCATCATAACTGCCTGCAAGATGACGGTGAAGCCATTCATAAACCTGCTTCGCCCTGAACTTCTGAATTTTCATTTCCTCAAAAGCCGATGTCATTTCTTCAAGCGTCATTGAAAGTATATCTCTGCTCATTTTTCGCCTCCGTTCTTACGGAATGCTGCAATGAAGAAACCGTCCGTATTATGAATATGAGGCATAAGAGTAAGGTATTTATCGTTTTCACCGTATCTCGGTAAATCGGGAAGTATATCAACCGCATTAAACTCGGGATGCTCTGCAAGAAATTTATCGCAGATTCCCGAATTTTCTTTGGGATTCAGTGTGCAGGTTGAGTATACAAGACTTCCGCCGGGTTTAAGATACTTCGTTGCATTGCAAAGTATTCTGTACTGTATTTCGGGCAGGCAGTTTATCTCTGTCTGATTTTTGAATCTGATTTCGGGTTTTCGTCTTATGATACCAAGACCTGAACAAGGAACATCACATAAAACTCTGTCTGCCATTCCGTAGTTTTCATTGAAAATTGCTGCATCCGATAAATATGAATAAACATTATCAAGACCAAGTCTTTTAGCGCCGTTTCTGACAAGTTCAACTCTTGACTGGTATATGTCAAAAGCTCTGATAATACCTGTGTTATTCATTCTTTCGGCCGTTGTAAATGTTTTACCTCCGGGTGCAGAGCATAAATCAAACACCGTTTCGCCCTCTTGTGCATCAAGTGCGGCACAGCAAAGCTGAGAGGCAATATCCTGAGCGTGGAAAAGACCTTGCTTATATGCTTCCAGTTCTTCAACCGAACCCGTATTGCTTATTATGAGAGCCTCAGGTACAATATTGGATTTTTCTGCGATAACTCCCTCTTCAGCAAGCTTCCAGATAAGCTCGTCGGGGGTTATTTTTGTTGTGTTCACACGAATAACAACAGGTGCGGGCTCAAGTGCTTTTTCGGCAAGCGCAACTGCATTTTCCAATCCGTAAGCATCTATCCAAAGAGATATAATCCATTGGGGGCAGGAATACTTAACGGCAAGGTATGCGGGGTCATCCTCTCCGCCCTCGGGAAGTCTGACACCGTTATCCGACACACGGCGCAAAACAGCATTAACAAGGGATGCCGCAAAGGATGATTTATTGACCTTGGCAAGATTGACACTTTCGTTTACTGCCGCTCTTGAAGGCACCTTATCCATAAAAAGAAGCTGATATGTACCCATTCTGAGAATGGTGTGAAGCTCAGGCTTCAGCTTTTTCACAGGCTGATTGAGATAAAGCCCCAGATTATAATCAATAAGAATAAGTCTGTCAAGGGTGCCGTAAACGATATTGCACACAAAAGCTTTATCCCTTTCATCCATATCGGGATTTTCTTTCAGCAAGCTGTCAACAACAAGGTTTGAATATGCACCGTCACGGTGTATTTTAAGCAGTGCTTCAAATGCGACCTGCCTCGCACTTTTCATAAACTAAACATCCTTTCGGAAAATCATCTTCTTCTGTTACTGAACCTCAGCACAAGTCTTATTAGGTTTGCAAGCGCAACAATCATTGATGCAACATAGGTCATTGCAGCAGCAGAAAGCACTTTTCTTGCACTGCCAACTTCATCTTCATATAAAAGATGTGTATCTTCAATAACCTTCAGGGCTCTGCGGCTTGCATTGAATTCAACAGGAAGAGTCACGAGCTGAAAAGCAAATATCGCACCGTAAAGCACAAGACCGATTGTGATAAGAGGTTCAAAGCCTAAAAAAAGTCCGATTAACGCAAGAGGAATACCTATTGTTGAACCGATATTGCAAACAGGAACGAGGGCTGTTCTGATTTTTATGGGGACATAATCCTGCGCGTGTTGGGCGGCGTGACCTGCTTCGTGGCAAGCAATACCTACTGCCGCAACAGATGTTGCATTATATACGCCGTCGGAAAGGCGTATAACCTTTGCTTTCGGGTCAAAATGGTCTGTAAGCTTACCGGATGTCTGTTCGATTCTTACATCGGTTATACCGTAGTGATTGAGCACGGCTTGAGCCGCATAAGCACCGGTAATACCCCTTGCATTAAGAACCTTAGAGTATTTACTGTAAGTCGATTTTACCTTATACTGTGCCCAACCTGCCAGTATCATTGCAGGTATAACAAGAATTATATACCAATAATCAAAAAACATACCATAATAGAAAGGCATAATCATTCTCCTTTTTCATCATTCAAAAAAAGCACCTTTTTCAACCGCATTGCCTCTGAGAAAATCCGCGGCAGACATTGCTTTTTTACCCTCTGCCTGAAGATTGAGGATTTCAATGCAGTTATTATCTCCGCAACAGACAACAAGTCGTTTATCGCAAACAACAATCTCGCCTGCCTTACTGCCCTTTTCATCTGCGAGAACACTTTTATGAATTTTCACCGTTTTGCCGCAAAGCTTTGCATTTGCCGACGGCCATGGTGAAAGTCCTCTTATTTTATTATGAACCTCAGATGCCGTCATAGTCCAATCAATGGGTGAAAGTTCCTTGGAAAGCATTGACGCATAAGTAAATTCATCGTGATTCTGTTTTTTGGGTTCAAGCTCACCCTTCTCAAGTGCATCAATGGTTTTTTCAAGAATATCTGCACCGAGAACGGAAAGTCTGTCGTGAAGCTCGCCTGCAGTTTCGTTTTTACCGATTTCAATTTCGCCCTTGATAAGCATATCGCCTGTGTCAAGACCTTCATCCATCTGCATTGAGGTTACACCGGTTTTTTCAAAACCGTTTATAACAGACCACTGAATAGGCGCCGCACCTCTGAGCTTTGGAAGAAGGGATGCGTGGATATTGATGCATCCGTATTCAGGGTATTCCAGAATTTCTTTGGGAAGGATTTTGCCGTATGCAACAACAATCACAAGCTCAGGGTCAGCTTCTTTAAGCATTTCAAGGGCAGTACCGTCACGCATTTTAACGGGCTGATATACTTTAATTCCGTTTTCTGCAGCAAGAACTTTTACAGGTGGCGGAGTTAGAATCATTTTTCTGCCCTGAGGTTTGTCAGGCTGAGTAAAAACACCCGTCACTTCATGGCCGCAATCAATAAGCTTTTGAAGGCAAGGCACCGCAAATTCGGGTGTGCCCATAAAAACTACTCTCATTCGGAAATCTCCTTTTTAACAACTCTCTGTGTAAATACAACACCGTCAAGGTGGTCAAGCTCGTGGCAGAAGCAACGGGCTTTTAATTCTTCACCCTTATATACGCACCATTTGCCGTTTCTGTCCTGAGCCTTGACTCTGACAACGGCAGGACGGCAGGTCACACCTACTTCACCCGGAAGCGAAAGGCATCCTTCCTCAGCAAACTGAGAGCCTTCACTGCTGATAATTTCAGGATTTATAAGCTCAATATATCCGTCGCCGCAGTCAATTACGACAACTCTTCTCAAAATGCCCACCTGCACGGCCGCAAGACCTACACCGTTTGCGGCATACATAGTTTCTTTCATATCGTCAAGAAGCTGCCAGAGGCGTGCATCAAAATTTTCTACTTTTCGTGATGTTTTAGCCAGAATCGGGTCGCCGATTTTGACTATGTTTCTGATTGCCATAAATGTCAATCCTTTCAATGGGGTATTATGTTATTTACATTGCCGTATCGGGGTTGATATCCGCATATACGGTAACTTTTGAATATCGGGAATCCGTTCCCGTTTTAATAAGAATTTTTGAAATCATCTGCCTGAATCTTGATGTGTTACGGCATTTGACAATAATTCTGTATCTGAATTTTTCGCTGATTTTTGCAACTCTTGCAGGCATAGGACCGAGAACAATGATTTTTTCGCCTTTGAATTCATCGGAAACATAGTTTTTAAGCAAATCAAGAGTTTCTCTTGCGGCAGCTTTCACTACCGTTTCGTTTTCACCCACAAAACCGATTATACAAAGGTCACAGTAAGGCGGATAAACAAGAGCTTTGCGAAGTCTTATTTCCGTATTGAAAAATTCATCGTAATCCTGCTTTGCCGCAAGACGGATTATTTCATTCTCAGGGGTAAGAGTCTGGATAATTGCACGGCCCTCAAGCTCACCTCTGCCTGACCTGCCCACAACCTGAGTAAGCAGAGAAAAAGTTTTTTCAAGGCTTCTGAAATCGTCATTATAAAGCTGCTGGTCAACAGAAACAACGCCGACCAGGGTTACACTGGGGAAATTAAGCCCCTTTGCAACCATCTGAGTGCCGATCATTATATCATATTCACCTTTTGAAAAGCTATCCAGAAGCTTCTCGTGTGAATTCTTACCCGATGTGGAATCCGTATCCATTCTCAAAATTTTTGCATCGGGTAAAAGTGCAGCAAGTTCATCTTCAATTTTTTGCGTTCCGAAGCCCGAATATCTGACAGCATTTTCACCGCATTCGGGACAAACGCTTGAAAAAGGTACGGAATAGCCGCAGTAATGACACATAAGGCGATTATTCGCATTATGATAAGTCATAGAGATACTGCAATGAGGACAGCATATAACCTCACTGCACGCATTACAGGCAGCGAATGTATGGAATCCCCTTCTGTTTATCAGAAGTATGGACTGCCTGCCGTTTTCAAAATTTTCTTTAAGTTCCTCAAAAAGGGTAAGACTCAACGCTTTGCTGCCCTGCGCTTTTTCTGCGGTACGCATATCAACGGTTATTACATCGGGTAAAACCGCATTGCCGTAGCGCCTTGAAAGTGTGCAAAGCTCATATTTACCGCTTTGTGCGGCGGCATAGCTTTCAACGCTGGGTGTTGCCGACGCAAGCAGAAGAAGGCACTTATTATAAACTGCCCTGAACTTTGCAACATCAATTGCATTATATCTGGGAGTCTGCTCGGATTTATATGTATGCTCCTGCTCCTCGTCGATGATTATAAGACCGATATTCTCAACAGGAGCAAAAACAGCGCTTCGTGTACCGATAATGATTTTGGCCTGACCTCTTTTTACCCTTTTCCACTGTTCGAGACGCTCTCTTATTGAAAGTGCACTGTGAAAAACGGCAATATCTCCGCCGTATCTTTTGCAGAAAAGAGATATTGTCTGAGGCGTAAGACCGATTTCGGGCACCATAACAATTACAGATTTGCCTTCATCAAGCACCTTATCGATTACACTCATATAAACAGAGGTTTTTCCGCTGCCCGTAACACCGTAAAGAAGTGAAACGGATGGCTTACCCGAAAGAGAAAGCTCTGAAAGTCTTCTGTAGGCAGACTGCTGTTCATCCGTTAGCTCAATACGGGTCTTTTCGCCTTTTTTATCTGCAAAATCAGGCAGCTTCACAACTTCCTGCTCATAGAATTCCGCCGCACCATTTGCAACAAGTGCATTTGCAACAGCGGGAGTAAGACCGGTAAAATAGCAAAGCTCTTTTACACTTGCAACTCCGATATCAAGCAGAACATCGTACATTTCCTGCTGCTTTTTTGTAAGCTTTTTCGCAGGCAATTCGGATGTTGGTCGAAGCATCTTCACAGTTATATCGCCCAGATTACGCACTGCATCATAACTGCACAGAAGAACTCCTTTTTTTACCATTCCGTCAAGCACGGATGATGAGATTTTCATCCCCAGAGAATTAAAAACGGTATCCGCTTTCACAAACACGGAGCGCTTCAGAAGATATTCATAAATCTCCTTCTCTGTTTCATCAAGCTTTTCCGCAATGTTTTCGGTGCAATCCGAATTAACTGCATAAGATGCCACTATACGATGATTTATACCCGTAGGCAGCATAGCCTTTGCCGCTTCATAGAGAGTACAGAATGTTCTCTCTTTAATCCACACGGCAAGCTCAAGCATTTCATCGTTAAGAAGAGGACTTTCATCAAGCACATCAAGGATTTTTTTAGGGCGTGCACTTTCAGTTATATCGGATATACCGAAAATTATTCCCACACATTTTTTGTTTGACCTGCCAAAAGGTACGGTTACCCTGCAGCCTCTCTGTGCTGATGCTTCCATTTCTTCGGGAATAGCGTAATCAAAAGCTTTATCAAAGGTGTAAACAGCTGTTTCAACCGCAACCTTTGCATATTTCATTTGATTTCACTCCCCTATCGGTTAAATATTTATTAATCAGATGTTTCTGATTTCCTCGGGTTCAACGATAACGTAATCACCTGCGAGAATTTCTTCAAGTGCAAGGCTTACAGGTTTTTCCGTAATGATAACCTTGTTTTCTTCCGCATCCTCAGCAATTTCTCTCGCTCTTTTTGCGGTTGCGGTTACAAGTGAATAACGGCTGAGATGGTTTTTGAGTACGCCTCTTAAATCGGGATTAAACATTGTTTATTACCTCACTTAAAAATATTTTATTTCGTGATGCTTTAAGTCTTTCAGCATCAATGATTGTTTCAACATCCTTAACCGCAGAATCAAGCTTATCGTTTATAACTATAAAATCATATTCGCTTGCCATTTTCATTTCGCCTTTGGCGATAACAAGTCTGTGGTTAATTGTTTCTTCATCCTCGGTGTTTCTGCCTCTGAGTCTTCTTTCAAGCACGCTTGCAGAAGGAGGCATAATGAAAATTCGAATTACATCGGGATAAATCTCTTTGATTTTATCCGCACCCTGAACATCGATTTCAAGAATAACGGCTTTGCCTGCTTTGAGCATTTCGTCAACAGGCTCTTTGGGAGTGCCGTAATAATTGCCTGCATACTGGGCATATTCCAACATACTACCCTCATTAATTTTTTTCTCAAAATATTCTTTACTAACAAAATAATAGTTTATTCCGTCTATTTCACCGTTTCTATTTTGGCGAGTAGTCATAGATACAGAAATTTTTACGTCATCACGCTTTTTAACAAGTTCACCCAGAACCGTTCCTTTGCCCGAACCCGAAGGTCCCGATACGGTTATAAGCATTCCCTTATCAATCATTTTCATCCTCCTCATCCTCAAGCTCGTCCATTTCGTCATTGAGCCTGTTTGCAACGGTTTCACTTTGCAGATAAGTAAGAATAACATGGTCACTGTCGGTAATGATAACAGCTCTTGTGCGCCTGCCATGGGTAGCGTCAATGAGAGTACCCTTTTCCTTGCACTCCTGGATAATACGCTTTATGGGTGCAGATTCGGGGCTGACAATGGCAACAAGACGGCTTGCGTTAATCATATTACCGAAACCAATATTTATCAGTTTCATATTGCCCTCCGTTATTCAATATTCTGAATCTGCTCACGGATTTTTTCAATTTCAGCCTTGATTGATACTACACGGCGTGCAATTTCAACATCCTGAGCTTTTGAGCCGATTGTGTTTGCTTCTCTGTTAAGTTCCTGAACAAGGAAATCCATCTTTTTGCCTACGGCATCACTCTGTTCAAGGAAAGAACGAAGCTGAGAAATATGACTGCGAAGTCTTACCGTTTCCTCCGCAACGGCAATTTTATCGGCAAAAATTGCGGCTTCAGTAAGAATTCTCTGCTCATCAATATGTGTTTCTCCGAGAAGCTCCTTAAGTCTTCCGAGAAGCTTTTCATTATATTCAGCAACCGTCTGAGGTGAACGCTCCTCAATAAATTCAACATTGCCGATAATCTCGTCCAATCTGTAAAGAACATCTGCTTTGAGTCTTTCACCCTCACGCTCTCTCATTGCGATAAAACCGTTCAGCGCCTCCTGAGCAACGGTCTGCACTGCCGCCCAGATTCTGTCTTCATCCGCCGCCTGCTTACGGACAGCAAATATATCACTTACTCTTGATATATCTGAAACCTTCACATCATTTTCAAGACCGTAGGTTTCTGCAAGCTCTTTGTATGCATCAAGGTAACCCTTGACAAGAGAGTGATTAAGGCTGATTACGGTATCGGGTTCTTCAACAGCCTCAATCTGAACATAACATTCCATTTTACCTCTGGTCAGCTTACCGTTGAAAAAGCTCTTAAGCTTTTCATCGAGGAAGCCGTAGCTTCTGGGAAGCTTTGAGGAAAATTCAAAATATCTGTGGTTAACGCTTTTGATTTCAACCGTGATATTCATTCCGTCTGCAAGCTGCTGGCTTCTGCCGTAGCCTGTCATACTTTTTATCATTGGATTAACAACTCCTGTTTTATATTCCGCCGCAGGTGCATCCCGATGCAAGTGCCTCGGGTATCTCAACACTGAGCATATCATCGCCGCTGAATCCGAGTCTTAAGAATGCGGCTGATGAAATATCTCTGTTGATTTTGGCTACATATGCATTTCTGTTTGCGGCATAATTCATTGCTGACCTTGCAAGACCTTCGGTAATTATGTCATCGTCACATTCAACCGAATTGAACACCATAAAATATCCGTTTATCGCAAAAGTACAGCTTCCGATTGCATTATCACCGTCAAGTGCCGTAATGCCTGTTGCACCTTCGCGGTCAAAGGGTATAAATTTTATCATTTCTTTCCTCCGCCCGTTTTTATGCCTGCTGCCTTGAAAAGACTTTCAACCTCGGCAGATGTAAGGTCACGCCATTCACCCGTCTGAAGCATTCCCAGCTTCACGGAACCGATTGAAACACGGCGAAGTCTTGCAACTTCAAGCTCAACAGCCTCGCACATACGGCGAATCTGTCTGTTTCTACCTTCGTAAAGAACAATTTCAAGAACTGCTCTGCCTTCTTCTCTTGATACAACTCTCACATCTGCAGGAGCAGTCATTCTGCCGTCAAGCTCAATTCCTGTTGAAAGCAAATCAATCTTTTCGGCAGTGATATCGGGTCTTACCGTAACCTTGTAGGTCTTGGGAACATGGCGTGAAGGATGCATCATTGCGTTGGCAAACGCACCGTCATTTGTAAGAATAAGCGCACCTTCGGATACCCTGTCAAGTCTGCCTACGGGGTAGACGCGCTCCTTGACATCCTTGACAAGCTCAAGCACACATTTTCTGCCTAATTCATCGTCTGTTGTGGTTACATAGCCTCTGGGCTTATTAAGCAGAATATAGCGCATATTGCTCTCTTTTCTGACCTTTTTGCCCTTAACCGTAACCGTATCTCTTTTGGGGTCAACACTGTCACCTACCTGCGAGGTAACACCGTTAACTTTAACCGAACCGTTTCTTATCATTTCTTCAGCCTTGCGTCTTGACGCAACGCCTGCCTCTGACAGAAACTTCTGAAGCCTGATTTTATTATCGGCCAATTATTTCACCTCTGAAACATTGAAAAATTCTTTTAATCCGTCAATTAATTTCTCAAGTAAATTCTTTTCGGTTTTACTGTTTATCACTGGAGCGGGTTTTATATCCGAATTTTCAGCCGCGTGGATAAAAACTTCCGAAATAATTTTCCCGTCTGAACTGAACACGGCTTTACCAACAATATCACCGGCTCTTACAGGTGCATATACCAATGGTTTCAGACGTACGCTGACGGTAACACCGTCATCCGACATCCACCGGACTGTTTCCGAAACAGTAACGGGAATCTGTTGCTTTACTCCCCCTGCCACATTGAGCCTGACACTGCTTAAATCAAAGGTATATTCCGAACCTTTGCACTTTGAAAAGCCGTACTCAAAAAGCGCAATATGGTCATTCCAGTCATCGGGCGCTCTCAATGTGACCGCCACAAGGGTAATACCGTCTTTCTCTGCCGCGCTTACAAGACACCTGCCGCTTTTCTTTGTAAACCCCGTTTTTATTCCGACAGAGTATTTGTACATCCGAAGAAGCTTATTGTGGTTTGTAAGTGTACGGAGATACGGGGGATTACCGTAGGTAAGGCTAGCACGCTTCTGAGAGCAAATAAATGCAAACTCGGGGTTTTTCATACATTCGCAGGCAAGCAAAGCCATATCGTATGCCGTTGAATAATGGTTTTCATCATCAAGACCCGACGGAGTAACAAAATTGGTATTATTCATACCAATCTGCTTTGCACGGTCATTCATCATTGCGGCAAACTTTTCTTTACTGTCTCCGACAACACAGGCAACCGTGTTTGCAGCATCGTTGCCCGATTGAAGAAGCATTCCGTAAACAAGTTCGCGCAGTGACACACTGTCACCCGCCTTAAGCCCCATCGATGTACCCTCAACCCTGACCATTTCATCCGTAACGGTAATTTCTTTATCAGGCTCCGGATACTCGAGGGCAAGCAAAGAAGTCATTATCTTTGTTGTGCTTGCCATTGAAAGCTGTTTATCGCCGTTTTTTGAATACAGCACTTCGCCGTTATTGACGCAAATAAGCACTGCAGCCTGCGCCGACAAATTCAGCTCCGATGCATATGCCGGAAATTCAAGCGAAACCGCCGTAAATAAAGCCGAAAGTAATATTATTATTTTTTTAATCAAGCATCTCATCCCCACATAATGTTGATGATTAAGTATATGCGAATGAGTGCTTTTTAATAATTATGCTGTGGGTTCTGTTGATGACATATAATCATCGATTGCGCTATCAACAGTGTTATCTTTGTTCTTGAGCTGACTGATAACATCTGTTGCCTTGTCAACAAGATCAGGTACCATACCGATTACTCTTTCAACCGAGCCTTCTGCTGCATTGATGTACTTAACGGAAACACTGCCGTTATTAACAACAAGGAATGCAACGGGAGAAATTGTGATGCCTGCTCCGCCGCCGCCGCCGAAAAGCTCCTGGTTATTCTTTGAGGGGAAATCGGTACCGCCTGATGCAAAACCGTATGTAACCTTTGAAACAGGGATAATCTGAAGTGTTTCGCTGATTTTGATTGGATCGCCGATAATTGTGCTTACATCAACGAGATCCTTGATCTTTTCAATTGAAGTGCCGAGAATACCTGATGCTGACTGTTCTTTCATTTTGTCTTCCACCTTTCAATTATTTGAAATTATTTATTAACCTGCTTTTCCACATTAGCCTTCGGGGCTTTACTGTGCTTAAGCAGTTTTAATACAACCTTGAACAAAAGCTCAAATGCAACAATAATAACAGCATTTATAAGCTTTACCGGTCTAACGGAAATGCAGGTATGAAGCCTTGCAACATTCTTTCCGTAAATGAAATCGGGATTGATTTCTATGTTATATTTTTTAACACGCATTGTGTCTACTATAAGTCCCATTGCAGGGAATGCAACAGAACAGGTTTTACCGTACTTGATTGCGGTTTCTGCCGAATCACCTGCACCGACGGTAAGAGAAATTATAAGCTCTTCAAAAAGAAATGCTCTGCCGATTCTTCTGAACATACCGCCCACTGCGTTTGCCGTATCTTTAAGAAGCTGAACTACGCCTTCAACACCTCTGTTGCGGTAAAAACGGACAAACATATTATCTTTTTTCTTTTTCTTGGGTTCGGGAATAACTTCGCTCTCTTCCTTGGGCTTTTCCTCTTTCTTCTTCTCCTTCTTTTTCTTTTCGGGCTTGTCTTCTTTTTCAGGCTTGGGAAGAATATTGAATTTAAGAAAAAGCCATTTAACGGAAACAGCAACATCATCTTCATAGTGAACGGTCACCGCAACCTTGACAGAAAGCAAAATCACAAAGAATGCAATAATTCCGAGGATTATGTAAAGTGCCGTCAAATTACCGCCTCCTATTCTTCACTTTCAGCCTGGAAGAAATCTCTTATCTGCTCGCCCTGCTCATTATCAATTTCATCATCGGCTTCAATATCCGCTTCCGTTCTTTCGGGAAGCTCGGGCAAATCCGAAAGAGATGACAGGCAGAAACATCTGAGGAAATCGGGTGTTGTGCCGTAAATCAGGGGTCTGCCGGGAAGATCGAGCCTGCCTTTTTCTTCAAGAAGACCTTTCTGACAAAGGGTTGCAACTACACCGGAGCAATCAACGCCTCTTATCTGCTCAATATATGCTTTTGTTACAGGCTGATTATAGGCAACAACAGCAAGCACTTCAAAAGCGGCAGGTGAAAGAGGAGCGTTCTTCTTTATGTCAAGAACATTTCTGACCTGCTGTGCATACTCAACACGGGAACAAAGCTGATATTTGCTGCCGAGCCTGAGCAGACATACACCGCTGCCTCTGTCATCAAGGCTTCTCGAAAGCTCCCAGAGTGCACCCGATACAACATCAGGTTCAAGCTCCAATGCCTGAGCTATTCGTGAAACCTCAACCGGCTCGCCCGACGCAAAGAGTATTGCCTCGCAGGCGGCACGTATTTGTTCATTCGTCAATTTCTATCTTCTCCTCTCCGCCTTCAAGCAGTGTTATTCTGACATCATCACCCTGACCGTCAATCTGAATACGCTTTGCCTTTGCCATTGCAAGAAGTGCAAGGAAGGTTGCCACCATTTCAGAGCGGGATTCAGACCCCTCAAAGAAAGAGAGAAATCTGTGATTCCTTTTCTGCTTGAATTTATCCACAATAAAGCTGATTCTTGAAGCTACGGAAACAATCTTATGTGCAACGATTCCTCTGAAAGCTTCAATGGGCGGCGGAAGCTTACGCTTGCCTTTACCCACAGCCGCAATATACGCTTTAAAAATTTCAGCAGGCTCGTGAATTCTTGTGTAGGTCATATCAACCTCGATTTCTTCGGGCGGTCTTGAATAAAAATCAAAACCCTTTGCCTGATTCTGAAGTTTGCCTGCAACAAGCTTACAATCCTGATATTCGGTAAGTTCGCCTCTCAGCTCTTCAACAAGCTTTTCAGCCTCCTCGTGAACAGGCAGAAGCGATACTGTTTTGATATATAAAAGTCTTGCCGCCATTTCAAGGAACTCACTTGAAATATCAAGATTATCCTCCTGCATCTGACGGACAAATTCAAGGTACTGCTCAATGATTTCCATTATGGGAACATCATTTATGCTTACCTTCTTTTTGGCAATAAGCTGAAGTAACAAATCCATGGGACCTTCGAACACTTCAAGCTTATATTGTAATTTTTCCAAGAGTTTAACCCCTTTCGGTTTATACTCGCTGATTTAATCAATAAAACATCACAAACGGAAGTCTTGCAACAAAGTTGACAAACCTCATCAGAAGACTTGTGAGAAAGCTGAGCGGACCATCAAGAACGCCGATGAAAATCAAAGCAAAAATTCCGAGAATGATATATCTCTCATACTTCATTATTTTGAAATAGTACTTTGAGGGAATAATAAGATTTATAATTCTTGAACCGTCAAGAGGCGGTATGGGAAGAAGATTAAAAACAGCAAGGCTTGCATTTATTCCTGCCGCCGCAACAAAAAATGTTACTGCCGCATTGGCAAAAACGGCACCTGTGTAAGCATATACAATGCTGAGTCCGTTTGCGAGAATCATAAAAAAGAGAGCCATAAGAATATTGGAAACGGGGCCTGCGAGAGCAGTAAGTGCCATTCCTGCTTTGGGATTTTTGAAGTTTCTCGGATTTACGGGAACGGGCTTTGCGTATCCGAAACCTACAAGCAAAATCATCAGGGCACCTATCGGGTCAATATGTGCAAGAGGTGCAAGGGTAAGCCTTCCTTTAAGCCTTGCCGTGTTATCGCCGAGTTTTGTTGCAACAAACGCATGGGCATATTCATGGATAGGCAGTGTGCAAAACACAACGAATATGCTTGCCATAAGGCTGATTACAACTTCAAGTGAAAATCCGTATCTGAATAAGTCCAAAAGCATTTTTATTTCCTTTCTCTGCCGATAACAACTCTTTCAATTCCGTTGAAATCCTTCACGGAATAAACATCGGCAAACTTCCTTGAAAACAGTTTTACTATTGAATCTGCCTGCCCCTCGCCGCATTCAACAGCCACAGCAGAACATTCATTAATCCACTTTTCGGATATTGCATTGTAAAAAATCATTCCGTCCGCACCGCCGTCAAGTGCCATAACAGGTTCATGATGTACCTCGGATTGAAGTGCCGCTATGTCACCACTTTCAATATAAGGCGGATTTGATAGAATCAAATCGGGCTTCGGCAAATTAAACGAATCAAAGCCGAGCAACACATCTCCGCTTATAACACGGACATTGCCGCAACCTGAATCTTCAGCATTTCTTTTCAGGTATTTCAGCGCATCGGGTGATTTTTCAATGAAAATAACTTTTGCATCGGGTTTGTTTCTTGCAACACTCAGACCGATGCAACCCGTACCCGAGCACAAATCAAAGACGACGGGATTTGTTTTATCTTTAACAAAATCAAGTGCGAAGTCAACAAGAAGCTCTGTTTCGGGTCTGGGGATAAGCACGCCCTCGCCTACCGCATAACTCTCACCGTAAAAATCCCAAGCACCTATAACATACTGTACGGGAACACCCTCTGCACGGCGATTAATTTTTTGAAGATAAATTTCTTCCTTCAATGAATCCGCATCGCTTGACGAATTAAAAAAGAGATATTCTCTGCCGCATTCAAAAACAGATTCAAAAATCCACCGTGCTTCGTTTCTGAAGTTTTCGACACCTGCATCCTCAAGAATGCGGCATCCGTTACCGTAAAGCTCGGATATTCTCATTCTTCGCTCTCCGCTTCAGTTTCGGGTTGTGTATTTTCGGGAACCTTTCCCGTAAGTGCCGCTTTCATTGCTTCAATGGCAACTTCAATAATCGCATCATCAGGCTCGGCAGTTGTAATTCTCTGCATCAAAAGTCCCGGTGCTGAAAGGAGCTGTGTAAATTTATTGGGATATTTACCTGCAAGCTGAATGAATTCAAATCCGATACCCATAATCAAAGGCATCATAAGAATCTTGACCGCTATCCACAATGCTCTGATTTCGGTAAGAGAAGGGAAAGCAACCGAAACAACCGACGAAATAATTATACTCAGAAGAATTGTCACAAAAATAAAGCTTGTGCCGCATCTGGGATGGCAGCGTTTTTCACCTCTGACATTTTCAACAGTAAGCTCCTTGCCGTGTTCGAAAGCAAATATTGTTTTATGCTCTGCACCGTGATACATATACACTCTGCGGATTTCTTTCATCCTTGCAACAAGAGCCATATAAACAACAAAAATAACAACACGGATAAGTCCTTCAAAAATCGCTCTGAAATCGGATATTGCTCCGCCTGCAAGCTTATCGTTAATAAGGTCAAATGCAAAACTGGGAAGCCACATAAACAGAAGAAAGGCAAGTCCCACACCAAGCACTGCGGAAATACCGCCGATAACAGCCATCATCTTGGGACCGAAATGCTCGGTAATCCATTTATCAAGCTTTGAGTCACTCTCTTCTTCCATATCGAGAGAAGTCTTTTCGGCAGACTCCATAAGGAGTTTATAGCCGAAAATCATTGACTCCGCAAATGAAACAACGCCCCTGACAACGGGAATATTGAGAATTTTGTATTTTTTTCTGACGGATACAAAATCCTTCATTGTTGTTTCTATTGAACCGTCGGGAAGTCGCAAGGACATTGCCGTGCCTTCGGGTCCTTTCATCATTATGCCCTCCATAAGCGCCTGACCGCCTACAGCAACATAACTACATTTCTTTTTGCTCATTTAATGTATCTCCTTCCCTTTCGGGTAAATCATATTCAACGGGTTCTATGGGAAGTGTTACTCTTACCGTTGTTCCTTCGCCCAGAACACTGTCAACATCAAGTTCACCGCTGTGAAGCCTGACAATTTCATCGGCAACAGCAAGACCGATTCCCGAGCCTCTGACCGTCGTATTAGCTTTATAGAATTTTTCCTTAACGTGAGGAAGATCCTCGGGAGGTATTCCCTTACCAGTATCGCTGAGTGTAACAATAAGGGTTACGGGATTTGGCATTTCGGCATAAATCACGATTTTACCGCCCTGCTCCGTGTATTTCAAAGCATTGTCAAGCACATTTATGAACACCTGTTTTATTCTGGATGCATCCGCATTTGCCGGTGCGGGAAGATCGGGAACATTGTAGATAACCTCCACACCTTCTTTGACAGAGCGTTCTCTGAACGCAAACACAACCTCATCAAGCTCTGCAAGAACATCTATCTTTTCAAAATTCAGCTTCATTCTGCCGCTGCTCATACGTGAGAAGTCAAGCAGTTCTTCAACCATATCGTTAAGTCTCGAAGCCTCATTTATAATTACTCCCATACCTCTTTTGGTCATTGCAGGGTCTGTATCATCAATCTGCAAAAGCGTTTCACCCCAGCCTTTGATAGCTGTAAGAGGGGTTCTCAGTTCGTGAGAAACGGTTGAAATGAAATCGTTTTTCATTCTGTCCGATTCTGATAGCTTGGTTGCCATATCGTTTATCGTGGCGCAAAGCTCACCGATTTCGTCATTATAGGGGTAATGGTCTATTCTCGCTTCAAGGTCACCGCCTGCAATTCGCTTTGCCGTTTCGCCGATATCCTTGACGGGAGTAACGATTGAACGGATAAACACACTGCCCGAAACAACAACGAGAGCAAACATTATGATACACACCGCAGCAATAAGCGCCGCAATTCTGCCAAGCTGGGCATCAACAGCTTCAAGTGAAATCATAAATCTTACGGCACCGCTGATTTTACCGCCCGAATAATTATAGGCACAGGTTGAAGACATTATCTTTTCGCCTGAAGGAAGTCTGCCTACCCATTTTGAAGTACCTTCGCCGCTGACAGCTGAAACAAAATCGGGCATATCAACCTTCTCATCAATTTCAAATCCGCTTGTCGAAAGAACAATGTTACCGCCGCTGTCGATAATCCAGACGGCCATAATGTCCTTATCGGGAAAACTATCGATATAGTTTCTGCCTGCATCCTCAAATCCGCCTGCAGAAGAATCGATATAGAGATTGAACTGGGTTGTAACCTCATCTGCGGAATGAGCATCAAGTGCCATATCCGCAACACCGTAGTAATAACTTTTGAGTGAAAGGAACAGAATGGTTGAGGCAACAACAAGGATGATAACTATGATTGATGCAACAGTAAGAAACCATCGTTTAGTTATTCCCAGAAATTTCAACCTCAACGCTCCTTTCAACCGAATTCAATCATATAAGCCACTTATAGCCCACACCCCATATGGTAATCAGATGCTTGGGCACGGAGGGTTCATCCTCAATCTTCATTCGCAGACGTCTTATATTTACGTCAACAATTTTTTCTTCTCCGAAATACTCGGCACCCCATACCCTGTTGAGTATATCCGTTCTGCTGAGCGCGGCACCGTGGTTTGTGAAGAAATATTCCATCATCTGAAATTCAACCTGAGTAAGTTCAATAAACCTGCCGTTTTTGGTCAGTGTTCTGCTTCTCAGATTAAGCTTGAATTCACCAAGCTCGATTATATCATCTTTTTCGGGCTTGCGAACCGTATTCATAGCTACGCGTCTGTATATGGCATCAACCCTTGCCACAAGCTCTGTGGGAGAAAAGGGTTTGGTAACATAATCATCGGCACCGGTCATAAGACCCGTTATCTTATCCATTTCCTGAGTTTTTGCAGTAAGCATTATAATTCCGATGTTTTTATTCTGTGCTCTGAGCTGCCTGCAAACTTCAAGTCCGTCAACATTGGGCATCATAACGTCCAGCAAAACAACATCAAAATCGCCGTCGCAGGAATCATAAAGTTCAAGTGCCCTTGCACCGTCTTCCGCTTCAACAACCTCATAACCGCCTCTGCGCAGATTGATCACTATAAACTCTCTTATGGCTGCTTCGTCTTCTGCAATCAGAACTCTCTTCATTTCAATTCTCCTTATGGAATTTTTGTAATCCTGCTTTTTAAATATTCCTGCGTGATTCCCGAATCTGCACCCTTATCGGTGATGTATGCACAGATAACACTGCCGTCTGATTCGAGAACGGAAAAATACGCTTTGAATTCATCGTCTGCCCATCTGTCGGCAGTAACGTTAAGCACCGAATAAAGCTCGGTCTGCGAGCCGTCTTTATCAAGCCTGCAAACCACCCAGCAATTCTGCGAGCTGTAATTGACTATGCCTGCCGTTTCGGCTTCATCATCGCTTAAATTTATCATATAGTTATCTGCAAAATTCACAACCGTATCGGCAACCGTTACCGGCTCATCGGATGAATAATCAACCCATCGGGTAAGATATATCCTGTTCACCCCGTCATCGCACATTAATCTGCCCTGAACGGGGATATCAATGGTTCCGTTGTTATTTATATCAGTGCTGAGAAGAGAATTATCGCGAAGTGTTTCGATATTTGACATGGTGTTCAAATCGAGAAAAGGTGCACAAAGCTGAGATTTGGCGGCATCCCAATAAATCAGCTCAGTAATCATCTGGGTTTCGCCTTTGAGAGCATCAATATAAAATCTGAGCGGTGATTCCCCCGATGACTTTTCAGTTTTAACGGAAACATAACTGCTGATATTGGGGTCAACCTTTACCTCGCCCATTATTACCACACTGTTACCCGAAAGTCTGACAGCCCTTGCCACTCTCTGAATAACACCTGAGGAAGTTGTCTGGTTTATATAGAACAGCTCTTCCTTTGAATCACCGTCTATATCAGCAAGCTCGCATACGGAACAAGTTTCGTTTGACAATTCCTTGTACCGGTCAAGATTATGTGAAGTTCTGTAAACCGACATAATATTGCTTGACAGCACTCCGGACACACGCCATATGACAATAAGCTCACTGTTACCATCGCCGTCCATATCGCTTATCATAACCTTTTCAACCTCGTTGCCGTATCCGTTAAGGTCTGAACGGGAAACCCATTCACCGTCAACTATGTTGAAATAGTGAAGCTTCGCAACAGAGCTTTCGATTTCATCTTTGTAAAAAATCAGAGCTTCGTTTTCGTTATCTCCGTCAAGGTCTTCAATGGTTATTGCCGATGTGTATTCCCCGCTGCGGGGACTGCAAAAAACAGCGTTCTTACTCACCTTTTCACGGAATGCATTAACCAGTGATTCATACTCCTCGTGATAAAGCGGCGGAGAAAGCAAAGTATCAACCGGTTTTATGAAATCGGATGATTTGCAGGAGGAAAGCAAAATCAGAAAACAAATAATTATTGAAGAAACAGAAAGGATGTTTCTTTTCATTTATGCCACTCCCCCTTATAGATTTTTTCATATTATTATAGCACAGAACACATATATAAATCAATAACTATTCATTAATATTTTATTATAAATATAAAAAAGAGCCTGTGCAAACCTGCTGCACAGACCCATAATTCTTTTTATGAAATTGAAACCGTTGCGGTATACTCTCCGTATGACCAGCAATCATCATCTTTAATCATAACCGGAACGGTTACATTGCCCTTGGTATCGGAAGAAATACCGCTGAGGTCTGCAGTAACCGTCACATTATCAGCACTCATTGCTTCGAGAGATTCAAAGGGACCGATAACCGTCATTTCCGAAAAATCAAGTTTAACAAGCTCTGCCTTTGAACCTGAAGGCTCATTTACAAAACTTATGTTTTCAGGTGCACCAACCCTGGCAGATGCCATTCCGTGAACATTTACAGTTACTTTGAATTCTTCAATCTCGCTTACAACAACACCTCCCGTAACAGCAGATGCAGGTACGGTGAAAATGTTAAGCCCCTCCTTTATTTCGGAAAAATCAATGGTTGAAATTTCAAATTCCGAAAGTCCTTCAAGCTTCTGCTCGGGAATACCGATTTCGGCAGCTGAGGGAGAGATTGACAACGTAAAGGGATAACTGTCAACATAATCAGAGGGTTTGTTGCTGAACCCGCAGACAAGAGGCAGATTCACAACTTTATAAATCGGCAGAGTAATACGGATTGAACCGTTTTTCCTGCTGAAAGTAATATTACGAAGAGCTTCGTTTGTTCCGGTAATTGCAACAAGCTCCGCATCCACTGTTTCGTTTTGCTTCAGACCGCCTTTGACCTTAGCTCTGGCAACAATATCGGTTATTTTGTTAACCTCGGTTTCAGGTCCGGTTACACGAACCGTATCGGATTCGGGGAAAATATAATCACCGATATAATACCCTTCGGCAACCGCTTCACCGTCAAACTCCAATTCGGGAGTAATAACAAATTCCTTGTCGCCGGGATAATCAAAATAAACCGAAACCTCATCGGCGGAATATCTGATTACATCGTAAGCAGGATTTGTATTTTTTGAACTTATTTCAAGCTTCAGCGTTGAACTGCCTGCAGAATTGACATAGCTTGTATTGGCTTTTACAACCAGGTCATCAACCATATCCGATGATTCAACGATATATTTTTTGCCCTTTACGGTTACATCAACCGTAAAGGTTTTTTCACCGAAAGGTTTCAGCCCCAAATTTTCTTCAACAGATGCATAGTCGATCTGAACAGGAACATTTCTGACGGTATTTTCAACCTCAACGCCCAGTTCAACAACCACAACAAGCCAGAAAACAACCGCAATCAGAACAGAAAAAACGAGCAGAAATCTGTTGTTATAGAAAATATCACTTATTTTGTATTTCTTCTTCATTTCTTTTTACCCTTAAACAGTTTAGTGAATAATCCGCTGTCACCCGAGGACTTCTCAATTTCAACATCGTCAAGAATGTAATCAATAAGCTCTTCACGGAGTTCAGCTTCCGAAAGATTTCTGATAAGTTCACCTTCAACCGCAACGGAAATTGTTCCCGTTTCTTCAGAAGTAACAATAACCATTGCATCGCTCTGCTCGCTCATACCGAGAGCAGCTCTGTGCCTTGTACCCAGATCGCTTGAAAGCTCACTGTTTTTTGAAAGAGGAAGAACGCAGCCGGCACAAAGCAATCTGCCGTCACGGACTATTGCAGCACCGTCGTGAAGCGGAGAATTGGGGAAGAAAATATTGCCCACAAGCTCATGTGTGATTTTTGCATCAATCTCTTTACCCGTTTCAATAACATCACCGAGAAGAAGCTCTTTTTCCATAACAATCAGAGAGCCTGTTTTACTGTCACTCATACGCTGAACCGCTTTGGAAATCTCAATAATAGCTTCATTTACAACCTTGTATTTCTCGGAACTTCCGCCTTTAAGAAAATGGCTGAGATTGGAAAGCTTGCTTGTTCCCACCTTTTCAAGTACGTGCCTGATTTCCTGACGGAAGAGAATAACAAGAATTATAAATATGTTCTTGAAAATGAACTCAAAAATGTACGAGCTTGCCTCCATATTCAGGGCATTGATAACAAAATATCCCACGCCGAGCAGAAGCAAACCCTTGACAAGCTGAAAAGCTCTTGTGTCGCGGATAAGCTTTATTCCGTTATAGACTATAAACGCTACAAGGCAGATATCCAGAATATCCGTAACCCTGAAATTGATTGACGGAATTTTCGAGAAAAAATCCGCTGTATTTTCAAAAAAGGACATACCTCGACCAACCCTTCATATATATGAATCTATGATATCACATCAGATTGCAGGTTGCAAACAATATTTTTATTCTTTACAAAAAATTAATTTTCTCCTTCAATAATGCACACCGAATGGGCGGAAATGCCCTCACCGTTTCCCGTGAAGCCCAGACCTTCTTCGGTTGTTGCTTTAACGCTTACGAAGCTTATATCGATACTGCAAGCAGAAGCTATATTGGCTCTCATTTTATCAATATAAGAACGCATTTTGGGTTTCTGAGCAATAAGAGTAGCATCAATATTCACAACAGAATAGCCTTTGCTTTCAAGCAGAGAAACAACCTCACGGAGCAGCGCAAGGCTGTCTGCATCCTTGAACTTCGGGTCATTATCGGGGAAAATACATCCGATATCCCCCAGTGCGGCGGCACCCATAAGAGAATCACCTATTGCATGAAGGAGAACATCCGCATCCGAGTGACCGAGCAGACCCTTTTCATAAGGAATATCAACGCCGCCCACAATCAGCTTTCTGCCTTCAACAAGTCTGTGAACATCGTATCCGTGACCTATTCTGAACATTCCGACATCTCCTTTTCAATTTCCTTTACATCCTCAACAAAACGCTCATAGGTTGTTATGCAGTTAAGCACTTTTATGAGTGAATTTGAAGAAAGGCGCTCGGGAAACGAATAATATCTGAGCAATGCCGCTCTTTTTTTTGAACTGTCTTCACAACCCGTAAAACCAAGCTCATACAAATCAATTTTTGTTATGGGTCTCTGAGGTTCGGGAGCAGTTTCGCAAAGCACGCCCGCATTTGAGAGCGCCCGCATTATTATTTCCTCCGAAACACCTTCCACACCGATTTTGCCCTCTTTTGAAGGCTCGGTTTTGCGGCTTTCCTTACCGAAAATATCGGGTATATATGCATGAATAATATTTTTCTGATCAACGGTAGAACCGATAAAGGAACGGATTTTAAAACCTGCGGAATCACTGTCCGTAAGCACAAGAATGCCTCTTTTTTCCGCAAGCTTTCTGATAAGAAGCTGCAGCTCCTTATCTTTGAAAATTCCGAAACCGTCAGTCTGAATTATGGGAGCATCAATTATTGAAGAGAGCTTTATTTTATCGTACTTGCCTTCAACAATAACAGCCTGTTTAATTTTAATCATAGCTTATCTTCCTACCCTGGCAAGCTTAACAACCGTCTGTTCAAGCACAAGACGCTTGCTGAGTGCCGAGCTTTTTAATGTTGTATCTGCTTCAAGCAGGATTTCTATGCAATCCCCTACATCCTCAAATGAAAGGGATGAGCCGCTTCTTGCAGCATTTGTAAGTCTGAATTCTTTACCTGCATAAGCATAATATTTTGCAATATCCTCTGCTCTTCCGCCTGACTTGACAGCGGCTTTTGCTCTGTAAATATCCGAATACTGCGCTATAAGCGCACCAAGAATCTGAAACTCATCCTCACGCTGTTCAAAAAGCACCGAGAGCTTTCTGAATGCACTGTCAAATCTGCCTGCCGTAAGGTCTTTTATCATATCAAACACTCTTGCATCAAGGCTTTTGATACATACGGCATCAACATCGCTTTTCTGCACCTCTTCGCCTTGTGCATACGCACAGACCTTTTCGGTTTCGTTAAGCAATGTGTTAAGGTCACTTCCGACACACGTAATAAGATAAGATGCTACACCTTTTGCAAACGGTTTTCCGCGGCGCTTCGCTCCGCCTTCAAGCATTTTGGCAAGCTCGAGGGACGTTTTTTTATCAAGCTTTACCGCATAACCGTATTTTTCGAAAAGCTTCACGGCTTTTGTCCATTTTGCACCTTTAGGCTCATAGGCAATAACCGAAAAAATGAGTGCACAATCATCGGGATTTTCTCTGATAACCCTTTCAAGCTGCTCGAAACCGTTATCATCAAGAGTATCAAGTGGAAAATCCTTGACAAGCACGCACTTTGTTTCTGCCATCATAGGCACAGCTTCCGCACTTTCGTACACATCTGAAAGAGTGCAGTCTTTGCCGTCAAATGTATGAAAATTAAAGTCTTCAAAGGACGGATCAACCGTTTTGGAGACTATTTTATCAACATATGTCTTTTTGAGATAAGCTTCTTCACCGTAAATGAGATAAACACCTACAGGATTTTCCCTGAGCTTATCTTTAAGAGCAGATTCGTTAAGACTCGGCATAATCATCCTTTCCGGGAAATTACTCCCTTTCTGCTTTCAGAGCACCTTTATCCGCATAAAGCACAACATTGCCTTCTCCGCCGGTTATAATGACAGTTTTACCCGTACCTGCATAATATTCCGACGCAGCCTGTCCTCTTGTTTTTTCTGCATTCAATATACACAGCGACCCTGTATAACAGATAATTTCCTGCGGAATACTTCCTCGGGAAATAACAATATCAGGTTGAAATTTACCGTCGTCAATTACACTGAAATCAAAACAAGGGTCGAAACAAGCAGCAAGACAAATATCGTCTGTTTTCAATATTGCGCAATAATTATTATTGCAATTATATGATTTTACCAAAATATTTTCGGTATCGCAAAATTCATCAAAACTATAAATTTTACTCCGGGAGGTCAGTAAAGATAATCCCTCAGGCAGCTCGTTGCAGTAAATTGTTTCGGGTCTGTAAGATGCAAAAACATCAAGAAGATACGAACTGTCGGTATTGTCATCGGTCGGAACAAACACCGCATCGAGCCCTCCTCCGCACGAAAGAAGAGCATTATTTATTCTGTAAGCACCGAGAATATCGTCACCGCCTCCGCCGATGAGAACGTTTTCTCCTTTCGTGCTTACAAGCACGGATGTACCGTTACCGCAATCAACAACCGTAATTTTCGTCTGTGCGGACTCATTGATTGAGAAGGTAACCATACAGACACAAAACATTACGGCGCACACTGCGGCAGCAACGGAATAAACAGGTTTGCGGAATGCGGAAACAAACACTGCAGTTATGCAGAACATAAAAATCCCACAGAAAATGAGCATAATTTTTTCGGAACTGACTTTGAAGCTGAAAAAATCAAAATCCGCAAGCCAAGATGAAAATTTTATCAGAACCGAACAAAGCCACTTTGCCGCCAAAGCGGGTAAATTGACGAAATCGGGTACAACACACCCCAGCGCCGCACCGAGGGCAATGACGGTCATACACCAACCTGCAACAGGCACAGCTACAAGATTTGCACCGAAGCTCAGGAAGTTGAAGCTTCCGTTAATACTGAGTGCAACCGGCAGAGTAAACGCAGTTGCCGACACAGTAACCATAAGAGGAAAAAGCAGTTTTCTCACGGCACCGCATAATTTCTCGACGCTGATTTTATCGGTAATTTTTCTTATGTCAGGCTCAATCAGAAGTGAATAAAGTATTATTCCCATAGTCGCAAGTGCAGAAAGCTGCAACGACACCGAGCCTGCGGAAAAGGGTCTGCAAACTGTCAGAGCCGACAGCGCAATGCCCAGCGAATTCAGTGAATCCCGCTGACGCATAAATATGTTTCCTACAAGAAAAATAATCATCATAACACCGGCACGCACAACCGAATAAGTAAACCCCGCAATAAACATAAACAGAACAACGCCTGCAAGCGCAAATAAATTCGACAGCCTGTAATCAAGACGTGTTTTCTTCAGAATAAGCAGGATAAGCGTTGACCATAAAGACAGATGATATCCCGAAACACATATGATATGGGATATACCTATACTTCTGAAATCGGAATAAATTTCACCCGGAAGACCGCTTTTATCACCTATGAGAAGAGCAACCGCCAAGGCGCCTCTTTCATCCGGCATAATGCGGTAAACGGCGCTCTTTATCCCCTCTCTTAAATCGAGAATCTTTTTGGCAAAAGGCTTATGGGATTCATCAATATTATGGACAACATAATCATCCGTTTCTGGATAAGCACCGAGAAAAACACCCTCGGATTTATATGACTGAAGCAAATCTTCACTTGATGTGCCGAGAGCAAAAACACTGAACCTTCCCTCAACAACATCGTAAGGTTCGGCTTCAAGAGGCGCAGAAAATACAAACCGCAGTTTAAGCTGTGCATCCTCACCGTCAACAGAAACGGTCTTCGCTTCATAGTAACAGTTACCGTATCGGATTTCTGGCAAAGAGGTAATCTGCGCCTTTATCTGACAACCTGTTCTGCCGTCATACTCCATTGCGGGATTATACACAAATAAAGTTTCGCTTACAAGCAATATACAGGCAACAGCGGCAGATGCAAACAATGTTGGCAAAAAGCGGTTTCTTCTGACATTCTTTGTTATCAGCGATACAATCAGAGCGGCGGCAAATATCGCAAATGCGGTTACCGTCACTCCGATTTCAAATTCAAAAAGTAATGCCGTTACAAAAAATAACGTAAATCCAATAACAGCAAAAGGTCTTGACATTTAAGCAAACACCTTAATTATTTTTCAATAAGAGGAATAACACCGAGAAAAACTATATCGTCTCTTTCAGCAGCATCGCCCTCTGCAAGAACTGCAGCTTTTGCAACAATATCTGCATCAAATCTTGCACAAAGCTCCTCAACCGCTTTAAGTGATTCACCGGTACTGATAACATCGTCAAGAATAACCACACGCTTGCCTCTTATCTGTTCACCCTCAACACCGTCAAGAATAAGTGTCTGTTCGCAAGCAGTTGTAATCGAACGGACATTAACGGTTACGGGGTCCTTCATATAAAGCTTTGCCTTTTTACGGGCAACAAAATATTTTTTACCGCTCTGTCTTGCCATTTCATATGCAAGAGGGATGCTTTTGGCTTCGGGAGTTACTATATAATCGAATTCGGGAAGTCTTTCAAGAAGCTTCTCGGCAGAATGAACTGTAATTTCAACATCGCCGAAAAGGATAAATGCGGCAATATCAAGCTTATCGCTTATGGGGCATCTGAGCAAATCACGCTCAACACCCGCTATATCAACTCTGTAATATTCAGACATACCTATACCTCCATTAACCTGCAGGCCAGCCAAAATCACGGCCGCTCATGAGGTGGAAATGAATGTGTTTGACGGTCTGACCCGCACTGTCGCCGCAGTTGTTGACAATCCTGAATCCGTCAAGGTTCATATCTTTTGCAATCTTTGCCGCAACTTCAAAAACATGAGCAATAAGACCGCTGTTTGTGCCGTCAATCTCTGCGGCAGATTTGATATGCTCCTTGGGGATTATAAGAATATGCACAGGAGCCTGAGGCTCGATATCGTTGAACGCGATAACCTTATCGTCTTCGTAAACTTTTGTTGTAGGGATTTCTCCGCTTATAATTTTACAGAAAATGCAATCCATATTAAACACTTCCTTATATTATTTAATCATTCCGCTAAGGATACCTGCAACAGCATCCATAGCTGCTTTTATATTTGAAACATCCTTTGTGCCTGCCATTGCACTGTCGGGTCTGCCGCCGCCTGAGCCGCCTGCAAGCTTTGAAACTTCTCTTACAATATTGCCTGCATGAGCACCCTTCGCAACTGCATTTTTACCGCAGGCACATGCAAAGTTTGCACTTGCACCGTTAACACCGCAGATAACCGCAACCGCATCGTCATTTTCTTTTACCTTATCGCACATTGAGCGAAGGTCGCCGGGATTAACACCCTCAACGGTTGTTACAACAAGACTGATACCGTTAACATCAACGGCATTGCCCATAAGGTCGCCTGTTTTAAGCTGTGAAAGCTCTGCACGAAGCTGCTCGATTTCCTTATCCTTTGCCTTGAGGTCGTTCATAAGTGAATTAGCTTTTTTATCGAGGTCACCTGCGTTTGCAAGCTTCATTGTTGCGGCTGTTGCGTTGATAAGCGCATTGTTCTTAGCAATATAATCAAGCACACCGTAGCCCGTTACAGCTTCTATTCTGCGCACACCTGCGGCAACTGATGACTCCGAAACAATCTTGAAAAGGCCAAGCTTACCTGTGTTATTTACATGAGTACCTCCGCAAAGCTCTGTTGAAAAATCACCGGCTTTGACAACGCGTACAACATCGCCGTACTTCTCGCCGAAAAGTGCCATAGCACCAAGCTTTTTAGCCTCCTCAATAGGCATTTCGGTATTTGAAACTTCAAGTGCCGAAAGAATTATCTCGTTTACTCTGTTTTCAACTTTTGCGAGTTCATCTGAAGTGAGGGCTGAGAAATGAGTGAAGTCAAATCTCATTGCAGTGTCATTAACGAGCTGACCTGCCTGCTCAACATGTGATCCAAGTGTTTCGCGGAGCGCAGCTTGAAGAAGATGAGCTGCAGTATGATTTCTTTTTGTTGCGGCTCTTGTTTCTTCATCATAAACCGTTACGGCAACATCGCCAACCTTTATGCCGTCACCTGTAAGAGTACCGTGATGAAGGTATGCTCCGTCGGGGTCTTTGGTTGTATTTGTGACCTCAAAAATACTTTCGCCGATTCTTATTACACCGATATCGCCTACCTGACCGCCGCTTTCAGCATAGAAAGAAGTTTTGTCAAGAACAACAATAGCACTGTCACCGTCATTGATAAAATCTTTTCTTTCGCCGTCGGAAACAAGCGCAAGAACCTTACCTTCCGTACCGTTTTCGGTATAGCCGGTAAACTCGGTTTTTGCTACATCTTTGAACGAAACACCGTTGTTTCTCCAGTCGGAATCTGCTGCATTTCTCTTTGCGCTCTTTGCCCTGAGCCTTGCTTCTTCAACAAGCTGACGGAATTTTTCCTCATCAACCGTAATATTTCTTTCGTTTGCAATTTCCTTAGTAAGGTCAATTGGGAAACCGTAGGTATCCTGAAGTTTGAAAGCATCTTCACCCGAAAGAACGCCGTTTTCGGCTTTTTCCATCATATCATTGAGAAGACCAAGACCCGAATCAATTGTTTTATAAAAGCTTTCTTCTTCTGTTGAGATAACTTTTTTGATATAATCGCTCTTCTCAACAAGGTTGGGATATGCGTTTGCATTTTCAGCAATGACAGTATCGCAAACCTCTGCAAGGAAGGGTCTGTCAATACCGATGAGTCTTCCGTGACGTGCAGCTCTTCTGAGAAGTCTCCTGAGTACATAGCCTCTGCCGCTGTTTGAGGGAAGAACTCCGTCGCCTACCATAAAGGTTGTGCTTCTGATATGGTCGGTAATAACACGAAGCGAAACATCCTTTTTTTCGTCATCATGGTAATTGAGCTTTGCAATATCCATAATGTGCTTCATAATATTACGCACTGTATCAACCTCGAAAAGGTTGTCAACGTCCTGCATAACGCAGGCAAGTCTTTCAAGACCCATACCTGTGTCGATATTGGGGTTTGCAAGACGGGTATAGTTGTTTTTACCGTCGTTTTCAAACTGTGTGAAAACAAGGTTCCACACCTCAATGAATCTGTCGCAGTCACAACCTACCTTACAGTCAGGGCTGCCACATCCCTTTGAAGGACCTCTGTCGAAATAAATTTCCGAACAGGGACCGCAGGGACCTGCGCCGTGCTCCCAAAAATTATCTTCTTTACCGAAACGAACCATATGCAAAGGATCAACGCCTACTTCCTTTGTCCAGATATCGTATGCTTCGTCATCCTCAAGATAAACACTGACATAAAGAAGCTCCTCGGGAATTTCAAGAACCTTTGTAAAGAACTCCCAAGCCCAGGCAGTTGCTTCGTGCTTGAAATAATCACCGAACGAGAAGTTGCCGAGCATCTCAAAATATGTGCCGTGGCGTGCAGTTTTACCTACATTCTCAATATCGGGTGTACGGATACATTTCTGGCAGGTTGTAACTCTCTTTTTGGGAGGAGTAACCTCACCTGTAAAATACTTTTTCATCGGGGTCATACCCGCATTGATAAGCAGAATACTCTTATCGCCCTGGGGAACAAGTGAGAAGCTGGGCAATCTCAGATGATCCTTCGACTCAAAAAATGCGAGATATTTTTCTCTTAATTCGTTAAGACCCATCCATTTCATAATATAAATTTCCTCCTAAGGGACTGAAAATCCCGTTTTTTATTGATTTGTAAATAAAAAAAGGTGCAGAAGAACAATCCGGATATGGGACGGCTTTTTGCCGCGGTACCACCCAAATTGTGCTTTCTGCACCACTCATTCCTTTATAACGCAAGGCAACGCCGCCGTTCTTCACGGCAGTGCTCGGGAGCGGCACTCCCCTGCTTATCCGCTTAACGGCTGTTTCAGCAGCTCAGCCGTCTCTCTGTAAAGCAAGCAGAGAATTATTCTCCGTCAACGCATTGATATTAAACTGTGATTATTATATCATCTTCGCAATAATTGTCAAGCGATATCATTCGGCAGGTTCAAGCATATTGAGTGCAACCCAGCCGTATTCACCGTTAAGCTTTATTTGAAGCCATCTGTTGCCGTTATCGGCTTTCTTTGTTGCATAACCGATTACAACATCGCCGTAATCAAGCTCGCCCACAAGGTCATAATCGGAGCCTGCGTCTTTTCTTACATTGGCGCCGTCTTCGGAAATAACTTTGTACTTACCAAGAGATTCTTCATTTGCATTCTCGCTGACATCGGGAGGCAGAGTTTCAATAACAATGCTTACACCCTTGAAGGTTTTTTGTGCATCACCCACAAGAATAACACCCCACACACCGTCTTTGCAAGCAATAAACACACCGTTGCTTCCGGGCATAATGTTGCTGTATTCAAAGGGTACGATAACATCGTTATCAAGATTTATTATACCCATTTTTCCGTCTTTCTTAACGGCAATAAGTCCGCCTGTTACTGGACGGCAATAATCGCAGGATGAGGTTTCGCCGGGTGTAAGGTCATTTACAGCCTCATATTCGTAAGGAATAACCTTCTTATCCTTTTCCTGACTTACATAGCCCCATTTATCGTTTTTCATTGCGGCGGCATAGCCTTCAAAGTAACGATCGCGTTCTTCGTATGATACACCTTCAAGTTCCTCTGTGGGAACGGAATGGTAAAGATGTGCATTCTCGGAAATTGAAACATTTCCGTTTGTTACGGTAATTTCAAACTCTTCATTACCAATAACAACAAGGGTATGATAACTGTCTCTGTCCGTATATTCTCTGCCGCTTCCGCAACGTTTGAAGCCGTCGTAATTGGGCTGAAGAATAACATTGCCCTGATAGTCAATAAGACCGTATTTGCCTGTTGCAGCAGACTTGAAGTATGCGGCATTTTCGTCAAGATATCCAAGCTCAACGCATTCGGCAAATCCGCCTGCCTGCCATGCATATGCAGCTTCTTCGGGAGTGTCGTTACCGCCTGCAAGCTTTGAAATACCGAATATTGCAGCAGCAAAAACAACAAGTGCAACAACAGCAATTATTATAATTTTCGGATTAAGCTTTTTATGATTTGAGGTCTTTACAGCAGGCTTTTTATCTTCTGTAACCTGAGGAATCTCAGGCTCTGCATCCATTGAAATGCCGCCGAAATTACTTACGGCTTCTTCTGCAGCACTGCTGACAGCAATATCGGGAACAGAAACCTCTTCTTCTGTTTCTTCTTCACTCTCAACAGGAGAATTGTTTTCAGACTCTGAAACAGGCTCTTCACCGAGAAGCTGATTTACTCTCTGTGTGAACATTACAATATTATCTGCAACGGGTGCTTCTGTCTGCTCAGACTCTTCCACAACAGATTCTTCCTCTGCAGGCTCTTCCTCGGAAATCTCCTCTTTTTCATCTGCCGGTTCATCCTGAGCGGAAGTTTCCTCTTTAACCTCTTCGGTTCCTTCGACGATTTCGGGCTCTTCTTCTGCCTTTTCGGGCTGTGATGCATTAAATTCATCAGTTACATAAATAAAAATATCTCTGACATCGGTATTTTCAATTGTAACATCAGATGCAAAACGCTGGAAAAGTCTTGTTATAACAGGAAGTGCACCTGCGGCAACGGTTGAATCCGCAGTAATACTTGTCGATTCAAGAACACTTGCTCTTGCCTTTCCGAGAAGTGCATTTGCCGTACTTTCGGATACACCCAGGAATTTTGCAAGAATCTGAACAGGCATACCGTTATTGTAATGAAGTACAAGAGCAGTTTTAAGCTCGGGTCTGAGAGCTGTTACGGCATCCATAACTTTTGCACTCATTTCACCGTCTTCGAGAACAGATTCGGGAAGAAATTCCGATGAATTTTCAACCGCACCTGCATCAGCATCCGCAAAAACAAACCTTCTGTTTTCCTTATAAACAGCGGCAACATTCTGCTTCATCCAGATTTCAAATGCTTCGGGCTTTTTAAGCTTTTCAATGTTACAGAAAGCTCTTGCATATGCCTTTTTGGTTATTTCAACCGCTTCACGGCTGTCGCCTGAAAGAGTTGATGCAAGGAAATAGGATGCTTTTAAAGTTTTTGTGTAGAGCTTTGCTACCGCATCAATATCACCGTTACCGGCGGCAATAACAAACTGAACCATATTGTCACTCACTTTTAAAATCCACTCCATTCAATGTATATTTAAAAATCCACTTCACCAAATAATCATAGTTGTTATAATTCTATACCATATTTGGTGATTTGTCAAGAAAATTAAACCAATATATTGAAAAAAGACAGTGCCGAAAGCACTGTCTTCAAATGTTTTTTAAGTCTCTGCAAAAGGTGTGCTTACCCGTGTAAGCCTGAAATTAACAGGGTCGCGGTTGCTGTTGAAGCGGTACACGCTCATTACGATGCCCACTGCAAAATACACACACAGATTTGACGAGCCGCCTGCACTGACAAACGGCAACGTGATACCGATACTGGGCAAAAGCATAAGGCACATACCTATATTTATAACAGTCTGAGCACCTATCATAAACGCCGCCGCAAAGCAAAGCAAGCTACCCGTAAGATTACGTGAAATCTTACCAACTTTCACAATTCTTGCAATAATAAGTGCTATTACAACAAGGAGCGCAATGCAGCCTACAAAGCCCAACTCTTCGCCTATAACAGTGAATACCATATCGCTTTCATTAACGGGCACACCTGCCGCAGACTGGGTATATGTACCCTTGAAAAGTCCGTCACCCCAGAATCTGCCCGACCCTATGGCATTAAGGCCTCTCTGCTGCTGGTATACAACATCTCTGTATACTTCGGGGCTGAGTGCATCGGGATAATAAATAGCAAGTATTCTTCTTTTGTGAAATGCCGCAAGAAACTGAGTCCACAATAGCGGAACAAATGCGATTATCCCGCCGAATGCAACCGCAAAATACCGCATTTTAACACCTGCAACAAACATCATTCCCACAAACATAAGCGCAAAAACAATGGCCGAACCAAGGTCATCTGTAAGAATAATAATACCGATGGGAATAAGTGCATGAACGGTAAGCAGTGCAATGTTTTTAAGGCTGTTGATATTATCCTTTACCGCTTCTATATGTGCGGTAAAGGTTACCATAAACCCGATTTTAACAAGCTCTGACGGCTGAAAATTAACAGTAAAACTGTCGGTTTTGATAATAGGAATCCAGCAAATCGCATCGGGGCGGTCTTCAGTACCCTCACCGAAAATAAAAAGCGAAAGCATAAGCAGAAGGCAGAAACCGCCGATAAACGGTGCAAGACCCACAACGGCATCATAATCGAGAAAAGAAATAAAAATGCCGATAATCATACCAACCGATGCGGCAAGAATCATAACAAGACAGTCACGGCTGATTAAGTCCCCCGATTCTATGGCTTCATTCCTTGTTGCACTTGTAACCATAAGCACGCCGAATGCTGTTGTGAAAAAGCACAGAAGAAAGAGAATAAAATCGGTTTCTTTCAGAGCGTATTTAATTGTTGACCTTTTGCCCATGAAATCACCGCCTTGTATAGATTGGTAAAAAGTACTGCAAGGGGCTGAACAAACAGCCCCTTAAAAATCAGTTAACTTCGTTGAAAAGAGTAAGATATGTGTCGGCAACAACTGCGCCTGCCTCGGGACCTGTTGAAACGATTTCTTCATTTTCGGTAAGATATGAACGCCAATCGTTATCTGTCATCATATAACCTACCTGGTCATTTGTGATACCGAAAACAAGGAGTGTTCTTTCTGTTGCATCTGCAAATGCAGTGTATTTCCAATCTGTACCGTCCCATGAATCTGCCGCAGTGACAGCACCGCCGTATGCGATTTCGGGTGCAAGCTCACCAGGAATGATTGATATTGCAAGGCTTGTGCCGAATTCTGCATAACCAAGTTCGGATACTGCGTAATAATCAAGACCGTCCTTAACAACTTCGTTTGTAAGAAGACCTCCTCTTGCGGCAAGCTTGAAGATACTGTTTTCAACGGGAACGAAAAATTCCTTGTGTTTAATGTTGAGGATAGGTGTGATTGCAACATCATTGTCAATTGATGCGGCGCTCTTTGCAAGAAGTGTACCGTAAGCAGCAAGGCGTGCATAGCCTTCATCCCCATACTCATTCATAATTGCAGGGTCAAGGTCAAGTACTTCGGGATACTCTGATGAAACAGCAAGCTCTGCGCCGAGAATCTGAATGAAGTTTGCATTTTCGTTTTCATTGAGATATTTCTCAATATAGTAGGGATAGTCACCTGTGAGCATCGTGCCTGCCGCACCGTTACCTACACAGTGAATGGGAAGGTTAATAAGCCAGGTTTCGGTTGCACCTGCCTTTGAAGGAACAAAACGGATTCTGTTAAGATTGCCGTCAAACACCTTGGGAGCACGCTTATCTCTGATGTACTCGGTAATATCAACGGTACCGTAGTAGAGATTACCCTCTTCCATACCTTCAACCGCATCAATCATTGACTGAACGGTTACCTTATAGAGGTTTTCCATATAGTTCTTGTTTTTACCGCTGGGAAGCTCCATACCGAAAAGATTTCTGAATGAAGATGTGAAAAGTGCACCTACGATATCGCCGTTGAGACCGAAGGTATCAACACAGCTGTGCTGATGAAGTGCGGAAATATTGATACTTGTAATATCATATCCCTTTTCATCTGCATATGCCTGGAACTTTTCTCTGATAATTCTTACTTCGTTGTTTGCAAGACCGAAAGTATCGATTGATGAGAAGATTGTGATGCCTCTGCCGTCTGAAACAGCGATTGTTCTTACCTTCTGGTCATCTCTTTTTTCGTCTGCAAGCTTCTTTGTAACAGAAAGGCTGCCGCCTACATAATGCTCCTCTTCAAGCTCTTTACCTGTAAGAATTGAAGCATTTGCATAGCCGAGAGTCCACTTTGCGCCTTCTGCAGGCTCGTCAATAAAGTCGTTGCCTTCATAGAAGTTTTCAGACTCATAGGTATCTACGGTTGCCCAGCCGCGAGGCTCAACAATCAAATAGCTGATACCGGTTACAACAGCGTCAAGCAAACCATCCACAAAACGGTAAAAGCCGCGCTCAAAATCGGATGTTACTTCTGTTGCCGCAGATGCGGGAATTGCAAAAGCGGAAAGAAGCATAGCCAGGGTAAGGATAATTGCCGTAAATTTCTTTGCCATAAATTAAACCTCCAAATTAATTTGCTCAATTATTTTCAAGCTTCATATCGCCGAAGCTTATCCACTTCTTTTTGCGCATAAACTCTGAAATTGCCAGAGTTATCAGCGCAGGTGCAATAAAGTGCATAACGATTATTTCAATGACCGTAACCGCAGGATCAATTCCCGAATCAGTCATTGCGGAATAAGTCATAAACTGACCCACAAGACCGGATGTTCCCATTCCCGAGCCGGATGCATAACATTCCATTTTAAGCACTGCAGAGGATATGGGACCGAGGATTGCACTGGTGATTATGGGCGGAATCCATATCTGGGGATGTCTTACAATATTGGGCATCTGAAGCATTGAAGTACCTACACCCTGAGCAAGAAGACCGCCCAGCTTGTTTTCACGGTAGCTTGCGACTGCAAAGCCAACCATCTGTGCACTGCATCCCACAACCGCAGCACCGCCTGCAATACCCGAAAGACCGAGAATTATACCGATAGCCGCCGAGCTGATGGGAAGTGTAAGACAAATGCCCATAACTACCGAAACAACTATTCCCATAAGCACGGGCTGACGCTCCATACCCCAGGAAATGATTTCACCGATATAAGTTGTTACTTTTGAAGCGGGAGGACCTATAAATATACCTGCCGCACTGCCTGCAATTATTGAAACTGCAGGGGTAAGAAGAATATCAAGCTTTGTTTTGCCGCTGATAAGGCTGCCTGCCTGAATTGCAAAAAACGCAGCTATAAAAGCAGCCAGCGGGTCACCGGGGCCTGAATAAAGCATACCTGCATCGGTAACAACCGCACCGGCAACAAGCTTTGATGCAAAAGCACCGACCATGCCTGCAACCGCCGCCGACACACCCACAAGAGGTGACATCTTATATTTGAATGCCATTCCCACACCGATGCCTGCACCCGTAAGGGATTTTGCTACAGATGCCACAAGAATGATATATGTACCTACTGTTCCGGTTATAAAGCCGCCGATCTGTTCAAGAATAGTGCCTATAATGAGCGTTGCAAACAGACCGAGAGCCATACCCGAAAGTCCGTCAACAAAAATATAGTTGAGTATTCCTTTTACACCTTTCATTTTTATCGCCTTACTTTGCTATAATTTTTTTGAACGCATCTGCATAAAGTCTGCCTATAAATTCTGAGCCGTTTGCGTTGGGATGAACGCCGTCTTCAGACCAGTGATAACAGCTCTGACCCACACACGCCTGAGCAAGAAGCCCATCAAGAGGAATATAATAATCCGCAAATTCCCTTGCAAGCTTGCGTTCAACATCAATCTTGCCGTTGAGGTCTGCTCTGAAATATTCCTTATCGGGAACCGGGAGCAAAAACTGCTCAATCATAAGGATCTTTGCATTTGTTTTTTCTTTGATTTCAGTAAGAACCTTGCGGTAATTTGCCTCAAACACATCATTACCCAGCCAGGCACGGTTATCTGCTCTGTGCCAGGTATCATTTACACCGATGTGAATTGAAACAAGGTCAGGCTGAATGTCAATAAAATCACTCTGAAGTCTGTTGACCAGATCGATTGTCTGATTTCCGCTGATACCCAGGTTAATGAATTCAAAATCCGTATCGGGATTTTCTTCACGGATGAATTTTGCCGCATAAAGAGGATATCCACTGCCTAAATCGTGATAGTCTTCACGGTTTCTGCCTGCATCCGTAATTGAATCGCCCTGAAAGAGAATTTTCATATAATCACCTCATCAGAATTTATCCCTTACCATTTTCAGTGTGTCGATGATTTTTATACGCTGTGGGCACGCAGTTTCACACTTGCCGCACTTCTTGCAAAGACCTGCATTTGTTTCGATATCGGGGAAAATATCCTTTACAAGTCTTCTGCCGCCCACGGATATATTGTTAAATGCCGAAAAAACTTTGGGTATTTCAACACCTGCCGGGCAAGGCATACAGTATTCACAGCCCGTGCAGGGAACAAGATTCATTTCATCAAAAGCTTTTTTGGCGTTTGAAATCATATTAAGTTCATTTTCAGAAAGCATACCGGGCTGAGCTTTGTCTGCATAGCTCAGGTTATCATCAACCATCTGCATTGTGCCCATTCCGCTGAGAAGCATTGAAACCTCGAGTCTGTTCCAAACAAAGTCAAGCGCCCACTCAACGGGAGTTTTTTCTTCTGAAAGCTCATTCTTAACGCAATCTGCAGGGTTAGCAAGCTTGCCGCCGAGAAGAGGCTCCATAACAATAACGCCGAGACCCTTTGACGCCGCATATTCAAGGCCTTCGATACCTGCCTGATAATCGGTATCTATATAGTTGAACTGAATTTGACAGAATTCAAAACCGTCGTAAGCATCAATAACCTTTTTGAAAACCCATAAATCATCGTGAAACGAAAAGCCAAGATGCTTGATTTTACCTTCTTTCTTAAACTTTTCAAGTTTTGAAAGCACATCAAATTTTATAACCTTGTTATCCCACGAATCATTATTAACCGCATGAAGCAGGTAAAAATCCACATAGTCAACACCCAGTCTTTCAAGCTGGGTATTAAAGAGTTTCTCAACATCCTCTTCACAGTTAACTTCACCGAGAGGAAGCTTTGTTGCAAGGTAAACAAGGTTACGGTAACCGTCCTTTATCACTTTGCCTACAAATGATTCACTGTTACCGCCGTGGTAAAAATAAGCAGTATCAAGATAATTCACGCCGTTATCAATGGCATGACGGACAAGTTCAACAGCCTTTTCTTCGTCAATTCTGTTGCCGTCACCATCTATGACAGGCAACCTCATACATCCGAAACCGAGTGCCGATACTTCAACACCGGTTGCGCCGAATTCTCTGTATCTCATATTATTTTCTCCTAAAAGCCGTATTTTCCAGAATATAGCTTATTGTATTATATCACATATAATTTGTAAAAACAAGATGAAATTAAGCGGTTACGAATAGTAAAATGTTATTTCGGCAAAATATAAAAGAGGTGTTTGATATGTATGATATGAACGGAATTCCCCAAGGGCTGAGCATGGCACTTTCACGAAACGAAAAAGCAATGAGTTCATTTTCAAAACTCAGTGAAAACGATCGCAAAAAGTTTGTTGATCTGTCACGCTCCGTGCGTTCAAAGCAGGAAATGAACCGTCTTGTAAGCAAACTTGAAAACGGTAAAAACAGCTTTCTCTAAAAGAAAACCGCCCGAGGGCGGTTTTTTATTCTTCAAAAATTTTAAGGCTGTACTTACCTTCTTTGAGTGCTTTTGCAACCTGCTTTGAATCCGTGTAATACTCATCAAAATAAACGCCGCCGGGTTCAAGGGTAATGTTGCCGTGGAAATCCGAACCGGAAAGCTTGCGCAAAGAGTGTAAATCTGCCCACTTGTTTGCAATTTTGTTTCTTGAATAATGGTCACCGTGACCGTTGTAAACTTCAACGCCGTCAAGCAATTCGGGGTCAGTAACGGTCATACCGATTCTGAACGGATGTGCCTGGAATATTATAAGATTATTCGCCTCAACAACAGGGCGGAATTCTTCAGGGTCATTATAGCGGGTAAGGTCGTTATTAATAACAAATTCCTCATCAAACCCGTAAACAAGGTAATCATTGTCGTTTTCAAGGAAACGAAGTTCCATACCGAGAATTATATGAAAATTCTCATCCTCAAATTCTTTGGCTGCTCTGTAGCCCGAAAGATACTTCTGAACCTGCTCGGCATATGTTTCGCCGTGGCGTTCAAACTGAGATGCACTGAAATGGTCGGTAATTATGAGACCGTCATACCCCAGTTCCCTGTATCTTTTAACGATATCCGCGGCATAAACACGGCTGCACGAACTCGCCTCTTTTGTATGAATATGTGTATCAAAAAGATATTTTTTCATAGCATTCAACCTTCTTTCCTTAACAAAATCAATTATAAACTTTTGTTTCGCAATATTCAATAGAAATCTTTGATTTTTATTACTTCAACCGACAATTTTTTTCACACAAAAGGATATATAATTAAATCCGCAATTGAGGTGATAAAACTGAAAACGGTAATATACGCAGACATACTTATTGTTGTTAACATAATCGTGAATTATCTGCTTCTTCGTACAAGTGCTGCAATTTCGGGCTGCAATTTCAAGCCGCTGCGATTCTTGCTTTCCGCAGGTGCAGGAGGAATTTTTTCGCTTATCATTTTTGTCGAAAACATCAACCCCATACTCAACGCAACAATAAGAATTTTGTTCCTCTCACTTATGGTGTTGATCGCATTCGGCACAAAATCCGTAAAATCTTTTTTGAAATGCTGCGGTGCATTTTTTCTTGCAAATTTTGCTTTTGCAGGCATTATGCTTGGCATTACGGTTGCAGTTTCGCCGGGTATTGCCATATATAAAAACGGCATAGTTTACTTTGATATAAACATTTTCACGCTCACAATCACATCGGTAATATGCTACAGTGTGCTGAGCCTTATATCCCGTTTTTCAAAGAGCAAAGTTCCGCAAAAAAGCATTTTTCCAATAAGAATCACATATGGAGGCAAAACCGTTGAGGGCAAGGCACTTCTTGATACCGGAAATACTCTTTGCGACTGTTTTTCGGGCAGACCTGCAATAATTACCGAAAAGGATTTTATTTCGCTTTTGTGTGAAAACACGGAGCTTACTGAAATGAAAAGTTTCAGGCTGATTCCGTTCACAACAATCAAAAACGGCGGTGCTCTGCCTGCTTTTCTTGCAGATAAAACAGCTATTATGGATAAGGGACAGTGGATTGAAACAGACAATGTTTACATAGCCGTGACCGAGAAAAAAATTGTTTCCGGTGGGTATTCCGCACTGCTGGGTATGCCGTTTTTTGATGCAATCGAACCGCAGATTAAAGGAGGGTTAACCGTTAAATGAAAAAATTATCAATGAAATCAATAAAAAAATTCTGGCTCAAACTTAAATCAAAGATTTTTGAAACTGAGGTTGACTACATAAACGGACCCGACACCCTTCCGCCTCCCCTGACAAACGAAAAAGAGCTTGATTGCCTTCTGAAGCTTGAACAGGGCGATAAAGACGCAAGGGAAGAAATTATCGTTCACAATCTGCGTCTTGTTGTCTATATCGCAAAGAAATTCGAAAACACGGGCATACCCATAGAAGACCTTATTTCGATAGGCACTCTGGGGCTTATCAAAGCAGTAAACACTTTCAGGCTTGCAAAAAACATCAAGCTTGCAACCTATGCTTCACGGTGTATCGAGAATGAGATACTGATGTATCTGAGAAAAACCAATTCAATGAAAGCTGAGGTTTCATATTTCGAACCGCTGAATATCGACTGGGACGGCAACGAGCTGTTACTTTCTGATGTTCTGGGAAGTGAACCCGATGACGTATACCGCGACCTTGAAGACGAAGACGAGCGTTCAAGGCTTTACAGGGCCGTTGCATCCCTTAACAAACGGGAAAGACAGATAATGACAATGCGTTTCGGTATAGGCGGCGGAAGAGAATATACACAAAAAGAAGTTGCCGACGAATTGGGCATCTCTCAAAGCTACATTTCAAGATTGGAAAAAAGGATAATAGAAAAAATAAAACGGGAGGTGTGACCTCCCGTTTATTCTTTCGGAATTGATTTGTAAATTGCTTCGGCTATGGCTTGTGCATAAGCTTCAAGGTTACTGTCAAAAAGCTTATTATCTGTTTCGCTGTTGATAAACCCTAGTTCAACAAGACAGCTTGGCATTAAGGTATGACTGTTCACATAATAATTGCCGCTACCTTGTGCATAGCCGAATTTAACACCTCTGTTTTCGGAAATACCTGCCGATTCAAGCCCGTCAAGAATATTGTTGGCAAGCTTCGTATCCGACTCGGGTTCACTGTCGCTCACCCATATTTCCACACCCTTTGCACCGTCGGCACTGTTTCTGTGCAGCGAAACAAAAAGAAGTGCTTTTTTACGGTTGGCAATTCTGCAACGCTTTTCGAGGCTGATATACGAATCGTCATCACGGGTAAGAATAACATCAACGCCCATATCATCAAGTTTTTCTTTCACAAGCAACGCAAGAGCAAGATTATCGTCCTTTTCGTATCTTCCCTCGTACTCCGCACCTACATCACTGCCCCCGTGACCCGGGTCAATAACAACCTGAACGGTATCCCCGAGAACATATGCCGCTACGGCTATGGCAATCGCAATTGCGGCAACACCCGCAAATGCCAATCGGACATTATTTTTCATACATCCGCCTCCCCTCTTAACAATATACTTCAAATACTAAAAATTAATTTCAAATCGATTAAAATTTTCAAAAGGGCTGTCCGCCGGACAGCCCCTTCTGTTACATGGAATCAATATATCTGCAAGCGGCAAGTGCTGCAACAGAGCCGTCAGCCGCTGCGGTTGTGATTTGTCTAATCTGCTTTTTACGGCAGTCACCTGCAACAAAAACACCTGCGGTTTTTGTAAGGCAAGCTTCATCGGAATCAATATATCCCCAATCGTCAAGACCTGCAATATCGGCAAATGCACCGTTATTGGGAATAAGACCGATTGCAACAAAAAGACCGTCAACCTTAAGCTCAGATTCGGTTTTATCCGCTTCCTTAATAAGCTTCAGACCTTCAAGCGATTTCTCACCTATGAGCTCCGAAATAACCGTACCCATAATAAATTCTACATTATCTTTTTCTCTGAGCTTTTCAACAAGGCGTGCTTCACCTGTGAAATAATCAAGATTCTGAATAACATAGACTTTCTTACAGCCTTCGGAAAGAAGAACAGCCTCCTGCAAAGCGGAATTGCCTCCGCCGAGAACTGCAACGGTCTGACCCTTGAAGAAAGCACCGTCACAAACAGCACAGTAAGAAATACCCTCACCTACAAGTTCATTCTCATTGGGAAGACCGATTTGTCTGTGCTTTACGCCCGTAGCAATGATAACCGCTTTTGCTTCGCGCTCCCCTTCTTCCGTAATAACGGTTTTGGTTGCACCGTTGTCACGGATTCCGGTTACGGTTTCCATTTCAATTTCCGCACCCTGACCGAGCACCTGGTCAATAAGCTTTTCCGCAAACTCGTTGCCGCTCATTTTTGCAAAACCGGGATAATTCTCAATCTGAGGCGAATAAGTGATCTGACCGCCGAATGTGCCTTTTTCAAGCACGAGAACGGTTTTATCGGCTCTCAGAGCATAAAGCGCAGCGGTTAATCCCGCAGGCCCTGCTCCGACAATGATTATATCATACATATTATCAACCTTTAGATTGCTGCGCCTTTTGCAGCTTCGATGAATTTCTTGATATCTGCAACGCCTGCATACTTTGCAACTTCGCCGCCGCTTACGGTAACAAGCGTGGGAGCCTGTCTGATACCGAGAGCAACTGCAAGGTCTTCGTTTTCGTATGCCATAATTTCCTGAACTGCAATACCTGCTTTGTCAAGAAGTGAAATTGCTATTTTACAGTTGGGGCAGGTGCTTGTTTTGAAAAGGTAGATGCCGTCTGCAAGGGGGCAAGCCTTTTCGTCAGCCTGAGCCGCAACTTCACCGCCGGTTTTAACCGTACCGTGCTTTGAAATATCGGAGCTTGCCATGCTGTAAACCTTACGTTCTTTGTATTCCTGAGTCTTGCCGTCGTTCCAGTTCTGAACAGGTCTGTAATAGCCTGTGATACGGCTGTAAACCTCTGCGCCTTCACCGCATTCGGGGCATTCAAAATGCTCTCCTGCGATATAGCCGTGGTTTTTACATACGGAATATGTGGGTGAAATTGAGTAATAGGGAAGTCTGTAATTCTCTGCAATCTTTCTTACAAGATTTGCGGCAGCCTTCCAATCGGGAAGCTTTTCGCCGAGGAATGCGTGGAAAACAGTACCCGATGTATAAAGGGTATGAAGTTCGTCCTGCATATCAAGAGCTTCAAATACATCCTCTGTGTAACCAACGGGAAGATGTGAGCTGTTGGTGTAATAAGGTGTGCCGTCGGAAGCGGTGATGATACCGGGATAACGCTTAACGTCGTGCTTTGCAAGACGGTATGAAGTTGACTCTGCGGGAGTTGCTTCAAGGTTATAAAGATCACCGTATTCTTCCTGATAGTCTGAAAGACGCTCTCTCATGTGATTAAGAACATCCTTTGCAAACTGCTGGGTCTTTGCGGTTGTCATATCTGCTCTGAGCCAGTTTGCATTAAGGCCTACTTCGTTCATACCGACAAGACCGATTGTTGAGAAGTGGTTCTCAAATGTGCCGAGATATCTCTTTGTGTAGGGATAAAGGCCTTCGCTCAGGAGCTTTGTGATGATGGTACGCTTTATTTTAAGTGAACGTGCGGCAATATCCATCATCTTGTCAAGTCTTCTGTAGAAATCCTTCTCGCTCTCTGCAAGGTAAGCGATTCTGGGAAGGTTGATTGTTACAACACCGACAGAACCTGTGCTTTCGCCGCTGCCGAAGAAACCGCCGCTCTTCTTGCGAAGCTCACGAAGGTCAAGACGAAGACGGCAGCACATTGAACGGACATCGCTGGGCTCCATATCGCTGTTAACATAATTTGAGAAATAGGGTGTACCGTATTTTGAAGTCATTTCGAAGAGAAGCTTGTTGTTCTCTGTTTCCGACCAGTCAAAATCTCTTGTGATTGAGTATGTGGGGATGGGATACTGGAAGCCTCTGCCGTTAGCATCGCCTTCAATCATAATTTCAATGAAAGCTTTGTTGATCATATCCATTTCAGCTTTACAGTCGCCATATGTGAAATCCATCTGCTTGCCGCCCACGATTGCGGGAAGAGCTGCAAGGTCAGCAGGAACGGTCCAGTCAAGAGTAATGTTTGAGAAAGGTGCCTGAGTACCCCAACGGCTGGGAGTATTAACACCGAACACGAAGGATTCAATGCACTTCTTAACCTGGTCATAGCTGAGGTTATCAACCTTTACGAAAGGTGCAAGGTAGGTATCGAATGATGAGAATGCCTGAGCGCCTGCCCATTCATTCTGCATAATGCCGAGGAAATTAACCATCTGGTTGCAAAGAGTTGCAAGATGGCTTGCGGGAGCAGATGTAATCTTACCTGTTACGCCGCCGAGACCTTCCTGAATAAGCTGCTTGAGTGACCAACCTGCACAGTAACCTGTAAGCATTGAAAGGTCGTGAATATGAATATCCGCATTTCTGTGTGCATTTGCGATTTCATCATCGTAAATTTCGGAAAGCCAGTAGTTAGCGGTAATTGCACCTGAGTTGCTGAGGATAAGACCGCCGACTGAATATGTTACGGTTGAATTTTCCTTAACGCGCCAGTCTGTAACATTAACATAGCTGTTAACAAGCTCCTTGTAGTCAAGGATTGTTGATTTGAGGTTACGAAGCTTTTCACGCTGTCTTCTGTAAAGAATATAAGCCTTTGCAACGTCTGAATAACCTGCCTGAATAAGCACGGATTCAACGCTGTCCTGAATATCCTCAACCGCAACAAGACCGTTTTCGATTTTGGGCTCGAAATCAGCTGTTACTTTAAGTGCGAGGAAATCAATTGTTGAAGGATGATACTGCTTTTCCTGTGATTCAAACGCCTTTTTGATGGCTTCGCCGATTTTGGTAATGTTAAAATCAGCGGTGCTGCCGTCTCTTTTTACTACCTGATACATAAACACGCTTTCCTTTCCGATAATTTGTATTGTAAATTTTAATCAAACCCAATATATTGTGCTTTCGGCACATTCTGCCGAGCGATAATGATATTATCAAATATTTGTGTTTGTGTCAATGGGTTTTACAAGATATTGTGTATGATTTTTTAACTTCGTTAAAAATGCACAATATACGCAAATTTTTTTAGCTATTTTTTCATATTCCCCTTATTTCGCAGGAATCAACATATTTAAGCATAACATTTCTCATAGTTTCCATCTCGGTTTTAGGCACGGGATTCAGTTCAAATCCGATAAGCTCACCCGAATCAATGAACGCCTGTATGTAGTGGCGTTTTGCACCTTTAATCATTTTACCGATACCTTCGACGGAGAAAACGCTGTGAAGCTCACGGACAACCGTGGTTCTGAATTCATAATCAACCTTGCCTTCAAGCAAAAAAGAAATGCTTTCGTTTATTTTTGACATATCATAGTTGCTTATACCCACAGTTTCAGAGTAAAGCTCAGGTGAATTTTTAACATCCATAGCAACATAATCCACAAGCCCGCGGTTGACAAGGTCCTTCAGCTTTTCGGGATAAGTGCCGTTGGTATCAAGCTTTACGGGATAACCCAACGCCCTTATCTTTTCTATAAATGTATCTATATCCTTCTGCATAAGCGGTTCGCCGCCGGTTATGGCAACACCGTCAAGAATACCCTGCCTTTTTTTCAGATACGCAAGTATTTCTTCCTCGGAAAACTCCGACTCCTGCGAAGGATTGATTACAAGCCTTGAATTATGGCAGAATGGGCAGCGCATATTGCAGCCTGCCGTAAAAAGCGTACAAGCCATCCTGCCCGGATAATCAAGCAATGTTAGTTTCTGAAAGCCCTGAATATTCATATCATCATTCACCCTGTATATTGTGTGTTGTTGAAAATGCGGTACAAATTCATATTATCACAATATATTGTGTTTTGCAATAGATAAAACCACTAAATTTTGATTGGTTTTAACTGAAAAAGCACTATATCTTGTGACTTGCAGAAAAAAAGACGGCAACCGAAAGGTCGCCGTCTGAAGCTCAAAACAATATTATTCAGCCTTTTCTTCCTTTTTCTTGTGGAAAAGAATCTTGTCTACAGGGAAGTAGAGGAAGAACTGAACAGCAGAGCAAATCATTGTGGCAATATTCTTTGCAGCAGCTTCTTCGAGACCCCAACCCACAAACACTTCTTTGAGTGTGGGGTTAAGCCATGCTGAGAAAAGAATGAGACCGATTGTAAATGCTATGTAGATAGGAAGTGCGACAGCTACGTTTGCGCCTGAATTGAAAGTCTTTTCCTTATTAACAAAGAAAGCAACAATCTGAGCAATGATATTGGCAACGTTGCTTACGATAAAGTAGCCAAGACCGCCTACTGCAACGGGATAAACAAATACCCACCATGAGAAAGGCTCATTATAAAGCTCTGCAATGGGAGGAATAAGGTTGAGTGTGTTGAGAAGAACGAACTGAACTATCATTGCAAGAAGGCTTACAACGATGAACTTCACGAACTGCCAGATTGTGACAAGAAGTGAACCCTTGCTCTCGGCAGCCTTATCGATTTGATTTAATTTTCCCATAAGTAAAATCTCCTTACCTAAAATTTCAATATATTATAGCATAATTTTAGCAGAATTGGCAAGTCAAAAATAAATATTAAAAATTGTGCAATATAGCCAATTATCTTTCAAGCACATATTTTTCAACCATACGCGCTACACCCTCATCCCCGTTTGACGGAGCAGAAAAACGTGCTGCTTTTTTACAAATTTCGTCGCCGTTTTCCATAGCAAAAGAATAATAAGCATATTCCAGCATTGTTGCATCGTTTGAAGCATCGCCGAAAGCCATTGCTTCGTCAGATGAAATACCCGTTATTTTACAAAGTCCGTCAAGCGCAGTCCCCTTATCCGACCCCTGTGCCGTTGCGGATACAACACCTTCAAGTGCGGAAGTAAGCACAAGACCTTTTGACTCAAAAAAGTCAAAGATAATGTTTTTTATTTCACCGTCACCGTAAAAAACATCAATGAGTTCTGCGCCCTTACCCTTAACTGCTTCACTCATATCCTTGCAAATTGTCAGTTTTGAAGCGAATTCATTGAGAAAAACCGCAGGTAAATCCGATCTTGTGAAATATTTTTCAGCCCCCTCACGTGCATATATCCCCCCGTCCATATAGATATTGTAATACACGGGAAGCGAATCGAGAAGCTTTACTGCCTCCGCTGTTATATCGGGTGATACAAGGTTTGTATAAATGAATTTCTTACTGTTTCTGTCGTAAACAGATGCACCGTTTGAACATATAACATAATCGGCAAAGGGAATCTGTTTTGTAACACCCTCCGTTAAATTCAGTGCCCTGCCTGTTGCAACGGCAATCTTAACTCCGCTGTTATGTACATCAAGAAGTGTCTGTTTTGTAAACGGCGTAACCGTAATGTGGTCAGGTGCCATCAGAGTGCCGTCAAGGTCTGTTGCTATTATTTTGATTGACATTTTATTTCTCCTTAATTTTGAATACAAAACAGAGTATATCACCGCACGCAATGCCGTGTCAAGAAACAAAGAATGTTCACTGTCAAATCCGTTTGAGTAACATATAATGTAACAGAGGTATACACCTCAAATCAAGAAAGGAATGATTGTAATGCAGGATTACGGATACCGTTATCCTTCACAGAGACAGACCGCCAAGCGTGAGGTCTGCTCCTGTACGGTCACTCCCCTGCCCGCAAACCCTGTTGCAGCAATGATGTATGTGCCCATGCAGGTTGACACAACAATGTTTGACGAAATAAAAGCGCTTGATTGCGGAACACTTTTTGTTGTTCTCAACAAGCCCTTTGCCGGGAAGTGCTGTCGATGAATCAGAGAGAAGCAATGCTCAAAAAACTGAGCGCATATCAGTTCACGCTTTGGGAAATGCACCTTTATCTTGATACGCATCCCTGGGACCTTCAGATGGTTGAAGCCTACGGAAGAGCAAGCACAAAATACAAGGCTGTGCGTAACGAATACGAAGAACAGTTCTGCCCCCTGACCGCTTCAAAAGCTCAGGGTTTTGAATGGCTTAAAGGTCCCTGGCCCTGGGAAATTGAGGAGTGTGGCTGCTGATGTTTGTATATGAGAAAAAACTGCAATATCCCGTTAAAATCAAAAACCCGAACCCTAAATATGCACAGATAATCATTTCGCAGTACGGCGGCCCCGACGGCGAACTGGGCGCATCTCTGCGCTACCTGAGCCAGCGTTTTGCAATGCCCTATGATGAGCTTAAAGGTCTTCTTACGGACATAGGTACAGAAGAACTTTCGCATCTTGAAATGATTGGTGCAATCGTATATCAGCTTACGAGGAACCTGAGTGAAGAAGATATCAAGAAACACGGCTTTGATGCATATTTTGTAGACCACACCGCCGGTGTTTATCCTTCATCCGCCGCAGGCGTACCTTTCACGGCAGCATACATTCAGAGCAAGGGCGATGTTATCACGGATATGTCCGAAAACCTTGCCGCAGAACAGAAGGCAAGAACTACCTATGACAACATTCTGCGCCTTGTTGACGACCCTGATGTCAGAGAACCTATCAAGTTCCTTCGTGCAAGAGAAATCGTTCACTTCCAGCGTTTCGGTGAAGGTCTGCGCCTTGCAACCGATAAGCTTGATGAAAAGAATTTCTACGCATTTAACCCGTCGTTTGATAAACATTGCAATAAATAACAACAGTGCCCACAGACAATCTGTGGGCATTTTGATTTACATATAACTAAGTTGTTAATGAGAATAATCAGCACAAATATTCAGGTTGTATTTTGTTGCATTTATGATATAATTTTATTATTGCAAACAAAATAATTACAAGCATAAGGAAGTGTGTAATATGAGTCTCAGTATGCTGCATTGTGACGGAGAAAGAATTATCAATGCCGAGGGAAAACAGGTTTTTTTGCGCGGAACAAACCTCGGCGGATGGCTTCTCGATGAATTATGGCAAGGATTTTTCAAAGGCGGAGAAGCTCAATGGGATATCGTAACCACGCTTGAAAGGCGTTTCGGCAAAGAGGAAGCAGCCCGACTTATAAAAATCCGCGAGGATAACTATATCACCGAATATGACCTTGACTATCTTCAGTCGCTTGGCTTCACCTGTGTGCGTGTGCCGTTCTGGTATCGTAATTTCCAAACGGATGATTTCGGCACATGGAAACGCAAAGAAAACGGCGAAATTGATTTTTCACGCCTTGACTGGGTTGTTGAAGAATGCGAAAAAAGAGGAATGTATGTCATTCTTGATATGCACGGTGTGCCGGGTCATCAGAGCATAGCCCATCACTGCTGCCGCGTTAACCATTGCAGACTTTATGACGAAACCGAAGAAGGTGCTCATTTTCGTTCGCTTGCCTGTGAATTGTGGAGCGAAATTGCCCGTCATTTTGCAGGTAACGGAACGGTTGCCGCCTATGACCTGATGAACGAACCGATGTGCGATTATGAAGGCGAGGATAAAGTCAACAGCAAGTATCATGATGTTTATTCTTTGCTTTACGATGCGGTCAGGGCAAACGACCCCGATCACATCATAACACTTGAGGCAATCTGGACACCTGATGACATACCGCATCCGTCAGAGCGAGGATGGGAAAACGTTATGTATCAATATCACCTATATGACGATTCGAACGACAGCTTCAAGGAAGTTACAATGCACCACGCAAGCAAAAAATTCAACGTGCCCGTGCTTGTGGGTGAGTTTTCCCCCTGCCGCGGAACGGCGGACTGGGAATACATACTGAAGCTTTTTAACGAATGTTCGTTTAACTGGCAGACGTGGACATACAAAGGACATTGCGCTAAGGGAGAAATAAGCCAATGGTTTATGATGGGCTCGGATGACCCGGATAACGTTGTTGATATTAACAATGATTCAGCAGCGGAAATTGAACGCAAATGGTCATCTGTCAGAACAGAAATTTGCTGTAAACCGATGAATGATCATACATTGCTTTCCGAATACGCAAAAGCGTAATGTTTATCAAAAGGAGAAACTTATATGAACGGGTATTTCAAACACGATCCTGCAGTTTTTGCGATGAATAAGTATTATCAGATTATGATGCCTTGTGAAAAAGCCTGCTTTTTCTTTATTAAGGTCGGCGATAAATGTTATTATGATGAATCCAACGGCATTATGTGTTCAAGAAATAAGATACACAAGGTTGAAGTGCCTGCTGATGAACTTGATAATGCCAAAGAATATACAGTCTGCATCCGCCCGATTATCATAAGAAAAGCATATTTTTCAAAAACAAAAGATGTGCTTGAAAAAACATATAAATTTTATCCCATACCCGAAAACAATATAAGAGCCTATCATATTGCCGATGCTCATAACAACATTAACGAGCCGATAAAAGCTGCCGAAGCTTTCGGTAACATCAATTTTCTGATCCTGAACGGTGATGTTATTGAAGACAGCAGTAATCCCTCAAAATTTATGAACATATATGAAATATGTTCACGATTAACCAAAGGTGAAAAACCAACCGTCTTCTCAAGAGGCAACCATGATCTGAGGGGTAATTTTGCCGAGAAGTTTGCTGATTATACACCTACGTATCTCGGTAATACATATTACAGTTTTCGCCTCGGAAACATATGGGGAGTTCTTCTTGATTGCGGTGAAGACAAGAACGACGACCACCCCGAATACGGTTTCACTGTTGCCTGCCATGTTTTCAGGGAACGTCAGACAGAATTTCTTAAGAGTATAATTGAAAACAAAGAGAATGAATATGAAGCAGAGGGAGTCAAGCATAAGCTTGTTATCTCCCACAACGCCTTTGTTCACAGATATACTCCCCCGTTTGACATTGAGCAGGATATTTTTGCAGAATGGTCAGAACTTCTCAGGGAGAATGTAAAGCCCGATATTATGATTTGCGGTCATGCTCACGAACTTAATATTTATAACCCCGAAAACAGCGATTGGAATAACAACGGCAGCGTTTGCCCCGTTGTAATCGGCAGCACAATAAAAAAACGAAAACCTGTATATTTTGCAGGCTGCGGATATGTTTTTAATGATGACAGAATTGAAGTAATTTTTACTGACAGCAACGGCGAGATATTAAGAAAAGAAACAATATCAAAATAATAAACTATCCTCAAAAAACATCAAACCACCTCTTGTCGGTGCTTTCTGCATCGATTGAGGTGGTTTTGATTATTTATACACGGAAATCAATCTCTCATATTCCTCATCGGTTATATGAAGCATTGAGCCGTGACGGGGACTCAGATGATTGAGAGAAAAATTGCTTTCTTCGACCTTTCTGAAGTGAATCATATCCGATGTTTCCTGCATAAAATATCCGCCGTTTCTGAATTGGTCTGCTATCATAATGTATTTGTCGGTGCCGTCGATTTTGTAAATGCAGTTCCCCTCCAGAGCAACGGTTGCAACGGAAACTTTGTTGTCATCGGGTTCATAATACGGACCGTCTGCACTGTCAGACACAGCATAGCAAATCGCTTCTTTTTTGCCGTCTGCCTGATAGAGAAAATACCTGCCGTCTTTTTCGATAATATCAGCATCAATTCCGCACATTCCGCTTTTGGGTCTGAACAAAACCTTCGGCTCTGTGGTGAGAGTTGCAAAATCCCTTGTGTAAGCGTACCAGGTTATAGTATCGAGGTCATCATCAGCGTTATTATGGGTCCAATATATCATATAGTCGCCTTTTTTCTTATCGAAAATCACTTCGGGTGCCCACACTCTGTCGGCATTCTTTGTGCTTTCAAACTTTGAAAAATCAATTATTCTTTCATTTTTCCAATTGATAAGATCCTCGCTGTCCCAAACAACCACCGAGTTATTGCTGCTCCAGCCGTCGGCACTGCGCATATCCGTGGCAATGATATGAAAAACACTGTTTTCGTCACGGAAAATAAAAGGGTCACGGCAGCATTTTTTGCCGAGTGTCTGCTTGATTACAGGTTCGTTTTTATTGAGTGCTTCAAAATTATAGCCGTCAGACGATACGGCAAAATGCACCGTTTCTTCTTCGGGCATATTCCCCACAAAAAAACAAAACAGATATTTCATATCAGTTCTCTCTCCTTGCTATTGTTCCAATTAGAATTACATATGAGTTCTGTTTTTTATTTAACTGTTGCAAAAACAAACGGTGCTGGTTTTTTCGCATTTTTATAACTCGCACAAAACACAAAATCCCGTTGCACCTGAGTTTGTTATGAAAAATAATTACACTGCATTATAAAGATTATTCTGCAATTACTTCCCAATCGCCGAGATTACCCTGAATACTTTCGATGCTGAGTTTACCGTCAGTAAACGTAACTTTTGCAAGCACATCGGGTATGACAAGGGGGAAAGCAATATTTTTACATATCGGATTAAAGCTCAGCTTTTTGTTTTCATAGTCGATTTTAAGTCCCGATGCAGCTAAAAGTGTACTCCAGCTCGACATAGGTCTTGTGTAGTGGTGTCCGCATTCCCAATGGTCCCAGAAGTGACCGAGCCTTAGCTGATTGCAGTGAATTGAATCAACTACGGTGTCCGATATTTCGGCTTTTCCGACAGCAAGTGCAAGAGCAGAGAAGGCATAACCTATACCTGTCCACACGGCGATAGTCTGACAGTTGTTGTACGTATCGATGCTTGTCCATCTGTTTTCTGGTACGGTAGCGTTGACAAGTCCCTGCTCATTATCAAAATTATTTTTAAAAATAAACTCAATTACCGAACGGACTCTCTCATCGGGCAGATTGCCGTCAAGACCGATCATTCGCAGAAACCATTCACCGTCAAGCTGGTCTGTCATAAGTGATTCGTCAGTTTCGTTGTTGTTTCTCCAGAGGTTATAATACTCGCCGTTCCAGAGCTTTTCTTCAAGAGCTTTTTTGCCGTTAAGGAGTATATTGCTCCATTGGTCAGAGCGGGATTTATCACCGACTCTGTCGGCAATGAGCACAGCAGCTTTCAGAGCAGCCAGCCAAAGTATAGAAATATACACAGGTGTTCCCGAGAAATTCCAGGCGTCATAGGTGTTACGCTTGGTATCGAAATCGGGCAGACCGTCGTTATCCGTGTCGAGCAACCCCGTGGAATCCATCGCTTTTTTTACATTGCCCCAAAGCGATAAAAGATAATCTTTATCACCCGTAAAGAGGTAGTCACGAAGCACCATCAGAACAAACTGCATATTTATATCGACACGGGCAAAACCGTTGTCCGAGCATTTCATATCGGGCTTGAAGGAATGATGTACTCTGCCGTCCTCTCGTTGGTACTCAGCCCCCATTTTCATCTGCTTTTTCTGCAAGTCGGGAAAAAGGCTGATAAGTGAAAAAGATGCGTGGTAGGTTATATCGGTTGTATGAAGTCCGCAGTAGCCAAGTCCCTCCCACAGACCGAATTTTCCGTTTTTATGATAAACGGAGCATTTTATCAGGGGTGATAGATTGGACGACCACGCATCGGGATAGATTGAGGGTAAATCGGTTGAGTAAAGAAGTTCGGAGAAAGTGGTGGCGGATTTAAAAATGCTGTTATAGCCTTTTTCAAGAAATCTGTTTGCGTCCAGAGAGTTTTTATAAAGAGTTTCGTAATAGTGGCCGAGCATTTCGCCGTCCTTTGCCGTAAGGTTCGGAAAATACCAGGTAAGAATAAAGCGGATGTTTTTCTTTTCACCGGGTTTAATAGTTACCTTAGAGCAAAGAGCACAGCCGCCGAAATCCTTGCCTCTTCTCTCATTGCGGTTGTAGCAGTTGTCAAGGAAGAAGATTTTATTCTCTCTTGAATCCAAAAAGTCGGGTTTGCAGTATAAAATCCGGCTGAGAATGGAAGCAACATAGGGATACTTTTTGAATTTCTCGCAAAGGGTATCAAGCTCGGCATCGCTCAATGAAGTTAAATCCTCGGGCAAGGGTTCGGGTTTTGTTCCGATGTCGGTATCGGGAAGACTGCCCTTTTCTCTGAAGCCGAACAGAACGGATTCCTGCGTTACACCCAGTTTTGAATCGGCTATAAACTCCTTCATAAAGCGGTAGTAATCTGCCGTGATATAGGATTTATTACCGTCACCGCTTACGGAAAGGCATACGTCTCCGCAGCAAGGAGAATCTGATTTGCTTGCAGGCTCAATATGTACGGCATAACCGTTACCTACGGTATGAAGAGAGTTTACGTTACCCTCGTCTTTATTTGCAAAGTCAGGCACAAGCGTACCTAAAAGACTGATTTCGATATCGCTGTCCGTGGGGTTTTCTGCAGTGAAATCCATATAAAAGCCCGGAGTGGATGAAATATCGGAGTTAAAGGGGACAAAGGGAGAAACCGCACGCAGGCTCAGTTTACACGAAAGTGCGCTGTCGGTATAGTCAAGGTCACACATCGGAAATCTGCCGTCAAAATCAATTCTTTCCACCGGCTTATTCCAGGCGAACATTCTGTACGAAAAATCGTCGGCATCGGTTTTCATACCGAGTTTTCGCACAACAGGAGCATTGTTGCCCCTCTTTTCACGCACGTAAAAAGAAAGCGCACCCGTGCTGCCCTCACCGTCATCAACCTTATCTTCAAAGCATACCCGTGTAAGCCTCGGCGGATTGGCTATCTGCCAGAAGTGAAACTCGCCGTCGGGCAAAAGCTCAACACTGCCGGCACCGATACCTCCCAAAGCAATACCGCTTGCGTGTGTTTTTACGGTTGTAATCCTTGCCATAATATCAACTCCAAAATTCTGATTGATAATATTATACAGTTGTTTATGAGCATAATCAACAAAAAAATTCAGGTTGTATTTTGTGGTGTTTATGATATAATTTAGGCAAGAATCAAAAATGCTTCTGAAACAAAGCCGATTTTTTGCATCCTTATTACATTTTGATATAATTTAGGTGAGTATATGGACAGCACAGAAAGAGTACGCAATACGATTCTCGGCAAGGAAACCGACCGTCAGCCTATATACGGATGGCTCAAAGAAAATCTCGGCAATGAAATTTCAATGAAGCTCGGAAGCGTTGAAGCTTTTGAGGACAGATTTGAGTTTGATGCGGCACATATTTTCGGCGGTCCGTGGTCATTTGACGGAGAGTCATTTGACCAAATCAGAAGTCGCCACAGTGAACTGACTCCCGATGTGCTTCTTGATTATAATCTTTTCACCGCACCCGATAATGATTCGGATTTTGAGCAGGTAAAAAAAGAAATGGCCCATCATAAGCAGAGAGAACGATTCTGCTATATGCAGACACCCGGACTTTTTGAGCATTTTAACACGGTGTTCGGCATTGAAAACCACCTTTTATATACTGCACTTTATCCCGAAGAGCTCTGTGAGCTTTACAGACGGCAAGCTGAATGGACAATAAGATTTGCCGATAAATGCATTTCTCTCGGAACGGATATGATTCATATTTCAGATGACTGGGGTTCACAGAAGGATATGCTTTTCAGCCCCGACACATGGAAAGAAATCATATATCCGAATATGAAAATGGTTGTTGATCATATTCATTCCAAAGGAGCTTTTGCAAGCCTTCATTCAGACGGATGCATCAGAAAAGTGCTTGACGGCGTTCGTGACATCGGATTTGATGTTGTTCATCCGTGGCAGGAAAATGCCGGTATGCCGCTTGATTTATATCTTGGAAATTACAGCAACGATTTTGCGGTTATGGGCGGCATATGCGTTCAGTCTGCAATCGGAATTATGAACAGAGAAGAGCTTGAAAAAGAAATCAGGAGGATTTTTTCGCTTCTCAAAGGAAAAAGATGGATATGCTGCACCTCGCATTTTGTTCAGAAGCATTGCTCGGTTGAGGACCTTACCTTTGCGTATGAGCTGATATATAAGCTTGCAAGAGAATAAAAAATACCGCTTCAATCGGTAACTCCGAAAGAAGCGGTATTCTATTTAAAACATCATATTTTCGATAAACAAATCCGAAAAAGTCGGATTAGAGGATAAATCTACATAGGTTGATTTATCAATATATACAGCAAGTTCATTTTTCTCGCAGGCATACTTAACCGTGCCGAGCAGACTGCTGTTATTTATTGCAATGCATTTGTTTTTTAATTCTTTCGGGAGAAGTCCGGTTTCAGCAGCATTTTCAATATTGATTTTTGCGGAAAATCCGCCTGAAATATACATTTTGTCAACATCATCAAATGAAACATTTTTTATTTTCATAAGAGTCAGAATTGCGGAATAAACCGCCGATTTTGCAAGCTGATACTGCCTTATATCGGCTTGGTTTATGTAAACACCGTCTGCAATTTCAAAGCATTCGCATTCCATAAAGCCTGTTTCGTCGATTTTTTCATTTTCGATTAACTCTGAAATGATATCAACAAGACCCGTGCCACAGATTCCCTTTGCAGGTGAATTCCCGACGGTTTTAACTTCATTTTGGGAATAAACACAGATTGCACCGTCTGTTGCACTCATACCGCAGGAGATATTTGCGCCCTCAAAGCACGGGCCTGCCGCAGCGGCGGTGCAAAGAGCGGATTTTTTGCTGAAAAGAATAATTTCTGCATTCGTGCCAAGGTCAATGAGCAGATTGTGCTTTCCGTTTTCGGGCATACCGACGAAATTCAGACCTGCGACCAGATCCGCACCCACAAAGGCGGCGATTGACGGCAAACTCTCAACGGTTTCAACGCCGATTATTCCGAGATTTTCTCCCTTTTCAGTTTTGCTTTCAAGGAATTCGGGGGTATAGGGTGCAACGCCCATAGCAGAACAGTCGATTCCGAAAAAGAGATGAAGCATGGTTGCGTTACCCGAAACATAAAGCTTTTCAATGTTTTGCAGATTAAATTCGGATATTATTAAATTGATTTCGGATATAACAGCTTTTTGCAGCTCATTAACTCCGTTTTTGCGGCAATAATCAATCCTTGTCATAACATCCGCACCGAAAGTCCGTTGAGGATTGGTGCGTGTTATGACTTTTATTATTTTCTTTTCATCAAGTGAAACAAGGGAAAGCGCAAGGGTTGTTGTACCAATATCAAGGGCATAGCAGAGATTATCGGTTATAACATTTGATTCCTCTGCACCCGTTTCGGAATAGATTTCACCGTCATTTTTGACGGTTACGGATATGTCGGATCCGATTATGTATTGACACGAAAGTTCTTCCTTGCCGTTGACGGTTACAACGCATTTTTTGCAGATACCTTTTCCGCCGCAGGGGTGGTCAACGCTTTTGCCCGATTTAATAAGAATATCGGATAAAAGCGTGCAATTTTCTGCATATTCCGTTTTGCCGTTAATTATTACCTTATGCATAAAGCTCATTTACCTTTTCAAAATATGCTTCAATGTTTTCCCATTTAGATGCCGCAGGAACATCACAGCCTGTTGAAATCATAAAGTTTTCAAACATCCCGCATTCGTCAAATACCCTCTGCACATCTGTTTTTATATCATCAGGCGTTCCTGTTCTGAACAAAACAGGATTAATGTTACCCATAACAATTTTATCCTTCGGCAATTTTTCAAGCGTTTTTTTCAGATTGATTGCGTTGCCTAAATGGATGATATCCGCATTAAGCTCCGCTATCATATCAAGCATATCTTCTGCCGCATTGCCGCAGTTGTGATAACAGATAATAAAGTTATCATCATCGACTGCATTAAATATTTCATTAACAAAGGGCATTGAGAATTCATCTGCAAGCGAGGGTGAAAGCAGACCTGCCGCAGGCTCAGCCATAATAACGCCGTCTGCACCGACAGCTTTGAACGCCTTTATATATTTGATTATAAATTCCGTTGCCTTTGAGAGCAGGATTTTAACCTCATCGGGACTGTCGAAGCATTCCATCATAAGCTCCGTCATATCAAAAAGTCTGCCTGCAAGGGAATAAGGACCGATAACTCCGCAAAATACAGGAATATCGGTTATTTTTTCTTTTGCTTTTTTTACACCGTCAATACAGATTTGCGTTCTGCCTGCCCCGATATCAGGAACGGTTATGCTTTCCGCATCGGTAATATCATCAATTATTCCCTTTTCAACCGCAGGAATGTCATCGTCATAAAAGCGGATTTTTGCACCGAAGGCTTCAGCCTCAACGGATAAATCCATCATATTGAGCGATGCACCGACGCTGCATTTTTCCGCTATTGCCTGCATTCCCTTGACCTGCATTTCTGCAGATGAAATAAGCTCGTTTACGCTTATTCCCAGTAATTGCGTTGAGGGAAGTGAAAAAATCGGAACGGTTTTGTTTTTATATTTTAATAATTCGATTGCTTTTTCTTTCATATAATCACCTGAATATTTTATGCACCTTTTGGTGCATTCGGGTCGTCGGGTCGCCGACCCCTACAGCTATCAAAATAATATAACGCAAAAATAGGTTACGGTGTCTGCGCCGTTGTTATAATTGATTCCGATTTTCTTTGCAAGCTCAACAACATTGATTCCGCAGGCTTCAACCGACGGCACAGCCTTTTCGGGAAAACGGCACGGAGAATCGGGATAGGTGCATTTTTCGCAAAGTCCGCAGCCCTCGCAGCCGAGTGCCATAAATTTTTTGCCGTCTGCTTGGAGTTGTTCGATTATATTCTGCAAAATACGTTTTGCACTTTTCTGACCCTCAACCATTCCCTCAAAATCAAAACTGTCCTCAAGGTCATATCTGCAGGTGAAAACACAAGCGGTTTTATAGCTTTTGATTTTTCTTTCAAGCTCGTCAAGAGCACCGACACCCGGCGGACAAGTCCAGCAGGTGCCGTATTTACCGCAACGGTTTGCCTTGCACATATCAACAACTGCCTGCGAAAACGGGATTTCATCAGGTTTGATCAGCTTATACTGAAATATGCCTGAACCAACAAGATACTTTTCTATATTCATCATCGGCAAAGCTCAACGGCGGCATCAGCGGCACTTGCGGCATCGGACGTGTATTTGTCCGCACCAATCTGATTGCAGAATTCTTCGGTAACGGGTGCACCACCCACCATGATTTTAACCTTATCTCTGATTCCTGCATTTTCAGCCGCTTTAACAACATCCGCCATAACTTCCATAGTGGTTGTAAGAAGTGCCGAGCAGCAGATAATCTGACATTCCTGCTCAATGGCAGTATTTACAAAGGTTTGGGGCGAAACATCTGTTCCAAGGTCAACAACCTCAAGACCCTTGCCCTCCATCATCATTTTGACAAGGTTTTTGCCGATATCATGCAAATCGCCCTGAACGGTGCCGATGCAGACCTTGCCAGTTGACTGAACGCCGTCTTCAACAAGCAGGGGCTTTAAAATCTGCATACCCATATTCATTGCTCTTGCGGCAACAAGAACTTCGGGAACATAAACCTCGTTGTTTTTAAACTTTTCACCTATAATATTCATACCCGAAAGCAAACCTTCGCCCAGAATCTGCGCTGCGGGAAGTCCGTCATCAACAGCCTTTTGAACAAGCTCCTTGACAATTTTAGCCTTGCCTTTCTGAAGATTCTCGGATATTTCAAGATAAATACTCATAGCAATTCTCCTTAAAGTCTGATTTTCTTTATTTCATCTGCGTAATACTGCACAAGCTCAAATTTTGTGCCGGGCATAAGTCTGTGGTCAGGGCACGGAATAAATCCGCCCATTGCTGCAAGACGCTTTATTCTTTCAATTTCAGCATCAACCGCCGCCTTATCCTTGCGCAGAGCGGTTTTATCCATACCGCCAACGCCCAGCATACCCTTGCCGTATTTCTCTCTTGCAGGCTCAAACTGGTCGCCCCATACTCCGATTTCAATTGGAAACATTGTGTTGACTCCGTTTTCAAACCATGTGGGGAGTAATTTATCCGTCACGCCGTCGCAGTCGAGTGAAATTATGTCAATGCCGTATTCATGGCATAAATCGTTACGCTTTTTATAATGCTTTGCACAGAGCTCATCAAAGATTTCGGGCGAAAGCAAAGGCCCGTTTTTGAAGCAGATATCCTCCCAATAATGAGCAAAATCAAATTTTGCACCCGTTTCAAGAATTGCCTTTGCGCATTGATACTGCATTTCGGCATATGTATCAACAATATCCGCAAACAAATCCTCGTCCTCGTCATACATAAGATAACTCATGCCGACAACCGATGTCATGTCACGGATATTTCCGAGAACACTTCCGAGATTAAGACCGATGGGGCGTTCCTTATCTCGTGTTTCGTTGAAGTTTCTGAAATATTCAAAATCAACTCTCTCGGGAGAATACTGCATTTTGGGCTTATAGAGAGTTTCAAACGCCTCTCTGTCCTTGAGAGTGTAGTCATCTTCAGAAGGGATTGAAGTTATACCCGGCTTAATGCGTTCAATAACGCCGACACTGTTGAGAACTCTTCGTGAGCCGTCGGGCAGAATTTCAAGTTCCTTTGTTTCAAATCGGGGATAAAGTCCGTTGTTTGCACCTCTTGTGCAGGACCAGTTGAAATCCCAGCCGATAAGCTTATCGAGGATTCTGTCCTTTTCGTTGCCGTCCCAATTATTCTCTGCAAGCTCTTTCGGGATTTTCCCCTGCTCTGCCCATTCAACAAGCAGTTCACCCCAATAACCGAAGTGAACGGCAGGCAGACGGTCTGCATCCTTATAGTGAAGGATGTTCATGGCACGCTCTCTGTTAGTCATAGAAAATCTCCTTATTTTCCATTATAATTGAATTATATCACATCATTCCGCTGAAATAAATATGGTTTTTTGTTTTGATTATTTAGTCTCTGCAACAAAACCATATATGTAAAATCTACGTACAATTCTCAAACCGAGATATGGACAGAGATTTTTTAATTTTCTTCTTATTGAGCTGTTGGTATATTAAGTAAATAAACCACCGGAGTTACTTCATATGTAAACTTTCAATAGCTATAATATAACTAAATAATACTTATCAAAAGAATTCATCTGAATATATAATAAATCACCACATCATCCCTCTTTTTCTTACTGCAGAATTATAAATAAAATCTGTTTTAAATTCAAGTGTTGCAAAAACATGCTGTGCGAATTATAATTTAAATATAAATAAAATTTCAGAGGTAACTTTATGAATTTTAATTTAAATGATTTCAGAAAAAGTATTATTTGTGAAAACAATGTCGGTAACACGGTAATTGAAACGGTGGTTGACGGCGATACGCTTGATTTATACGTAACCGCAGCTAATGATAAGGTAAAATTCATTGAGCTTGAATGGGATTTTGAGAGTGATAACGGCATTTATGTTCTCGGCGATGCATGGGAACGCAGCTACGGCGAGCTTGAATTCAGAAAGCTTCACGATAACGACAGATGTATGCCGTGGTATTTTGTTGCAACAAACAAGTCGGAGTGTTTTTGCTTCGGTGTTAAAACACAGCCGAATGCTTTTATTAGCTTCAGATATACGGTTGACAGAATCAAAGCAACCGTCGATTGCAGAAACGGCAACTGCGGAGTTGAACTCGGCGGCAGAAAGCTTCATCTTGCAACGTTTGTTTATAAGAAGTACAGCTCCGACGATGTATATGCTTGCCTTCACGATTATTGCAAAAGCCTTTGTGACAACCCCATTCTTCCCAAAGAAAGAATTTACGGCGGTAACAACTGGTATTATGCATACGGTAAAAGCAGTTACGGCGAAATAATTGCCGACACAAAGGTTCAGGTTGAACTTGCAAACGGAATTGAAAACAAGCCGTTTGAGGTTATTGACGATTGCTGGCAAATTCATTCCTGCGAAGGTCCGTGGATTCCCAACGAAAAATTCGGCGATATGAAAAAACTTGCTGAAGAAATCAAGAAAATCGGTGCAAGACCGGGCATCTGGGTCAGACTTCTGCATAACAGAGACACCGCCATCACTGAAGATATGAGAATTCTGCGGGGCGGCAAAAGGCAGTATCTTGACCCGACCCACCCTGCCGTTAAAGAATACATAAAATCGGATATTGAAAGAATCAGAGGATGGGGCTATGAGCTTCTCAAACACGATTTCACAACCTTTGACCTTTTCGGTGCTTGGGGCAGCAACCTCTTTTTAACGGCAAATGATATTGGGAACTGGAGTTTTTACGATAAATCAAAGACCAATGCCGAAATCGCTCTTGACCTCTACAGGCTTATCAAAGATACGGCGCAGGATATGTATATCATCGGATGCAACACGGTATCCCACCTTTGCGCAGGTCTTGTTGAGATAAACCGCACGGGCAATGACACAAGCGGCAGAGAATGGGAAGCAACAAAGAAAAACGGTGTCAACACCCTTGCATTCCGCCTTGCACAGAATGAAGCTTTTTATATGTGCGATGCAGACTGTGTCGGTATTCTTGAAGATAATATTCCGTGGGAGAAGAATAAGCAGTGGCTTCACGTGCTCTCATACAGCAACACACCTCTTTTTGTTTCATGCAACGATAAGCTGACAGACGAAAAGAAAAAGGATCTTGCAGAAGCCTATAATGTATTTCAGATAAATCACACAATCAGACCTTTTGACATTTTTGAAAACCTCACTCCGTCAGTATGGGAAATTGACGGTGAAACCGTAAAATATGAGTGGTAAATGAATTAACACATTACAGGAAAAGGTGGTTGAATATGAATTACAGAGTGCCGCCAAAGCATCATTTTGCAACAAAAAAAGGCTGGATAAACGACCCTAACGGACTTGTATATTTTAACGGATATTACCATATTTTTTATCAGCATTCACCGAGTTTTGAAAAACCGTGGCAGGAAAATATGCATTGGGGACACGCAAGAACAAAGGATTTTCTCGAATTTGAGGAACTTCCCGTTGCGCTTTTCCCTGATATGCCGTATGACAAGGACGGCTGCTGGTCGGGCACGGCTATCGTAAAAGACAACATACTTTTCCTCTTTTATGCATCCATTCACGACGGTATTCAGTCCGTCAGCGTCGCATATTCCGATGACGGTATCAGCTTTGAAAAATATGAAGTCAACCCGATAATCAGCGGTTATCCGTCTGACGGCTGTCCTGATTTCCGAGACCCTGCCGTGTGTTATTCCGACGGTAAATATTATTGCGTAATGGCATCGGGCAATCACGAAAAGAAAACTGCAAATCTCTTGCTCTATGAAAGCGAAAATCTCTTTGATTGGAGCTACAAAGGCATTCTTTGCGAGTGGGAAAACTCAAGGTTTGCCGAGTGTCCGTCATTTATGAAATCGGGAGATAAATATTTACTGACAGCATCCGTCTGCAAAGCTGACAGCCACCGTTTTTCGGTGATGTACGGCACCTTTGACGGCAGTAAATTCACACCCGAATACACGGGCGAGGTTGACAAAGGTCCCGACCAATATGCAGGTCAGGTTTTTCTTGACAACAAAGGCAGAACGATTCTCATATCGTGGATTCCCGGCTGGAATTATGCAGGCTACCGCAAGAAGGATATCGGATGTATGTCAGTCCCCCGTGAAATAAAGCTGACTGACGGCAAAATTACGGGTTATCCCGTTGAAGAAGTCCGTCATCTGATGAAAGAGGATGACCCTGCTCTTATTCGCACGGCAAACGGATTCAGAATAAAGCGTGACGGACGCAAAAGCGTTGTTTATGAAGGCGAAATCAATGACCTCAAAATCATCCGTGACGGATATGTTTTAGAGGTGTTTGTAAACTGCGGCGAAGAGATTTACTCTGTTTTGCTTTAATGATTGTCACAAAAGGACAAACCGTTAAATTACAATTTGTTAAATTATCCTCACCAAAACATCAAACCACCTCTTGTCGGTGCTTTCTGCATCGATTGAGGTGGTTTTGCAGGTTCTGCTCTTTCCCCTGCCGATTGAGTGGAATTTAAACTGCAAAAGGGACCATTTCACTTCCGATGTAGGTACAGAAGAACTTTCGCATCTTGAAATGATTGGTGCAATCGTATATCAGCTTACGAGGAACCTGAGTGAAGAAGATATCAAGAAACACGGCTTTGATGCATATTTTGTAGACCACACCGCCGGTGTTTATCCTTCATCCGCCGCAGGCGTACCTTTCACGGCAGCATACATTCAGAGCAAGGGCGATGTTATCACGGATATGTCCGAAAACCTTGCCGCAGAACAGAAGGCAAGAACTACCTATGACAACATTCTGCGCCTTGCAACCGATAAGCTTGACAAAAAAAACTTCTACGCATTTAATCCGTCATTCGATAAACATTGCAACAAATAACCAAAAGGCAGGGAAATCCCTGCCTTATCTTTTTGATATTACGGTCTGTAATGCAGATAAATAATTCTGCCGATATCATCGATTTTCCAGACATATGCGATGGCTTTTCTGTAGATATAATTGAGTTTTGATTTCAGTGTCTTAATTCTGAAACTGTATTCTCTTGGCTCAACCGTATCATAAAGCCGGGTAACACATTTGCATTCGCAATCGGTCCTGATTTGTGTTGCGGCAAGGATAAATAAATTCTTATCACAAGGCAGAGTGATTGATTTTGCACCTTTTGTTTCAATCTCATATCTGAAGAAAAAAAGCTGATGTGCATAATTATCACCTTTTTCAGAGTGAGTATGAGTGCATTCCCAGCCAAGAACATCGGTCTTGATTTTTGCCGTACGCTTCATACCGTATAAATCCCAGGCAAAGGGTCTTTCTTCAATATCACTGACTTTGATTTTAACGGGTATGCCGTCAACATCAAATGTATATTCTCTGTCTCCGTCAAGGCTGGCGCAAAGAATAACAAGCTTATTATATCCGCCGTCAAGAGCAATTTTCTGTCCGTCTGCAAGCAGAGAATCGTATTTGCCTTTGTTCATTGCAAAACCGACTCCGCCGCTTGTGATAATATCGGGAACAAGTTCTTCGGGAATTGTGTAATTCTTTCCGTAAATGCCGTTGCCGGAGCGTGAATGATTTGAAGAAAACGCCTTGGTGTTATGGGGAAGCTCAACAAATGAGTAAGGAACAGTTTCACCTTTTTCTTCCGAAGGTGCCAGCGTCAGTGCAAAGCTTTTCACCTCATAAGGATTCATATCAAAAACGAGTGAACCGTCCTTCACCGCGGCATCACCGATGTGTTCTTCGGAAGCATAAATTTCCCGTGCGGAAACGATTCCGTTGCCGAGCGTTAATCTTACATTCCGGTGTGCTTTGTTACTGCTTTCATTAACTCTTACGACGATTTCATCCGTGTTTTCAGCTTTTTTGATTGCACGGATTATAATTGCGTTATCCGAAATATCTGCAAAGCTGTAACAGGCACCGAGAACACCCGTATGTTTATCGGTAACAAAAGCGGTCATAGGCGAATTGAATTCGCGGGCTGCAGCCTGAACTCTTGTTTTATCAGTACCCTTGTGAGCACAGATTGCATAACCGTAACGGTTAAGACCGAGATCCATCATACTCTGAACGGAAGCAGGTCTGGAATTGTTGAGCGGAGTATGCATAACGGTCATTCTCAAAGTGTTGTCTGAAAATTTATCCCAGCCGTATTTGCAGTCGCTGATAACAGACACACCGAACTCACCGCTTTTATCGGTGATATCAACCCATTTCTGTGCAGGAACCTCATAAATTTCAGGCTTTGCATTGCCTCTTTTAATCGCACCCAGACCCAGGTCAAAGGTTGCCTCTTCATTTGAGCAGGTAAAGCTGAAAACATTTTTACAAAGCGTTCTTTGATTGTTCCAGTCAAATTCACATTGCACCTCAACCATATCCGAGCCTGCAGAAAGAGAAATGTTATTTGTAAAAACCGAATCGTCGCATTTCTGAACAACCTGAATTGTGCATCTTGCGGAACCTTCTTCAATTATTTTTAATCCGACAAGCTGTGTGATTCTGTTGTGATTTCTTACTGATTGCTTGTATTTTACCTCCCACGCAGGATAAAGCCATCCCCCAACATAGTCATCAAAAATGCCGAGCACCACGGGAGTCGATAGCAATTCTTTGCCGATTTCTTTATCGTATATTGAACCTATATCGCCGTTCTCATTAAGGGTTACGATATAACGCTCATTTTCAAGTGTTTTTTCGGTAACCTTAAGTTCTGATACAACTGCAGAAGATGTTTCGCCTGCTGTAACATCAAAAACGCAATATGAGTGCGGCGGCATATCGGCAACAAACGAAATTGTTGTTTTGCCTTTGCGGATTGCCGAAACCTGTGACGGAACTTCTTTTCCGCAGGAATCGCAAACGGCAATATGCCTGATTTCGCCGTCAAGTGTTGCGATAACGCAGCCCGTTCTTCTACATTCCATAGGATTGTTCACAACCACGGGAACACCTTTGCAGAATGAAGTGTCGAGCATTGAAGCTACCGCCGAAACACTCTTTTCGTATTCGTGAGTAAGCTGATTGAGTGAAAGACCGTAATCGTTCCAGGAACGCAGGTATGCCCTCTGGATTGATGTGCCGGGCAAATCATCGTGGAATTGATGGTTGATAATTCGCTTCCACGAGGTGTTGAGCTCTTTCTGCGGATACTTTGCAGCCCCCAGCCACGCTGCGGTAACTGCGGCTCTTTCCGCCATATCGGCAAGCTCCTCGCACCGTTTATTCCAACGCTTACCGATTGCTCTTGCGGTGTAGCCTGCAGTGCCGTGGTCGGTCAGAAGCAGTTCATTATTCCACGATGGCATCTTATCACGGTCCGCCTCTGTCATTTCCGTCATTATCTGCTTGAAAAGCTTATCCGACGGCGAAGAATGAACCTTCAATTTTGATTTATCATTCTTCTTCATATTTCTGTGAAGATTTCTGACAGATACGGGAAGTGGTCCGCCGCCTCTGTCACCTATGCCGTGAAAAATCTCGGTGGCGTTGATTCCGTGAGATTCGTTTTCATCAAGCTTTTCTTTGATTGCCTTGCGCTTACGCAGATTGGTCAGCACCGCAACATAGTTATGCATTTTGAGACTTGCGATAATATACTTACCGTCGGGTCCGTACCATTTACCGATATCAAAGGGCTGACCGTAAGCACTTCCCCAGGTAAGCTTCTGCGTTGTGAAGCCGTAAAGATTTGAATGCCTTGCAATTGACGGCAAAGCATAGCCGAAGCCGAAACAGTCGGGCAAAAAAACATCGCGGCTTCTGATACCGAATTTTTCGTTGAAATATTCATTACCCAAAAGGAAGTTTCTGAAAAGTGCTTCGGGTGAAGGCACATTCACATCTCCGTTTTCCCAGCCTGCACCGCAAGGATACCAGTTACCCTTTGCAACATATTTTTTGAGCTTTTCAAACTGTTCGGGGTAATATTCCTCCATAAGTGCATATCTGTAAGCACCTTCAAAATTGAACACATATTCGGGATACTTTTCAAAAAGATGAAAATTCCAGTTGAGAGTATGAGGAATATAGTTTTTAACCGTTCTTTCAAAATCCCAGTTCCAGACGGTATCAAGATGAGCCGTTGCTATGGTATGAACGTGTTTTTCCTTACCCATAATCATTCGGGGCACAAAAGTGCCTTTCCTTTCCAAATTTGCTTAAATTTTATCACAAAAGAAATATAATTGCAAATCATAAACTTGAATTTTACAAATGCGTGTGATATTATCTAATCAATAAAGATGTCAGGAGTATGCAGTATGAAGAACAAAATCAAAGAACTGTTTTGTTGGTCTTTCCCTAATGCAACAAAAGATATCGGCGATTATTCCAACAAAGAACGCAATATCTATCTTGCAGGTATGTTCGGACAGAACGTTATCTATTCCATTATCGGTTCTGTTCTCCAGGTGTTTTACACCGATATTCTTATTATTCCCACAGCAGCCGTAAGTGTAATTATGGGTATTTCGAGAGTTTGGGACGGCATTAACGATATCATTATGGGCACCGTTGTTGATAAAACCCATACCCGTTGGGGCAAGTGCAGGCCTTACCTTAAATTTGTTCCCATTCCCATAGCAATCACAACCATACTGATGTTCCTTCCCATCAATAATCTTCCCATCGGAATTAAAATTGCTTATGTTGTGGTCAGCTTCCTGCTTTGGGAAACTCTCTACACTCTCGGCGATATCCCTCTCTGGGGTGTTACATCTCTTATGACTCCCGATGAGCAGAAGCGTGCGAAGCTTATCTCTGCCGCAAGAACAATTTCCAGCATCGGCAGTATTATAGTTGTGGGCTTCTATCCGATTAAAGATGCACTGGGCGCAATTGACCTGGGTTTATTTGCGAACACCGGCAAAGTGAACTCTGACCTTGCATATTTCTCGGAGCCTCAGGGCTATCTGCTTGCTGTTATTGCCATTGCAATGTTCGGCGGCATTCTGTTCCGCCTGCCCTTTGCGTTTATCCGTGAAAGAATCACTCAGGCTCCCAAAGAAAAGGACACCGGTTTCAAAGAAAACCTCAAGCTCATGTGGCAAAACAAGCTTTTCCTTCGTGCTTTGTCATCTAACATCCTCGGATGCACAAAAACAATTCTTATGACTGCAGGTATCTATTTCTGCAAATGGGTACTCGGTAACGGCGGCAGCGAAACACTGTGGCTTATAAAGCTCGGCGGGCCATTCCTTGTAGGTATGATAATCGCAATGAATATCAGCACATCTGTTGCAAAAAAATTCGGCAAGAAAAAAGTTTATCTTGTGACCTCATATCTGAACGCAGTTCCCTACATACTCATTTTCTTTGTCGGATACGAGCATATTCTTTTCCTTGCGGTTATGCTCTTCATCGCAGGTTTCCTCACAGGCTTCTCAACTGTTTACAACACAACAATGATTGCAGACAGCGTTGACTATATGGAGCATAAAACCGGCAAGAGAAACGACGGCGTTTTCTTCTCAGGTCTTAACTTCACATCGAAGCTCACTGCGGCAATCACCGCAATTGTAACAAACCTTATTTTCTCGATGGTTAATTACACGGAAACAATCAACACCCTTACGGAAAACATCGCAAACGCTTCTGCACAGGGTCTTGATTACACGCTCAATTTTGCATCGGCATATCCCGAAATTACTTCTGCAATGCTTATTCTTATCACATTTGTTCCTGCTATAGGATGCATTCTTCAGGCGTTGCCAATTCACGGCTATTCACTTGATGAAAAACAGCATACAAAAATTCTTGAAGAGCTTGAAGAAATAAGAGCAAATAACGCAAAGTAAGATTTAAGGGAGAAAAAATATGTTTCAAGCAATTTACGGTGCTGTTTATATGCTGCTCAGAAAAAGCGTATTATTTGTTGTTGCGGGAATTATGTGCCTGAGTTCATTCAGCACTCCCGTTCCCGAAGAACCTCGGGTTAAAAATACCGACACGGGCAATTATTTTCTTCCCGATTACGGAAACACTCTGATTTCTTCCCACAGAAGCGGCAAAGGTGCCGCACCCGAAAATACGCTTATGGCAATACAGTCAAATCTGATTTACGCCGAAACCGACTCTGCAATAATAGAAATGGATGTCCAGCTTACAAAAGACGGAGAAATCGTGCTCTATCACAGCCTTTTTCTGGATGAAATGAGCGACAGTGCCGAATACTTTGCCAAAAAGAACACTACCGTTTTTTCAAAGACTTATGATGAGCTCCGCGGTCTTAATATGGGCGAAAACTTCAAATCCGGTGACAGCTATCCTTACAGAGGCTTGCGCGGAGATGCAATACCCGATGAAATAAGAATCACCGCCCTGAAAGATGTTTTTACCTGTATTGAAACGCAGGCTCCCGGAAAATTCCGATATATCATAGAAGTGAAATATCCTCATCCCTGGGCACCTGAAATTGTTGACGGAATTTATGCTCTTATGCAGGAATACAGTCTTACTGACCGTGTAATTGTGGCAAGCTTCTGGCCTGATGTGGCAACGTATATCGATAATAATTACGAAGGCAAAATAAACAGAGCCGCAAACCCCTTTGAAATTGTTGATTTCTACGGCTGCTACACAAGAAATGATGATTTGAGCAACGAGAAAATCAAATTCACCGCTTTGCAGATGCCGTATTATTGGGATGACGGTAAGCTTTTGGTTGCAAATCTGGGCAAAACGGGATTTATGGATTACGCACACAAATACGGAATATCCGTTCAGTATTGGACCGTCAATAAAGCGGAGGATGCGCAGATGCTTTCACAATCGGGCGCTGACCTTCTTATGACGGATTACCCCGACCGAATCCGCGATGCTCTTTACGGAGAATAATAACCACACAAAACAGGTGCAACGGAAACAATCCCGTTGCACCTGTTTTTATAGTGTAAATTTATCTTCTTCCTTAAGGTTGAGTTTTGTGATAACATCTTCAAAATTTTCTTTTGCACAGGCAAGTGCGCTTGCTTTATGAGAATCGCTTCCCAGGTAGAATTTGCATCCGCATTCTTTGGCAATATAATACGGACGGAGAAAAAGCTCTTTTTGCCGGTCCGTCATATCTGTTGTTTTGACATTCAATTCTATACCTGCACCTTTGCGTGAGCATTCTTTGAACACGGTGTAAAGAGATGAATCCGAAATCAGCGATAAAACCTCATCTGTTCTTCCTTTAAGAATGTGACCCGTAGTAAGGTGGGCAATTCCGATTTTGTTGAACGGTAAATCCTTGCTGAGCAGATTTTCAATTTTATCAAGCCAGTGAAAAGCAGCTTCTCCGGGTGTTGATATTTGGTTTTTCACCGTGTTACCGCTGAGGTGAAGATGAGTTGTTGCAACAATGATAAAATCAAAAACATCATATCTTTCTTCGCTGATGCCGAGAACATTATTGAAATCCATATCCGTTTCACAGCCGAAAAGGAATTCAATATTTTCAGAAGCAGGTAAAGGCAAAACGGAAGACACTGCCTCAAAATTATGCTCGTCGCACCACTCTGCCTCACTTTTCACCTTTTCATCCCAGAAATGATTTGTAAGACAAATTTTTCTCAATCCGTTTTCTTTTGCATAATTAAGTATTGTTTCGGGTGTCTGATTATTATCGTGACAACAAAGCGAAACGGTAGAATGAATATGAAAATCGTGATCGGCAATATATCTCATACAGGCACCCCCGTGTTTTTTTTATTATAAATCTGATGCTTATACTTGTCAACCAAAAACCGCCTCATCGGATATCAATGAAGCGGTTTTGATTTTATTCGTCTGAAAGGTTTGCCTCTGCTTCAGCCTGAATCTCAGGGTCATAAGAAAGAACGGGCTTTTCGTCAACATTCTTCACCTTACGGTTAACATAGTTTTTCGTTATTTTCATAACAAGGGGGAACAGAACAACAACACCGATAAGGTTGGGGATCATCATAAGTCCGTTGAAGGTATCGGAAATATCCCAAGCAAGAGTTGATGTCATCACTGCACCGAAAATAACAGTGATAACATGAATGATTTTGAAGATAATTGTTGTTTTTGCCCCGAAGAGATATTCCCAGGCTTTTGAACCGTAGTGTGACCAGCCGAGAACGGTTGTGAACGCAAAGAGGAACATTGCAATTGCAATAAACTTTCCACCGATATTTCCCCAATGGAAAACACTGTTGAATGCACCTGCAACAAGAGTCGCGTCGGTAAGACCTTCTGCAATTTCGCCTGTTTTGGTATCAAAAACACCTGATGTGAGAACAACGAGAGCGGTCATTGTGCAAACTATCATTGTATCTGCAAAAACCTCAAATATGCCCCACATACCCTGCTTTACGGGTTCTTTGACGTTGGAGTTTGAGTGAACCATAACCGATGAGCCCAAACCTGCTTCATTTGAGAAAACGCCTCTCTTGAAGCCCTGAGTTATCGCAACACTGATTGCCGTGCCGAGAGTGCCGCCTACAAAGGCTTCGGGTTTAAATGCGTTGACAAAAATAGTTTTGAATGCGGGAATAATCTGATCATAATTAACGCCGATAATGATAAGACTGCCTGCAACGAAAAGTATAATCATAAAGGGAACTATTTTTTCTGCAACATTTGCAATTCTCTTAAGACCGCCAAGTGTGATAAGTGCAACAAGTGCCATTATGATTACGCCGAGAATGACATTGTAGAGTGAAATACCGCCGAGAACCTGAACGGATGAAAGTGACTCAACATTGAAAGCAGACGAAACATTGGCAACAATTTTGTTTACCTGACCCATACTGCCGATGCCAAAAGATGCAAGCATTGTGAATATGCAGAAAAGGAAAGCAAGAACCTTGCCTATTGTTTTACATCCTTTCTTACTGCCCAGACCGTCACGGAGATAATACATTGCACCGCCCGACCATTCGCCTTTGACATTGCGGCGACGGAAATACAAACCGAGAACATTTTCGGAATAGTTTGTCATCATTCCGAAGAATGCGGCAATCCACATCCAAAAAACAGCACCTGCACCGCCGATGCATATTGCGGCGGCAACACCTGCAATGTTACCGGTACCTACCGTTGCGGCAAGTGCTGTGCAAAGAGCCTGAAAGGGCGATATTGAGCCCTTTTCCTTTGAATGACCCATAACATTCTTTGTGAAAAGACTGCCTATGGTATTTTTCCACCAGAGTTTTAAATGCGTAACCTGAAACAGCTTTGTGGTTACGGTCATAAGTATACCTGTACCGATAAGTAAAATAAGACCGTACTTACCCCATACAACACCGTTGACGGCACCGTTGACTTCCGCCACTTTTTCAAAAAAAGCTTCCATTTGATTTCCTCCAATCAAAAATAAAAAAATCGGATTACAAGACGTAATCCGACAAAAGCACAAAACACACTGAAAAACAGTGATAAAAACTTTGTCCTTTTGCCTGAGAGATTAGCGTTACCGCCTTGCACCTTCGGCACTCAATTAAATGAGCTTCTCCAAAGTTATGTCCGTTTGCAGTCCTTTTCCCCTGCGGGAAGCCTGAGAGCGTTACTCCTTCGGCAGCATTTGCTTCTTCTGCAAACTTCATCCATAAATATTGAATTTGTCACATTATAACACCGCAATATCCGTATGTCAACGATTTTTCTTGCAAAATACCGTAATTATCTTCCCGTTGCAAACTTGCAGTATACCGCTACTGCCTTGTTAACGGCATAAAACAGGCAGAAACAAGCAATAAAAATTAAACAAATTGATTTTTCGGAAAGAATGTGTTATTGTTATATCAACAATGAGTTCATAAGGAGGCATACTGATGGCAGAAACGGCAATAATAAATGACAGACCCGATTCAAAACATATTCTTTCAAATGACAGACGCTATGTAGGCTCAAAAGAGTCGTCGGCATATGTTATTTATGACATTTCCCAAAGCTTCAACATCAATAAGTACCAGGATATATTCATTACCGATGTTGTGCAGATCGGTCTGAGCTTTCAAACAATCGTTACCTTTGTTATCGGTATATGGGATGTTATCAACGATGTTTTTCTTGCAGCCATTGTTGATAAAACAAGAACTCGCTTCGGCAAATTCAGGCCGTGGCTGTTTATCTGTTCAGGCCCGGGCTACGTTTTATCGCTTATTTATTGGCTCCTCCCCATCATATTTGCCGGAACCGACCCTTATCACGCAGGCAAGCTGGCTTTCTATATGATTTTTCAGCTTATAAGTAACCTTAACGGTTCACTTTGCAATATTTCAAGAACGGGTATGCTTTCAACAATAACACCCAATGTTATTGAAAGAACAAGACTCATTACTCAGGCAAGCCTTTTTTCGGGATTCATTGAAAAGTGGCCTGAGATTTTTATGGGTCTGCTCATAGATCTTATCAATCACGGGAAGCTTAAAATACCCATGAAGGCACTGTATGTTTCTGCAGGTGTTTTCACTTCAACCGTAGTGAGCATCATGGGTCTTTTCTTTGTATTTACCGCCCGTGAAAGAGTTGCTCAGCGCATTGAAAAGCCCAGCGTGCTGCAAGGCATAAAGTCAATTATAACCAACAAACCGCTGCTTATATTGACCATAACCGAATTTCTGCAAGCCTTCGGTATGAATTCGGGCGTAAACTACTACTATATTAATGTTCTCGGCCTCGCTTCAATGACAACGATCGTAGGTATCCCCGGTGCATTCGTTTCACCTGCCAGCTATGCACTTGTTACAAGAGCAAGAGAAAGATTCTCTACAAGATTCCTGTGGATTGTCAGCTCCCATCTCGGCGACTTCCTTATGATTTTTGTTTACCTCATCGGTTCAATCAACAAGAATTATAAAAAACTTGCCGTTATGATTCCCGCATTTATGATAAGAGAAACAATCTGGATGACCTGCTGGGGTCTTATGAATGTTATACCCGAAGAAATGCGCAACGAAACCATTGATTACGGTGAATGGAAAAACGGTTACAGAACTGAAGGAATGACAGGCGTTGCAAAAGACCTTGCCAAAAAACTTGTAGGTACGGTAGGTGCTTCAATCAAAGCCTTCATCCTGAGCAAAATCGGTTATGTTGAAGGTGCAGGTTACGGCAACCAGTCCGAAAAAACCGAATATCTGCTCTTTATGATGTGTACACTGCTTCCCACCGTCACCTGTATATTCGGACTTATACCTAAATTCTTTTATGACCTTTCAGGCGAAAAGAAGGAGCGTATGTACCGTGAGCTTGCCGAAAGGCGACGCAGCATAATCACTCAACTTAACGAGTTTAAAGACGATGAATCCGAAAAAACGGATTGACATAGTAAATTTGAATTAACTTTAAGGAGTAGAAAAATGGCAAAAATTCTTATCAGCCCCGGCAAATATGTTCAGGGCGCAGGCGAAATGAAAAAGCTTTATGACTACGCAAAGGGTTACGGAAAAAAGGCACTTGTTCTCATAACCGAATCAGGTTACAAGAGAATCGGCGTAACTGTTGAAAGCAGCTTTGCAGGTCAGGATTTTGAGCTTGTTTTTGATTATTTCAACGGCGAATGCTCAAAGAACGAAATCAACAGACTCATCAAGATTATGGAAGAAAAGGGCTGTGACCTTGTTATCGGTATCGGCGGCGGCAAGATTCTTGACACATCAAAGGCCGTTGCATACTACTGCAAAACACCCGTTCTTATCTGCCCCACAATCGCATCAACAGACGCACCCTGCAGCGCTCTTTCGGTTATCTATACCGATGACGGCGTATTTGAAGAATATCTTTTCCTTCCCGCAAACCCCAATATGGTTCTTATGGATACGGATATCATTGCCGCCTCACCTGCCCGTCTTACCGTTTCGGGTATGGGCGATGCACTTGCAACCTACTTTGAAGCAAGAGCTGTTATGGCAAAGGATGCAGGAACCTGTGCAGGCGGTAAGGTTACCTGCGCTGCAATGGCACTTGCAAAGCTTTGCTTTGATACACTTATGGATGAAGGCGTAAAGGCAAAGATTGCTCTTGAGGCAGGTGCTTGCACAGAAGCTGTTGAAAAAGTAATCGAGGCAAACACTCTTCTCAGCGGTATCGGCTTTGAAAGCGGCGGTCTCGCAGGGGCACACGCAATACACAACGGTCTTACCGTTCTCTCCGAATGCCATCATATGTACCATGGCGAAAAGGTTGCTTTCGGTACCCTTACGCAGCTTGTTCTTGAAAATGTTGACGGTGACGAGCTTGAAAGAATAATCAGCTTCTGCATTGAGCTCGGTCTTCCCGTTTCATTCAAAGAGCTCGGAATTACAGATGTAACAGATGAAAAGCTTATGGCAGTTGCAACCGCAGCTTGTGCAGAGGGTGACACTCTCCACAATATGCCTTTTGAAGTAACTCCCGAAAAAGTTTGCGCTGCTCTTAAAGCTGCAGATGCATACGGCAGATACTTCCTTGGCGAATAATTAAACAAACAAAACCGCTTCATATGCCATTACAGCTGTGAAGCGGTTTTTTTGATATATTCAGATATTTTTCCATTTCTGCTGTAAAACATTACAGGGTAAGTCTTCACCTTCTGAGGCATAAAAAACAGTAACCAATATTCCGTCATCCAGCTCAACCGTTGAAGGATACCCCAGGTCATCCGTTGCAAGGTTTTCGCAAATCGGGATATCCGTCTGCCAGGTTTCACCGCCGTCAGCACTTATCATTGCCATAATTCCGTAAGGCTGTTTGCGTCTGCCGTAGGTTGAAAGAAGCAATCCCGATTTTAACAATAGAAGATGAGGCGGTGCTCCGCCCGTTTTGTCAAGAAGCATAACGGGTTCCGACCAGGTTCTGCCTCCGTCATCGGAAACGCTTTGAAAAACGGTAAACAGTTCCTCATCGCCGCCGTCAAAAAGCTCTGCATTTTCTCCTCTGATATGGCAGATAAGTCTGCCGTTCGGCAACTCAACCATATGAGGTTCATTGAGCACAACATTTTTATCCGACGATGTTATTTTGCCTATGAGTTCGGTTTCGCCGCTTTCGGTATCAAGCAGACGCACCTCAATGCCGCAAAAGATATCATCAAACCGTGTTCCTGCCCACATAACCGTTCCGTCTCTAAGTTGAATGGGTCCGTGGGGTGATGTTATGGGTGAATGATATATTTCTCCGAAGGTAAGTCCGCAGTCGTTGCTGATACGGAATAAGGCACCAAGATATTTTTCTTCATCTTCGGGGGTTATTGTATCGATATAGCTTTGAACATAAGCATTATCCTTGTTATATCCCCTCTGCATCTGTGCAGAATTATTGAAGGTTGTGAAAATCACACCTTTTTCTCCAAAGGTGCATATACCTGCATCTCTGTCGTCAAGCGGAGTATCAATAACAGGCGCAGGTAAAGTATAGGTTTCTCCCCCGTCGCTGCTGTATGAAATAACGGATTTACCGAAGGGACAAACATGTTCAACTCTGAAACCCGATGCACCTACGGCTAACCTGCCGTCCTGCAATTTTGCAAGAGTAGGCCAGGCAAAATACCCGTGATGGCTGTGGGGATTGGACATTACGGTTTTAAGATTTCCTATAAGCTCAACTTTCATTTTCCCACCTCTGACTGCTGGCTGTCATAAAGCTTTCTTGCTTTCAAAAACGCAAAAACAATACATATAAAAGAATAAACCGAGAAAATAAGGTAGGTTGTCATCTCAGGTGTTTCCGGAAGCATTGTGATATAGAGCGATATTCCTATAATTCCGTTGATAATCATAAGGAATGTATACTCAACATACGCAAACATAGTCAGGAAATATATAAGAATTCCGAGCAGGTTGGTAAGGCTGTCAAGAAAAACATACTGAGATCCGATAAGCGGCAGAATTATCCACATTGCAACAAGCGCAGCAACAAACCCTGCCATAATCAGCAAACGCTGTTTTCCGCTGAGTTTACGGAGCTTTGTGGAATGTTCCCATTTATTTTTGTTCCATCGGATAAAAGTCAAAAGCTGAATGGGACACGAAAAAAGAATCGCAGAAAAAGCCGATCCGTAAAGGTTATAATAAACATAAACTGCACCGTAGAGCAAAGAATTTATACTGCCCATAAGGCTTGCATATCGGTTTACTCTCGATTGAAGCATACCGATTATCAGCGAAATATACAGAGGAAGAATATTCAGAAAATCCTGTTTGAAATATATTCCCGCTGCCGTGATAAGAACTGCCGTGCATCCCATAAGCACGAAAATAAATATATCTCTTTTTGACATTTTCGATTTTTCCTTTTTGGTTTCGATGTTCAAGACTTTCACATCCTTTTTGCCATTTAATAAAATCAGTAGTCAACCGTTACTTTCTCTCCCGTATCGGTAATCGATACACTTACGTTGCCGTATTTAAGTTCCCGGCTTATTTCATCAGCAGCAAAAGCTAAGCCCGTCGGCAAAATGTCGATGGGCTTTTATGTCATTCTATTTTGTACCAAAAATTCTGTCGCCTGCATCACCGAGACCGGGAACAATATAACCGTGGTCATTAAGACGGTCATCAAGAGCGCCCACATAAATATCAACATCGGGATGAGCGTTTCTCAGAGCTTCAAGGCCTTCGGGTGCGGCAATAATGCACATAAACTTGATATCCTTGGGATTTCTCTTTTTTATCTGTGAAATCGCATCAATGGCAGAGCCGCCGGTTGCAAGCATGGGATCAAGAACTATTACCTCGCGCTCCTCAATATCTGCGGGAAGCTTGCAGTAATATTCAACCGGCATAAGGGTTTCAGGGTCTCTGTAAAGACCGATATGGCCTACTCTTGCGGAAGGCACAAGGGCAAGCATGCCGTCAACCATACCCAGACCTGCTCTGAGAATAGGCACAAAGGCAAGCTTTTTACCTGCTATAACCTTGGTCTTTGCCATTGCAACGGGTGTTTTTGTATCAACCTCTTTAAGAGGTAAATCCCTTGTTGCCTCATAGCACATAAGCATTGCAATTTCGCTTACAAGGCTTCTGAACTCCATTGATGTGGTTTTTTCATCTCTGAGAAAAGTAAGCTTATGCTGAATAAGAGGATGTTCCATTATCATTACCTTTGCCATAGCTCTGTCCTCCGATTAATCAAAATCTGTTTTCAAGGTCTGTAATCTGGTCAATTCTTCTCTGATGGCGCTCTTCACCGCTGAAAGGAGTATTAAGGAATATATCAACAAGCTCCTTTGCTTTTTCGGGAGTAACAACTCTGCCGCCCAGGCAAAGAATATTTGCATTGTTATGAAGCCTTGTCATTTCTGCCGAGAACAAATCGGAACAGCAGCAGGCACGGATACCCCTTACCTTATTTGCCGCCATTGAGATACCTACACCCGTACCGCAGAAAAGCAGACCGAGTTCACATTCGCCGCCTGCAACGGCTCTTGCGGTTTTTTCTGCATAAACAGCATAGTCGCAGGAGTCGGTTGAATATGTGCCGTAATCCCTATATTCGATTTTTCTTTCTTCAAGATGTTTGATAATGACCTGCTTAAGCTCATAACCTGCATGGTCGCTTCCCAGTGCAATCATAATGATTCTCCTTTTCTTAATTTCAGTTCCCGCTCAGCCTGAGGAAGCCTTAAATAGACCGGTGCAAGCAAAGCGGAATCAATAAATTCGTTCTTTTTTTCAGCTGCAAGGGCAGTACCGAAAGCGCGCTGATAACGGCGGTTTTCGCCCGAAAGCTTCGCATTGGGAATTTTATCTCCGAATGCCCTGAAGCAAAGCTCCGCACCGTCACCTGCAAGATATATTTTCTCACCGTAATTCATAAGCTCGTTTCCGAGTTCATCTATGGAAATCGCCTTATCTTCACATATGCGGCTTACATTAACACCGTCACAGCGGAAAAGCGCCGTATAAACCTGATTGCATCTTGCATCCATTGCTGCACACACGATACATTCTTCATCGACGAAATTATAAGCAATGCATTCAAGTGTTGAAACTCCCGCACAGGGAATATTATCGCACATTGCAAGACCCTTGACAGCTGCGACACCGATTCTGATGCCCGTAAATGAACCGGGACCTTCGTTGACACAGATTGCATCAATATCCTTCAGTGTAAGATCTGCCTGGGAAAGTGCATTTTCAACCATAGGCATAAGCGTTCTGCTGTGGGTCAGCGCATTGTTGACAAAACACTCACTGATTAATCTGCCGTCTTCGGCAACCGCAACGCCTGCGGATTTGGCTGAGGAATCAACCGCCAGTATTTTCAAGAAATTCAGCTCCAATTATTTCAATATTTCTTTCGTCCGGATTTTCCGTTTTGGTTATGGTGACTCTGAGGCAGTCATCGGGCAGAATCGCCTCAATGTTTTCACTCCATTCGATAATCAGACATCCGCCTGCATCAAGGTAATCAAAATAACCTGTGGAGTAAAGGTCATCCCAACCGGAAATACGGTACATATCGAAGTGATAGAGAGTTCTTTTATCGCCTCTGTATTCGTTCACAAGTGCAAATGTGGGGCTGCTTACATCGCAAGGGATTCCCATTCCTCTTGTAAACCCTCTGGTGAAAGCCGTTTTGCCTGCACCGAGGTCGCCGAACATCGCAACAACAGAACCGTCTTTGATATTTTTGCCCAGCATTTCACCGATTTTTTCGGTTTCGCCGGAACTTTGCGTCCTAAAAATAGCCATAGTTACCACCGTATAGGAGTATATCACAATTATCGTTTTATTTCAACAATTATAAATAAAAAATTCCCGACTGAATAACAATCGGGAATCCGTAATTTATCCTTCAAATCTTTCAACAAGTGCGTTGACCATCTGAGGCACATCGGTAATAAGACCGTCAACACCCATCTTGAGAAGTTTATTCACTGTTTCAGGCTTATTGACTGTCCAAACATTGACCTTTATGCCGTGTTTGTGAAGTCGTTTAACATAGGTTTTGGTAACTGCAAGAAAATGAGGATGCAGATAATCCGCCTTGATTTTCTTTGCAAACTCAACATAGCCGAAAAACATCTGCTTGTAGAAATGAGCTTTATTAGGCGCATAAAGATAACCCGTCTTACACTGAGGGTCAACATTTTTGCACTCAATAAGCACATTGTGGTCAAAGCTTGAAATAAGAAGCTTTCCAAAAAGACCGTGAGCTTTTACCGCATTGATTGTTTTTGCAACGATTTCCATATTTCCGTCACGTGGAGGCTTGATTTCAATATTCATAATTTCAATATCCGCACTCTCGCAAAGGGTAAGAAATTCTTCAAGTGTGGGGATTTTTGTACCCGTAAACTTCTCGTGAAAGTAAGCTCCGAAATCATAGTTGAGAAGTTCTTCATATGTCAGCTCATTGATATCGCCCTGACCGCTTGATGTCTCGTCAATGGTGTAATTGTGGCATACCACGGGCACTCCGTCTTTTGAAAGATGAATATCCGTTTCAAAGCCGTCAACACCGATTTCTATGGATTTTTCAAAAGCGGGAAGAGTATTCTGCGGTGCCTCTCTGTTGGCACCTCTGTGAGAAATAACCTTGCATTTTGACATTTCAATCATCCTTAACGCATATTTTACCAGTTCATTTTAACAGAAATCAATGTTCTTTGCAAGACGGAATTTATAACACCTTAGCTTCTTGACATAAGTAAATTCAAATGCTAATATTGAATTATATTTTAACAGAAGGTGATTTTATGTATATGGAAAACTATGAATTCTGGTTTGTGGTGGGCAGTCAGTTCCTTTACGGACCCGAAGTGCTTGATACCGTTGCCGAAAGAGCCGCCGAAATGGCTGAAAAGATGAATGAAAGCGGTCTTCTTCCCTGTAAGGTGGTTTACAAAGTAACCGCAAAAACATCAGAAGAAATCAGCGAAGTTGTGAAAGAAGCAAACTTCAACGACAAATGTGCAGGCATCATCACCTGGATGCATACCTTCTCCCCTTCCAAGATGTGGCTCAACGGTCTGAAAAATTTACAGAAGCCCTACTGCCACTTTGCAACTCAGTATAACAGAGATATTCCCAACGAAGAAATAGACATGGACTTTATGAACCTTAATCAGGCTGCACACGGTGACAGAGAGCACGGCTTTATCGCTGCAAGACTCCGCACTCCCCGTAAGGTTATTATGGGTTACTGGCAGGATGAAAGAGTTCTCAATGAGCTTGGCAAATGGATGCGGTCCGCAGTGGGCGCCGCATTCTCAAAGCAGCTTAAGGTTATGCGTTTCGGCGACAACATGAGGAATGTTGCGGTTACCGAAGGCGATAAAGTAGGTGTTCAGGAAGTAATGGGTTGGGAGGTCAACACCTGGCCCGTAGGCACTCTTGTTGAATATATCAATGCAGTAACAGAAGCCGAAGTTGATGCACTTATGGCTGAATATGCTGAGAACTACGAATTTGCAACAGACAACCTTAATGCTGTACGCTATCAGGCAAAAGAAGAAATTGCCATTAAGAAAATGATGGATGAGCAAGGCTGCAAAGCATTCACAAACACATTTGAAGACCTTTACGGTATGGAGCAGCTTCCCGGACTTGCAAGCCAGCGTATTATGGAGCAAGGCTACGGTTACGGCGGCGAAGGCGACTGGAAGGTTTCTGCAATGACTGCCGTTATGAAGGCTATGACCGAAGGTATGGGCGGCGGCACTGCATTTATGGAGGATTATACATATAACCTTGCTCCAGGTGCGGAATACTCACTTGGCGCTCATATGCTTGAAGTGTGCCCCACACTTGCCGCAAATAAACCCAGAATTGAAGTTCATCCTCTCGGAATCGGAGGTAAGGGCGACCCTGCAAGACTTGTTTTCGAAGGCAAAGCAGGCAGTGCAATAGTTGTCAGCCTTGTTGATATGGGCGGAAGACTGAGAATGATTTGTCAGGATATTGAATGTGTTAAACCCATTCTTCCCATGCCCAATCTGCCTGTTGCAAGAGTTATGTGGCGTGCAATGCCCGATCTGTGCACGGGTGCAAAATGCTGGATTATCGCCGGCGGCGCACATCACACCGTGCTTTCATACGATGCAGATGCTGAAATGATGCGTGACTTTGCAAGAATTATGGATATTGAGTTCGTTCATATCAATAAAGACACCACTCCCGAAAAGCTTGAAAATGAGCTTTTCCTCAATGACCTTGCAAGAAAGCTCAGCTAAAACGAATTTTTCAATCAAATTTATTGAGTAAAAGGCAGGTATTTGCTATGGAAGTATTTTTCACAAGATTAACGGCATTTTTTATGTCACTGGTTACCTGGTTCAATGTTTTATTCCTTCCCCAGGAAATTGAAGGAATTTTCAGCAAACCCGAAGAAGAAACAGTTCAGACCGAATTTGATGAAGGCGAATTCGTTATGGGAGAATTTGATATTATTGTTGCACCCAACGGTGATGACGCAAATCCCGGCACGGCTGAACAGCCTTTGAAAACACCTGAAGGTGCAAAAGAAAAGGCAAAAAATCTTAAAGGTACAGTTGACGGTACGGTTACCGTATGGTTCAGAGAAGGCACCTATACTCTGACAAAGCCTCTTGAATTTACGGCTGACGACCTTGAAAATGTCATTTACCGTTCATATCCTGATGAAGATGTTTCGTTTATGGGTGCAAAGGAGATTTCCGGTTGGAGTGAAACCGTAATAAACGGTGTTAAAACTTTTGTAACTGATGTGCCCATAGAAAGCGAAGATGATTATTTCCATTCGCTTTTCAAAGGAAGCAAAAGACTTTCACGTCCCAATTATCCCAAAGAAGGGTTGTTTCAGGTAGCTGATCCCAAAACAGACGAGGCAATGGTTCCCGAAAATGAAGCACAGTTTTTCACAAAATCTGTTGTTTTCTATGGAAATTCCGGTGATGTTCTTAACTTTGCAAATGTTAAGGATGTTACCGTAAGAATTATGCATTTCTGGTGCGATGAGCTTCTTCCTCTCAATTCGGTTAACGCTGAAACCGGCAGAGTCGAAACAAGAAAGCCATCTGCAATGACGGTCAGGGTTGAAGATAACTATGTTTTTGAAAATGTAAAAGAAGCACTTTTACATCCCGGCGAATGGTATCTTGACCGTGCAGAGGAAAAGCTTTACTATATCCCCGAAGACGGCGATACCGTTGAAAACACAGTGCTTTATGCGGGCATTTCAGAAAAGCTTATAAATATCAGCAACGCAAAGAACATTTCATTCCGGGGCATCAATTTTGAAAAGACTGACTGGGATTATGTCGGTAAAGACGGCTCATTTTCAGGCAAGGTTTTCGACGAGTCGCATCCTTTATATAAGAATATCGAATACGGAGCAACCCATCCGCAGGCAGCATTTGAAACTCCTGCCGCAATCAACATCACCGCTTCATCCGAAATCAACTTTACCGATTGCCGCTTTGAAAACATTTCAAACACTGCCATAAAATTTGACAAAGCGGCAGCAGACTGTAAAATAGCAAGCTGTATGTTCAACGAAATCGGTGCAAATGCGGTGTTTATCCACGGCGATTTTGTTGTTCCTGCAACAACCCGTAATATTGATGTAACCGATTGCCACATCAGCAGCTACGGCAGAATTTTCAACAATGCAATCGGCATCCTTCTGACCCACGCAATCGACTGTGACCTTACAAATAACGAAATTCACGACGGTTGGTATACAGGAATTTCAGTTGGCTGGAACTGGGGATATTCACCCAACTCAACCAACAACATTAAAATCTGCGACAACCTTATTTATGATATCGGCAACGGATGGCTTTCCGATATGGGTGCGATTTACACTCTGGGAATTCAGCCCGATACGGTTATCAGCGGAAATGTGATTTATAATGTCGGCTGTGACGAAGGCAGATACGGTTACGGCGGCTGGGGCATCTACCTTGACGAAGGCTCAAGCGGTATGCTCGTTGAAAATAACCTTGTTTATGATTGCTCTTCACAAACCTTCCATCAGCACTACGGTAAGGATAACATTGTAAGAAACAACATCTTTGCTTTCGGCGGTGACGGTGCATTCAGAATCACCAGAAACGAGGAACATAATTCTCTCACTCTTTCCAACAATATCCTTGTTACCGATAATGCAACAATGTATGCTCTCACAACAGAAAGAGATTGGTTTGTTGACGACAGCAATCTTTACTATGATTATAAGAACGGCGGCAACGTTTATTCGGGCGATTCGATGAGTTTCTTTGAAAGAAAATCTCTTGTGATAATGACCGCACGAGGTTACTATAACAACGCCGCTTTTGCAGACCCCTTATTCAAGGATGCACAAAACAGAGATTTTACTATTGCCGACAACAGCCCTGCACTCGAAGCGGGATTCAATCCATTCAGCTACAATGCAGGCACACTGACAAAATTTAATTAAATGAAGCAACCCCGTAAGCTTGCAAAATAAGCTTACGGGGCTTTGTATTGTATTTGTTATTAATCCCACTCACTGCCGGTAACGGTATCCATATCAATACCCTTTGTGTCGTGGGTTTTACGCACAAGGGCAAAGAACGCTGCAATGAAACCGGGTACAAGAAGTGCAAAGCTGACAACGCCTGTAACACTGTTACCAAGCACGGTAATAAGCGGCAGGCTGATTATGTAAGAAATCGCAACACCGATTGCGGTAACAATAAACTGCGCCGACATTGTTGATGAACGCAGGTTGGTGGGCGATGATTCACCTATCATCATAATAAGAACATCATTTGTGGAATAAAAGCTGCCTACAAATGCACCGCAAAGGAAACCTGCAAGGTAGGGATTCCATGCCATTCTTGCACCTACGGAAAAACCGATAAATGCAACCAGACAGTTGATTGCCGTTGTGATTGCGGCGGCTTTTCTGCCCTTTGAGTCTGAAATAAAGCCCATTATAACCTGTGAAACCGCACAGCCGACGGGGAACATAAACAGTGCTGTTGTTACGGGGCCTACGCTGACAAAATTCATTACTTCATCGCCCAAAGAAGCAAACATACCGTTTGCTATGTAGTTCTGAGCATAGCCGTATGACATAATAACCTGATAGTTGATTGTGCCGATAAAGCCCAGATTTGCAAGTGCGGAGGTTATGTATAGCCAGCGAAGCTGATTGTGTTTCCACGCAAATTTAAGTGCATGGATAAGACCGCCCTGAGCATTTTCGGAGCTTTTGCGTACCTTTTCGGCTTCACGCTCTTCGTCTGTCATTCTGAGATAACGCAGGCGGGAATCAATAAACGAATCTGTTTCTCTTGCCGTAAGCAAAGCGATTAGTGCAGTAATAACACCCACAACCGCAGGAACAAAATAAACAAGTCGCCACTGAGTTGCATCCTGCATAAGTGTTCTTCTCATAAATGGAATAAGCATAACCGCCATATTGGCAAAAAACTTTATGGATGAGTAAACTCTCGCTCTGTGCTTTGACGGCGAGGATTCCATAATATAAACAACGTGCATATCGTGAGGAATGAAAAACTGTACAAGCACCGCACCCGCAAAATAGAGGAACAGGTTATTTGAAAGAAAAATAACAAGCATTGCAAGGCTCATTCCGAAGGTATTTATCAAAAGGAATTTACGCCTGCCCCATCTGTCCGCAAGAGGTCTGTAAAGCAGACCCAATGCCTGAAACGGCACAACAAGAATAGAAAGAATATCAAGCAGACCCACAGAACTTTCGCCGAAATTTGAAAAAAGGTCATTTGCAATCTCTGTTTTCATCAGCGTGCCTATCTGAGATGCGATTTCATCGGTTGCATAGATAAGCGAAATGATAAGAACAAGGTATGCAAAATAAAAATTCTTTTTGGGTTTTGCCTTTTCTTTTTCCCATTTACGGATTTCTTTTTCTCTTTTAGACTGAATTTTCTGAAGCTTTTCGGTTGTCATTTCTTTCAAGTCCGTCACCTCACACTGTATTTTAAATGATTATACCATACACCGTATACAAAAACAACTCGGAATTAAAAACTCCGAGTTGCATTTTTTATTTGATTTTTGCGACTATTTCATTGTAAATCTCACGGGTTGTTTCATCATTCTCACAGCCGATAACAAGATAATTTCCATCATCCTCAACGACGATGCATAGCTTTGATTTGCCGTAGGTATATCTTGTATATGTGCCGAATTCTTCATTCATAAATGTACCGAGCATAAGTCTTGGTGTGCCGAAGCCGTTTGTTCTTCTGCCGAAATCCACATCATCACGAAGCGCTATTCCGTCAATATTTTCATATGCAACGGAGATATCAAACCAATAATCCGTATTGATTTCAACGGCGGTTTCACCGCAGATAATATCAACATTTCCCGTATTGGGCAAAACAACAAGCGAAAAAACAAGCAAGAGTGAAATAATTACGGAAACAATAACGATTACTTTTTTGCTGTATCCACCCCAGGGAACCGTGTTTTCAGATGTGATTTCACCGTTTTTCAGCATTTTGCGATAAAGTGAGTAAGAATACACAGCAGGCACAATTACCGCAACAACTATTAATGTAACCATAACGGGAATTGAAATTTTTAACGGCAGGAAAGCGGCAGCAATCATGACAAGGCCGCATATAAACCACACAATGCCGCCCAAACGGTGTGTTTTGTTCCAGTTCACTTCATTTTCAAGTGTCCATTTTATTTTTATACCCATTGTAAAATTCTGTTTGCATTTTGGCAGATAATTACCGATAACACAGAACATAAGACCGAGAAACAGAAAAAGAACGGTCATAATATCGGTTTCTTTGACCGATGCAGCAAAATACATCATACCGCTTATCATCCAGGTAATAACAGGACAAAGCCAGAGCACAATTTTCTGTAATTTGGGATTCTGATTTTTATTCTTCTTATCTCTGTCTGTAAATACAATGCATATCCAATGAAACGCAAGAAGAATAATCGGCATTCCGAAAACCGCAAAAGCTTTTGATGCAAAACCGTCGCCATTGCCTGCCGCATTCCAATGAACGGTCATTGTTTCGGGCAGCTTATCCCAAAGAATCAAGCCGACAGCAACAGGCATAAGAATCGCAACTGATGACAGTGCAAGAGTAACCTTATTGTTTTTAATCATTATTGTCCTCTCCTTTCAGGTCGGTAATCCAGAGCATAATCTCTTCAAGCACGGAAGCATTAAGCTCGTAATAAATATATTTCCCTTCTCTTGTGTCTCGTATTAAATCCGCCTCTTTAAGCACTGAAAGATGACGTGACACGGAAGCACCCGTAACGGGAAATTTTTCGGATATATCCCCTGCCGACATTCTGCCGCTTTTAAGCATATTGAGAATTTCGCGGCGGATGGGATCCGCAAGTGCTTTGAGCGTATTGTTAATTCCCAACAAATCATCTCCTTCTCATTTAACATTTAGCCTAAATGTTAAATGTATGATATCACATTATGCATCGTTTGTCAATACAGTTACACAACAAATTTGCCCCGGAGCTGAACTCCGAGGCAATTATCAATTAAATATGCAGTTTATGAACCATTTTATGCCGCCTTCTTTGTAGCGTCTGTATGATTTATCCGAAACAATGTTTTTATTGACAAGAAGATTATCAAACACACCGTTTCCGCCTGAGTCACTCGCAATAAGCACCGCATTTTCGGTATCATCTCTGAACCCTGCGCGGAAATTTGTAACGGCGGAATCAAATCTGCCGTCAGCCCTGAAAGCAACCTCTTTTCCGCCTGCCTCGGTATACCAGAAGCAGAAGCAGTTATCATAGATATTTGATATATTTCCCACCGTGCGGAAGCCGTTGCAGAACTGATCGCTGTAACAAAAATCATAAATATTATTACCGCATTCATCATAGAAACCGCAGCTGTTTTCATAATCGGTATAATCGGAATAATAAAGAGGATGAATATTTCTCATTGAGTTTGACGCGGATTTAAGATGAACACCGATAAATACATTGCCTATGCGGATATTTGTGAGTGTATTATCAAAACCTTCAATAAGAATTCCCGTTGAGTTTGTACCACCGGTGCCGATAATGTTCACATCGCTGATATCGGCATCTGACGAACCGCTGTTTGCACCGTACTTTATATGTATGCCTTTGACCGCATTTTTTATCGAAAGATTGCTGATACGTGACTCTCTGCCGCTGTCGATGCTGACCGCATTTGCCTTGCCGCTGCCGTCAATCACACCGCCCGTCAAGGAATAATTACTGCCTGCCGTATGGGTATCGTTTGCCGCATCCTTACCGCCAAGGCGAATCATCGCTTCATTTTCCTGCCAACTCTCGGCAGCTTTTATAACTGCATAATTTGAAAGCTGCAAATCAACACTTTTAGAAGGATTTGCAGGTGTGCATATGCTTTTTCCGATAACGTAAACGCCGTCGGGAAAATAAATTGTTCTGTTGGGATTTGAGTCGATTATATTCTGAATTTCATCGGCAACATCCGTTGTACCGTCATTCTTTATGTAATCCGTTACAACAACATAACCCAGGGCTGAAACAACGCTTGTATCGGGATTTGCGGCAGCATATGCACGCTCAACTGCAATATCAGACTGTGACTGCATATCCTCGATTATCGCCTCGGAATTACCTGTATATGCAAGCGGAATATTTGTTTCTGTCTTTTCGCCAAATGTTGATATTCCAAAAATTATTATGAAAATCACAATCAACAAGCAAATTATTTTTCTCATTATTCTCCAGCTCCAAAAATATTAAAGTTTTTCTAATCTTTCAAATTCTTCATCGGCAATTTCAATTACCCTGCCGTGCTTAAAGCCGTAAGGAAAAGAAAACTGCTCGGGCACGCGCTGAAAATCCATATTTCCCGGTGCGGAAGATACGAAAGGTACATAACCCATTTTTTCTTTTTCGCATCCGAAGAAATCCAGCATAAGGCACCATCTGCCGTCGGGCAAAGTATAAGCTGTGGGTCCTTCATATGAACCGGGATTTTTTACTTCCTTATTCATATATTCTTCAAAGATCTTATCGTGCTCAAAAGGACCGTAAAGGCTCTGAGATGTTGCATGCATATTCATTGACGGATTATGAGCATTCTTATAGAAAAGGTGGTATGTATCACCAACCTTCTGTATATGCGAATCAAGAATCTCATTATCCTTTGTAAAATACAGTTCAGGCATTGAAAAGGTTTCGAAATCCTTGGTTTTACTGCAATAAATCGACATATGTTTGTAGTCCGTTTCCGCAACGGTTGAGCCCCAGTGGATAAGGTATTCACCGTTTTTCTCGTCGTAAAACACTTCGGGTGCCCACATACAGCCGAAATCGTCCCTGCCGAAATAAACCAGCTTTTCCTCGGAAAAATCAACAAGATTTTCGGTTTTCCACATTCTCAGACATTTGCTGCCTGTTCTGTTGACATTATGCCAGTCAACATTATGGTTTTCATCCATACGGTTAACAATGCAAAGGTCCGTAGTGACAATCATAAATCCGCCGCTGTGAAGCCTTACAACCTCTATATCACGGCATCCTTTTTCCCCAAGCTGTGCGGTCAGCACGGGATTTCCGCCGTTGGCTGCCTGCCAGTTATAACCATCACGGCTTATTCCGAAGTAAACCTGTTCTCCGTCGGGTGTAAGTTTCTCTTTGAAATGTGCAAAAAGATAAGGCATAACAAGCTCCTTTGTTTCGTTTGATAAGATTATAAATTAAATTTTTCCGTATTTCAAGCACTAATTGGCGGCATCTCCTGTTTATTGACAAAAAAGACTGCGGATGATATAATGTTCTAATATTTTATAGGTATTTCAGGTGAAGTAATGAAAAAAAATATCTATCTTGTTCAGGTCAGTGCAGTTTACGGCGAATCCGTCAGAACCGCATATCTCCCCTATGCATCAGGCTGCCTTGCGGCTTACGCATGGAGTGATGAAAAAATCGCCGATAACTATAACCTAGGAAGATTTATCTTTATAAGAGAAAACATTGACCGTGCCGTTGACTCATTGGAGAACCCTTTCCTCGTGGGTTTTTCTTCTTATATCTGGAATATGGAATACAACCGCGAATTTGCACGCAGACTCAAAGAAAAACATCCTCATTGCATCGTGGTTTTCGGCGGCCACAATGTTGACCCTCACGGTAAAGACCTTGACGATATTCCCTGGTGCGACATAGTTATCCACGGCGAAGGCGAAAAGCCTTTCAAAGACCTGTTAATTTCCCTTGTTGAAAACGGAAATCTTTCGGATGTGAACAATATTTCATATAAAGATAACGGTAAAATTGTCACTACCGAAAAAACACCGCCCTGCAATATCGAAGACTTCCCTTCGCCTTACCTTTCGGGCTGTTTTGATTCAATTATTGAAGAATCCGGTATTTCCCCTTCGGTTATATGGGAAACAAACCGCGGTTGTCCCAACCGCTGTGCATTCTGCGATTGGGGCGCCCTAAAAGCAAAGGTGCGTCATTTCCCTACGGAAAGAATCAAAGCAGAGCTTGACTGGATGGTAAAAAACAAGGTTGAATATGTTTACTGCGCCGATGCAAATTTCGGACTTTTTCCGAGAGATTCCGAAATTGCGGACCTGATTATAAAATACCGTGACACCTACGGGTATCCGCAGGTATTCAAAACAAATTACACCAAAAACCGTGACGAAGTTGTTTTTGAAATCAGCAGCAAGCTCATAAACAAAGAGATAGGCAAATCACCTACCCTTTCATTCCAGAGCCTTTCTCCCGATGTGCTCAGTGCAATCGGCAGAAGCAATATGGAGCTTGAGCATTTCAAAAATCTGATGATTAAATATAACAGTGCAAACGTGCCTGTTTATTCCGAGCTTATTCTCGGTTTACCCGAAGAAACATACGATTCTTTTGCTGACGGAATATGCACCCTGCTGGATTGCGGTCAGCACACCTGCATAGGCATTTATCCCTGTGAGCTTTTACCCAATTCACTGCTTGCAGACCCTTCTTATATGCAGAAATACGGCATAAAAACGGTACGCACTCCTTTCAGCCAGTATCACTGCAAGCCTGCCGCCGATGATGTAAGCGAGCTTTCAAACATCATTGTTTCAACAAGCTCAATGGGCATTGAAGACTGGCGCCGCTCATTTATTTTTTCAATATGTGTTCAGGCTTTTCACAATCTGGGTCTTACCCGTGCCCTTGCAATGTATCTCAGGCACGAAAAAAATACTTCATACAAAGTTTTTTACGAAAAGCTCATTGACTGGCTTGATAATCAGCCCGTTGATTCCGCCGCCGGGGGTGCATATGCACATCTTAAACAGCTTACCGTTGACGTCAGCGAAGGCAGGGGTACATTCTCCGTGCCCTACGGAGAAAACGAAATAATCACCTGGAGTTTTGAGGAATATATTTTCTTCCGTATTTCAAGAGAGCTTAACCGATTTTTTGATGAGCTTGCTGAATTTGTCAAAGTATTTGATATTGAAAAAAAAGTTTTTGACGGACTTATGTCATACCAGAAACACATAATAAGACAGCCCTTTGAGAGTAGTATAACAATCGATTCGGAATATGATTTTTACGGTTACTTCAACCGCATTTATTCGGGTGATTATTTACCGCTTGAAAAGAAGAAAACCACAATTGTTTCAGAAGGCACGGAATTCCGCAGCTGGGATGAATATGCACGAATCTGCATATGGTACGGCAGACGCGACGATGCTCAGCTCAACACGGGCAAAAAGAACAGAGTCATGAGGTGACAATGAAGAATTTATATCTGATACAAGTTGATGTTTCCGCCTGCACGGGTGCTGAGCAGGCTTACCTGCCTTACACTGCAGGTGTGCTTGCGGCAAATGCATTCCGCAGTGAAACGGTCAAAGAAAACTATTGCTTCAAGGAATTTATTTTCCTTCGCGAAGACATCGATAAAGTCATAGCAAGAATGGAAAATCCCGCAGTTGCAGGCTTCTCAAATTACTGCTGGAACACGGAATACAACAAACTGCTTGCAGGTAAAATCAAAGAAAAATGGCCCGAGTGTATTATTATCTTCGGCGGTCATAATGTCCCCGAAAACAAAAGTTTCCTTGAAGAATACTCCTTTATTGACATTCTCTGCCACGGTGAAGGCGAAGAAACCTTCCGTGATGTGCTGACTGCCGCACTCAGCGGAGATTTTTCATCGGTTGATAATATTTCATACAGAAAAGATAACGAGATCATCAGCACCGAGAGAACGGTTCCGGGCGAAATTGCAGACTATCCCTCGCCTTATGTTGACGGATGGTTTGATGACATTATTGAAAATCATCCCGAGATTACATTCAATGCAATTCTCGAAACAAGCAGAGGCTGTCCTCACCGATGCGCATACTGCGATTGGGGTCTGCTCAAATCAAAAACCAGACTTTTCCCTATGAGCAGAATTCTTGGGGAAATCAAATGGATGTCGGAGCATAAAATCGCATTTGTGTGGGGTGCCGATGCAAACTTCGGGCTCTTTGACCGTGACCTTGAAATCGCACAGGCTCTTGTCAATGCCAAGGAAAGCACGGGATACCCCGAGCGTATGCGTATGAACTATTCGAAAACAAATTTTGAAAATGTATTTGCAATCGTAAAGAAGTTCAAGGAATGCGAATTTGACCGTATAGGTGCAACACTTTCGTTCCAGAGCCTTTCTCCTGAGGTGCTTCACAACATCGGCAGAAAAAATATGTCCCTTGACTTTTTCAGAACACTTCTTACCCGTTACAATCAGAACGGAATGAAGGCTTATTCCGAGCTTATTCTCGGTTTGCCCGGCGAAACATATGAGAGCTTTATAAGAGGCATCGGTCAGCTTTTCGAAATCGGTCAGCATTATGTTTTTGAGGTATACAGCTGTATTCTTCTGCCCAATTCAATTATGGGTCAGAGTGATTTTGTTGAACGCTTCGGAATAAAAACCGTACGTTCCGAAATTCTCCGCCATCACTTTGTGACGGAAGCGTTTACAGTGCCCGAATATAACGATATCATTGTTGAAACAGAGTCACTGACCCGTGAAATGTGGATAAGAGCTACCACGTTTTATTATCTGGCAAAGGCATTCCACGGCAACGGTCTGCTCAGAGCCTTCGCAATATGGCTTCACTATGAAAAAAATGTTCCCTATGAAAAATTCTACGACGGAACAATTGATTATTTTGAGGGCAACCCCGGACTTTTTGTTTCACGGATGTACCGTGAAATAAAATCCCACGCCGACGAAATTTCTCAAGGCAAAACAAACAGGAAGCTTCTTTTTGTCCCTGCCGGCGATGCTGTATGGGATGACCACGAATATCTCGTTCTTAACTATCTTTCGGATAAGGATTTATTTTTTGAAGAAATGATGCCGTATTTGAAAAGCTTTGATATTCCCGAAGATATTTTTGAAAGTCTTTTCACATACCAGAAAAATATTCTCCGCACCCCTTGCGATGAAAGCTCCGAAATAAAGCTGAATTATGACATTCACGGTTACCTTCAGAACGTGTATGTAAACGAATACAAACCTCTTAAAAAGCTTTCTCATACATTAAAGCTCACCGATACGGATGTGATGTATGATTGGCAAAGCTTCGGAAAATTCGTCGTCTGGTACGGCAGAATGGGCTGGAAATCATACAAAGACAAGGTTGAAGTAATTGAATAAACAGTAAAACCGTTTCCTTCGTAATGAAAGAAACGGTTTGTTTTTTTATTCTTGTGACATTTGCCTCTGCTGTATAAAGTATTCACGGAGTTGAGGATATTTATTGACCAGTATGCCGTTGGCAACAGTAAGCTCAGACCTGTCAAATTTTGAAATATACGATATTCTTCTGAACTGCGTAACATAGAGAGCGAGCAGAAAAGCATAAAAAAGAACGGTGAAAAGAGTTGACGGATAACTGCAGAAATAATCGTAAACTCCGTGAGCAAGAACAGGGAAAATTATGCTGAGCCTGAGATAATTTTTGCCGCTGATATACGGCTTCCTTGCGGATATGATACCGTTTGAAACACAGCTGATCTCAAGCTTTGATGCCTCATTATATACATTCCACATTGTGTAATATGTACCCATAAGCACGCCGAAAAACATATGCCCCGGCACAGAAGTGAAGGCCCTCATAAGACCCGTTTCAAGGCCGTAATTGAAAGTATACTTTACATTTTCAAGCGCAGCAAAACCGAGAGAAACAAAAACGGCATAAATCACACCGTCAAAAAGGCTGTTAAAATGCTTGCTGTCCTTTGTTGCAAAATAAAGAGCAATCCATTTGAAGCCTTCTTCAATAAGTGCAACTCCTATCGTGTTGGAAACAAACAGATAAATCTGATAAAGAGGCTTACTCAGATAAACCGCACCGTTTTCTTCCGTACCGAAACTTGAAAAGAAGCTGTCGATAAAACTGTTAATGGGGTCGCTTGTGATAACCACAGGCACTGCGGAAAGAGCACCCAACGCCATAAGAAACAGCAAGAATCCTATGGGTTCCTTATCTGCCCTGTCCTTTTTATACACATAACAACAAAGCACCGTTGCGGGAACCAAGGCAACCGCCGCAAGAAAAATCTCATAAATATTCATACTATTCACACACCCATTTTAAAATTCAGCTATGATTTTCTTCAAAATCTCATCATCCGCGGGACAAAATTCATAAAGAGGTATCTCATCGGGAGTTATACACCTTATGTCATTATGTTCAAGCCTTTTCGGCTCTCCTTCAACGATTTCGGCGTTGAAAAGAGTCAGGTGTATGCTTATATCGGGGTATTCGTGGTCAACCTCAGCAAACACATCTCCCACCTTCACGGTGACACCGATTTCTTCACGGCATTCACGGATAAGCGCTTCTTCAAGGTTTTCACCCGGCTCCGCTTTGCCGCCGACAAACTCCCACTGATATGCTCTCGTTTTTGTTGAAGGTCGCTGAAATATCATAAATTTTTCTCCGCTTCTTATCAAAGCGGCAACTACCTGTACCATAAATTTCTCCTCCGTAACAAATATAAATTTAATGCATTTTGTAGCAAAAGTCAACACAATACGGTTAAATAAATTATACAAAACACCCATATTTGCCTTGTGCAAACTGCACATATAAAATTCACACATTTTCGCCTTTATTGTGCCTGTATATGATTTTTAAATTCATCCCCTTGTTACGATGAAATTCCGATTGACTTTAAGCTCCCTTTTATATATAATATAATGAACCTTATAGTGCATAAGTGTTGAATTATCGTAAAAGACGCATTATTCCGTCAGGAAATGCTGTTCGAAAAGGAGAGATTAGCATGAAAAAAATCACAATCGCAGATGCCACGCTCAGAGAGTGCGCACGCAAGGGTGATATCGCCCTCAGCTTCAAGGAGAAAATCGAAATTGCAAAGCTTCTCGATAAGCTTAATATTGATGTTATTGAAGCAGCACCCGTCACAGACGAAAAAATTGATACACTCGTATTGCGCACTATAAGTCCCCTCCTAATGAACAGCATTCTATCCTGCCCCGTCGGCAGCTCGGTAGAGGAAGCAGACAGAGCCATGAAATCTATTTCAGGTGCAAAGAAGCCCAGACTTCTTGTTTCCCTTCCCGTGTCGGCAGTTCAGATGGAATATTTTTCACATAAGAAGCCCGCTCAGATGCTGGAGCTTATTGCTTCACTTACTGCTCACTGTGCTTCAATCTGCGGCGATGTCGAATTTGCCGCTGTTGATGCTACAAGAGCGGACAAGGCTTATCTTTTCGAAGCAGTAAGGCTTGCAATCCAAAACGGTGCAAAAACCGTTACCGTATGCGATACCGCAGGTGCACTGCTTCCCACGGAATTCGCTTCATTACTTGAAGAAATGTGCGAAGCAGTTCCTTCTGCAAAGGACATTACTCTCTGTGCAGAATGCAGCAACGCTCTTGATATGGCAAACGCCTGTGTGTTCTCTTGTATAGGTGCGGGTGCAACACAGATTAAAACCTGTATCGGAAGTGAGGCACTCCCCAATCTTGAACACGTTATGAAGGCTTTGCAGGTGAAGGGTCACACTCTCGATGTAAGCTACGGCGTTAACTCAATGGCAATCAACCACTCGGCAAATCAGATTCTCAGAATGACAAGCGAAACCCACAGCGGTTCAGCCCTCGGCAACACCGCTTCAACGGTTTCGGCGAATGTTCTTCTTGACGATACAGCAGATATCGCAAAGGTCAGCAAAGCAATCGTTACTCTCGGCTACGAGCTTTCCGAAGATGATACCTCAAAGGTTTTTGAGGCATTCAAGAATGTTTCGGGCAAAAAGCAGGTGGGGGCAAAGGAGCTTGATGCTCTCATTGCTACCGTTGCTCATCAGGTGCCCCCTACTTACAGAGTTCAGAGCTATGTTCTTAATTCGGGAAATCTTATTTCCTCAACAGCAAACATTGTTCTCGAAAAAGGCAGCAGAACACTTAAAGCTGTCGGTATGGGCGATGGTCCCGTAGATGCCGCATTCCGTACAATCGAGCAGATCATAGGTCACCATTATGAGCTCGACGATTTCCAGATTCAGTCTGTTACCGAAGGACGTGAAGCTATGGGTGAAGCTCTTGTAAAGCTTCGTTCAAACGGCAAGCTTTACTCGGGCAAAGGTATTTCAACCGATATTATCGGTGCAAGTATCATTGCCTATGTAAATGCTCTCAACAAAATCGTTTATGAGGAGGAAAATGTATGAAGCTCTCTTTCTCAACAAACGGCTGGCAGGAGCTTTCCTGGGCTGAATTCATAAGCACCGCAAACGACCTGGGTTTCGGCGGTATTGAAATCCACAACATAACCGATGAGAGATTTACCGGTGCAGACGCACCTTTCAGCAAAGCAAACTCATCGGCAACCGTACATAAACTCCATGAAAACTCAATTTCAATTCCCTGCATAGATACATACTGCAACATTGCGGATGAAAAAACCGCCGATGAAGGCTTCGAGGAAATCGCAACAGTTATTGAAATTGCCGCAAGGATAAGATGTCCCTACGTCAGAATTCACGCATACGCAACCGGTGCCGAAAAGAAAGCCGAAGATGCGGCTGTAATTTCACTCATCGGCAGACTTATAGAAAAAGCCGAGCAGGATAATGTAGCTCTTCTTGTAGAAACCGTGGGTCTTTATTCCGACACATCAAGACTCCGCGACCTTCTCAACATTTTTGCCTGCGACTATCTTGCCGCACTCTGGGATATCAACCATCCTTACAGAGATTTCGGCGAGGAACCCGATACAACAATCACTAACCTCGGTGCTTATATCAAGCACGTTCATGTCAAGGATTCTGTTGTTGAAGACGGTGAACTCAAATACAGACTTGTGGGCGAAGGTACGCTTCCCATCGGTACAATGATTCGCGCTCTGGGTTCGGTTAATTATGACGGATTCCTTTCATACGAATGTCAGCCCGACAAAATGGAAGATTTTGGCATTGCCGACATTGTATTCCCCCACTTTGTTAACACAATTACTCTTTACGACAACAAGAAAAAGAGTGAAGAACTTCTCTACACAAACAGAAGCGGTTCGGGTAAATTCGTTTGGGAAAAATACAAGCTCATCAACAAGACCTTTTCTCAGGTGCTTGACACCATGGTTGAAAAGTTTCCCGACCAGCTTGCATATAAATACACCACCCTCGACTACACAAGAACTTACTCACAGTTCCGTGACGATGTTGACACCTGTGCAAGAGCGCTCATTGCTCTGGGCGTAAAGCCCGGCGATAAGGTTGCCGTATGGCTCACAAACCTTCCCCAGTGGTTCATCACCTTCTGGGCAACGACCAAAATCGGTGCGGTTCTTGTCACCGTCAACACAGCTTATAAAATTCACGAAATCGAGTATCTGCTCAGACAGTCCGATACTCACACACTAATCACCATCGAATCCTGCCTTGATTCAAACTACGCTCAGTCAATCGCAGAGCTTTGCCCCGAGCTTGAAGTTGCGGTTCCCGGCAAGCCTCTCCATTGCAGAAAGCTCCCCTTTCTTCGCAATGTTATCACGGTAGGCTACCGTCAGAAGGGATGCCTTACCTGGGAAGAAGCAATGGATATGTCCGTCCGAGTTCCCATTGAAGAGGTTTACCGCAGGGCAGCAGCTGTTGATTGCCACGATGTTGCAAATATGCAGTATACTTCGGGCACAACAGGCTTCCCCAAGGGCGTTATGCTTACGCATTACAACATAGTGAATAACGGTAAAACCATCGGCGACAGAATGGATATGTCAACCGCAGACCGTATGATGATTCAGGTTCCCATGTTCCACTGCTTCGGCATGGTTCTTTCAATGACATCAATGATGACTCACGGCGGAACACTCTGCCCACTGCCCTACTTTTCGGCAAAGTCATCGCTGGCTTGTATAAATCAGGAGCACATTACCTGCTTCAACGGCGTTCCCACTATGTTCATTGCAATGTTCCAGCACGAGGACTTTGCAAAAACCGATTTCTCTTATATGAGAACGGGTATTATGGCAGGCGCAAACTGTCCCCCCGACCTTATGAAGCGTGCCGCCGCCGAAATGAACATGACGGAAATTCTCAGTGTTTACGGCGAAACGGAAGCTTCCCCCGGCTGTACGATGGGCGAAGTCAACGAATCCCTTGAAGACAGAACCGAAACCGTCGGCAGTGCATTTCCCAATGTTGAATGCAAAATTATCGACCCCGAAACCGGCGAAGATTTACCCGACGGTGAAAACGGTGAATTCGTTGCACGCGGTTACAACATTATGAAGGGTTATTACAAAATGCCCAAGGCAACCGAGGCCGCCATTGACAAAGACGGTTGGCTTCACAGCGGTGATATCGCTTGCAGAAGACCCGACGGTTATTATCTGATCACCGGCAGACTTAAAGATATGATTATCCGCGGCGGTGAAAATATTTATCCCAGAGAAATCGAGGAATTTATTTTCACTCACGAATATGTTCAGGATGTTCAGGTTATCGGCGTACCCGATAAGAGATACGGCGAAGAAATAATGGCTTGCATCATTCTCAAAGAAGGCCGTTCAATGACCGAAGAAGAAATGAAGAGCTATATTATGTCGCATATGGCAAGGCACAAGGTACCCAGATACATTGAATTTGTCGAGGATTTCCCCAAAAATGCGGCAGGCAAAATCCTCAAATACAAAATGAGAGAAGATTTCGCAAAGAAATTAGGTCTTTCAAAGTAAACAAAGATTAAATTTACCGAAAGGGTGTTATAAATGTTAAACATTAAGATTGAGAGAACAACCGCTCCCAAGCAGAAGCCCGATGAAAACAATCTCGGCTTCGGCAAAATTTTCACAGACCATATGTTCATTATGAACTACACCGAGGGTCAGGGCTGGCACGACCCCAGAATCGTTCCCTACGGCAACCTTGAATTTTCACCTGCCTGCATGGTTTTCCATTACGGTCAGGAAATGTTTGAAGGTCTTAAAGCTTATAAGGGTGCCGACGGAGAAGTTCGTCTTTTCAGACCCGAAATGAACGCAAAGAGAACAAACGACACCAACAAGCGTCTTTGCATCCCCGAGCTTCCCGTTGAGGATTTTGTTCAGGCTGTAAGCGAAATCGTAAGAGTTGACAAGGATTGGATTCCCTCAGCTCCCGGCACATCACTTTACATCCGTCCCTTCATCATCGCAACCGATGATTTCCTCGGTGTTGCACCTTCAAAGACCTACCTTTTCATCGTTATCCTTTCACCCTCAGGTGCTTACTACTCAAGCGGTCTTGCTCCCGTAGGCATCTGGATTGAAGATGACTATGTAAGAGCAGTCAAGGGCGGTATGGGCTTTGCCAAGACAGGCGGTAACTACGCCGCAAGCCTTGCAGCTCAGGTTAAGGCTCACGACGACGGCTACTCACAGGTTCTCTGGCTTGACGGTGTTGAGAGAAAGTATATTGAAGAAGTAGGCGCTATGAACATCTTCTTCAAGATTAACGGCACAATCGTTACTCCCATGCTCAACGGCAGCATTCTTCCCGGCATTACAAGAAACTCTGTTATCGAGGTTTGCAAGAGCTGGGGTCTCCCCGTTGAAGAAAGAAAAATTTCTGTTGAAGAGCTTCTTGAAGCACAGAAGAACGGCACACTTGAAGAATGCTTCGGTACAGGCACCGCTGCTGTTATTTCACCCGTCGGCAAGCTTCGCTACAAGGATGATGTTATGACCATCAACGGCGGTGAAATCGGCGAAATCAGCCAGAAGCTTTATGACACGGTAACAGGTATTCAGGGCGGCACCTGCGAAGACAAATTCGGCTGGGTAACCGTACTTTAATTCATTATGGAAAGCAAAAGAATAACTCTTTTTGCAGGTCATTACGGCAGCGGCAAAACAAACATTGCCGTCAATTACGCACTCAGGCTTAAAGAGGAATACGATAAGGTTGTTATTGCAGACCTTGACATCGTAAACCCCTATTTCCGTTCAAAGGACAGCGAAAAACAGCTTGAAGCAAGAGGAATACATCTTATTTCGTCGGAGTATGCAAACACAAATGTTGATGTACCCGCAATGCCGTCGGAAGCATATTCGATTATTGATGACAGAACAATCAAAGCCGTAATTGATGTAGGCGGCGATGACAGAGGCGCACTTGCAATGGGCAGATACGCCCCTGCCATTCTCGGCGAAAACGATTACGAGATGCTGCTTGTTATCAATAAATACAGACCGCTGACCCGTGACTGTGCTTCGACCCTTGCGGTTATGAATGAAATCGAAATCGCCTGCGGAATGAAATTCACGGGAATTATCAACAATTCCAATCTCGGCGATGAAACAACGGCAGATGATGTAATTTCTTCCGCTGCATATGCCGACGAGATTTCGGAGGTAACAGGTCTGCCTGTCAGAATGACCACGGTAAAAGAAGATTTATACGATAAACTTAAAGAAAAAGTTGTCAACTGCACCCCGATTAAGCTTTATGTTAAGCAATCGTGGGCAAAACAGGAGGAAGATTTATGGCAAAAGTAACCTTTAACACCGATCTTTGCAAGGGCTGCGGTCTTTGCGTCGGCGCTTGCCCCAAGAAAATTGTGGCACTGCTGAAAGATGAAATCAACGCCAAGGGATATCATCCCGCAGGCATCACAGACCAGTCAGCTTGCATCGGCTGTGCATTCTGCGCAACAATGTGCCCCGACTGCGTTATCACTGTTGAAAAGTAAGGAGAAGAATTATGGCTGAAAAAGTTTTGATGAAAGGTAACGAAGCTCTTGCGGAAGCTGCTATAATGGCAGGCTGCCGTCATTACTTCGGATACCCCATAACCCCTCAGACAGAAATTGCCGCATATATGGCAAAAAGAATGCCCGTTATCGGCGGAACATTCCTTCAGGCTGAAAGTGAAGTTGCCGCAATCAATATGATTTACGGCGCTGCAGCAGCAGGCAAAAGAGCTATGACTTCAAGCTCAAGCCCCGGAATTGCGCTTAAGAGCGAAGGTATTTCATACCTTGCAGGTTCAGACCTTCCCGCACTTATTATTAACGTTCAGAGAGGCGGCCCCGGTCTCGGCGGTATTCAGCCCTCACAGTCAGACTACTTCCAGGCAACAAAGAGTGCAGGTCA
>SVOC01000015.1 GCA_015066625.1 Oscillospiraceae bacterium
AAATTATCTCTTTGAGAACTGGGGAGCGCGACGAGCGCCTTTGAGACCGTATTTCTTTCTTTCTTTCATTCTGGGGTCTCTGGTGAGGAAGCCTGCCTTCTTGAGTGCGGGACGAAGGTTTTCGTCGTACTGAAGAAGTGCACGTGCGATACCGTGACGGATAGCACCTGCCTGGCCTGTTACACCGCCGCCGCCTACACGGCAGATGATGTCAAACTTCTCAGCTGTGTCTGTAAGAGCGAGAGGCTGACGAACGATGAGTTTGAGTGTTTCAAGACCGAAGTAATCATCGATTTCTCTGTCGTTGATGATGATTTTGCCGGTACCTGCATATACACGAACACGTGCTACTGAGCTCTTTCTGCGGCCTGTGCCGTAGAAATAAGGATTTGATTCGTACATTATTTATAGCCTCCCTTTCTTAAAATTCCCAAGCTTCGGGCTTCTGAGCTGCATGAGCATGGTCTGCGCCCTTAACTACGCGAAGTCTGGTGAGAGCCTTGCGGCCGATAACTGTGTCGGGGATCATACCCTTAACAGCGAGTGTCATAGCGAAATCGGGTTTTGTTTTCATAAGGTTGCTGTACTTAACCTCTTTAAGATGGCCGATGTAGCCTGAATGATGATAGTACATCTTCTGGTCAAGCTTCTTGCCTGTGAGAACTGCTTTCTCTGCATTGATGATGATTACGTGATCACCGCAGTCAGCGTTGGGTGTGAACATAGCCTTGTGCTTGCCTCTGAGAAGCTTAGCTGCTTCAACAGCAACTTTACCCATGGGCTTGCCTGCTGCATCGATCACATACCACTTACGGACGATATCGCCCGCTTTAGGCATATAAGTAGACATAACATTTCCTCCAAATTAATTTTTTCGTGCCTGCATATATTATCATAAGGTCAACAACTTGTCAATAGCTTTTTTTGAATTTTTTAATTTACATTTCGCAAGCTCGTTTTTTCTCGTTTTTTCTCTTGTTTTCATAGCAAATGCTCACTTTTAATTTACGGAAAATTTTTTGTGAAAATGAAAAAAGGACGGAATTTTGCACAAAAACCGTCCTTTTGATTTGTTAAAAACGCAGATTTATTTTATTTGATAAGGTCGTTCTTCTTGATGAAATCAACGGTTTCGTCGACCGTTGTGAATGCCATTGCAACGGTGGTATCCGCAGCGCCGTAATAAATTGCGATTCTGCCTGTTTGGGCATCGGCAAGTGCGGCACAGGGGAACACAACATTGGGGACATCGCCCACGCATTCGTAAAGCTCGTGAGGTGCAAGAAGGAAGCAATCTGCCCTGTGGAGCACCTTCCAGGGCTCGTCTTTATCAAGAATTGCGGCACCCATTGCATAGGTGAAGCCGTTGCAGCTTGTAAGCACACCGTGGTAGAACATAAGCCAGCCTTCGTCGGTTTCAATGGGTGTGGGTCCTGCACCGACCTTGGTCATTTCCCAGTTCTTTTCGGGCTTCATAACAAATCTGTGCTTGCCCCAGTATGTTAAATCCTTGCTGTGGCTGAGGAAAATGTCGCCGTAGGGAGTGTGACCTCTGTCGCAGGGTCTGATGAGAAGAAGAAATTCGTCATTAACCTTTCTGGGGAAAAGGACACCGTTACGGGCAACGGGGTAACAGGCGTCTTCAAGCTGAGTCCATTCCTTGAAATCCGTTGTGTATGCAATGCCGATGGTTGTGCCGTGGGGGGTGAGGTTAACCCAGGAGAGGTAGTATTTGCCGTCAATTTCGCAAAGTCTGGGGTCATAGCCTCTGAAAATAACCTTTTCTTCAAGCTCCCAGTTGATTGCATCTTTACTGTAACCCACAACAAGCGTATGGTCACGGCTCATAACGTCAACTCTGAATACACCTGCAAAGCCTTCGCCGTAGGGCACAACCGCAGAGTTGAAAATGCTGTTTGCCATATAGAGATTATCCCTTGTGATAACGGGGTTGCCGCTGTAACGCCATACGGGGTATCTGTAACCCTCGGGTTTATCCTGCCAAGGGATGTTGGGAATGTTTGCACCGATTATTTTTGCCATAATGAGTTTTCCTTTACATTAATATTATGTTTTTATGATAGCAAATAAATCGTGATATATCAACCCTTATTTTGCCTTGCGGACATTCTTTTCCAGCTTATGAAGCCGTAGAGGTCGTTGACGAGAAAAACAACAAAACAAATTATGACGGAAATATAGGAAATATCGCTCAATGCGGCAAGAATCCAGAGGATAATCAGCACAATATCGTTTGCGGCATAGGCAAGGGCATAATATGCACTGCGCCTGAAAGTAAGATAGACGGCAATGAAGCTTGTTGTAACCGAAATGGTGCTCGGAATTATATTTGCGGTGCTGAAATATTCAAGAATGAAATAGAAAACGGCGGTAACGGCGGCGGTGAGAATGAGCATAAAGATTATTTCTTTTCTGCTGATTTTATTTACTCTGACTTCCGATTTTTTGCCTTTATAGGGATTTCTCAGCCACGATACGAGGGCGAATACCGCCATAGGGCCCGTCATTCCCAGATAGGTTATCATTTCGCCGTAATAGTTGAATGTGTAGGAAATGATTCCGTAAAGGATGCTGAAAATTATCATCAGTGCCTGGGAAATCGGGTTGCCCTTTGCGGCAAAAATCAGGGAGGTTACGCCGATAAGGGATGCGGTAAGGGTGAGGTAACCTGATTTATCAAAAATAAAGAATGATATAAGAATCAACGCAACGGATGAGCACCACAGACCGATTTCAAATTTTGAAAAGTATTTCATAAGACCTCCAAACGAAAAAGCATCCGCAGACGTATCTTCAAAGACCTAACAATACGTCGGCGAATGCCTTGCATTCTTCTACCCGGTGGCAGTAAGTATTTATTTATTGTATGGGATTATATCATTTTACGATTGGTAAATCAAGGGCTATTTACAGATTTCAGAATTAATTCTTATGACGTATAATTTCTGAAGCCATTCGGGTTGTAAATCAACCTTGGATTCAAGTTTCTCAAGTGTTCTTTTGCCGATTCTTCTGTCAGACACAGCAAACATCCTGACAACAGGGTTTGTGTGGCAAATTGAGCTTTCAATCGGCAATTCTCTGTATAATTTAAGAGCTTCGCAGAAATCCTCATCGTCATATTCCGTCTTTTCTTCAACGGGAACAGAGCCTTTTTCCTGCCAGAAATTGCGCCAGGCATCCTGCTTGTCTGTTCCTTTGTTTCTGAATGCAACGGTTTCCCACGAAAAACGTTTGAATGTTTTCCCGTCAATACGGATTTCAAAAATTTTGCAGTTATCCATATTGGGGTAGGTTGTGCACGAATAGGTGATTCTGCCTTTCAGCGAGTCGGCAAGCATTTCCTGTTCAAGATATTTTCTCATTCCGCTCCACGAACCTAAAATTTTGCTCATATTTTATCTCCTTTCAAGCCTTATACAGGTTACGGAGTAGGCAGGCACGGTGTAATTGAAGTTCTCTGCAAAGCCTTCAACCGTGAATTCTTTCATTATGCAATCCTCTTTTGCACCGAGAATATTATCGTTTGTAAGGCTGTTGCCTGCAACCTGATGAACGGTTGCTGTTGATTTGATGTCTGCATTTGTATCAACTGCAACAACTCTTGATGAGTCCGTCACGTTTACTATTTTAATGATGATATCGCCGCTTTCGTCGGTGCTGACAACGTGATAAGCCTCGGCTTCTGCTTCTGATGCAAAATCGTGGCTTGCATAAAGTTCGCCGTCAAGGTAGCACTCAACGTATGTGCCCTCAACAACAATTTTTATTTCGTACGTTCTGCCCGTTTCGATTGTGCAGGGTTTTACGGTATCAAGGATTTTCGTCTTTGCACCGTTTTCAATCTGTTGCAGGCATGAAACCGTGTTGCCCCAGCCGCCAAGATTCCAGAAATAACAGTTATTTGCATCCTTTACAGCAAAGGGAATGATGAAGCCTTCGTCGCCGTCAAGCTTCGTTGCTTCAACTGTGTAGGTGTAGTTGTTCCAATCCTCACAGCCGAAATATGCAACCATGCCCGTTTCGGTGTAGGGCATCCAGGTGTTTGTCTGCACAAGCTTGCCGTCCTGAATTTCAAAATCGTTGCTGTCGTAAATATTATCCCAGTTCCACCAGAAATTCAGCGGAGTTGAGAATTTATCAGAGCCCAGGGTTTTGCCGCTTTCGCTTGAAACGATTTTAACATTATCAAACTCTGCGGAAGTATACCAGGTGCCGATACCCACTCTGCCGCTTAAGGGCTTCTGCTCGATTTTTGCACCGTCAAGGTTTGATTTCAGCAGCTTTGTGCCTGCGTTGACAGAGAAAAGCTTCTGCATATAGTAGCTGATTGAGCCCGTTACCTGATGATTGTTGAACCAGATAAGGTCGGGTGACCAGTGGGTTGCGGTAAGATTGCCGAAAAGGGGAGCATATGCCGCCATACGCACAATATCGCCGTTGCGTTCAAGACCCGTCATATATGCCGCCTCCGCAAGTGCGGCTTTGAGTGTGTTCGATTTAGCGGCATATTCACCGAGAAATACCTGCAGACCTCCGCCGTAGAGGGTATCGGTCATTGTGTCAACGGTGCGGGTATAATTCTTTTCGTCGTAGTAATCCGTGTTTTTTAAAAACCATTCGGGCTGATTGTAGTAATGCTGGTCCGTTGCGCCTGCAAAATCGGCGGCATTATCGGATTCTCCAAGCTGATTCTTTGCGTATTCATAGGATTTAAGATAGTTTTCGCCGTGGGTGCCGTCGGATGCACCTGAGGAGTAAATAAGTTCAATGCCTTCGTAGAGCCCGGGATTTTCCGCCTTTGCTTCGTTGAATGAATCAAGGAATGCCTGATATCTTTCAAAGTAGACTTCGCCTTCCTGCTCGTTGCCGATGCAGATGTATTTCAGCTCAAAGGGTTCGGGGTGACCGAGAGAAGCTCTTACCTTGCCCCATGTGGTGTTTTCGTCACCGCGGCAGAATTCGATAAGGTCGTGCATATCCTGAACATACTGTCTGAATTCGTCGCTGTCCATATCAACGCCGCCCTTGCCTCTCATCTGGCAGTAAATACCGCAGTTGATAACGGGAACACCTACTGCGCCGATATCCTCCGCAAGCTGAAAATATTCATAAAAGCCAAGACCGTAGGTCATAAAGCAGGGATAGGGGTCATCGGTTGCGGCAATGTTTGTCCAGAGGTTAATGCCCTGCTTTCTTGCGGCAATGTTGCCGTAAGTGCCGTTGAATTCAAGAGGTAAGCCGTCACTGCCCGTGCCGATGGAATTCTTCCAGTTGTATAATGTTTCGTAATCATATCCCTCAATTATGCAGCCGCCGGGAAATCGCAGAAATTTAGGTTCAAGTGCTTCAAGCATTTCACCAAGGTCTTTTCTCATTCCGTTTTCTCTGCTCTTGAAGGTATCCTCGGGAAAAAGAGAAACCATATCAAGCATAACGCTGCCTTTATCCGTCAGCACACGGAGCGTTGCATTTTCAAAATCCGTAGTATTGCAGTCAAGGGTCAGCTTGCATTTCTGCCAGCGGTCGCTTATATTTTCAATTATTCCTTCGCCTGCAACGGTGTTGCCCGAGCAGAGCTGAACATAAATTTTACCCGTATAACCGTCAATGCCCTTTGCATAAACGAAAAAGTTATATTTCTTGCCGTTTTCGATTGACATTCCGTCAAGGAAGCCGACGTTCTCAATGCCTGCAGGGGAATTGCCCGTATTTGTAAGTGCGAGGTAATGGGGATTGTTTTCGTTAAGGCCGTTTTCATTTTTAACCTCTGCGGCGGCACCGTTTACCGTATTCCAGCCGTAAAGGGCATCGTTTACCGCAAGGTCGGTGAATTCAAATGAACGGTTTACAACCATTTCGGCATATAGCCCGCCGTCAGCCGCAAAGTTGATATCCTCAAAGAAAATACCGAAAAGCAGGTCGCTGATATCGTGGATTTCATCCTCAACATCAACCGTCAGAGTATAGTCCGCATTTTCCGTGCTGTATGCGGTAACCGTGTTTGCATCGGGTCTTTGGGTGTGGGGTTCGCCCGATACACCGCCTGTCAGGGTCATAATTGCCGTTATAATGAACGCAAATGCCTTTTTTAATGCCTGAATAATGGTGAATTTCATTGCATATCCTCTTTTCGGAAATTAATTGATTGTTTGTTTCGCAGGGACAGCCCTTACGGCTATCCTTGACCGATATTTTAATGATATCCAAATAAAGAATGTTCGTCAATACTTTAAAATTTCATTGGTTATTTTCACTAACATACAGAGGGATTTTTTGTTGTATCAGCCGAAAAAAATTTGTCCCTTTGACTTTGATGCGTTAAAGTGATAACATATAAACATTAAGGGAGGTTTTATTATGCTTAGAAAACTGACAGCACTTTTACTCGCAGCGATTATGATTCTGCCCGTTGCGGGCGTAACCGCCTCGGCAGATGAAACGGCAGAAAAGAATTATACCATTGATGACCCTTATGCAAGGGTTGATTGGGATGAATGGCAGGCTTACAAAACACAGCTTCACTGCCACACAACTGCCAGCGACGGCTTCCTGACAATCAAGGAATTCGTCAAAGAGCACTACGACCTTAATTACGACATTGTTGCTCTGACAGACCACGGTACACTTAACCGCGGCTGGAATGTTGCACCTGATGTTGTGCCTCTTATGCGTCTTATAAAGAAAGAACGCACCAAAAATGCACCCATTATTCCTCTCAGCGATGAAGAATACAATGCGTATTTAAACGGCACCGCCGCTTCGGACAAAAGAACACACACAAACGGTATGCTTGATGTACCTCTGGGCAATGAGCTCAATATGGCTACTCCCGTTGCAGACTGCCACCTGACAGGTTATTATGCGGAATACGGTCAGGGTCTTGCAGGTGTTTTCGGCGATTATGAAACACCGTCAAAGGGCGTTAAGGAGGCAGGCGGAATTTCGATGCTTTCCCACGTGGGCGAGTATGTTTACCCCGATAAGGACAGCGCAAATTACGTGGGTCAGCCCGTTGACGATTACTACGCAACAAAGTTCGCAAAGGTTTTTCTTGATAACAAAGGTTCAAGCCTCGGTATGGGAATAAACAGCGCAACGGATGCACACACACGCTGTGACAGAATACTCTATGACCAGATTCTGCAGAAAACCATTCCCAACGGCGTTGTGCCCTGGTGCAATACCTTTGCGGATTCACACGACTGGAATGCTGTCAATGATGCATACACAATGTCACTTATGCCCGAGCTTACAAACGATGCTTTCCGTTCCTGCCTTGAAAACGGCGAATACTTCTCGATTTCCCATTATTCAAACGGCGTTGAGCTTAACGGAATGCCCGAAATGCCCGGCTTTGACGAGCAGAAGGTTTATGATACAAAGAGCTTTCTTCTTGACAATACTCCCATGGTGACAAGAGTTACCGTTAATCAGGATGAGGATACAATTACAATCGAAGGCACAAACTTTGATGAAATCACCTGGGTTTCAGACTGCAATGTTATCCGCCGTGAAAGCAATATCACAAGCGGTACAGCTACCCTTGACCTTCATGCCGATGACCTTCTCGATGAACCTTATCTCTATGTAAGATTTTATATCACCGGCGATAACGGCATCTGCTATTCACAGCCCTTCGTGCTTAATGTTGAGGGCGAAGAATTTGCACCCGTTGAGGTTAAAAAGGTTTATGACCTGCCCTGGTTCCTCAGACTTCTCGTTACCGTAATCGACCTTGCAGTTTTCAGACTTAACCCCGTTATCTGGATTTTCAAGTATTTTGCACTGGGCTATAACCCCATCACTTTTGACCGCTTAATCAATCCGTTCTAATTGAGGTAATTTATGAAAGCAAAAATCACTCTTGCGAAAGAATTCAGAATAGGCAATATTGATAAACGCATTTACGGCTCATTCATTGAGCATCTGGGCAGAGCCGTCTACGGCGGAATTTACGAGCCCGGTCATCCCACGGCGGATGAAAACGGTCTGCGCCGTGATGTTATTGACCTTGTGAAAAAGCTGAATGTTCCCATTGTCCGTTATCCGGGAGGCAATTTTGTTTCGGGCTATAACTGGGAAGACGGCGTCGGTCCCGTTGAGCAAAGACCCAAGCGTCTTGAGCTTGCCTGGGGTGTTACGGAGCCCAATTACTTCGGCACAAATGAATTCGCGGAATGGTGCAAAAAGGCAAATGCGGAATGCATGATGGCGGTGAATCTGGGTACAAGAGGTCCCGATGCCGCACGGAATCTTGTTGAATACTGCAACCATAAATCGGGTTCATACTGGTCAGACCTTCGCAGAAGCCACGGCTATGAAGAACCCCACAACATAAAGCTCTGGTGCCTGGGCAACGAAATGGACGGCGGCTGGCAGATGGGTGCAAAAACCGCTTTTGAATACGGCAGGACCGCCCTTGAAGCCTCAAAGCTTATGAAGTGGACCGACCCCACAATAGAAACCGTGCTCTGCGGTTCGTCGAGCAGAAATATGCATACCTTCGGCAGCTGGGAGGCTGAAACCCTCGAAATTGCATATGACGGCATAGATTATGTTTCGCTCCATCAGTATTACGGCAATCATGAGGATGATGCGGCAAACTTCCTTGCACGCACCCTTGAATTTGACGATTTCATTTATTCCGTAATCTGTATCTGCGACTATGTGAAGGCAAAGAAACGCTCGAAGAAAACAATCAATCTTTCCTTTGACGAGTGGAATGTGTGGTATCATTCAAATAACGCTCCTTATGAAAAATGGAGTGTTGCACCTCCTCAGCTTGAAGATATCTATAACTTTGAGGATGCACTTCTTGTGGGCTCGCTTCTCATAACTCTGCTGCGTCACTGCGACAGAATAAAAATTGCCTGCCTTGCACAGCTTGTCAATGTCATTGCACCCATTTTTACGCAGACGGGCGGCGGTGTTTTTGAACAGACAATTTACTTCCCCTTTATGCATCTTTCAAACTACGGCAGAGGCAGTGCCCTTCTTCCCCTTATCGACTGCCCCAGGTATGACAGCAGGGATTTTACCGATGTTCCCTACCTTGAATCAATCGCAACCTATGACGAGGAAAATGAAGAAATGGCAATTTTCTGCGTCAACAAGAGCCTTGATGAGAGTGTTGTGCTTGATGTGAACCTTATGGATTTCGGCGGCTATAAGCCCGTTGAATTCCTTTCGATGGACGGTTACGACAAGAAGGCTGAGAATACCTTCAATGCAGTGAATGTGAGGCCCCACGGTAACCCCGTACCTGCCCTTGACGGCACAACGCTTACCGCCGAGTTGAAACCGTTCAGTTGGAATGTAATAAGATTGAAGAAATAAAAAAATAACGGAGGCGACTTCTTTGTGAAGTGCCTCCGTGTTTTTATTTGCATTCCGCTATTGCTTCAAATGCCATCTGAGGGTAATCGGTCATGATGCAGTCTGCGTTGTTTTCGGTGAGATACTTAACCGCTTCGGCATCGTTTATTGTCCAGTACTGAACCGCGATGTCATATTTGTGTGCGTAGTTGATTACCTGTTTTGTGCCCAGGTTAATAATTCCCTTTGCGGCACTGTTGCCGTAAGGAATCTGCAGTGCAACGTAGGAGGGGTCAAGGTCGTCGAGATCCCAGCCCATACGACAGAATACATAGAAGCCTAATACTTCAAGAATGTTTGCCGAGCGTGAAATATCGGGGTAGGTTTCTTCCATATATTTTGAAACATCCTGCTCGTCCGATGCCCATATAACTCTGTCCTGCAAATCTCTTTCGGTGATAATGGTGTAGAGTCTGTCGGCTGCTCTTTCGCCTTCTTCGCCTTCACCCTTGTTTTCGATTATGTATCTGTATTCTCTGCCGCCACTGTTGGCTTCAATATAATCAATGATATCATCGCATTTTGCAACTCTCAGGTTATAAGGGATATCGTCGCCCCGCAGACCTCTGTAGGGATATTCACCGTCAATGCTGAAGTTTTCTCCCATATTGAGCACCTGAGCTTCTTCAAAAGTAAGGTCCGATGCATAAACATCCTCATAGCCGAAATATTCAACCGCATTTGTTGTGCTGTCGTATGTAAGGTCGTGAAGAACGATAAGCTCGCCGTCTTTGGTAATCTGAACATCAAACTCAAAGGTATCAACGCCCAGAGTGTTGTTTTCATCAATAACCTTTTCAAATGCCATAAGAGTATTCTGGGGAGCAATTCCCGCACCCGAGCGGTGTGCCGATACATCGGGGTCCATATATTCGGTGATGTAGGGGTTTGTTGCGTCGGGGTTTTCTTTGACTTCAACCCAGGGCATATCGGGCAGACACATTGTTGATACAACGGGTATAACCATAGTGAGCGCAATCAGAGTGCGGATAATACCCTTCACAACCATAAAAATCTGTAACATTCTCTTTTCCCTCCGTAATAACAATGCATTCATTATACATTTTCAGATAGAGAGTTTCAACAATAAAATTCTTAAAGTTTTTCTAAATTTTGGGCATCGGTTACAATTCGGAAACAAAAGCTTTACAAATTAGTTAACAATTATTATAAAACGGCACTTGATTTTACGCATAAAATCGTATATTCTATTATTAACAAACCTGTGTGTGCACAGTGTTTCGGAGGAGAATATATGAAAAGAATTATTTCAGTTATCTTTGCGGTTGCACTTATTGCAAGCTTCACCGCCTGCAAGCCGCTGCCCGAAGGAAGTTTCAAAGAAGAAAATACATCAAGCGCATACGGCGCTGACAGCAACGGAGAAACCGCATCTCCCGAGCTTGAAGAATTCCTGAATTCTTTCGATTCAACAGATCCTGCTCAGTTTGAACAGCAGTTTGAGCAGATGCTTGAGGAAGAAGTTGAAATTCCCGAAATGGAATTCGGTAATGAGCTTATTGACGACAGTGATTCAAGCAAGGTTGAGGTTGACCTTAACGACGAAGGCAGACCCGACCACAGCGACCTTGACCTTAACTTTACCGATATTTTCAACAACGATGAATACACAATCGATGTTGTTCTTATGACCAAAACTGCCGAAGAAGAAGTGAGAGTCCCCGTTGTTGCAATGCGTAACGGCAAGCAGGCATATTTTGAAGTGGTTGCACCCGTTCAGGGTAAGGGGTCAATGCGCGTCAATATGCTTATCACGGAAGACGGCAAGCTTTATTTCATTCTTCCTGCAATGAAGGCATATATGCCCATGCCCGGCGAAGCTATGAACGATGTCTTTAATTCGGAATTTGTTACCGAGGATACCTCTGCAAGCGGAACCTACATTGAAAGCCGTGAGGTTGTTATTGACGGTAAGACTTACACCTGCGATATCTATCAGGACGGCGACACAATCACTAAGAATTATTATAATAACGAAGAACTCAAACGAATTGAAAACATCTCGGGAGAGAACGGCGAAAATATTGTTATTATGGAAATCAACGAAATCTCCAAGAAGAGCGATAAATCAAAGTTCAAGCTTCCCAAGTATTTTGACCTTTCAACGGTTATGAAATCTTCAAGCTTCAATATTGACTCAATGTATTGATAATTATGAAAAAGTGCGCTTTGATTACGGGTGCATCCGGCGGAATAGGCAGTGCGGCGGCATTAAGGCTTGCCGCTGACGGTTACAGTATTGCCGCCTGCTGGCACTCAGACGAAGAAGGAATTTCCGCTCTTGCAAAAAAGCTTGACGGAATTTCTGCGGAATACAGACTTTATAAGGTCGATGTTTCCGATTACGAAAAAATCAAAGAAGTTTTTGCAGACGCCGCCGAAAATTTCGGGGGCGTTTCTGTGCTTGTCAATAACGCAGGTATGGCTCAGCAAAAGCTTTTCACCGATATCACTCAGCAGGAGTTTGACCTGATAACCGCAGTGAACTTCAAAGGAGTTTTCAACTGCTGTCAGTGTGCGGTGCCTTTTATGGTAAACCGAAAAGAAGGTAAAATAATCAACATCTCATCAATGTGGGGTGTTTACGGCGCATCCTGCGAAACCGTATATTCCGCAACGAAGGCGGCGGTTATCGGGCTTACAAAATCCCTTGCCCGTGAGCTTGCACCCAGCAATGTTCAGGTCAACTGCATCGCACCCGGTGCAATCAATACAAAAATGAACAACAGTCTTTCTGCGGAAGACAAAGCGGCATTCGCCGCCGAAATCCCTATGGGCAGGTTCGGAACACCCGAAGAGATTGCGGGAGTTGTTTCGTTCCTTGCAAGCAAAGACTCGGATTATGTTACCGCACAGGTTATTACTGCCGACGGCGGACTGACTTAATGGTCAATATGACGAAAAAACAGTGTTCTTTTTAGTCATAGTTCACTATTGATTTAATAAAGGTAATGTGTTAAAATTTAATATATATTATAATGTAAATTTTGTTTGGAGGAAGGAATATGGCAAAGTGTCCGAAATGCGGTCGTAAGCTTACTCTTTTTGATTGGAAACCCAACTGCCCTGATTGCGGTGTTAACCTTGTTTACTACGGAATGGAAGAAAGACTGATGGATGAGGCTGACCACGCAGAAGCAGAGCACGCCCGTCTTCAGAAGAGAATAGACAGACTCAAAGCATCGTTTGTAGGCTCAAAGCTTGCAATCGTAAGAATTGTTCTTTCTGTTCTTCCCATTGCGGCACTTCTGCTGCCTCTGGCTTCAATCAGCTTTAACGGTCCTTACATAGAAGCAACAACAACCTCAATCAACGCAATCGAGATTTATAACCTTGTTTCATCTCTCGATTTTGACGCACTGTTCACAATGATCGGCTCAGGTGTTGTAGGTTCAAGCTTCATCGGCTATGCAGGCGCACTTGTCGGAATTCTTCTTTCACTTGTATTTGTAATTCTCAGCCTTGTGCTTCTTACCCTTGCCTGCTCACCCAAGGGCTGCGTAAGAAACCTTATTATGAACTCACTTGCAATTGTTGCAGCGGTTGTTTCAATCGTAATGTTCACACAGTTTGCAAACGGCATCACAGCAGTGTTCCCCGATTTTGTGACAGACGCATCAATCGGTTTCGGCATTTTCGTTTATATCGGTATGCTTGCACTTCTTCTCGGTCTTAACATTTACCTTACAATCAACAAGATTGAAGTTAAGTATAAGCAGTGCTACGTTGGCGGTATCCCCGCAGAAGAGTATTTCGAGCTTGTTGAAAAAGGCACGGACAAAGAAACTCTTCACAAGATGATGGCTGAAGCTCTTGCCGAAAAAGCAGAGGAAAAAGAAAAAGCCAAAGAAACAAAAGAAAAAGTTAACGCATAAATTAAAGGCACCGTCAGATGACGGTGCCTTTTTTCAGTGAAAAGTTAAAAGTGAAGAGTGAAAAGTTTCGGATAGGCTCTGCCTATGACCGATTGTATCGTGTCAAAGCGACTCTTGATTGCGAATTCCGAATCTGAAATTATGAATTAATATAGTATTCCTTCATCGTGTCAAGGCAAAGGCAGGCAAGCCTGCCGCCGAAAACCGCACCGCAGTCGATGTTGATGTTGTTGCACATACGGTAAACCGTTGGTGATCCGTGAATTGTTATTGTGGGTGTGTGGCCCGACACAACAAAGGTGTTTTCATCCGTAAAAAAACTGCGGTTATAGCTTGTTCTGTCAAAGGCAAGAAAGGCGTAATTCAGGCTGTCGAGAGGCTTGCTTTCGTCGAAATCCGAACCCAGGGTGCTGTGAACGAGAACGAATTTTTTGTTGCCGATTTTAAGAGCCTCATAGGGAGCAAATTCTTCCATATATTCAATAAGGTCCTGCCTTTCTTCATTGGGCAGGGCTTTAAATTTTGCCAGGGTAATGTGGCCGCCGTTATTTTGCCACACATACATTTTGTTAATGATTTCCGTGGTAATCTGCGATGCGTAGTTTTCTTCGGTCACATCAACCGCAAGGGCTTTCAGCACATCAAGCGCCATCAGCTCGTGGTTGCCGAAGATGGGGTATACATTGTGGCGCATTGCCATATCCTGAAGAATTCTGACAGGCTCGGGTCCTCGGTCAATTACATCACCCAGAATATAAAGCTCATCCTCATCACTGAAATTTATTTTTTCAAGCATGGCCCTGTATTTATCGTATTCGCCGTGAATATCGCTCATAACGTAAATCATAAAAATTCTCCTTGATTGATATACGGTTAATCCGGGTCGTGAGTATTTGTTTTCTTTTTGAATAATCTCAAAAGACCGGATTCATATTTCTTATCAAATCGCTTGAATATGAAATGGAGGATAATCTGTACAATAATACATATTATAAAGTATCCGCCCACCGTTGCCAAATAGTATTGCCACGGAAGGTCGTACATAAGACCCGCCGCAACAAAAATTGCAGGGAGCAGGAGAATTTCCGCCAGTTCCCAAATCACATAAATGATTGTTAAGATTATTTCAAAAAACTTCAAAAGACCTTTCATTTGTTCTCCTTTGCCGAGATAATAGATAAGAGATAATAAAGAATAAATAATGATACAAACAGTGCCCGGCATTCTGCGTTCACTATTATCCGTTATCCATTCAATATTATCTCTTATCTTAGCCTCGCAAGAGGCACTGTTTGGCTGGGACGGCTGGATTCGAACCAGCGGATGCGGGAGTCAAAGTCCCGTGCCTTACCGCTTGGCGACGCCCCAATGTGGTGATATTAAAATACGCAAAGCACTCGGCTTTGCGTAGAGGTTGTTAAATGGGGTGGCTGATGGGATTCGAACCCACGACCTCCAGGGCCACAACCTGGCACTCTAACCAACTGAGCTACAGCCACCATTTATAAACTGCGGCGGTTAAGCCGCAGTTCTTGGCGCGCTTGAAGGGACTCGAACCCCTGACCCACTGCTTAGAAGGCAGTTGCTCTATCCGGCTGAGCTACAAGCGCATATCTGAATTGGAGCGGGTGATGGGAATCGAACCCACACAACCAGCTTGGAAGGCTGGGATTCTACCATTGAACTACACCCGCAATTCGGAACGTCAGCTATTTTAACATATGCAAACCGAAAAGTCAATATGAAAAGAGAAATTTTTTGTTTTACACAAAAAAGGGCAGCTTTTCACACTGCCCTTTGAGCTTTATGCAAGGCTTATGGTAACTTTTTCGCCGTTTTCGCCGTCTACCGAAAGTATTTCTCCCACAAGACCCGTGCGTATTGCGTTATCAACCGCATTTGCCTGCTGACCCGTAAGACCGCCGAAAATACCGCTGAGGTTAAGCCCGAAGCGAACTATTGTAAGAGGGAACTTAACTGTTGTGACCTTTCCGTTATACTCCCTTGTTATAAGCAGTTTTGTTGCTTTTTTGCCCGAAAATTCGGGCTCTTCATAAACGGGTTCGGAGTCGGTCGAGGGTTCGCAGGGTACGGGTTCTTCTTTTTCTTCCGGCTTACTTACACCGAGAAGCTCATCTACCGTAATTCCGAAAATATTTGCAATATCGGGCAGAAGTGTGATATCGGGGCAGGAAAGATTATTTTCCCATTTTGAAACCGCCTGAGGTGATACACCAAGCTTTGCCGCAAGGTCCTCCTGAGTCATTGAAAGAAGCTTTCTTTTTTCTGTGATTGTTTTACCGAGGTTCATAAAACTCCTCCTTGTTATTTGTTGCGGAACGCTCTCGCTGACTTCATTGTTGCGGATTTTCACCGCAAAAGCAACAAACGAAAGGTTGATTTGGCTAAACTGTCGGTTGAATATGCAAAATCAACCGTTGGTTGACACAAATATATCACACAAAAAGTAATGTTGCAAGCGGCAGTGCCTGAAAAATTTACAATATGTTAACCGATTTTGCGGCGGAATAATATAAAATATAATCGAATAGTAATGCGGAGGTGCGGTTTGCTCGGTTATGTAAAGGCTTTCAAGCCCGAAATGAAGATAAAGGATTATGAGCTTTACAGGGGCATTTATTGCTCTCTGTGCCGTGCGCTTGGCAGGCTTTATTCACCCTTGGCACAGCTTTTTCTAAGCTATGATTTTGCTTTTGCCGCCGTACTCCGTCTTGCGGCAGGGGATGAAAACTGTGCTTTTTCTCCCAAACGCTGCCCCTATAATCCTGCAAAAAAATGTATGATTTGCGGCAGTAAAAAAGAGCTTGATTTCTGCGCCCACGCGGTGATTATCACCGTGTTTTACAAGATTAAAGATAATCTGCACGACGGCGGTGTAAAATCAAAAATCCTTGCGGCGCTGCTTTATCCCCTTGTGAGCCTTATGCATAAAAAAGCGGCGAAGCTTGCACCCGAGGTTGAAGAAATCATAAGCAAATCAATGGCTTTGCAGACCGAAACCGAAAAGAAAAAGGACGTGTGCCTTGACGAAGCGGCACATCCTTCTGCGGATGCATTGGGCAGAATAATGGCACTGGGTTTTGAGAGCGAAAAGGGAGAAATTCTTTACCGCCTTGGATATATGATTGGCAGAACGGTGTATATTATTGATGCGGCGGATGACCTTGAAGCCGATATAAAAAACGGCAGCTTCAATCCCTTCAAAGAGGAATACGGCGATATAAAAAATTCTGCTGTCCGTGAAGCTTTTGTAATGAGGGTCAGAGAGATATTCAATCTCACTCAGAGCAGTGCATTGGATGCGCTGGATACACTTGAAAAGAAAAGATTTGAAGATATACTTGAAAATATTGTTCTTGACGGTCTTGAAGCGAGTGTTTCAAAAGTGCTTGGAAAATACGAGGTGATATAATGAGAAATCCTTATGAAGTTCTCGGTGTACCCGAGGGTGCATCAAGCGAGCAGATTAACGCCGCTTACAAAGAAAAGCTGAGAATTTATCAGAGCTCGGGTCAGAGTCATATGATTGATAAACTTAATGCGGCATACGATTATCTTATTATGAACGCAGGTGAGCCTTCGGGCTATTCCTCATATAACGGCTATACCTACCGAAACACGGATTATTCCGATATCAGAGCAAAAATCAATTCGGGCAGGCTTGACGATGCTCAGCTTCTGCTTGACGGTGTGCCCGAAAACGCAAGGGATGCACAGTGGTATTATCTCAAAGGCACCATTCAGCAGAAAAGAGGCTGGCTTGAAGAAGCGGCAAAGAATTTTGCAACCGCAAGCAACCTTGACCCTTCAAACAATACCTATAAAATGGCTTACAATAAAATCAGTTCCAACCGTTCAGGCGGTTACAGAACGGAACGCAGAAGAGAAAAATCGGGCTGCTCGGGCTGTGATATGTGCACGGGTTTGCTGTGTGCAGACTGCTGCTGCGAATGCTTCGGCGGCGATTTGATTCCCTGTTGTTGATAAGTTTAATCCGAGTCTGAGGAGAAAAAATGAAACAAAGTTCAAAATGTGCCATCGGAGGCATTGTTGCGGCATTATCACTCGTAATGATGATTTCTGTTGCGGTTATTCCTTTCCTGACGTACGCTTTGCCTGCAGCGGCAGGTGTGCTGATAATATTCATTGTTGTTGAAATTGATAAACGCTGGGCGTTCGGTGTGTATGCAACGGTTGCCATTCTGGGGATGATACTTGTTCCCGAAAAAGAGGTTGCGGTTATGTACCTTGCCCTTTTCGGTTATTACCCCATACTGAAAGCGCTGATAGAAGAAAAGCTCCCCATAGTGCCCGAATGGATAGTAAAGCTCCTGCTTTTCCTTTCAACAATGGCAGGCTCATATTTCCTGATGATTAAGTTTATGGGTGTCACCATTGACGAAACCGAGGAATTCGGCGTTATGGCATATCCCTTGCTTCTGGGAATGGGTGCGTTTGCGTTCATAATGTATGATATCGCACTTACAAAGCTGGTCACACTTTACATAATGAAATGGCAAAGACTCTTTAAAAGATATTTTAAATAATATTGCATTTTTATAAGATATCATTTATAATATAACCGCTGAAAAATTTTCGGCGGTTATTTTTGTTTTACAGAGGTAAAAATTATGAAGGATTTCGTTAATATCGGTATAATCGGTCTCAGCGGCAGAGGCTCGGGAATGCTTAAAGAGCTTCTTGACTGCGAAGGCGTAAGAGTTCCCGCAGTGTGCGATAAATATGAGGACAGAGCACAGCACGGCTTTGAAATCGTAAAAGAAAAAACAGGCACGGAGCCTCAGGTTTATCTTGACTATAAAGAGCTTCTCGCAAGAGATGATATAGATGCAATTTACTGTGCAACAACATGGATTACTCATTCAAGAATTGCAATTGATGCCATGAAAGCAGGCAAGCACGTTGCAATGGAAGTAGGCGGTGCCGCAAGCATCGAAGAATGCTGGCAGCTTGTACGCACAAGTGAAGAAACAGGCAAATTCTGTATGCTTCTTGAAAACTGCTGTTATGACAGAAACGAAATGGCAATTTTCAATATGGTGAAGCAGGGCATTTTCGGCGAAATCATTCATCTCACAGGCGGTTATCAGCACGACCTTCGTGACGAAATCAGCCTCGGCAGAGAAAACAGACACGGCAGACTCTTTAACTTCCAGCACCGTAACGGCGAGCTTTATCCCACACATCAGCTCGGCCCCATCCAGAAGGTGCTCGGTATCAACAGAGGCAACCGTTTTGTATCCCTTGTTTCAATGGCAAGCAAATCCAGAGGTCTTAACGAGTGGATTAAGGAGAATAAGGGCGAGGATTACGATCTTGCGGATTATCCCTTCAATCAGGGCGATATCGTAACAACAATGCTTAAGTGTGCAAACGGCGAAACCGTTGTGCTCACTCACGACTGCTCACTGCCCAGAAACTATTCAAGAGCTTACAGAGTTCAGGGCACAAAGGGTCTTTATATGGAAGACGGCGACTCAATTTATATTGAGGGCAGAACAAAGAACGAAGACGGCAGCTGGATGCATCCTTCAGAGGATTTTGAGCCTTACCGTGATGAATACGAGCATCCTCTGTGGAAGAAATATCAGACGGAAGGCGTTCACGGCGGTCACGGCGGTATGGACTTCCTTGTTCTCAGTGCATTCGTTGAGAGCGTAAGGCTTGACGCCGCACCTCCCATCGACGTTTACGATACAGCGGTTATGATGGCTGTAACCTGCCTTTCGGAGCAGTCAATCGCTCTGGGCAGCGCACCCGTCGCCTTCCCCGATTTCACAAACGGTATGTGGATTGACAGAGAGCCTTACAGACGCGGCATTTTCTGTCTTGAAGAAGTTTGCAACGATTTTTTTGAGTAATTCACAAGGAGAGTCACTATGAAGTATTATATCGGCGTTGACGGCGGCGGCACCAAAACCGCATTTGCTCTTTTTGACGAAAACAAAAATATGCTTGAAACCGTAACGGGTGCAGGCAGTAACCACGAAAATCTTGACACCTCTTTTGACGGTGCAAGCGATATTATTATGGCAGGCCTTAATGCTCTTTGCGAAAAGGCAGATATTGCTCTTGCAGATGTAAGCTTTACCCTTATGGGACTTGCAGGTATCGACCACGAATATCAGTACGATATTATGTGTGATATGCTCCGCAAAAAGGGTCTTGCAAACTTTGAAGTTTTCAACGACGGCTTTATAGTTGTAAAGGCCGGCGCAAGCGGCAAAAGCGCAATCGGCTACAACTGCGGCACAGGCGTTTGCTGCAACGGTATCGGCATTGACGGCAAAAGACTTCAACTTGCAGGTCTGGGCGATTTTTCAGGCGATATTTCAGGCGGCGGCAACATTGTTATTGAAGCTTTCAGACTTGTCTATAATGAGCTTTTCCTGGGTCTTGAAAAAACACTTATCACCGATATGGTAAAAAATGAATACGGCTTTAAGGCAAGGGAAGAATTCCTGGGCCTTATTGAAAAAATCGAAGGCGAAGACGGCGGCGATTACATAAGAACAATGGTTGGCTTCTTCTTTGAGGCAGTCAAGCAGGGTGATAAGCCTGCCATCGGATACTGTGACAGAATGGCAACAAGAGGTGCACAGCTTATTGCGGCGCTTTCAAATCAGCTTGATTTCGGCGGCGAAGAAATTGAAGTTGTTCTTTCAGGCTCAATCAATGTAAAGCTTGATAACAAATATTATCTTGACAGCCTGCTTTCAAAGGCAGAAGCCTTAAGCGGCAAAAAGCTTAAGTTCATCAAGCTTGAAGCAATGCCCGTAACGGGATGCATCAACTGGATTATGCAAGATTATGCTTAAAAGGAGATACAGATTATGAGAGAAATCAGTGTAGCAGTTATCGGATCGGGCAGCACATATTGCCCCGAGCTTGTTGACGGTTTCCTTAAAGCTAAGGACAGCCTCAAACTCAAAAAGATTTCATTTATGGATATTGACGAGAGAAAAAGAACGATTGTCGGTAACCTTTGCGTAAGAATGCTTAACAACGTAGGCTGTGACTGTGAGGTTGTTTTCACAGACGACCTTGATACAGCGCTTCAGGGCGCGGATTTTGTTGTTACACAGATCCGTGTAGGCAAGCTTCCCTGCCGTCACCTTGACGAAAGCATCCCCAAGAAGTATGACCTTATCGGTCAGGAAACAACAGGTATCGGCGGCTTCTTCAAGGCACAGAGAACAATACCCGTTATCAAGAATATCTGTGACAGAATCGAAGCTATCTGCCCCGATGCATGGCTTATCAACTTCACAAATCCCTCGGGCATCATCACCGAGTTCATTCTTAACCACACAAACGTAAAGAACATCGGCCTTTGCAATGTTCCCATCGATATGCTTGACGATGTTAAGGAAATTACGGGCGAAGACAGCGAGATTACATATGTAGGTCTTAACCACCTGAGCTGGATTACCTCCGTTAAGAAGAACGGCGAGGAGCTTCTTCCCGGTCTTATCGAAAGCGGATTTTCACCCAAGGTTATGGCAAATATTAAGGATGACGGCTTCTCAATCGACTGCCTTAAGACTGTTCAGGGTCTGCCCTCATCATACCTTCAGTATTACTACTGCCGCGAGGCAAAGCTTGCTCATCAGAGAGAGGATGAGAAGACAAGAGCTCAGGTATGTATGGAAATTGAAGAGCAGCTTCTTGAAATGTATCAGAATACCGAAATCGTTACAAAGCCTGCACTTCTCGATAAGAGAGGCGGCCACAAGTATTCGCTTGCAGCGGTTTCACTCATTGATTCAATTGCAAACGACAAGAAGGATGTTCATGTTGTAAACATCAAAAATAACGGCACACTTCCCTTTATGGCAGATGACGATATCGTTGAAATTGCAGCAGTTATCGGTGCAGACGGCGCAACGCCCGTACCCGTAACAGAGAAAATCAACGACCACGTTATCGGTCTTATGAGAGTAGTCAAGACATACGAAAAGTATGCAGTCAAAGCCGCAATCACAGGTGACGACGACTATGCAATCAAGGGTCTGCTTGTTCATCCCCTTGTAGGTGATTACGAAAAGACCGTTAAGTGCTTCAACGAGCTTAAAGAAGCACACAAGGAATTCCTTCCCCAGTATTTTAATAAATGAGGATGGGGCTGTCTCGTTAAGCGAAGACTAAAAAAAGAATAACAAGAAGCGGTTTGCATTGGTAATTACACCTTTGCAAACCGCTTTTAATATTGCTTTTTAATCTTATTGAAACAGTAGTCAAATCTGACCTTTCAGAATCCCTTTGATGCGTGTCTTTACATACCTGAAAGCCGAAAAGAAGGCTTCTGCCGCTTTGTTGTTAAGCAGTGCGGATAAAAAAGACTTTTTCTTGGGATAAAGTGTTTTCAGCAGTGTGCACTGCCAGAGGTAAAGACCTTCCTCCATAGCTTTTCTTGTTGAAAAGTGGAGCAGCGAGCAATCGGTGAATTGCTTGCCGTTTTTATCCGTAACATCCAGCCAGCCTTTTTCAAGGTCAATTTTGTCGATTTTATATTTTGAGGGCAGGAAAATACATTTACCTTTTCCCGGCTTTTCGTTGGCGATAAAGTCATTTATTGACATAGTAATGTCAAATATTTGGTCATCCCTGAGTTTGCCGTTACACAGAATGGGAGTATATGTACTGAGCAAAGCATCGCTTTTAAGCCTTTCTGCAATGCTGATGCACTCATTATACATCTTTTGTGTTTTATCGCTCTTTCTTATAAAGAAATAGCCGGGATTGAAATGAGGTGCATCGGTTTTGCCGTTAAGCTCGGGAACAATATCCAGAAGTCGCTGCTTTGTTTCGGGTGTTTTAAACCAGCAGTCAATTCCGCCGTCGTTCCAGCCGAAGCAGGAAAAATCGGATTCCCTTGCAAGCAAATTCCAAAAGAAATCAAGGTTATGATATATAAGGCAGTCGGGCTCAATGAATATGGTTTCGTCATAAGGCGACTCAACAAGCAGAGAAAACTTATCTCTGTAATCCTTGTGAGCTTTTTTCAGCACAACAACATGGTCAAATTCTGCCGTGTATTCATTTTCGCCGTCGCAGAGAATTGCCATGGGAACATCGGGATTGTGCAGGCGGAAGGAATGAAGCATATTTACCGCCATTTTATAATACTTTTTGTTGCCTGTTGCCAGTGTTATAAAGCCTCGTGTCATTATTTCACCTGCTTTGGGAATTCAATTCCCGAAATATTTCTTATTTCTTTCATCGCCTTGCTTACCTGAAGTGCACGCAGTGACATTACCTCATAGTAAGGGCTTCCGGGGTTTGAGATGAATTCTTCAAATCCCTTTGCTTCGTAGCCCATAAGGGTTTCTTTGGGCACATCGCCGATGATTTCGGTAACTTTACCGTTGTTTTCAATAAGCTTCATATTGGTAAGCTTTGAAATTGATTCAATAGTAATCGTTCCCTTATCACCGAATATCTGTGAGCCTAATCTGTCCTGCCCCAGCTTTGAGTATGTAAGATTGACTAATTTATCGGGGTAAAGGAATGCCGAATTTCCGCTGCCGTCAGCGCCGCTTTCCATAAAGTGAGAGCAGGCGGTTATTTTTTCGGGCGCACCGAAAAGGTCAAGGGCAGGGTAAACGCAGTAAATACCCAGGTCCATAAGGCAGCCCGTTGCAAGGGCGGGGTTGAAGATATTGGGTAGCTTGCCCTCAAGATATGCGGGATACTTTGAAGAAAGCTGTGAAAAATCAAAGTGAACGCTTGTGATTCTGCCGATTTTTGTTACCGCATCACGAAGCAAATCCCTTGCAGGGTTGAACATATACATAATCGCTTCGGCATATATAACCCCTTTGGCTTTTGCAAGAGCCTGCAATTCCCGAAGCTCCTCGGGGTCAACGGTAACGGGCTTTTCGCATATTACGTGCTTGCCGTTTTCAATAAGAATTTTTGACTGCTCATAGTGAAGACGGTTGGGGCTTGCAACATAAGCTGCTTCGAAATCAGCCTTTGCAAACTCACTGAAATCGGTGTATACCTTATTAATTCCGTTTTCAGCCGCAAACCTGCCGCCGTTTTCCTGAGTTCTGGAATAAACCGCAGAGAAATCCGCACCGCAAAGCTGCCTTGCGCCGTCAATGAAGGATTTCGCAATCCAGCCCGTGCCTACAACTCCGTAGCGCATAAATCAAAGCTCCTTTGCCATAACGGTGCCGCTTTTCTTCATTGTGAGAAGAATTCTGAAACCGTTTTTCTTATAGAACTTGATACCTCTCACATTGCTTGTACCAACGATAAGCATAATGCTTTTTGCACCCTTTGCCTTCATATGGCTTGTAAGGGTTGAAATCATATTGGAGCCGTTGCCGTTACCTCTGAAGGGCTCGTTGATATCGATGTGAAGGTGTGAGGGATATTTAAGCGAAAACACGCCGTGAGCCGCAATTTCAATAATGGCATCCATATAGTTAGCTCTGCCCGTTTCACGGACCTTTTTAAGATAGGGCTTGATTTTCTTCAGATATTTCCAATAGTTAATCGCACCGAAAACATAGCCCTGAGCAACATCGTTCTCGTCAACAAGAACAAATACGTTTTCGGGCTCCTGCTCAATGTAATAGTTGCAGAAGGTGTAAAGAATAAAATCGCGGGTATTGGGGTCTGTGAGTGAACCTTCGGGACCCGTATTAAGGCATACCTGCTGAACATCCTTGTAATACTTGGGCTCGTAGCTCTTAATAGTAACCATAAATCAAACCTCCACGCTGAATTCTCTTTCGCCGCTGAACGGTGTCTTTTCACCGTTATGCTCAAAAACAGCCTTGATTTTCGGGTCTGCAAAAACCCTGACGGTTGCGGTGCTGCCCGATTTTTCGTATTCAACGCTGATTTTGCCGTTTTCTGTTGTGATGTGACCCTTTGCACGGTCAAGCCCATCAACAAAACGGGGATTGATGATAACGCTTTCGTATGCTGCACCGCCCTCGGGCTGACGGATACCGAGAAGATACATAAACAGATATTTCGTGACCGCGCCGAACATGGGATGGTTTCGTGAATCTCTGCCATACCAGTTTTCCCATATTGTTGTGGCGCCGCTGTTTTTCATAAACGCAAAAGATGCTTTATTCTCGTTTGAAAGCAGGTCAAAAGCAAGCTGATTTTCATTTATTTCGAAAAGATAACCGATAAGTGCTTCCGTTGCAATAATGCCCGTGTCAAACATACCAAGCTCTTTATATTTGCGTACCATGTTTTTCTTGCCCTGCTCGTTGCCCATACCTACCCTGAATGCAAGGCAGGATGCACCGTTCACATCGCCGCAATAGCTGTGACTCCACGGGCTGAAATAAGCAACATCAACAGCTCTTCTGGTTTTTGCATCACGCTCATAAAGGTGTGCAACCTCGCTCTGTCTGCCCAGAATTTCAGCCGCTTCAATAACCTGCTGAATAAATCTGATATAAAGAATGGTGTTGATATATGTTTCGGGAACAACGATGGGGTCGGGTGTGCACCAATCTCCGAGGCACCAGCCGTCTTTTTCTTCACGGCACACAAGTCCGTTTTCACTTCTGCTTTCAAGATAATCAAGGAAGTGGAGCATTTTCGGGAAAAACTCATTGAGTAATTCCTTATCGCCATACATTTTATAGAATTTATAGGGTACTTCGATAATTGCACCGCCCCAGCCCGAAGGACCGCCGCCGCCGCCCATAAGGGGTGCGGTGTGCTGAATATGACCTGTCTTTTTGCACTGACAGTCTGCAATATCATAAAGCCATTTGCGGTAGAATTCTCGGCTGTCAAGAAGCATCATAGCCGTTTCGCCGCAAAGCTGACCGTCGCCTGTGTAGCCCAGTCTTTCTCTGTGAGGGCAGTCGGAGGGAATGCCGCAGTGCATATTGCCAAGCTGAGTTCTTATGTAAGCATCGTAAAGCCAATTGAGCACCTCGTTGCTGCACTCGAATGAGGAAGTAACGGGGCAGTCGGAATGAACAACATCAACCCTTACGGGCTCAACATCCGCCGTAACCCTGAAATAGCGGAAGCCGTGCCAGGTGAAATGGGGAATGTATTCACGGTCCGTGCCGTCGGCAATGAATTCGTCGGTCTGATAATCCTTATCAAAATTGAACTGTATGCCGTACCAGTCACGCTTTTCGTGAATTTCTTCCGCATAGCTTACTCTGAACTTTTTGCCCTTTTCGGCACACTTGAATACCGCATAGCCTACGGTGTTTTCACCGATATCATAAAGCTTTGTTTCGCCCTCATCCTCAATAAGAACGGGCTTTAATGTTCTGATAACCTTATCCGCAGGTGAAAACTGAATGTAATATTCGCTGACCGGTGCGGGGATAACCTTGCTTTCAGCAAAACCCTCGTCGGTTACGGGATAAAGGGTGTAATCCTGCTTTTCGCCGTAATAAAGGTTGTTGAAGGTAACAAAGCCCCTGTGAGCAAGGGTTGTTTCATCGCTGATAACATTGCCGCTTGCCTTTTCGATTATGTAGCAAAGCTTGGGTGTGCCGAATACCACATTACCCTCTGCCATACGCACATTCTGGTTGTAATAGCCGTTACCCAGAATAACCTCAAGGCTGTTTTCGCCTTCGGCAAGGTAATCGGAAATATCATATTTCATACAGTATGTCCTGTATGAAAGCTCATCATCAAGAGGGAAGGTAAGCTCACGGAGATTACGCTCGTTATAGCAGGTGGTGTTGGGTACAAGCAAATCGTCGCTGACCTTTCTGCCGTTGATATAAAGCTTGAAAAAACCCAGACCGCAGATTGTTATTTCAGCTTTTTCGCCCTTTTCGGCAACAAAGCTTTTGCGGAAAACGGGGGAGTCACTGCCTGTGCATTCAATCCATTTTGCGTTTTTGAAAATCTGCTCACTTGTCATATGTCCACCTCTGAAAGCTCTGCAAGCCTTGCACTCATGTGCTCCCATTCATCCATAGCGGCAATCTGAGTGTCCGTAAGCTCTTTAAGCTGATTTGTAAATTTTAATACTTTTTCATAATCTGCGGAAACCTCGGGGTCTGAAAGCAGACCGTTAAGCTCGGCAATTTCGTTGTCAAGGCGGTCAATTTCTTCTTCAGCACGCTTGATTTTGCCCTTGAGTTTATTGATTTCGCTGTCACGCTCTTTGCGAAGCTTATATAAATTAACCTTCTGCTCGACTTTCTTCGGCTTTTCCTTTGCCTGAGCCAGGGCGATGCCTGCATATGCATCATAATCGCCGTCGAATTTTTCAAAGCCGCTTTCGGTCATTCTGTAAATTTTGGTTGAAAGCTTGTTGATAAAATATCTGTCGTGTGAAACCGCAATAATCGTGCCGTCAAAATCGCTGAGTGCGGCTTCAAGCACCTCTCTCGACGGAATATCAAGGTGGTTTGTGGGCTCGTCAAGAAGAAGCACGTTTGCACCCGAAAGCATAAGCTTTAAAAGGCAAAGCTTTGCCTTTTCGCCGCCGCTTAAGGTATCAACACTCTTGAATACGTCATCCCCTCTGAAAAGGAAAAGGGCAAGATAACTGCGCACGGTTTTTTCGGTGAAAAGACGGTGCTCATCCCATATCTCGTCAATAACGGTTTTGCCGCCTTTAAGGCTTTCAAGGCTTTGGTCGAAATAGCCGATTTTAACATTTGCACCGAAATTGAAGGAGCCGTCATCGGCAGACTGCTGACGTGTGAGAATACGCAGCAGAGTGGTTTTGCCGCAGCCGTTTGTACCAAGCACAAACACACGGTCGTTCTTATAAACCTGCATATCCGCATTGCAGAAAAGTCTTTTTGAGCCGAATGCCTTTGAGAGGGAGCTTACATTAAGCACATCGTTGCCCGTTTCGCAGGCGGGAGTGAATTTCATACGCATTGCGGAAAGGGGAGGGTCGGGAACGATAAGCTCCGCCTTCTTCTTTTCAAGCATTTTGCGCTTGCTTTCTGCGGTGATGAAGTTTCTCTCTCTTGCAAATGAACGCTGCTGCTCAATAATGCCTTCAATACGCTTGATTTCCGCCATCTGGTTTTCGTACTGCCGTCTTTCGCTTTCAAGGCGTTCCTCTTTCAGTTTCAGATAAGCGGAGTAATTGCCCTTTGTGCAGTAGCTTTTTTTATTGGTGATTTCAACGGTTTTGTTTGTAACTCTGTCAAGAAAATATCTGTCGTGAGAGATAACGATGATTGTGCCCTTGAAGGCTGAAAGATAATTTTCAAGCCATTCTGTGCCTGCAATATCAAGGTGGTTTGTAGGCTCGTCAAGAAGAAGCAAATCAGAGCCGCTTAAAAGAAGCTTGCACATACTCAGCTTTGACCTCTGACCGCCGCTGAGCTTATCGCAGGTAAGGTAAAAATCATCCTCTGAAAAACCAAGACCCATAAGTGCAGAGCGTGTGCGGCTTCTGAAGGTCAGACCGTCCTGCTCCTGAAACTGTTCGTTAAGGCGGTGCTGCATTTCAATAAGCTTATCCTGACCGCCTTCGTTTGCATCTATGGCGGCTGCAATATCTTCAAGCTCACGCTCCGTTTCCATAAGATGCTCAAAGACGCTGAGTGCCTCGTCATAAACAGTACGCACTGAGCCGTGGCAGGCATGCTGTTCAAGATAACCTACCTTAACATTTCTGCCAACGAAGGCACCGCCCTCCGTAGGCTCAATTTCGCCGGTGATAACCTTGAAAAGGGTAGTCTTACCCGTTCCGTTTGCGCCGATGAGACCAACGAATTCACCGGGGTTGACGTCAAACGAAACATTTTCAAACAGCACCTTGCCGCCGAAATCAACTTTTAAATTCTGAACACTGACTGTTGCCATTTAGATTCTCGTTTCAATAATTTCAAATTCACCCGTAAGAGTGTAGCTGCCTGCATTTGCAGGGATAAAGATACTGTCGCCCTTTGTGAGTTCAAGGGTTTCGCCGCAGCATAGGAGCTTGCCGCTGCCTGCCATAATCAGCAGGGATACAAATGAGTTTTCGTCGGCACTGCCCGAAAAGCTGCCCTTTGTTTCAAGCTTCCATACCTTAAAGAGAGGGCAATCCGCAAGAAGTCTGCGCTCATCGGTATCAAGTGCGGGGTTTGAAAAATCGGGCTGTGAATACTTTTCGAGCTTTGTGACAGCTGCACCGTCTTCAACATGAAGCTCACGGGGCTTGCCGTCTGCACCCACACGGTTATAGTCGTAAATTCTGTAAGTGGTGTTTGAGCTTTCCTGCACCTCTGCAAGCATAATACCCTTGCAGATGGCGTGGAGTGTGCCCGAATCAATAAAGAAGAAATCACCCTTCTTAACCTTAACATTCTCAACATAATCCGTCAGGGTATTGTTTGCGATAGCCGCTTTGAATTCTTCGGGTGAAAGCTTATCCTTAAAGCCGAGGATAAGGCTTGCATCCTCTTCGCAGTCGATGATATACCAGCATTCGGTCTTGCTCTGACCCTTTCCCGTAAGCTCACAGTATTCCTTTGTGGGATGCACCTGCACGGAAAGGTTATCCATTGCATCGATGAATTTTATGAGAATGGGGAAATCTTCAAAGTTCTTTGCATTGCTGCCGCAGAGTTCAGGATTTTCCTTAACAACATCGGCAAAGGTTCTACCTGCGAAAATGCCGTTTGCAACGCTGCTTGAGCCTGCCTCGTGGCAGGAGAGCATCCAGCCCTCAGCCGCATTATTCTTTTCGGTTTTTACTCCGTATTCTTCAATAAGCTTTCTGCCGCCCCAGATTGTTTCGGATACATAGGGAAGCAGCTTTATGGGATATAAATTCATATGTAATACCTCCAAGGATGTTTTTTAAAAGTATATTTGTATTATTTTATCATATTTGTCCAATAATTTCTATAAAATATTTAAGGGAGGACGGAAATTATGGAAAAACATTTTAATTCTGCAAAAATATTTTATTATGAGTTTATCAGAAAGCCCGAAAAACCTGCTCAGGATGCAATTTTGCTTCAAATCAGGGATACCTCACAGCGCCTCGAAAGCGCATACAGCCGCTTTGAAAACGAAAGCAACGAGGATTTGCTGGATTCAATAATCTATGAAATCCAATCCCTTAAAGCCCTTTACCGCTATCTTCTGAAACTTGCCAGAGAAAAGGGGATTGAGTGCACGGGAGTTTCGGTTTTCAGCGGGGAGGTAATCTGATTGAACGGATTTTTCATCGGCAGTGCAATAGTAGCCGCACTGTGCGTAATGTGGTGGACGGTGAAAAGCGAAAAGGGGGCAACAAGCTTTGCACTGTCTGCCCTGCAGGGCATTGCGGCAATGTTTGCCGTAAACCTGACGGGTCTTGTGACGGGAGTTACCCTTGCAGCCAATTGGTATACCGTCGCAACCTACATAGTCTTAGGGCTGCCGGGGGTTATCTCAACCCTCCTGATAAACCTTATACTCTGAATTCGTATATGCCGCCCGTATGGGTTTCATGTATTTTGTCTCCGAGAATTATTTCAGCCGTTGTGCCCTCGGGCACTTCAATCAGAATATCATAGCCGCCCTGAGTTTTGTTCCATTCAACACGGAGCATACCTTGGGGTGTTTTTATTTTTGCCTTAACGAAGTCAAGACCGAAATTCAGAACGGGCTTTAGCGTTACGGTTTTGTAGCCGTCTTTGATGTTTCTCACGCCTGCAAGATGAGTGAAGAAAAATTCGTCGTAGGTGGCAAGAAAATAATGGTTGAGAGAGCGTGTGAGAGGCTCCCAGCTTTCCCGGGCGGAGTCGGTATCGCTTTCAAGCCACAGTCCCCAGGAGGGGTAGGTTTTCTGCGTGAGCACCTTATATGCTTCTTCGGTGTAGCCGTAATTGCACAGCACGGGCAGGATGAATCTTGTGCCCGTGCAGCCCGTGTCAAGGTGATATCCTTTTGAAATAACATCCTCGGCAAGGTGCTTTGCAACCTCTTTGTCATCCTTTGCAAAGCCGAAGGCAAGGGGCAGAAGGTTTGAGGTCTGCCTGTATTTTGTGCGTTTGCCCTTGGGATTCCATACGGATGTTTCGTATATATTTTCTTCTTGCTTATAGAATTTTTTCTGAAATTCCTCAATAATTCTGCCGTATGCCTGCGAATATGTTTCTTCATCATCCTTATATTCCTCGAAAAGCGAAGCAAGAACCCTGATTTTATCAAGCATTTCGGCAACAAAGGCGGTGCAGCAGATTTCAGCACCCTCCGAGGGGTCGCAGATAACATCCAAATCAGCATCGCCTGCAGGCGCAACCCAATCCGAAAGACCTCTTGTGCCCCATACCAAGCCCTTTTCTTCCATTTCGGCAATATTTGAAAGGGCGTATGCTTTAAGAGTGGGGTAGATTTCCTTTGCGTAGTCATACATATCGCAGTAGTCAATAAGTGCCTTCACGCCGAACACAAAAATGCTGTTCCACACGGGTGAATTTTCGATTGACCAGTTAACGGAAGGCGCAATCACGGGCACACTGCCGTATTCGTCAAAGCAATCCTTCATAATATCGATGAAAGATGCAAGGTATGTGCTCATATCGAAGTTGAACATCATCATATGAAGGGCACAGTTTGCATCGCCCAGCCAGCCGTTTTTCTCCCATACGGGGGTATCCGTAGGCTTGAACTGGAAGTTGTTGAGCATTGTGTTCACTGCTATTCTGTGAAGTCTGTTCACATTTTCATCTGAGCAGATGAATTCGGATATTATTTCAACATCGTTTGCGATTCTGTAAATTTCAACATCATCAACATCAAGGGAGTCAACGCCCTCAACCTGAATGTACTTGAAGCCCTTGTAGCTGAACTTGGGTTCGTATTCAAAAGGCTCGCCGCCGCTGATAAAGCAGTCGTGCTGAATGTAATTCAGAGGGAACCAATCACCGTCACGGCCTTCATATTTGCCGATTTTGCGCACGTGACCGTCATCGGTAAGCCTTTCGTTATATGTGATATAAACCTCTTTGCCGTAAGGCGCGTCAAGCCTGATTTTTGCCCAGCCGGTTACCATTTCGGGTGCGGTGATAACAAATGTGCCGTCGGACAGACGCTCAATTTTTCCGGGTGCAAAGGTTTTGATTTTTCTTATAGGCGGCATATACTGCTCCTTCAGTGTGCCCTCGGGTGCATCGGCGGCAACCGCATTTTTCCAGGTGAAATCCCTGCGCCGTGCATCACAGGTTTCGCCGTAATAAATACTGTTTGCCGTTACGGGGCCGTCAAGAGTGACAAGCCAGCTTTCGTTGGTTGAGATTGTTTCGGCAGTGCCGTCGTCATATTCGATAACGATATCCGCAATAAGCTTGGGCGATGACCTCCAGGAAGCCGCTTCCCAGTGCCAGATATGGACTGTTTCGTTGAAAAAGCCGTTGCCCATTTCGGCGGTAACCGTGTTTTTGCCCGATTTCAGCAAAGCAGTAATGTCAAATCTGCGGTAAAGCACTGTTTTGCTGTACTGAGTGTGTGCAGGGTTAAGCAGAGTATCATCGGGCAGAGTGCCGTTGATTTTAAGCTCGAAAAATCCGAGGCCGCAAATAAAGATATCCGCACGGGCAATGCTTTTGTTAACCTCAAAATCTTTTCTGAATATGGGAGCAAGCCTTTCTTCAATGCTTGTTCCCGAGCCTATCCATTTGCCTGACCATTCACGGGTCTTATGCATAAAATTACCCCTATCTGTAATTCTTGATGAAGTGTTTGCAGAATACAACCGCGTAACCAACTGCCCCTCTGCTGTCTATACTATTATAATTATATCATCCATATTAAATAAATCAAGCGGAAGAACCGCTCTTCCGCTTGGTTTTATGTGTTTTGCTTATGCCTTGCGGGTATAAAAGAAAAAATCCTGCTCCGAAGAACAGGATTTTTTTGGCTGGGGAATAGGGATTCGAACCCCAACAAACAGAGTCAGAGTCTGTCGTGCTACCGTTACACTATTCCCCAATGTAACTCGTAACTGTGGGCTACGGGTATATATTATACACGCTTTAAAGGAAATGTCAACACTTTTTTCAGAAAAATTTTACTTTTTTTCAGCGGATGTTTGGTATTGTAAAAGTTTTCTTTTTGTATTAAAATATACATTATAATATTGAAGGACGTGTATTGATGAAATCACTTCTCAAAAGAATAATAAATCCCCGTGTCAGGCGGAGCATGCTTGTGTTTCTCAACCGTATGTGGTGTTTTTTCTGCCGATGTCTGCCCCTTCGCAATGTTGTGCTTTTTTACACAATCCGTGCAGACGGCACTCTTGCGGATAACGAAAAGGCGGTTTACGATTCACTTGACTGCAAAAAGGTTATTTTTGCACATAAGCTGCCCCATTCGCTGAAGATAAAGCCTCTTGCCTATTTTTATCTGCTCACAAGCCGTGTTATCGTTACGGACGATTATGTGCGGTATATGAGTGCGGCGAAGCTTCGCAAGGGTCAGAGTCTTATTCAGATATGGCATGCCTGCGGTGCGTTCAAGAAGTTTGGTCTTGATGCACCCTCAAACCGCAGTGAGGCAGAGGAAAAATCACTTCACTCTCAGTATAGTGCGGTTATCGTCACATCCGAAAAGTGCAGGAAGTATTACGCAGGTGCATTCGGCATAAGCGAGGATATCTGCCTGCCTCTGGGTCTTCCCAGAACGGACAGACTTTTCACCGATAAAGAGAAAATGTGTGAAAATTTGCTGAAAAAGCATCCCGAACTTGCCGGTAAAAACATTTATCTTTATTGCCCCACATTCCGTGAGAACAACGGCGAAAGGATAGAGTATGACCCGAAGATTGATTGGTCTGCACTGAGTAACTCATTGACAGAGAATGAAATTTTGGTTATCAGACGGCACCCCGTTATGGATTACAGCCTGACGGATAAGGATTACCACAACATCCTTGACCTGTCGGAGGACTCAACCCTTGAACTTACGGCGGCAAGTGATGTTATTATAACCGATTATTCCTCGGTTATTTATGATGCCTGCCTGCTTTCTGTGCCCTCGGTGTTATATTGCCCCGATTATAAGGATTATGAAAGGGGATTTTATCTTGAATTCCCCGGGGATTTACCGGGCGAGCTTGTTACGGAAAGCGGAAAACTTCTTGAAGCCGTAAGGAATACAAAAGAAAATCCGCCCGCCGATAAAATCAAGAAATTCATCGGTGAGCAGATGGAAGCCTGCGACGGAAAATCGTCGGAAAGGGTAGCGGCACTTATTGAGAAATGCCTGAAATAACCCTTTCATATATTCTTTTTGTGTTATTGCAATCAACAAAATCAAAGTTAAAATCTCTGAATCGGCGGAGCTTTTCACCGTCGTTTCGGGGATTTTTTATTGCGTCAACAACTTCGCCGAAATCCCTTGCAACCCTGCCGGGCACATAGGATTCGTAATCGTAATAGAATGAACGCTCTTTTTCGTATTCTTCAAGGTCAAAGGCAAAGAAAATACAAGGCTTATCCAAGAGTGCGAAATCCATACACACCGAAGAATAATCGGTAATAAGCAGGTTACAGATGAGTGTCAGTTCATTTATGTCACCGTCTGTAACGTCAACCGTGCCCTCTGCGGAATCAGCGGAGTGAATCTGAGGATGAAGCTTTACAAGCAGCATATATTCATCACCCAGTTCACGGCGGAAAAGCTCAATATCAATGTTGTTGACAATGTTTTTATCTGTTTCGGGGTCGTCACGGAAGGTGGGTGCATAAAGAATCAGCTTTTTACCCGTGCATTCGGGATGAGCTTTATCAAATTCGCTGCGGATTGCATTTGTATCTTTTTTTGCGAGCAGGGTATCGATTCTCGGTGCGCCCAGTGGAAGCACCTTGCTCTCGTCAACGCCGAAAGCCTCGGCATAAACGGGCACAACATTTTTTGAGGTGCAGATTACATATGTAAGATTCTGTGAGCATTTTTCTTCACGGAGCCGCACATCATCCGTCAGCGGTGCGGAAAGACCGAATTTCTTGAATGCTCCCTCTGCGTGCCAGAGCTGGGTCACAACAGCTTTTTTGCTGAATTTCAGTGATGCCATGGGCATAAAATTATCGTTGAGAAAAACATATTTTGATGTGGCAAGTGCCTTTGCCTTCACGGTGAAAAATCCCGCCGCTTTAAGGCAGGATGAGGCAAGGGCTTTGATGCCTGAGGTGTCGAGCCTTAAATCCCTTGTGGATATTGTAATTATTTCATAGCTGCCTTTTGCTTCGATATATGAGCGCAGAATTCCCAGCGAATCCTTGTCACCGCCGTTGTGAGGGGCAACAAAAGCTATTCTGTTTTCTTTAACGGGCAAAATTCTGCACAGATTGAAGAAAAGTGCATACAGCCAATAAAAAAGCTTTTTCAAGATGATTCTCCGTTACTTTTTTATTTTCAAAAGGATTTTTGCACCGAGAACAATAAGAAAATCGGGCAGAAATCCTGTTTTTGACGAATTTTTCAGTAATGCGATTACTTTGAAAAGCCTGCTGTCAAGCCTTTCGTTGCCCTTGAATTTAAGGGCGATTCTGCCTTTTGCGTTCTTTTTGGAATCCGTAATTTCAAAAAGGGGCATTGACTGGGCATAAACCGAATTCATAAAGGCTTCGTCGGGATTTTTTGCAACAACGCTGATAACGGGATTTTCTGCTATTTCGTTCTTGCTGAAAATCAGATTGCCCATATCTTTAACGAGGAGTGCACACTTTTTCTTTGTGTCACTGCTCATTTTTGTTTCAAGAAAAGCAATTCTTTCCCTGATGCAGATAAGAGAATCATCACCGTCTGAAATCCATAAAAGGCGGTAAAATTCATTTATCAGCGCAGAATAATTCTTATAAAGAATTTCTTGCAGATAATCCTGTTTTTCAGCCTCGGTGCCGTCAAAATTCTTTTGGGCGCAGTCGTAAATCATATCCATTGATTTTGCGAAATCCGAAAGAAGCTGAGGATTTACCTTGTGAGTTACCGAGTCTGAATGCCTGCGGTATCTGAAAACCGCATTTTCAACGCCTGTGATTTCAGGCTTTGCTGTGTGGATAAACTCCATAAAGAATGCGCCGTCTTCGCTGTAACCCATTGCAGGGAAACGTACACCGCTTTCTTTGAGGGTTTTTGCACGGTAGCATTTGTTGCTGACGATGAAATTCCACAGCAGCCGTCTGTCGTAACAGCCGATGTGTTTATCCTTAACAAGGGAGTCAACAACGGGGTTGCTTTTGCAGTCAGTGCCGAAGCTTTCAACCCTGCAAACAGCAATATCCGCCTGCGTTTCATCAAGGGCACTGCATAATTCACTGAGAGCGTTTTCGCTGAGCAAATCGTCACTGTCCAGAAAGAGAATATACTCTCCCTCAGCGCAGTCGATGCCTTTGTTTCTTGCGGCGGATACACCTGCATTCTCCTGATAAACAGGCAGAATACAAGGGTGCTTCTCTGCATAATCCTTTATTATTTTGCCTGTACCGTCTGTTGAGCCGTCGTCAACAACAACAATCTGTATGTCACGGAGAGATTGGCTCAGCAGACAGTCAAGAGTTTCGCTTATGAAATTTTCGCTGTTATATGCGGGTACGATAACAGAAATTTTCATTTTATTTATCCCACTTTAAAACGGTTTTGCCGAAATGACGGCTGATATCCTGAGCAAATGCGCCGTGAATATCCGATACCGTTCTGATGTTGATTACACTGCCGATAATGTTTTCAAGGTAAGCGGCAATGTGAGGATTCTCAGAAAGAAGATCCATTGTGCGCTGAAAATCTTCAACGCCGCTGCGGCTTGAACCGAAAAGTGAAAGACCCTTTTCAAGCACCATTCTTGTGTTGATATCAACAAATCTTTCGCTTACGCCCATAAGACCGATTGAGCCTTCGGGGTTAATCATATCAATAATCTGTGCAATGGCAAAGCGTGAGCCTTCGCCGCCTACACATTCAAATGCGTGGTCAATTTTAAGCCCCTCGGGCACGTGGTCAACGTGATATGCACCGTCTGCAAATGAGAAATAGGCAAGCTTATCGTAGACCGTGCCGAAAACATAGAGCTTTGTATCGGGGTAAAGGGCTTTGAGAACAAGTGCGGTTATGAAGCCCACGTTTCCGTCGCCCCAGATGCCGATTGAATCCTTTCTTCTGTGGGCAAATTTTTCAAAGCGTGCCACGGCGTGAACGCAGACGCTGATAAGCTCGCTGAAGGAAGCAACCCTCAGGTCAACATTTTCGGGCACACGCACAAGATGGTCTGCAGGCATATCGATATAATCCCTGAGAAAGCCGTCGTATCCGCTGGAACAGAAGTGACTTGAGGGCAGATAATTTTCTGCAACAATGTCGTCCCTTTCCGTAGGAATATTGGGCACGGGGACTACAACTTCACCAACTTTGAAATTGCCTGTGGGGTCATAAACAACCTTTGCAACGCATTCGTGGATAAGTGCCATGGGCAGCTTTGCCTTAAGGGCTTCACGGCTTCTGTTGCCAAGGTAATAGCGCTGGTCCGCCTTGCAGATTGAAAGGTAAAGAGGACGGAGGATAACACTGTCCTTTATATCGGGCTGCGTGCAGGCAACCTCAATCATACCGGGGGCGATTAATCTGTAAACTGAATTAATCATCTGAATCCTTGCCTTTCAGGAGGGTGTGAGCAACCTTCAAATCATAGGGATAGGTGATTTTGATGTTGAAAACTTCACCCTCAACCATATAAACATCTTTGCTTTTGATTGAGAAAATCTTGCAGGCATCCGTAAGAATTGCCTTTTCGTCTTCCGTAAGAGAAGCAAGCACACGCTCAAGCTCTTTAAGACGGAATGACTGGGGAGTCTGACCCTGGAACATTCTTGTTCTGTCGGGGATTGAGGTAATCATTTTGCCGTCGGCGCTTTCAACGATGGTATCCGTTGCGGGGATTACCGTATCGCAGGCACCGTATTTGATTGCGGCATCAACGTTTTCTTCAATAATTCTGTGAGTAAGGAAGGGGCGCACCGCATCATGGGTAACGATAACGGTTTCTTCGTCTGTTTCGTAGTTTTCTTCGATATATGAAATGGCGTTTTCAAGAGTGCCGTTTCTTGTGGCACCGCCTGCAATAACGGTTACCTTTTTGCCTTCGGGCAGGTGCTTTTTAATCAGCGTGTTTGTATGTGCAACCCAGGCTTTGGGGCAGAGAACAAGAATTTCGTCAATTCTGTCGCTGATAAAAAACTTTTCGATTGTGTGGATGATAACGGGTTTTGTACCCAGCTCAAGATACTGCTTAGGAGTATCGGAATTGCCCATACGGCTGCCGATACCGCCTGCAAAAACCGCAGCAAAAACCATATTTACCGACCCTTTCCTTATATTATTTTTTAATCATTTCGTTATATTTTGCGCAAATTTCCTTTGCGTCGCCCTGTGCAATAAGCTTGCCCTTTTCAAGAATGATCGCCTTGTTGCAGATGTTGAGCACCTGGTCAACACTGTGGGAAACGAAAAGCACGGTAATGCCCTTATCGAACATTGAGCGTATTTTGGCTTCACTCTTTTTTCTGAATTTGGCGTCGCCTACGGAGAGAACCTCGTCAAGAATAAGAATTTCGGGTTCAACTGCCGTTGCGATTGCAAAGCCAAGCCTTGCGCGCATACCCGATGAATAGTTTTTCACGGGAACGTTGATAAAATCGCCAAGCTCTGAAAATTCAACGATTTGGTCATATTTTTCTTCAATGAACTTTCTTGAATAGCCCATTGTTGCGCCGTAAAGAAAGATGTTTTCTTTACCCGAATAGTTCATATCAAAGCCAGCACCCAGTTCAAGCATGGGGGCAATGACACCGTTGACGGAAACACTGCCTTTGGTGGGCTTGAGCACACCTGCAATGACCTTCAGCAGAGTGGATTTGCCTGCGCCGTTAAAGCCCAGTACGCCTACTCTGTCGCCCTTTTCGACGGTGAACGAAATATCGTTCAGTGCCCAGAATTCGGTGAAATGGAGCTTCCTTGTAACAAGCTTGATAAAGTATTCTTTAAGATTATCAACCTTTTCCTGATTAAGGTTGAACATCATACTCATATTGCTTACCGTAATAGCGGGTTTAGCCATAAGAAACTCCTTTCATTAAATGTGGAGAATGAACTTATCCTGCTTTTTGTAGAACATCCACAGACCAGCAACAACGCAAAGCAGGCTGAATGCAAGGGAGTAAAGCAGGTGGTTGATGTTGAACATCTCACCGAAAAGCACGCAGCTTCTGAACATTTCGGTAATGGAATAAAGGGGATTTGCCATAAGTGCCATCTTGATGACTTTGCTTGAAATGTTAAGCTGATCAACCTTGTAGAATATGGGAGTCATATAGAAAAGGAGCATACAGAATACCTCATAAAGATATTCGACATCCTTAAAAAAGACTTCCATTGTGCAGAGGATAAGACCCACGCCAACGCAAAGCACAAGCAAAATTGCAATGGGCACAACCGCAAGGAAAATATAGGGTGTGATGTGGGGCTGCTCTGCGGAGAAGAAGTAGAAATAAATTATAAAGCAGGCAAGCACCAGCAAAGAAATCAGGAAGGTTACAAAATTCGCAATAACATTTGAAAGAGGGTAGATGTATTTGGGTACATAAACCTTTTTTATAACCGATGCACTGAGTCTTATGGAGCGCATTGCCCTTTTTGTTGATTGGGTGAAAAATTCATAGATAAGCCGTCCGCAAAGCAGATAGATGGGGTAATTGACCATTGATGCATCTTTTCTGCCGAAGATTCCTCCGAAAACAAGCACAAGAACGATTGTCGTCAGAAGAGGCTGCAAAAATGTCCAGAAAATACCGAGTACGGAGTTTCTGTACTGCAGTTTTATGTTCTTACGGACTATCTCATAGAGAAGATATCTGTATTTGTAGAAATTCTTAAGGTATTTCATAATAAACCCATTCCTTATATTTTCAGACCCCATTTTGCAAAATAATTGAGCATGGAGTTAATCTGAACAAGTTTAAGCTTGAAATTCTTTTTGGATTCTCTGCCCCACTCGTGGTAAACCGTTGCCGACGGGCAATACACCGTTCTTGATTGGCGGTTTACGCTGCGGGTAAGGTCGCTGTCCTCAAAATACATAAAGTAACGCTTGTCAAAGCCGCCGATTTTTTTGAAAAGCTCTGTTCTTATGAACATAAAGCAGCCTGTTGCATTCTGAATGTCAAGGGGCTTTGAAAGGTCACAGTCAAGCATTGCGTATTCACGCAGAAGCTTTGAGGGCTCGCCATCGCCTCTCATTCTGCTTGCGACAAGATATCTCAGGCAGGGAGCCTTTTTGCCCAGAATCTGCAATCTTCCGTCGGGAAAGCGGATTTCGGGGGATGCCATACCGATATCTTCGTTTTCGTCAAGAAAAGCGGAAAGCTTTGAAATAACATCATCCCTTACGATAATGTCGGGGTTGATGATAACGTGGTAATCGGAATCAAGCTTGTCCAGAATCAGATTATGGCCTGCACCGAAGCCGATGTTACCGCCGCTTTTAATTAGAGTAACCTGGGGGTAATTCTTTTCAATAAGCTCAACGGTTCCGTCGGTTGAGCCGTTGTCAACCACATAAAGGCGGAAGGGAGCCTGTGTGTATTTAAGAAGTGAGCTTACCGCATTGTCAATGGTGGCAATGTTGTTGTAAGTCACAATACAACCTGTTACGGTTTTGTTCATCTTGTTATATTCCTTTCCAAGGCACATTTTGGAAACTACTTTATTTTTGCCAGTGACGAAATCATTTTCAGACGCCATTTTATTTTCTGCACCGCAGTGGTTTTGCCGCCGGTTACGTTATCTCCGTGCCTGCGCCACAGAATAAGGGGCTTATTGAGAAGCACGGTTTTGTATCCCTTTTTGATTGCAGCAAGTGCAATCCACCAGTCGTGCATGGGCAGACCCTCGGGGAAGGGGAGCGTGTCCTGCATAACCTGTCTTGTGAATGCCATACAGCAGCCCACAAAGGTGTTGCGGATGAGATTGTGTTTAAAATCGGCGTTTGAGCCGTGAACGGCAAAGAACGATGGCTCTGTAATGTTAAGGTCTGCGTCGGTGACGGCGGCATCGTGAAGCACAAGGTCAGCGCCCTTTGCGATTTCTGCCATAACGCAGCTTACCTTATCGGGCTGCCACACATCGTCCTGGTCGCAGAGAAAAATAACATCGCCTGTGCAGGCTTCAAGGGCATTTTCAAAATTCCTGACAACGCCCTTGCCTTCGCCTTCAATATATTTCACTCTTTTGTCACGGGTTGCAATGTTCATTACCGCCTCGCGGGTAAGACCCTGAGGGTAATCGTCAGAAACGATTATTTCATCGTTTTCGCCAAGCTGAGGAAGGATGGATTCCAGCTGTTCGGCGATATATTGCTGACCTTTATAAGCCGCAAGTGCAACTGAAATTTTCATATCAGTCGATTGACTTCATTGTGGGGAAGAGAAGCACATCGCGGATTGCCTGTGAATCGGTAAGAAGCATACACATTCTGTCGATACCGAAGCCGATACCGCCTGTGGGGGGCATACCGTATTCAAGTGCCATAAGGAAGTCTTCATCTGTGGTGTTTGCCTCATCGTCGCCCTGTGCAAGCTGAGCTTCCTGAGCCTTGAAGCGTTCTCTCTGGTCGATGGGGTCGTTAAGCTCAGAGTAAGCATTTGCCATTTCCCAGCCGTTCATAAAGAACTCAAAACGCTCAACATAATCGGGGTCTGAGGGCTTCTTCTTTGTGAGGGGAGAAATCTCAATGGGGTGGTCGATAACGAAGGTAGGCTGAATGAGATGCTCCTCTGCGTATTCTTCAAAGAACAGAGCAAGAATATCGCCCTTGCCGTGTCTCTTTTCGTATTCAACGTGATGCTTGTCTGCAACTGCTCTTGCATCTTCAAGAGTTTCGATTTCGTTCCAGTCAACGCCTGCGTATTTCTTGACTGCGTCAACCATTGAAATTCTTTCAAAAGGCTGACCGAGATCCATTTCAACACCGTTGTATGAAATCTTTGTTGTGCCCAGAACAGCCTGAGCAACGTGACGGTAGAGGTTTTCGGTAAGGTCCATCATACCGTTGTAGTCGGTGTAAGCCTGATAAAGCTCCATAAGGGTGAATTCAGGGTTGTGACGGGTGTCACAGCCTTCGTTTCTGAAAACTCTGCCGATTTCATAAACCTTTTCCATACCGCCTACGATAAGACGCTTGAGGTAAAGCTCAAGTGAAATACGGAGCTTGAAATCCTCGTTGAGAGCATTGTGGTGGGTTTCAAAGGGTCTTGCGGCGGCACCGCCTGCGTTTGAAACAAGCATAGGTGTTTCAACCTCAAGGAAGCCCTGTGAATCAAGGTGATTTCTGATTTCTCTGAGGATAAGCGAACGCTTTACGAAGGTATCTTTAACCTCGGGATTCATAATGAGATCAAGGTAACGTCTTCTGTAACGGGTGTCGGTATTTGTAAGACCGTGGAACTTCTCGGGGAGGGGGAGAAGTGATTTTGAAAGAAGGCGGAGTGCTTTTGCGTGAACGGAGATTTCACCTCTTCTTGTTCTGAAAACAAAGCCCTTTACTTCAACGATATCGCCGATATCCCACTTCTTGAATTCAGCAAAGGTTTCTTCGCCGATTTCGTCAATCTTAACGTAAACCTGCATTCTGCCCGTAAGGTCTCTTACATCGATGAAGTTGGCCTTACCCATATCACGGCGGCTCATCATACGGCCGCAGATTGAAACGTCTGTATTTTCAAGCTCTTCGAAACGCTCAACTATTTCAGCGTTATGGATTGACTGCTCTGCAAGTGTAATCTGAAAGGGGTCATTGCCTGCAGCCTGGAGGGCTTCAAGCTTATCAACTCTGATTTGTCTGAGCTCGTTGGTGTCCTGAACCTGCTCTTCTTCGGGAGCAGCGTTGACAATCTTTTCTTCTGCCATTTTAAATTTCCTTTCTCTTAGTAAAAGGCGACAGGAGGGAAAAATCCTATCGCCGCATATTTTAAGTTTTATTTTGAGATTGCGAGAATTTTAAGGTTGATAACTGCGCCTGAGGGAGTCTGAACCTGAGCGATTTCGCCAACCTTTTTGCCGAGAAGTGCGGCACCCACGGGAGACATATCTGAAATAATGCCGTTTGTAAGGTCGCTCTTGCCGAGGATTTTGTATTCAACAAACTTTTCTTCATCGTCATCGTCAAGGTCCAGATCTTCAAGCTTAACCTTTGAGCCTACATTGATAGCTTCTGTTGAAAGCTCTTCTTCGTCAAGGATTGTTGCGTTGCGCAGCTCTGCTTCAAGCTTTGCGATTTCGGCTTCCATTTTAGCCTGTTCGTTCATCGCTTCATCGTATTCTGCATTTTCCGAAAGGTCGCCGTGTGAACGGGCTTCTTTGATTTTTTCTGCAATATCATCTCGACCCTCGGTTTTGAGAAGGTTGAGCTTTGCGCTCAGGCTGTTATAATCTTCACGGGTGAGAACTGTCTGTTTTGCCATTTTGTATATCTCCTTTAATCTGAAATACGTTTCAGGTTTTTATTATCCGCTATATTATAATATATATATATAATAATGTCAAGTTTTTATTGGAGTGAAAAGGCTTGAGCTGAATACGTCGTAAAGGTCGGATTTTCGACCCATCGAAGTGTTTTTTTTCTTCGTCATACGAGGTTATTTCAAAGGTTTTTTACGCAGTTGTGGCGAAAAGATGCCTTTCAAAACCGTATGAAGTTCAAGCCTTTTCACTCTAATTACAAATTGGTTACAGCTTACCTGACGCAAAACATTCAAGACATTTTGCGGGGGTCTGATTTTTACATCTTTTGCAGCTTATATCCGTTTCGAGAAAAACGGAACTTTTGTATTCATTGCCGCCGCAAAGCTCCGTTACCGCACCCGTGAAATCAACAGAGTCAATGCTTTCGGGGATAAGTGTGCGGTGAGCATCACTCAGATTTGTGCCGCTTCCTTTGAAATGAAGCTTGCCGAAGGTTTTGCTTTTATGGCTGAAAACCGCTGCTTTTTCCGCACAAGGGGAAAGCCTGCCGTCACAGCAGATAATTATATCGGGCTTTGACGAAGGCTCATAGCAGGAGCGGATAACCACCGATGCTCCGAAATCTCTGAATGCTTTTTCGCAGGGCGCGGCATACCTTTCGGGGTAGGCAGTGATGACTCTTATAAGGGCTGCAAAGGGCAGAATGCGGCAAAGCTCCGATGCCTGACGGGCACCGTAATCGCTGACGGTGATGCTGATTGAATCGGGAGGGATATCCGCATTTTTCAGAGTATCAACCGCCGTGTTGAAGGTCAGGACAGAGGTCATTGCGCAGGGCAGAAATCTTTGCAGCTTGCCTGCATCGGGCAGCGGGATGCTTCGGGGTGCAACAATCCGTGAAGCATATCTGCCGCACTTTTTCCCTACGGTTTCCCACATTGAGCGGGTCATACCCTCGGGCACATCCAGCGTATAAAAAGGCAGACCGTTTTCTGTGCTTACGGTCTGAATACGGGATTCGGTTACGGCTTTTTTCATTCTTGATTTTGCAAGTATCCCCTTGGGCGGAGAATTGACCCTTAAAACGACAAACACACCATCGCTCCTTTTAACACGGTTTTCTATAAACCTATGCAAAAGCCGGTGCGATGATGTGTTGTTTTTCATTCTTCGTCGATAAAAACAAGCTCAAGCTCTTCTTCGGTCAGCTCTCTGCAATCTCCCTCGGGGAGGGCTGCATCAAGCTTCAGTGAGCCTATCTGCAGTCTGCGGAGCTGCTCAACATTATTGCCCAGAGCGTGAAACATTCTTTTGACCTGATGATATTTGCCTTCCCTTATCTTGATTATAGCGGCAGGCAGACCGTCAACGGTTACGGGCTTTACCTTTGCGGGCAGACACTCGGTGCCGTCGCCCAGAGTGATACCGCTTTCAAGCTTTGCCACGTCATTTTCGTCAATGGGGAAGGATAAAACCGCCTGATATGTTTTGTAAACGTGGTGGGCAGGGCTCATAATTTTATGGGCAAATGCGCCGTCATCCGTGATTATAAGCAGACCTGTTGTATCTCTGTCAAGTCTGCCGGCAGGGAAAAGACTGCGCCTTTTGAGGGATTCGGGGATAATATCGATAACCGTCTTTTTCTTGGGGTCCGTTGTTGCGCTGATGACGCCCTGAGGTTTATTGAGCATAATATAAACGTGCTCTTTTGCTGTAAAGTTATACCCCTTTACGGTTATATCGTCAACATCGGGGTCAACAAGCTCCTCTGCACGGAGAACAACCGCCGAATTCAGTGTAACCGCACCGTCTTTGATGAGCTTTCGCGCATCCCTGCGTGAAACGTTGCAGTTGAGGGCTATTAACTTGTCAAGACGCTTTAATCCCATAATATCACCTATGAAAAAGGGGTCGGAAACAACCGACCCCTTGAATATTTAGCTTAAATTATGCAAGCTCTGCGAAGTACTTGATTGTACGAACCATCTGGCTTGTGTAGCTGTTCTCGTTGTCATACCAAGCAACAACCTGAACCTGATAGAGACCGTCTTCAATCTTTGTAACCATTGTCTGAGTTGCATCGAAGAGTGAGCCGTATGTGATACCGATGATATCGCTTGAAACGAGCTCTTCTTCTGTGTAGCCGAATGAAGCTGATGAAGCAGCCTTCATAGCAGCGTTGATGCCTTCCTTAGTAACGTCGTTACCCTTAACAACTGCAACAAGGATAGTTGTTGAGCCGGTGGGAACGGGAACTCTCTGTGCTGAGCCGATAAGCTTGCCGTTGAGCTCGGGGATAACAAGACCGATAGCCTTAGCAGCGCCTGTTGAGTTGGGAACGATGTTAGCAGCAGCTGCTCTTGCTCTGCGGAGGTCGCCCTTTCTGTGAGGACCGTCGAGAACCATCTGATCGCCTGTGTAAGCGTGAACGGTTGTCATGATACCGCTCTGGATGGGAGCATAATCGTTGAGAGCCTTAGCCATGGGAGCAAGGCAGTTTGTTGTGCATGATGCAGCTGAGATGATGTTGTCTTCAGCAGTGAGTGTGCCTTCGTTTACGCTGTAAACGATTGTGGGAAGGTCGTTGCCTGCAGGAGCAGAAATAACAACTTTCTTTGCACCTGCATCGATGTGAGCCTGGCTCTTAGCCTTTGAGGTGTAGAAACCTGTGCACTCAAGAACAACGTCAACGCCGATTTCGCCCCAGGGGAGCTCAGCTGCGTTAGCCTTTGCATAGATTTTGATTTCTTTACCGTCAACAGTGATGCTGTCTTCGCCTGCAACTACTGTATCAGCAAGAGCGTATCTGCCCTGAGCTGAGTCGTACTTGAGAAGATGAGCGAGCATAGCGGGGTTTGTAAGGTCGTTGATAGCAACGATTTCGTAGCCTTCTGCACCGAACATCTGACGGAAAGCAAGACGGCCGATACGACCGAAACCGTTAATTGCAACTTTAACTGCCATAGTGAATTACCTCCAAAAAATTATTTAAAAAATTGACCGTATTTATTTTATACATTTTCTGCGAAATATGCAACAGTTTTTTTGATGATTTCCGTCTTTTTTGAAAGATTTGGTAATGTGAACAAAATTATTGAAATCTTGGGCAAAAACTGTGCAAAACTGACCGATAAAAAAGGGCTATTTATGATATTTTCCGCCGCTTGAAATCATAAAAGCGCGGTAAATCTGTTCAAGAAGCATAACCCTTGCAAGCTGATGGGGAAAGGTCATGGGACTCATTGACAGCCTGTATTTTGCCCTGCTTTTGACTGCGGAAGAAAGTCCGTGAGAGCCGCCGATAATGAAACAAAGGGTGCCGAAGCCCGAAACGGCACACTTCTCAATCTCCTTTGAAAAGCTTTCGGAGCTCATTTCCTTACCCTCAATGCACAGGGCAAAAACTCCGTCAGACGGTGAGATTTTTGAAAGAATTCTTTCGCCTTCGTCGCTGAGCGCCGCCTCAATCTGTGCTTCGTTGGGGCTTTCGGGTAGCCTTGCGGGAGTGAGCTCGGTAATCCTTAATTTGCAGAATGCGCCCAGCCTTTTTTCGTACTCTGCACAAGCATTTTTCAAGTAATCTTCTTTAAGTTTGCCTACGCAGATTATATTGATATTAATCATACTTTTCCTTTCATTACAATGAGATAACGGGGTTATAATCGCCTGCAACGGTCAGTATGTAATCCAGATTTTCCGCTGCGCCCGCCATTCTCATTGCAGCCCTTGTGGTTTCGTATGCAAGGGCAGGTATGTTGTTTTCCTTGCTGAGATGTCCCAGCACAAAACGGGTTGTGCCCGATTCCATAAGCTTCACCGCCGCCGCGGCACAGCTTTCGTTTGAAAGATGCCCTCTGTCGGAGAGAATTCTCTCTTTCAGGAAGAAGGGATAAGGTCCGTTTCGGAGCATACCGATATCGTGATTTGATTCAAGAAGTATAAGGTCACAGCCGTGAATTGCGTCCATTACGGTATCGGTCATTTTGCCTATATCCGTAGCAACCGCAAGCCGCTTGCCGTCGTGAGTGACAACGGTGTAGCCCGTGCTTTCAGCGGTGTCGTGAGGGGTTCTGAATGGCCTGATGAATATGCCGCCGGATTCCGTTCCGCTGTAGGGAATAACCTCGGTTTTCATTTTGGCGGTGATTGTTCCTGCGTCCTCCATACCCTCAAGAGTGCCTTGTGAGGCGTAGACCTTCACCCCGTGCCTTTCCGCAAAAACACGGACACCGTTGATGTGGTCCGCGTGGTCGTGAGTGACGAAAATTGCGGTGATTGAGCAGGGGTCAACACCGATATCTTTGAGTGCATCGGCAGTCTTTTTTGCGCTGACTCCCACATCGATGAGTATGCCGCCCTGAGGTGAGCCGATGTAGGTGCAGTTGCCGCTGCTTGATGAAAATAATGAACAGAACCTTGCCATATTTATCCTTTCAAATCAACAGGGCTGCTCTGAAAATAGAACAGCCCTTATATATAATACAATTATATTCCTCAGCCTGCATTTGTCAGACTGTCGGGTTCGGGGCAGTAAACTCGTTTGATATCGCCGCCCAGACCTTTGAATTTATCGGCTACATTTTCATAGCCTCTGTCAATGTGAAGAATATCTTCAATTTCGGTAATTCCGTTTGCCGCAAGGCCTGCAATAATCATTGCCGCACCTGCACGAAGGTCGTCTGCCCTGACGGGAGCGCCGTGGAGCTGCTCAACGCCCTGAATAACCGCAAGCTGACCGTCTGCCTTGATATCCGCACCCATACGGTTAAGCTGCTCCGCATAACGGAAACGGTTTGACCATATGCTTTCCGAAATAATGCTTGTGCCCTCGGCAAGGGCAAGAAGCACCGCCATCTGAGGCTGCATATCCGTGGGGAAGCCGGGATGGGGCATAGTCTTAACTGTGCATTTGCCGGGACGCTTATCGAGAGAAACTCTCACCGCATCGTCAAATTCTTCAACCGTTGCACCGCATTCGATAAGCTTTGTGGAAATCGATTCAAGGTGCTTGGGAATAATGTTTTTGATAAGCACGTCGCCCTTTGTAGCGGCGGCGGCAACCATAAATGTGCCTGCCTCAATCTGGTCGGGGATGATTGAGTATGTGCAGCCGTGAAGCTGCTCAACGCCTCTGACCTTGATAACATCGGTGCCTGCACCTCTGATATCCGCACCCATTGAGTTAAGGAAGTTTGCAAGGTCAACAATATGAGGCTCTCTTGCGGCATTTTCAATAACCGTAAGACCCTCTGCCTTTACAGCGGCGAGAAGTACGTTTACCGTTGCGCCTACGGAAACCATATCAAGATAAATGGGACTGCCGATAAGCTTTTCAGCTTCAGCCTCTACGGTTGCGTTATCTTCAACAGATACCTTTGCGCCCAGAAGCTCAAAGCCCTTTATGTGCTGGTCGATGGGTCTTGCGCCCAGATAACAGCCGCCGGGCATTGCGACTCTTGCTCTTGAAAATCTGCCTAAAAGTGCGCCGATAAAATAATATGAGGCACGCAGATGCTTTGTCATATCGTGTGAAATTACATATGAGTTTACGTGGCGTGAATCTATTTCAATTGTGCTTTTGTTAATCAGTCTTACTTTTGCGCCGATGTGCTTGAGAATTTTCATCATATAGCTTACGTCACTGAGTGAAACGGGAAGATTCTCAATAACACAGATATCCTGGGAGAGAATTGCGGCAGGAATAATCGCAAGTGCGGCATTCTTGGCTCCGCTGATTTCAACTTCACCTCGAAGGGGGACACCGCCGTTGATTACGAATTTCTCCAAGACATTTACCCTTCTTTCGTTGTTTGATTCTATATAAAAAATTGAGATAATGTTTAAAAACCCAAAACATTATAACACCTAAATTGCGGTTTGAAAAGACCCTAAACACAAAATATAGCGAAAAATTTGAAAAAATTTTGTCGGAAAACGGATTTTTTGTTCTTTTTCGGAAATTTTTATGCGTGGTACGGCTCGTCTGCATTTAGTATGGCTGAAAATTATTTGTCTATATACTGATGACGGCGCAAAATTAAAAAGGCAGAATAGACAAAAAATGCAGGTTTTTTTGTCGAATTCAAACAATGATGTTTTTAAACAAAAACCTCTTTGTAATTTTTGACCAAAAAGGCACGGAATCATTGAATATCAACACTTTTCGGTGTAAAACTGACCAAAACCGAGTCTTTGGCAAACGGAAAAAATTGAACAAAAAGACAATGGATTTGTCACTATAAACAAAGGCGGTTTTACTCCTTTGCACTTCAAAAATTTGGTAAAAATCCATAAAAACCGCCCGAAATTCACAATAAATTCAAAAAAATCTTGAAAAAAACAAAATATTTCTATTGCAAAACGGCGGCTTATTGTGTAAAATGTAGATGTCCCAATGGTCATTTTGTATAAAAAGTTTAATGAAGTCAAAACAAATCGAATGAGGGGTAATAATTATGTCTAACAGAATTTTTCAGGGTCTTGTTCATCAGATGCGAGATGCAGTGGGAAGGACTCTGGGCGTAATTGACGAAACAGGCACAATAATTGCTTGCAGCGACCTTAGCAAAATCGGAGAGGTTATTTCAACCGCAAACGATGTTTTCGGTGATAACGAGCTTCACTACATTAACGGATATACTTTCTGCAATTTCGGCACACATATTCAGACCGAGTACGCTGTTTTTGTTGACGGCACAGATGAACTTGCAGGCAGATTTGCGGCTGTTTGCTGTGTTTCACTTGAAAATCTCAAGCAGTATTACGAGGAAAAATTTGACAGGGGCAACTTTATAAAGAATGTTATTCTTGATAATATTCTTCCCGGTGATATCTACCTTAAATCAAGAGAGCTCCGTTTCAATGCAGAGGCAACAAGAGTTGTTCTTCTTATCAGAATCACCGACCATAACGATGCCGCAGTGTTTGATACGGTTCAGAATCTTTTCCCTGATAAGAGCAAGGATTTTGTTATCAACATCAACGAGCACGATATTGCAATCGTTAAGGAAGTACGTAGCAACATTGAAACAAAAGACCTTGAAAAGCTTGCACGCTCAATTTCCGATTCACTGAGCACCGAGCTTTATACTCATGTTCTTGTCGGTATCGGCACAACCATTGAAGGCATCAAGGACCTTGCCCGCTCATTCAAGGAGGCACAGATTGCCCTTGAAGTAGGCAAAGTATTCGATACCGAAAAAACCATTGTCAGCTACGAAAATCTCGGTATAGCAAGACTTATCTATCAGCTTCCCTCAACACTTTGCGATATGTTCCTCAGAGAAGTGTTCAAGAGAGGCTCAATCGAAAGCCTTGACCACGAAACTCTGTTCACAATTCAGCGTTTCTTCGAAAATAACCTTAATGTTTCCGAAACTTCAAGAAAGCTGTTTGTTCACAGAAACACACTTGTTTACAGACTTGAAAAAATCAAGAAGCTTACGGGTCTTGACTTGCGCGAATTCGATGATGCTATCGTATTCAAAGTAGCGCTTATGGTCAAGAAGTATCTTGACGCAAAGCCCGTTAAGTATTAATTTTCCAAAATAATCTGAAGGATTGATACTGTGATTCAATTTAAAAATGTCTCCAAAAAGTATGATAACGGAACTCATGCTTTAAAAGATATAAACCTTACCATCGAGAAGGGCGAGTTCGTTTTCGTCGTCGGTTCATCGGGCGCAGGTAAAAGTACCTTCCTGAAGCTGATGATGAGAGAAGAAGTGCCTTCGTCGGGAACGATTGTTGTTGACGATATCGATTTAACGAAGATAAAGAAGAGGGATATCCCCAAATTCCGCCGCAGACTGGGCATCGTATTCCAGGATTTCAGGCTTATCCCCAACATGACGGTTTTTGATAATGTTGCATTCGCAATGCGTGTTATCGGCACCAAAGAAAAGAAAATCGGCAGAAGAGTACCTTATGTGCTCAGCCTTATGGGTCTGAACGAAAAGGCAAGAAATTTCCCACAGGAGCTTTCCGGCGGCGAGCAGCAGAGAGTTGCTCTTGCACGTGCTCTTGCAAATAATGCGGATATCATTATTGCGGACGAGCCCACAGGTAACGTCGACCCCCAGATGAGCTACGAAATCGTTGACCTTCTTATGCGTCTTAACGAGGCAGGCACAACGGTTATTATGGTTACTCACGAGCACAGCCTTGTGCGCTGCTTTGATAAGCGTGTCATTATTCTTGACAGAGGTAATATTGTTTCCGACGGCGGATCACTTGTGAGAGAAGCGGCAACATCCCATATCAACCCCGTCAGCGAAATCGAGCATCAGTATGATGTTCCTCCCGAGGAGGACTATTCCGCATACACTCAGGGTACATCTGCTCAGGCGGAGGAATTTGCAGTTACGGGAGGTGCGGAATAATGGGCAACTTAAGATATCTCACCAAGGAAGGCTTCCGCAACCTTAAGGTAAATAAGCTTATGTCGGTTGCCTCAGTAACCGTTCTTTTCAGCTGCCTTATGCTTATCGGCATAGCGTTTATGATTCTTGTTAATATTCAGTCGTTCATTTCGGGTATTGAAGCGGAAAACGTAATCATGGTTTACGCAGACCTTGATGCCAGCGACTACGAATATATGTCTCTGGGCAATGAGCTGAATGCTCTCGGTAATGTGACAAGCGTTGAAGCGGTTGAAAAAGAGGCGGCATACGAAGAAATTCTTGCGGAAATGGACGACAACCTGAGAATCTATCTCAGCGGTCTTGACGAGAATCCTCTCCCCGATGCTTACAGAGTAACGGTAACGGATATGTCGGGCTTCGAAAGCGTTGTTGACGAAATCAAAAAGCTTGACGGAATTGAGAGAGTTTATGAAAACAGCTCTCTTGCAAGACAGCTTGAAGGCATAAGGGATTCCGTAACCTACATAAGCCTGGGAATAATCGTTCTCCTTCTTATCGTTTCACTCTTTATTATTTCAAATACCATTAAAGTAACAATGTTCAGCCGACGTCTTGAAATCAGTATTATGAAAAGTGTCGGTGCAACAAATTCCTTCATCCGCTGGCCCTTTATGGTTGAAGGTATTATAATCGGCGTCATTGCAGGCGTTCTTGCAACGGGTGCCGTGTGGGCTGTTTATGAATTTGCCCTGACCTCCTTTACGTCGGTGCTTTCGGGCCTCGGCAGCGGAGCTCAGGTACGCTTCCTTGATTATGCGCTTTATCTTGTTGCGGCTTTTGTGGGTATCGGCATTTTCACAGGCATTTTCGGCAGTGCAACATCCATAAGGAAATATCTTAAAGAAAGGAAGTTCGTAGAGCTTGAAGACTAAAATTCGTGTAAGCGGAAGAAAAAATTTTTTCTGCCTTGCTCTCGCGCTGATTTGTGTTTTCTCGGCAATGATTATGCCTCAGGCGTCTGCAAAGACTCTTGAAGAAATGAATGCCGAATACGAGCAGATTGAAAAAGATATTCAGGAAAATCAGGAAAAGCTTGACGAGGTGCAGGAGGATATCCGCACCAACGAGCAGAAGCTCGACAAGCTTAACACTCAGATAGATAAAATCAATGACCAGCTTGATATTCTCAACGACAGTATTGATATTCTTAATGACGATATTGATTCCCTGCAGTATGATATTACCGCAACAACAAATGATATAAACGAAATTACCATTCAGAAAGAAGAAATTCTGGCGCAGATTGACCACACACAGTCACTTATGGATGAAACCGAGGATATGCTCCTTGCAAGAATCCGTGAGAATTATATGGCGGGCGGCTCGGGTTCGACGGTTGAAATTCTTCTTATGAGTGACGATATTTCCTCATTCTTTGCAAGAAGAGAGCTTGTAACCCGCGTATCCGAAAATGATGCGGCGCTTGTTGCGGAGCTTTCGGATAAAATCGTTCAGCTCAATTCCCTTCAGGCGGAGCTTGACCAAAAGAAGGCAGACCTTGAAGTGAAAGAAACGGAGCTTAACACTCAGATGGGCGACCTTACCGCAAAGCAGGATGACCTTCAGAGCAGTAAGGATGCTCAGCAGAGCAAGAAAAACGATGTTACCAAAAAGCAGAACGAAGTAAAATATCTTCTTGAAGACCTTGATAAGGACAGCGATGCTTACAAAGCCGCAATTAAACGTAAAGAAAAAGAGCGTGCGGCACTTGAAGCCGAAATCGAAGCGGCAATCAAGCAGAACGGCTCAACCGAGGGTGACAAACCCAAAGAAGAATTTAACAATGACGGCAAGATGCTGTGGCCCGTACCCGGTTCAACAAAATTAACGGCAACCTACCCTTCATACAGCGACGGCAGTGCCCACTGGGGTATCGATATTGTAAGAACAGATGTCACAACAAAGGGCTCTCCCTTCCGTGCGGCTCAGGGCGGCAAGGTAATTACAGCGTATAACGACGGCAACTGGAACTATGGCTTCGGTAACTACTGCATCATTGACCACGGCGACGGTAAGCATACCCTTTATGCTCATGCCCAGAGACTTTATGTCAGTGAAGGCGATGTGGTTGAAAAGGGTGAACAGATTGGACTTATCGGTGATACGGGTAATACAACGGGACCTCACCTTCATTTTGAAGTCAGAATCAAGCGTTCAGACGGAAGTGTTGACAGAGTTAATCCCTTGAACTACGTTTCTAAACCCTGACGGAGGATTGCCTCAATAAGCGAAAAATAAAATACACCTGAAAGGCGGCTTGATGCCGCCTTTTTTGGAAAGAAAGGACGGCTGCATATGAATAAAAAAATATCTGTCGGTCTGTGTATATCTCTTGTCATAATTTTTGTCACTCTCACCTTTGCGGTAACAATGGTTGCTTCAAAGCAGATTTTCAGCGGAATTATGAATAATATTTCCCAGCGATCCCAGGCATATCAGTCCGTTGATGAAATAAGTCAGATTGTTTCAAACTATTTTTACGGCTCGGTAAGTGACCGTAATCAGCTCAACGGTGCTCTGTCCGAGGGCTATGTCAATGGCCTGGGTGACCCAAACAGCAGATACCTTGATGCAACCGAATATGCATCATACACGGGTATGATTGAAGGCGGCGTAACGGGTGCAGGTATTGAAACCGCATATAATTATCAGCAGGCACAGCTTGCCGTTACCTATGTCTACGAAGGCTCGCCCGCCGAAAAATCGGGTGTGCAGGCAGGGGATGTAATCACCGCAATCAACAATACCACCGTCACAATGAGTAACTTCGCCCAGCTTCAGAATATGCTTTACGGCAGCCTGCTTTCATCGGTTTCCGTTGAATACGAAAGAGAAGGAGAAACAAAGGTAGCCGAGATTATGTCGGGCTTTTCCATCCCAAGCGTAAAGACCAATATTTACGGCAATGTGGGTTATATCAAAATCAGCGGATTCTATAAAAATACCGCCTCTGAATTCAAGGCGGCAATAGAAAAGCTTACGGAAGACGGTGCGGAAAGCATTGTTTTTGATGTGCGCGATGTTTCAAGCGGTACAATAGATTATTCGGCGCAGGTTATCGATGTTATCGTGCCTGCAATTTCGGATAACATTGCGGTTGCAAAGGATAAGGACGGCAATGTTTATAAAAACAAGATTTACACTGCGGAAAACAGTAATTTTTCAATGCCCTTTGCCGTGCTAATAAACGGCGGTACAAGCGGACCTGCGGAACTTTTTGCCTGCGATATGCGTGATATCGCACAGGCTCACATCATCGGCACAACCACCGCAGGCAACGGCACAATGCAGGAACTTTTTGCCCTTGAAGACGGCGGCGCGGTGCTCCTCACCGTTGCGCTCGTTGAGCCCCGAGGCGGTGCGGAGGCGGTTTATGATAAGGTAGGTGTTGCACCTACCGTTGAGGTAACCCTTAACGCAGTCTATAACGGCGGCATTCTTACCCTTGAGCAGGATAATCAGCTTTCAACAGCACTTAATATGCTGGCATCCTAAAACTTACGGCGAAGCTCAGTTACCTTGCCAAGTACGGTAACGGGCAGATTTTCGATTTCATCCTCTGAAAAGAGCATAGGCTCAAATACGGGATTTTCAGGCACAAGCATAAGGCTTGTGCCTTTTTTAATCACCCTTTTAACCGAAACATCGCTTGGGCCGATTACAACGGCGGCAATATCTCCGCTTCGTACCTCACTGCGTCGGCTGATGATTACCGTATCGTCAAGTATGAGGGTAGGCGCCATGGAGCCGTCATTGATTGTCAGGGCAAAGTAATCAACACCGCCCAGCTTTTCTTCGGCGGCATCTGCACTGATTCTTTCAAAGCCGGGTATGCGGTTTTTATCCGCAGGCTTTTCTATGCCCAGAAGAACTTCAACCGATACACCGAAAACTTTTGAAAGAAGCTGAAGACTGTTGCGGTCGGGGACTGTTCTGCCGTTTTCCCACTGGCTTACGGCGGTCTGATGAACGCAGCAAAGGTCTGCAAGCTGCTTTTGCGAAATCTTATTTTTAAGTCTTAATTCCTTTATTATATTCATTTATATTCTCCTTTTGCCCCATACATAGACTATAAGTGTATTATGAGTGAAACTATTGAGAATGTCAAGCGAATTTATAAAAATTCCAAAAAAATCTTGACAAACAAACATTTGTTCATTATAATCAATAGTGTCACTATTAAAAACAGGAGGTACAAATGAGAAAAAACCAAAAAACATCCGATGTGAGAGAACAGTTTCCAAGCCGTGAGGAGATAAAAGCGGCTCAGCTCGCCTGCTGCGGAAGATGCTGCAATCAGTGCGAATCACCTGCGGAATACGCTTGGCGCAAACGGGATGTGGATATGGCGCTTTTGCTGGAAAAAGCCATAAAAAAAGAGCTTACCGAAACGGAGCGTGAAACCCTAACCGACCACTGGTTCAACTGCGAAACCGTTTCGGGGATTGCGGAGAAAAGAGGGATAAATCCTTCGGCTGTGAACCGCACTCTTGACCGTGCCCGTGAAAAGCTTGAGAGGGTGCTGAGCTATGCGGTGTGCTATCAGCGTATGCAGAAAAGCGAAAATATTGTTCCTCTTGTGCTTGGCAGAGCGAGGGTCATTGCGGCGGCAAGAAGTGTGCCCGGCGGCACGTCGGGTGACAGAATTACCCGTCTGAGGCAGAGCCAGAATCTGACTCGCGAAATTCTTGCGCCTGCGCTTGATGTGAGCGTTAAAAGATTGGGTCAGCTTGAAGCGGATGCAGTGCCCGACGGGGATGAGCTCCGTGCACTCAGTGCTTTTTTTCAGGTAACGGCGGATTATATTCTGAAAGGAGAACTTAATGAGCAGTAATACACTCAGGGAATTGGGCGTGGAATATGAGAAGGCGGCAGAGCAGATAAAGGAAATTATCGACAAAAAGCGGAAAAAATTAAGAGGTCTGAAAAACAGCGTGTGCTCAAACGAAGCGTATGAACTGAAAAGCGAACTGCATAAGCTTTACGCCCAGCACAGAGAAACTCAGGAAATTGCGGAATACCTGAAAAGCTATTATGAACCAAGCTCCCGAACCCGACAGATTTTTGATTATTAAATTTATGAAACCCCTTGACAAAAGCGGTGGGGTTATATATAATAACTCCTGCACTTCGGGTGCGGAGAAGGACGTTTAGCTCAGCTGGTAGAGCATTCGCTTGACGTGCGAAGGGTCAGCGGTTCGAGTCCGTTAACGTCCACCACATTGGAGAAATCCGAACTTAATGCCAATCGGCAATGGGTTCGGATTTTTTATTTTTATCAGAGATATCAGTTTTTGAGGTTGTAACAAAAAAGCAGGCGGGACTTTCCGTCTCGCCTGCAGCTGTCTTACTCATTCTTCAGCAGTCTGTTCATATTCCCTGAGTTCCCGCTGTCCTTCCTCGCTTTCAAAATATTCCTGCATTATCGGAAGTAAGCACCGTGCAATTCTTTCAATCGCATAATCGGGAATTTCCATGCCGCTGTTTGATTTTTCTGACGTCAAATTGGTTTTGCGCTCCTTTCATATAAAAGGAGATCTTTAAATTATGAAAAATACATTTTTCCTCGCATTTATATTTTAAACTCTTTCCAGGAAATTGTCAAACTTTTTTCACCGTTGCAAATTGACTGATTTTTTACAACTTAAAATTCAGCTTTTGGAACAATAGAATTGCAAAATTGAGGTTACAGGTCAAACTATACGCACCCCTCAATTACCGCACTCTGAGACCGTTGATACCGATCCGTTAATTTAATCGCTATGTACGTTCGAAATGGAATTTCAAATCCCGTTACAATTGTTTGCAACTGGTCATGTTGATTGGATGATAAATACATAATTGCACCTCCGATTTTTATTATATCACACGACGATTTAAAACTCAATAAAAGCTTCAATTTATAATCGCTATATTTATACGTGACAAAAATCACGAAATGTTACGCAAGAAAATTCGAAATTTTCCAAGTTTCTACCTTTTGCACAAGTTGGACGGTTGCAAATTGTGTATTATTACGACATAAAATGACAAAACCCTCATTGGAGTTGTGTATATAACTCCAATGAGGGTTTTTATTGCGTTTTATATTAATGTTACCAAAATTACAATTTCTTTGCTTTGACAATCAAAAAGTTAGGCTTGATATATTCCTTTACCCACGCAGGAACTTTTTCTATTACCCAATCTTCGGGTGTGGGTTCGCAAACTTCTTCGATAACAAATCCTGCTTTGGCAAGTGCGTTTATAATATTGCTGAAGGTGCGGTGGTATTTTATTACGCCGTCAACATACCAATGAATTCTGCGTTCGCCGGGTTGGTTGTAGTTTGAAAAAGTATAAGAAACTTTTTCACCGTTTTCATTTTTGTTGAAATGACCGGCGCCGTTAACGGTTGAGGTTATAATCGGATGTTCCTGCGAAAACAAAAGCTGACCGCCTGCATTGAGAACAGAATACATATCCTTTGCGAAAGCATCAAAATCTTCAACATAATGAAAAGCGAGAGAACTGTAAATGAAATCAAAGGTTTCATTAAGATTTGAAATGTCCGTCATACTCATATTGCAATACTCAATTTTGCTGTGTGCGGATTCTTCTTTTGCAACGGCAAGCATCTTTTCGGATATATCAATGCCGACAACCTTTGCCGCACCTCTGCTGACAAAATCAATGCAGTTGTGACCGTAGCCGCAACCCAGATCAAGAACGGATTTGCCGTTCAAATCGGGCAGAAGTCTACGCATTGCAGGCTGTTCGATTAAATCATTGGCGTTGCAATCGCTGTCACGCAGCGCTTTGTAGCCGCTGAAAAATGTTTCGTTGTCAAATATGTTTTGTCTGCTCATAATATCACCTTAAATTCCTTTGGTGTGCTCGTCATAATTCGCTTTGATAACACGTCTTTCTCTGTCTGTTAAACTCCATATATGAACACCCGTATCGGCAGTATTGAAAAAATAAATGCAATCAATTGGCATATTGAAGAATGAACGGTAAAGCTGATTTATCATTCCGCCGTGCGAAACAACAGCAATGGTTTCGTCATTCTCAGCTTCATTCATAATTCTTGAAAGTGCATTTTCTGCCCTTTGTCTGAACTCGACCTGAGATTCCTGACCGTAAACAGCTTTATCAATCGGCAGATCGGGAACTTCGGGATATTTTTCCCTGACTACTGCTCGGGGTAACCCTGCAAGAAGTCCGTTATTGAACTCCATCAAGTTCTCGTCAAAAATAATAGGAATTTCTGTTTTATCGGATAAATGCTGTGCTGTCTGTTTTGCTCTTGTCAAAGTGCTTGCGTATATTTTGGAAACATCATAATTATCGGCAACATAATGTGCCATTGCTTCGGCTTGTCTGTGACCTCTTTCGGTTAATGCAAAATCTGCTCTGCCTTCGTGAACATCAAGCAAATCTGCTTCGGATTCACCATGGCGAATAATAAGAAATATCATTGTATCAACCCCTTTAAATCTGTTTTTATTATACACTACTTATTTTCTGTATGCAACATCACCCCAACCGATTCGGTTGAGGTGAGTTTTTTATTTCAGAAATTCGGAACGGTGCTGCTCAAAGAAGTCAAAATATGCTCTTACATTTTCAAGTTCTGTCCAATTGCAGGTTCTGACGGGAACGGAATCAAGGTTATAAATCCGTGCGTTTTTCATTGATAGGAATATCGGCGAATGGCTTGCGATAATGAACTGACAGCCGAAAAATCTTGCCGAATCATAAATGAAATTTGCAAGCTCTGTCTGAAGCTTTATTGACAGACTGTTTTCGGGCTCGTCGAGAAGATAAAGAGCATTTTCGCCTATGCGGTCAACGAAAAACTTCATTGCGGTTTCGCCGCTTGAACACATATCGAGATTTTTGCCAACATTCTGTTTCACATATTTTGAAAGCGAATTCTTCTTCGCCGCCGCATCGTGAATTTCTTTCCATCGGTCATAATCGTCAAGACCTTTGAACCGTCTTTCTTCGGGATCAGACATTTTTGATTTCAGCTCAAAATACGTTTCGGAAGCTTCTTCTCTGCGGGTATCAATTCCTTCATTGATGCTGCGCAAATCAAGAACATAATCGAAAACATCGTCGCTCGAAATATAACGGATTTCCTGCGGTCTTTTTTCAAGTTCACAGCGGCAGTAATTAACGTATTCGCCGAAAAACGGACTGTTATTGAATTCGGACTGACGGGCAGCGTGAAGTTTCTGAGCAATAACGTTCAGCAGAGTTGTTTTGCCCGAACCGTTACCGCCGTAAAAAATCGTTACGGGCGAAAAACTGATATGTTCCAATTCTTTGTCGGGAAAAATCTTGAACGGGTACATAGTATTGAAACAGGTTCTGTTTTCGAATCTTATGAACTGGATTTCCGTATAGTCAGACGGCAGAGAAAATTTTTCAAGATAAAGCATATTGCTCCTCCTTTTGGGGTTATGCTTTGATTATACGCTCTTTACTGTGTCATAAAACGGACTTGTTGCCGAAATTACAAGTATTTCTGCATATAAACCAAGTTCTGATATGTGCCGTCTTTGAGTTTGCAGTAGTTGGGTTTGACTGCAACAACTTTAAAACCGAATTTTTCGTAAAGCGCTTTTGCTCTGTCGTTGCCCTCAATAAAATCAAGTTCAACGATTTCCGTGCCTTCGTGATTTCGGGCAGCTTCAATGAGTGCCTCAAACATTGCGGAGCCGATACCGAGATTCCAATATTTTTTTGTTATGGATATGCCCAATCCCGCACGGTGGAAATTCTTACAATTGTTGAAGAAAGTGATATCACAGCATCCGACGGGTCTGCCGTCGATATAGCACGCAATCACAAGGTTATTTTCAGATTCACGCTTACTGCGTATCCACTCTTGTTCTCTTTCAACAGAAACATTATCCCAATACTCGGCATAATGGGTCAGAAAATCTGTTTCGCCGCAAGCGATTTTGATGTTATCGAGCATTACTTCGGCATCTTCAATGCAAGGAGTTTTCAGAATCGCATTCTGACCGTTTTTAAGAATTATTTTCTTTTCATCAAATATCATATTATTCACCATCTTTTTCTGTGTTTTCGGCATAATACTGCGCCTGTGCGTTCCAGAGCTCGGAGTATTTGCCGTTTGGATTTTCAAGAAGTTCTTCGTGAGTGCCTTCCTGAATAACTTTGCCATTATCGAAAACAACAATTCTGCTGCAGAATCGGCAGGATGAAAGTCTGTGGGAGATGTAGACCGCTGTTTTGCCGCCGGCAATATCATTGAATCTTGAATAAATTTCGCTCTCGGCGATGGGGTCGAGTGCGGCGGTGGGTTCGTCGAGAATGACGAATGGTGCATCCTTATATAGTGCTCTCGCAATAGCGATTTTCTGTTCTTCACCGCCCGAAAGATCGATGCCGTCTTTTTCATAGAGTTTATAGATTGATTGTTTCAGCTTTTTCGGGAATTCCTCAACTCTGTCTTTTACGCCTGCCATTTCAAGGCATTGCCACACTCTTTCTTCATCGTATTCATCGGAGCAGGCAACGTTTTCGCCCACGGGAAATGCAAGGAGCTTGAAATCCTGAAAAACGATTGCGAAAAGCTTTAAATATTCGGCATAGTCAAACTCACGGATGTCAATTCCGTTGAGCGTGATTCTGCCTTCGGTGGGGTCATAAAGACGGCAGAGGAGCTTTATCATCGTTGACTTGCCGCTGCCGTTCATACCGACAACCGCAAGCCTTTCGCCCGATTTTATCTTCATACTGAAATTCTTAAGAATCATCGGTTCGGTTTCGGGATAGGCAAATGAAACATTATGAAACTCAAAAACAGAGTTTGCAGGGTCGATACCGTCAACCGTTCTTGTGCCGTTCTCCATATCGGAAACGAGATTCAGATATTCAATTTCTTGCTTTAACTGAGCATTGTTTGCGTGCAGATATCCCGCATTGCCCGCAATATCCGTGCAAGCGGTGATGAGCTTTGTGATTGCGCCGTAATATTCAACAACCTTGCCTGCACCGAATGCGCCTGCAAGTGCTTTGAGTCCGACGAAAATATAAACAAGGCCGCCGAGCAGATTTGTTGAAATTGTGCTTACCTGACCGATGGTTGCCCATACTCTGAAAGTATCCTTTCTCATCTTTGCGGTAGGGTTATAAATCTTTTCGGTGATTTCTTCGTTGATAAGTCCTTTTTCGTTGAAAATTCTGACATCCTTGCCGCTTTCGTTTTCGTTGAGATATTTCTGATTGTAGTATTCAAGAATCGGATTGAATTTCACAACTCTGTTAAAAATATTGAACTGTTTTTTCTCGCTCAGGCTGTGATATTTAACCGAAAGTGCAATCATAACGGCGGAGAAAATAACAAGCGACATACCGAGCAGGGGAGAATCAACAAACGCCATAAATCCCGTAAGCTTTGCAGGAGATTTGCTGAAAACCATGCCCGAAATCATAACAATTGCAACGATAATCGAGAATACGCAGGATATCATTTCTGCCACACATTCGGCAACCCATGTCAGACCGTTGCCATTATTTGCATTTTCTTCGATTTTGCCGCGAAGCTCCTGAACGGATGAGCTTTCCGCCTTTGCATAGTCGAGTTCAAGTGCCTTTCGGGAGAGAAGAGCAGAATGCTTTTCCCAACAGCTGTTGAGCATTATCAAGGCTTTTCGGTTGATTGTTCGGATGATAACGTCAATAACGAGTGTTGTGATTGTTGCGATGAGAACGTATTTCAATATCTGCTCAAAGCCTTGCTTTTCGGTGAGTGCAGTGATGACAAGACCCGTGCAGTAAATCGTGATATAAGGCGTAACAGCACGGAGAATTTTAACGATGAGATTTAATGAAAAATAGTTTTTGCCGAGATAGATTTTAACAAGCTTAAGACCTTGTCTGATTATTTCAAAATCTTCTTTGAAACTCTTCATATAATCGCCTCCTCTCTGTAATATCGGCTCTGTGTTTCAAACATTTCGGCGTATTTGCCGCCGAGTTCAAGAAGTTCCTCGTGTGTTCCCACTTCGGCAATTTTTGCTTCGTCAAGAAGAATGATTCTGTCGCAGAAACGGGTTGACGAAAGTCTGTGGGATATGTAAATTGCGGTTTTATCTTTTGTAAGCTCGCTGTATTTGAGATACATATCGTTTTCTGCAATGGGGTCGAGTGCGGCTGTGGGTTCGTCAAGAATGATTATCGGAGCATCTTTATAAAGTGCTCTTGCAAGCAGAAGTCTCTGAAGCTCTCCGCCTGAAAAGGCAACAGCACCCTCGTGAACTTCACGGACAAGCAGAGTGTTTTCTTTCTGCGGCAGGCTTTCAACCTTATCAAGTATGCCTGCAAGGCTCATACATTCACGGAGTCTTTTGCGGTCAATTTTGTTTTCTTCGCAGAGTGCGATATTCTTTGCGACAGTTGCAGGCAACAACGCACAATCCTGAAAGAGCGTTGAAAATAAACGATAGTATTCGTCACGGTTGAAAAGTCGGCTGTCGATGCCGTTAATGAGAATCTGACCCTCGTTCGGAATAAACAGACCGCAGATGAGTTTGACAAGTGTTGATTTGCCTGCGCCGTTAACGCCGACAATCGCAATTCTTTCGCCCTTGTTTATTCTGAGCGAAAGATTATCAACCGAAGGCTTTTCGGCTTCGTCATAAGAGAAAGTAAGATTCTTAAGTTCGATTTCGCAGGGCAAATCCTTGCCCGACGGCAGCTTTTCACCTTTTTGGGTGTTCATTTTATCCTCGATATCAAGGAAACCTCTGAAATCGCTGACGTTGTGTGCACCGGAAATGATTTCCGAAATTGAGTCAACGAGCCTTGCAAGCCACTGACCGAATCCCGTTATCGCACCGAAATAGAGAGAAAAATCGCCGAGTGTCATCTCGGAATTGAGTTTGAGATAAATGAGATAGATATATGCACCAAGGCTTACGCCGAATTTGAAAACATCTTCAAGCATGCAGTTGATATAGTGACCGTTGTTTCGAAGGATGTTCCACCAATTTGCATCGTCAAGGTGCTTGTCGATTTTTCGCATAAGGAAGTCGGACATATTGTAAATGCGGACGTCCTTTGCGTTTGAAAAATCCTTTGAACGGTAGGTAACGTAGTGCAGACGAAGAAAGATTTCGGCAACCTTGTCCTTCATTTTTTCTTTCCATTTGTTGAAAATCAGCCAGCCTGCCATGCTGATGCCGTAGCAGAGAATGAGAATGGGGATAAACCACGGATTGCATTCAACGATGATTGCCGTGAATGCCGAAAAGCCGAAAGCAGATGAAGCAACCGTTGCGTTAAGCTCAATAAATCTTGCAACGCTTCCGTCCCAGCCGTGAATCGCATTCCACGCTTTTTCACGCAGAACACGGGTTTCGTTGTAGGTGTAGTTGTTATAGTCCATGCTCATAACTTTGTTGCAGACGAGTCTGTGGAGCATAATATCCCTTGCGAGCATTCGTCCCTGATGGCTTTTGTTATACATAACGTTATTCAGGTATCCGAACGCAATGAGCAGAACAGAAAGAATACCGACTTTGAGCAGAAGCTCCGAAGCTGGTGTTTTGTTCTCAACGCAGTCGAGAACGATTTTCGGCAGATATGCCGCCACAACCGAGCTTACCGCACCCAGCGGAGTCAGACCGATTTGCATAATCACATAGGATTTATCAAAACTCCAATGCTCTTTCAGCATAAATTTTAAGTTGCTGAAATAATTATATTTTTTCTTCACACGCTTTCCCTCCTGATAAGTGAAAGAATTATTGAAACGGTAACAGCGCAAATGACAAGATAAATAAATGCGCCCGTTGATTCCCGAAGTGCCGCAACGGCACAGCTGAGCATAATCAAGCCTATGGCAATGAAATATACGCCGAGAACTTTATATCTTTCGGGATTTTTGCAAAGTATGTTAACGAAGACTTTGAGCTTATTGCGGCAAATTGAAATTCCGAGTACGGAATGAACAATCGCAGAAATAAAGGCAATTATTGAGTAATATTTCATTTTCTTCCTTTCTGTTTATAATTTAAAACGTCGATGGTGTATAAAAATAACGGCGAAAGCATAGCCTCCGCCGCTTCAGTATTAATGATAAATTAAAAATCAAACGAATGAAATACGCTCTGCAATAGTGTGGATTTAATGTTCAAAAGTGTTGCAGATATTGATGCTCGTTGAAAAAATATTTCCCTCGCAGGAAACAAAAACATCGCCGTCATATTTCTGTGCAATCGTTTTTATGCTCTTGAGTCCGTAGCCGTGGTTGAGCTTGTCGGCTTTTGCTGTGCCGATATGCTTTGTGTCAACCTGTGCTTCAACGGGATTCTCAACAGAAACAACAATTCTGCCGCCCATTGTGATGATGCTTGCAAAAATCGTTTTCTCCATACCGTTACCGAGACCCTCTGCGGCTTCAATCGCATTGTCGAGTGCATTACCGATGAGAACGCCAAGTTCAAGCAAATCAACATTGATTTTATCCGAAATCTTAACCGAATAATCGAGTGTTATTCCCTTGCTTTCGGCAATGGCGAGCTTTGACTGAAGAACAGCATCAACTGCGGGGTTGCCCGAATTTATAACACCGTTGTTTGCTTCATCAAGAAAATCCACTTCGCCCTTTATTGCATCAATGGCAGACTGGGTCTGACCGTCTGCGAGAAGTCCCGAAACGGAGAGCAGTTTGTTTTTAATATCATGTCTAAAAGTGCGGATTTCGCTTTGGTAGCGATAAAGCTCCTCATAGTGAGCAAGCTGATTTTTAATTTGTTCGTTGGCAAAACCGAGCTTTGCCTTTGATTCAACATAGTCCTTTTGTCTGTAAATAAGAAAGAGGGTAACGAGATTTGATGCAATCATCAAAACCGCAACAGCAGCATACAAAAATGTCGGAATGCTGCGAACCTCGTATGTGCATTTATAAATTACAAGCGTAACAAAAACGGTTGCAATCGGCTGGATAAAAAGAAGTACTGACTGTCCTTTGGAAACGCCTAAATCCATCTTTCCGATTTTCTTCGATATGAAATAAGTTATGATAAATGCAATAAACTTGCAGATAAAACCCATTCCTGCAAATATATAATCGTTCTCCATAAAGCTGAGTGTTTCTTCGCCCAATATAAATCCGGTTAAAAGAACCGCAATCATTTCGGAAGCACCTGCTACAATTGTATAAACCACACCGCCGATTATTGCGAAAAACGGTTTTACTTTGTATGACAAGCCGAATGCAAGAGCGATAACCGTGCTCATAATAAGCAGAGTCAAGCCTGTTCCGGTAAGAAAATAAGACGAAAGAGTGTTCAGAACAATTGCTGCTGACATAACAAGAATATGGAATTTTCTTTCAAGCTTCTTTTTTGAAACGGCAGAAAATAAAACTTCTACTGCAAAAACTTCAAAGCAAGCAAAAAGGAAATGTGAAATTATTCTTACCATTTCACCAGCCCCACTTTCTGATAAAAATATCGTATGCCTTCAATGCTTCCTGTTTTTTTCGGACACTGACGGCAACCTTTGAGCCGTCGGTCAGTTCAACCTCGTTTGCATTGAAGCTTTTTATGTAGTTCATATTAACGATGAACCCCTGATGAACACGCACAAATCCGTGCGGTTTCAGAATTTCATATATCTCGGAAATCTTTCCGACAGCCTCATAAACACCGCTTGCGGTATGCACGGTCAGATGTCTGCGGTAACCCTCAACATAGCTAATTTTGTTGATTGAAATTTTGTTTCGCACGCTTTCCCATTTCAGAATAACGCTCGCATTTGTTGCGGTGTATTTTTTCATCGCTCTTGTGAAAACTTCGCTGAATTCTTTTTCTTTAATCGGTTTCACAAGAAAATGAAGAGCCTCGATTCTGAACGCATCGAATATGTAACTTGAATGGCTCGAAACAAAAATAATAATCGTTTCGGGTGCAAATTCTCTTATTGTTTCGGCAGCTTCAACGCCGTTGATACCACCCATCTCGATGTCGATGAACACAATATCAAAGCATCCGCCGTTCTTATAAAATTCAATCAAATCTTCGCCGCAGGAGAAATCGGAAATGTCAAAACCGTCGTCTTCGGTACGGAAAGGTTCAAGCAGATTTCTGATTTCTCTGACGGTAAAACAGTCATCGTCACAAATACAGATTTTCATATTATCCTCACAATTCAAATTCTTTTTTCAAAACAGGCAAGAATCAATCCCGGCTCAACTTCAAGCCGTTTGCCCGTATCTCTGTAGCCACACTTGGTGTAGCATTTTCTGTTTTTATCCAGATCTTCAGGAAAATCAACATATAATTTTCTTGGTTTTTTCAAGAATTTTTCCGATTGTAATATCGCTTCTGTTGCAATACCCTTGTTCTGATATTCGGGTGAAATATATACTCTTCCGAGATAATATTTGCCCCAACGAAGATTTTTTACAAACGGTGTTGAGCCCTTGATTCTGTATAAAATACCGCCGACAATTTTCTCGTCAAAAAGAATTGTTAAATACAGGAACTTCGGATTGTTTAATCTGCAAAGTATATCTCTTTCATCTCTCAGGTACGGATTACCTGCATCGTGATACTTTTCGTAAAGCGGCAGAAAGGCGTTTTGCTGAATAGCTGTTAAAGCATTAACATCTTCAATTGTTGTTATTCTTAATGTTATCATTGTAATCTCTCCAAACAAAAAAACTCCCCTGATATGAAAATCAGAGGAGTCGCAAAATTATCTCTATATAAATACAGCTATATTGCGGACAAAATAACATCTGATTTCATATACGATTTTAAATAATTCACATAATACATTGTCATTCTGTCCACCTGCCTTTCTTTAAAATTTTTCTATATTCTAACAATACAAAACAAATTTGTCAACCGTTTTCGGATATTGTGCAAAAGTGTTGATTTTAAATGCAAAAGTGTTTTAGAAAGACTAATATATTTCCGAATGGCGCACTTCTATACATATCTTGACGGAATGTAAAGTGCGCAGCTCCGCTGATGAAAAATCAAAGATTTTAAACAAGGGTTTTATCCTTGCGCTATGTTGCAGCTAACCTCAAAAACAAAAGATTTGTTTGTAAACTTTTTGTTAACAATCAACTTCTGTCCAACACTATCCTTGACAAAAAAGTTGGTCAGAATTATAATTTTATCAGACGAACAATTGTTCTTTTGATAAAACAAAGATTTTAATTTTTTATAAAAACATAAGCTTCAGAGAAGCGCCGCTTGAAATATTTTTGCAAAAAATATTTCAATTCCGGGGATTGGGGTTATCCCCAACAAGCGGCAAAAAGAGTGGTGCAAAAATTTGATTTTTCAAATTTGGGTACCCACTTGCCCTGCTTGCAAAGTTAGTGAACGGTTGAAAATCGGAACAACTCGCAAGCAAAATTCGGTAAGTTTGTGTC
>SVOC01000016.1 GCA_015066625.1 Oscillospiraceae bacterium
TCAAATCATACGATTTACTTTTTATGAAACTCAAATCATACGATTTGCTCTATTTCTTGCAGTTCAAATCATACGATTTGCTCTATTTTTCGCAGTTCAAATCATACGATTTGTTGTTTCTCACGGCTCAAATCATACGATTTGCTTTTTGTTTGCGACTAAAAGGAAAATAAAAAAAGGCTTTTTACCATTGCTTTCATTCTCCCTCCATAGATGGTGAAAGAACGGATGCAACAGCAAAAAGCCTTATATATCAACGATTTTAAGCAAAAAAAGGGATGAACAACTTTGTATCAAAAGCGTCCATCCCTTATGGTGCGGATAACAGGACTTGAACCTGCACGAACTTGCGCCCATTAGAACCTGAATCTAACGCGTCTGCCAATTCCGCCATATCCGCATATATCTCCCCTTATTTTTACACGGCGGGGATGCCGTGGCGGAGCACACAGCTTATTCCGCTTACAAAAAGAGGATTCCTTGCGGAATCCTCTCTGGTGCGAGAGACGGGACTTGAACCCGTACGGGATTACCACACGCCCCTCAAACGTGCGCGTCTGCCGATTCCGCCACTCTCGCATATCTTGTTCGCTCGGAACGTTGCCTATTATAGCAAACCACACGGCAGTTGTCAATACTTTTTTTGAAATTTTTTTAAATATTTTCACGGATTTTTTATTATTGCTTTTTGGAATTATTTTGCAGGGTTCCGGGTCGTATTCACGGCGATTTCTCTGAACACGGGTGCACAGCTCACGGCACCCTCTCCCCCGTCTTCAATCAGTATCGCAACCGCATACTTCGGCTCATCCGCAGGGAACCAACCTGCAAACCAGGCATTATAGATTTCCTCGCCGTTTTTCGTTTTGCCCGTCTGTGCAGTGGCGGTCTTGCCCGCCGCCGTCACATATTCATTCTGAGCCCGCCTTCCGCTTCCCTGCGTAACAACGGTTTTCAGATATCCGCATAAAGCATCAGCTGTGCGGGTCGATATTATCTGTATACGCTCGCCGTAATCCTTCTTACGGGTAAAGTTTCCTTCGATATCAACCTCGCCCTCCGCAAGGTAAGGCTTGCAACAAACTCCTCCCCTTGCGATTGCCGCAAATGCGGCACAGAGCTGAACGGGAGTTGCCGTCAGGCTGCCCTGACCGAAAGAAAGATTTGCAACCGCCGCCTTTGAATCAAGCTCATCTGCAGCAGGAAGCACACCCGAATCGGATTTAATTCCCTCTGCAAGAATAATCTCTTTTCCAAAACCGAACTTCTCTGCGGTTGCGGTAATTTCGCCGCCGCCTGTTTCGTTGGCAAGGGCAATGAAATATGTGTTGCAGGAATCCGCGATTGCACCCTGCATATCAAGAAGACCGTGGCCCTCTTTTTTATGACAGTTAAAGGTGACACCGTTGAGAGTGACGCTGCCCGTACATCGGTATTCAAAATTCTCAATACCCTTTTCAAGCGCCGATGCGGCAACAACGGGCTTGAACACCGAGCCTACACTGAAAGGCAAAAGGGCACGGTTGATGAGGGGCGAATTTTCGTCATTGAGGCTTGCGGCAATATTACTGCGGTCAAAAACAGGTCTGGATACGCAGGCACGGATACCGCCGCTTTCAATATCAATCACAACCGCCGCACCCCTTACACATCCCGAAGCATCAAGGGCATCCTCGGTTATTTTCTGTATATCCCTGTCTATCGTAAGCACAACACCGTTTTTCGGTATTCCGTTGCCTTCAACACGGATTTCGCCGCCCATAAGCGCCCTGCCCCGTGCATTGCTCTCAAACCGCACCGCAACACGGGAAATGTGCTCACTGAGCAGGCTGTTATAGCCTTTTTCAATTCCGCTTACCCCGTTGCCTTCGCCGTCGGAATAACCGATAATGTGGCAGGCAAGGGAATCGGAATACCTCTCGGGAACGGATATTTCTTTTATATCGCTATTTTCTGTGATATGAGAATCTATCTGAACCGCAACGCATTTGCCCCGGGACATACGCTCTGTCACGGAGTCAAAAACATCGGGTAACACCTTGCCTTTAAGCTGACCCAGTGCATAGCCCGAAGGCTTTGCGGCGGCGTATAGACTCGTGCCGCTGTTTGTGAGGGGCTGCATATTGCAGTCATAAACCGTGCCTTTGAGCGTTGCAAGGTCAACGGTCATTGAAGAATACGAATTTGCCGCCTGCTCAGGCTCTGAAACCAGCTTCATCATACGGAAACCCGTAACCGAAAACATTATTATAAGTGCAAGCATCACAGCCGCGGCACGTTTTTTCATAAAAAATCACTCCCCGTGGTATCTTGCCACGGAGAGTGTAATGTTAAACATTGAATCTGAAAAGAACTACGTCGCCGTCTTTCATAACGTATTCCTTGCCCTCACTGCGGACAAGTCCCTTTTCTTTTGCGGCGGCGATTGAACCAAGCTCTATAAGGTCTTCGTATGCAATAACCTCGGCTCTGATAAAGCCGCGCTCAAAGTCGCTGTGAATCTTGCCTGCCGCCTGAGGAGCCTTTGTGCCCTTGGTGATTGTCCAGGCCCTTACTTCGGGCTGACCTGCGGTAAGATATGAAATAAGACCCAGAAGCGCATAGCTCTTTTTAACAAGAAGATCAAGACCGCCCGACTCAACACCAAGCTCCTCAAGGAACATTTCTTTTTCGTCCTTTTCGAGAGAAGCAATCTGTGCTTCAAGCTCGGCGCAGATGGGAAGCACCTCACTGCCCTCTGCTTCGGCAATGGTGCATACCTTCTTGTAATGTGCATTATTATCAAGACCGCCGGCAAAATCGCTTTCGCTCATATTGCAGGCATAGATAACGGGCTTTGCGGTAAGAAGTGCAATTTCGGAAAGCCAGGCTTTTTCGTTTTCATCGCATTCAAGATTTCTTGCGGGAACATTATCTTCGAGGCTCTGCTGAAGTCTTTTAAGGAATTCAAGCTCCGATGCAAGGGTTTTATCGCCTTTAAGCGCCTTGGTAACACGGTCAATCCTGCGTTCTACCATTTCGATATCGGAAAGAATAAGCTCAAGGTTGATGGTTTCGATATCTCTTTCGGGATTGATTGTTGCATCAACGTGAACGATATCGTCATCCTCAAAGCAGCGCACAACGTGAATAACCGCATCAACCTCACGGATGTGGGAAAGGAATTTGTTGCCCAGACCCTCGCCCTTCGAAGCGCCTCTTACAAGACCTGCAATATCAACAAACTCAATGAATGCGGGAGTTATTTTGACGGGATTGTAAAGCTCTGCAAGCTTATCAAGCCTCTCATCGGGAACATTCACAACGCCTACATTGGGCTCGATTGTGCAGAATGCGTAGTTTGCAGACTGTGCACCTGCATTTGTGATTGCATTGAAAAGCGTGCTCTTGCCTACATTGGGAAGACCGACTATACCCAGTTTCATATATCTTCATTCTCCTTCGGGGTTTATTCATTCAATTTGCGATTATACCACATAATCGGTATTTTCACAAGAGATTAAACAAAAATATTTGCGGCAACAGGCTCAGTCAAATAAAAATGCGGCTCAAAAATCCGGATTTTATTTCGCCAATTCAGAAAAGAATCTTAGCGTAAAATAAAGAAATTGCCGTAAGACATAAACAACGAGCAAATTTTTAATGGATTAATTGAATAGTATGTGATATAATCAAACCGTAAAGTCAATAATTCAAACGGAGTGAGGTTATGAAAAAGAAAAGTATTATCAAATGTTCCGTTACCACCGTATTTCTGGGTCTTCTCATTTATGCGGCATATTCTCTCTGGTACATATTTTACGGCAAGGACAGCAGTTGGGATGTGCATTTATACACCGTGCTTTCAGGCTCGGCACTGGGCTGGTTTTTTGCCGTATTCATTCAGTCCCTGCTTAAGAAATCGAATTGGGTCGCGGGGCTTATTGCCTTTATTGCAGGCAACGGACTTTTTCAGGGTCTTATATGGGGCTTCAACGAAAAACTGAATTACACGGGCAACGACAGAGAAATTGTTGTTGCAATGACATTCACCGTTGTTTTTACGCTTTCGGCAGTTTTGCTTCTTGCCGCTTTTATTCTGAATGCCAAAAAAGGCTGCAAAGCACTGAATATAATTTTTGCGGTGATTTATTTTGCCGTTTCCTGCGGAGGTATATATGTGTTCAATCGAGATAATATTGATGCTCTTGAATACAAAAAGAACATCCGCTTTGACAGCATAACCGCCGATGAGATGAATGTTACCGACGGTGAAAAGGCTCTTTGTGCGGATTGGCTTGACAATAGTCTTTCTTACAGCAGCGAAAAGCTCCCCTTTACATTCAGCATTGACGGCGAAAAATTCAATCCCGACGAATGGGAAATAAGTGCGGCGGAAGCTCCCGAATTCGGTGCGGTTTACAGAGGCGGTCAGACGGAATACCGCATATGGTCAAATGCGGAAAAAGGGCTTGAAGTAAAGGTTGAATCAACAGCTTTTGCAGACAACGCAACCTGCCAGTGGACCGTTTACATCAAAAATACAGGCAATGCAAATTCAGGCGTTATCAGCGATTTTTATGCTCTCGATTCCTCATTCTCAACGGGCGATGCAACTCTTTACTGCTCAAAGGGCAGTGACACTGCAGCAGGAGATTTCTCTCTTATGGAAAAATCACTTACATCCTCGCCCAAAAAGTTCTCCGCAATCGACGGCAAGCCCACGGAAGCATACCTGCCCTATTTCAATATAGCAGGCGAAAATTCGGGAATAATTCTGGGCATCGGCTGGACAGGTCAGTGGGCGGCAACCCTTGCAGAAACAGAGGGCACAACGGATATTACAGTAAAGCAGGAGCATTTTGAAGCATATCTTCTCCCCGGGGAAGAGGTTCGTTCTCCCCTTGTTTCGCTGAGCTTTTACGATAACTCCAATCCCCTTAAAGGCTTCAACCTTTTCAGAAGCTGGATTACAGACTGCGTTTATCCCGAAAACGTGACAAAGAATGTTTATACCGTTATGGAGGTTGCAGGCCCAACATCCACAAGAACCTCCGATGAAATAATAGAAATTCTTGACGGTCTTGATAATTCCGTTTACGAAAAAACCGATGCTTTCTGGATGGATGCAGGCTGGTATAAATATAACGAAGGCTGGCATGACGGCGTAGGCAACTGGACCGTTGACACATCACGATATGATAACGGTATTTCCGAGCTTTCGGGCTATGCGGCGAATAAGGGTCTGGGTCACGTTCTCTGGTACGAACCCGAGAGAGTTTTCCCCGGCACACAGTTCCATGATATCGGCTCGCAGCACGAGCAATGGCTGATTTACGGCGACGGCGATAACATTATGTGGAACCTTGCAAACGAAGAAGCCTTCAAATATTACTGCGAATATCTGCTCAATTCACTCAAAGAAAACGGCGTTACCGTTTACCGTCAGGATTTCAACTTTGCACCCCTTGAATACTGGCAGAATGCAGACAAGGAGTTCTACGGCGGAAGAACGGGTATCTGCGAAAACCATTATGTGACCAATCTTTACAGATATCTTGATTACCTTTGCGAAAACATTGACGGACTCATAATCGACAACTGTGCATCGGGCGGCAAAAGGCTCGACCTTGAAATGACATACCGCAGCATTCCCTTCTGGCGAAGCGACTACAACTGCGCTGCTCATTACAATCTTTTTGAAGCAACTCAGTCACACACCTACGGGCTTTCATTCTGGCTTCCCATATCGGGCTCCGCACTGTTCATGCAGAATGAATACTCCGCAAGGTCGGCGATAATGCCCCTTATGCTTATGGATTTCTTCTCTCACACAAACCCCGATTTCAGCTTCCATACGGAGCAGAGAGAGCTTATGACGGGCAATTATTATCCCCTTGATTTCGGCAGCTTTGACAAGGATAAAATGCTTTCGATGCAGTATTCTGCAGATGACGGTCTTTCGGGCACGGTGCTTATCTATAAGCGTGCCGAAGTTACAGAATCCCAATACACCGTCACACTCAACGGTCTTGTATCTTCGCAGACCTACAACGTTTACGATATTGACGCACCCGATAAGGTATACACCCTGACGGGCGAAAAGCTTATGAGCGACGGACTGAACATCCCCCTTCCCGACGGTGAGAAGGCAATCATACTGATGTATAATACTCAGAATTAACTTTACAGCGGCAGAGAGATTTTTTCTCTCTGCTGTTTTTTATTGCAAATTTGTATATATATGGTATAATGTACATATAATTGAGCTTTTGAGGAGGCTTTGTTTATGAAAAAAGGCAAAAATTTATTCAAGCGTACCCTTTCGGTTATCCTCGCTGTGATTCTGATTATCCCCTCGGGAATCAGTGCATTTGCCGCTTCAGACCTTATTTCGGAAGAAACTGCGGCAAAATCCGTTGAGCTTGCAGAAAGAATTGAAGCGGAAGGAATTGTTCTGCTAAAAAATGAGGATAACGTTCTGCCTCTTGAAACAAAAAAGGTGAATGTTTTCGGTGCCGCCTCCTGTGCAATCGCATTTGCAGGTGCCGCAGGCTCGGGTGCCGTACGCTCCTCGGATGCGATAGACTTCTATGATGCATTGACAAATGCAGGCATCGAATATAACAAAGACCTTTACAACACCTATGCAATGTATACCGGCACAAGGTTCGATTTAGGCATAATAAGTTATGTCATAACCGTTCTCAAGCAGTTTTTCGGCGGCGGTCAGTCCGAAATGCCCGTTGGCAGAATCAGCGATTCTCTTATGAAAAAAGCCGTCGATTATTCTCAGACCGCAATTATCGTTATCGGCAGAGTAGGCACGGAAATGAAGGATCTGAGCATTGAAGCCCTTAACCTTACAGACGACGAAAAAGATATGGTTGACAGAGTATGCTCGGAATTTTCCGATGTCATTGTTGTATTCAACATTTCAAACATAACAGACATGTCCTGGCTTGAAGACTATGACAGCATCAAAGCCGCCATGATTATGTGGCTCCCCGGTGAGGTCGGCACAAACAGCGTGGGCAAGGTGCTCACAGGCGAGGTCAACCCTTCAGGAAAGCTTGCAGATACAATTTCGTATGATATCGAAGACCATCCCGCCTCGCAGAATTTCGGCAACTATATGTATAAAGGCGTTATCGGTATCCCCAAATACTTTGTCAATTACAGCGAAGGCATTTATGTGGGCTACAGATACTTTGAAACCTTTGCACCCGAAAAGGTGCAGTATCCCTTCGGCTTCGGTCTTTCATACACGGATTTCGAATGGGATGTAACAGATTACACCGCAACCGATGATGAAATCACCGTAACGGTTGATGTCACAAACACGGGTGATGTTGCAGGCAAGGAAGTTGTTCAGCTTTATTTTTCCGCACCTTACTATGAAGGCGGAATTGAAAAAAGCGCAACAGAGCTTGCAGCCTACGGCAAAACCAAGCTTCTTGCACCGGGCGACAGCGACACACTTGAATTATCATTTGCCGTCAGGGATATGGCATCCTACGACTCGGAAACAGAGGAAGCCTGGGTGCTTGATAAGGGCGAATATAAAATCAAGGTTGCTCACGATATAAAAACGGTTGAAGAAGCTTTCACATACACGGTTAATGAAACCGTTGTTTACAAAACCGACGATAACTCGGGCAACGAAATAAACAATCTCTTTGAGCAGGCTGAAGGCTCTCTTACATATCTTTCACGCAATGACCCCGAAGGCACCTACCCTGCTCCCCCGTCGGATTACAAAGCACCCGACACCGTTAAAAACAGTGACCGCAGACCCGACCCCGTCACAGAAGGCGAGGCACCTAAAACTGGTGTTAAACATAAAGACGGCGTTATCACTCTCAGCGATGTTGCCAAAGATGAAAGCCTCTGGGACGCATTCCTTGACCAGCTCACAGTCAGTGAAATGATTACCCTCATCACCGACTGCGGCTACGAAACCGCAGGCATCAAAAGGCTTGGCATCCCCGCAACATCGGATAACGACGGTCCCTCCTGCATCAAAGGCTCGGGCGGTCTGCTCTATTCGGATTGCGGTCTTGCCTTCCCCGTTGCAACGGCACTCGCCTGCACCTGGAATGATGAGCTTGCGGAAGAATTCGGCGAAATCATCGGTGAAGAAGGCAATCAGCTTGGCACTCACGTATGGTATGCACCCGGCTGTAACATCCACCGCAGCCCCCGGGGCGGAAGAAACAACGAATATTATTCCGAAGACCCCCTGCTTTCGGGCAGAATGTCTGCCGCCGTTACCCGCGGTGTGCAGTCCAAGGGGATTGTTGTGACGGTGAAGCACTTTGCCGCCAATGAGCAGGAAACCAACAGACAGTCCAACGGTCTTTACACCTGGCTCAATGAGCAGTCACTGAGAGAAATTTATCTTGAACCCTTTGAGATTTCCGTTAAGGAAGGCAAGGCAAAGGGCATTATGTCCGCATACAACAGAATCGGCAGTGAATGGTGCGGCGGAAGCAAGGCACTCATCACCGACCTTCTTCGAAACGAATGGGGCTTTGACGGCTTTGTTATCACCGATGCAAGCATCGACCTTACGGGCGAAGGCTACCTTGACCCCGTGCTTGCGGTTTACGCACGCAACAGCGGTATTCTTACAATGCTTTACGTTATTTCTGCGCCCCAGACAATTCTCTCACTCAGGCTTGCCTACGCAAAAGACCCCATCGGCATGGGCCACGCAATGCGTCTTTGTGTTTATGACATTTGCAGAATGAAGATGGAAACCAAGGCTTTTACGGAATAAAAAGCAGTGCCTCTTAAATTTTCTGTGTCCCACCAATCTTTCTGCATTTACATTTAACTCTGTGAGGATTGTTTTTTTAAAAAACCGTGTTATAATAAATTCAAACGAAAAATAATACCTAATTGTGGTGGTTTTGATGAACAAATTTATGAAATCAGCTATCGAGCAGGCACGTGTCGGCATTAAAAACGGCGAGGGCGGTCCGTTCGGAAGCGTTATCGTTAAAAACAACGAAATAGTCGGTATGGGGCATAATCAGGTGCTTGCCAATTCCGACGCTACCTGCCACGGCGAAATGCAGGCAATACGCGATGCAAGCAAGAACCTTGCAACCCACGATCTTTCGGGCTGTGAACTTTACACCACAGGCGAGCCCTGCCCCATGTGTCTTGCCGCTTGCTTATGGGCGAATATTGAAAAAATCTATTTTGGCTGTACCCTGAAGGATAACGAAAGCATCGGCTTCCGCGACAAACTCTTTTTCGATATGCTCGGCGGAAAAGAAGGAATTTCTCCCGATTATCTCGTTTGTATCGAACGCGAGGAGTGTAAAAAACTTTTTGAGGAATATGCAAGCGACAAAACTGCAGAGAATTATTAAGGAGGGCACAAAATGGATAATATTTTCATCGGTTGGAGCGGAAATCAGAGTCTTGCAAAGGCTTTGGGCGAAGAAATAAACAGAAGCAGATCCTACAAGGCCATCGTCGGCGGCGGTACACCCACAAATATGTATATCGGCGCACAGGTGATTGATCAGATAAAAGAAAGTGACTATGCCCTGCTGCTTATGGAGAAAAAGGAAGGCGAGGCAATAAGTGCAAACCTTATGTTTGAATTCGGCTACATACTTGCAAAAATGCCGGTCAACCGAATCTTCCTGGTGCTTATCAATATGGAAAGCACTGAGCTTGCAAGTGATATTCAGGGCACCTGGGTATTCAAAACAAAAAATTTCGACAGAAACGAGAGAAATGAGGCTGATTTTGCACACGAGCTTTATGCTGATTTTGTGGAATTTGAGCAAAACCGCATGCTTGTCGGACAGAGCAATTATTTCGATTACATCGATCAGTGGGAGAAATGCTTCTCAGATCTCAAAACCGACAGCCGTATTTCTACCAACGACAGTGAATACATAATCCTCGGTTGCCTTGCTGCGTATTATTATAATGATTACAAAGAGCTTCATGACCATCTCAACGCCATTAAATACGATGAGGCGGTAAGCAATATAGTGTATTTTGCAAAAGCGTATATAAGCATATTCCTGAACAGCGGCAATATGCGCTATCCGCTCAATGATGACCAGATGATGACCTGTAAGGATACCTTTGAATCAATCCTTGAGCGTGAGCACACTCTTTCGCCGAAGCTTGACCGTATTCTGGACATCCTTGTTCACGATGCCTACGGACTTGCCTCTATGCTTTATCTTCGCAACGAGGATATCGATGAGGACGAACGCGAATACTTTGAATCCTTATGCGAAACGCATTGCCTTGAAGTGTTCAATCTTATCGGCGAATACCGTGAGCAATTCAGCGATGACAACAAGGTGCTTATGAACCTTTTTGATGCATATATCTGCAATGATCTTGCAAAGTTTTATCAAAACAGGAGCGAAGAGGACAAGCATGTGCAGTTTCTTGAGCGTTCGGTAAAATCACGCAAAGAGCTTTTTAAATCGGTACAGCTTCTATATCCTCAAAACCGTTTTCTTATTGAAAAAATTGAGCAGGAATACAATATTGCACTTGCCGATCAGTGCCGCTACATGAAAGATGCCGTTTTAAAGAAGATGACTGTGAAGAAGATTAAAAAGCGCCTTGACGAATGGGTAAATAATTATAACTCTATGCGTTCAATGCTTGAGCGCATAGAAGTAAACCTGAAAGCAACAGACGAATAAACACCATTCATCAGGCAATGGATTTATAAAGAAAAAAGCTGTGCAATGCACAGCTTTTTTGCTTATTTATTGTAATTTCTTGCGATTTTGAGAGTTGTTGTTTTGGGGAATTCTTCATCACGGACCTTAAATCTGCCGATATTCTTGAAGAGAGGCATTTCGCGGTTGAAGTTATCAACGTCGCCCTTTATTCTGCTTCTTGCATCGGGATAATCCTCTTCATTAAGGAAGAATTCGGCAACGATTCTGCCGTCTTCTTCATAAACAAGAACTTCTTTGACATAATCAATCCTGTAAAGCTTATCCTCCAATTCTTCGGGAGATACGTTCTTGCCGTTTGAAAGAACAATAAGATTCTTCTTTCTGCCAACCATAAAGAGGAAGCCGTCCTCATCGATTCTGCCGTGGTCGCCGGTGATAAGCCATTCTCCGTCAAAGGCTGCGGCTGTTGCTTCGGGTTCGTTATAGTAACCTGCCATAACATTTGTACCCCTTACGTAAATCTCGCCTACGCCGTCTTCATCGGGATTGTTGATTTTGATTTCACAACAGTCAAGAGGTACACCTACACTGCCGAATTTACGCTTGCCGGGTCTGTTGCAGGTGATACCGGGCGAACATTCCGTCATACCGTAGCCGTTGTAAACTTCGATACCGAAATCATGCATACCCTTTTCGTATTTGGGGTCAAGGTTTGCACCGCCGCATACAATCATATTGAGGTTGCCGCCAAGGTTATCGATAATTGTTTTGAAAATCTTCCGGCGTCTGTCAATACCAAGCTTCATAAGGAAGTTGCTGATTTTAAGACCCTTTTTGAGAATATCTTCTCTGCCCGTTCTTCTTGCTGTTTTCCAGATACGGTCATAAATTGTTTCAACAACAAGGGGCACACCCGAGAAGTTGTAGGGCTGAATCTTTTTGAGGTCGCTCTGAATACTGCCGATGCTGTCGCAAAGGTAACCCCACTGAGAAAGGATATATGATGAGAAAAGTGCGCTGACCCATGCATATGTATGGTTGAGAGGAAGGAAGCCTATAGCATGGCCGCCTGTATGTGCACGGCAGGCTGACGAACAGTTGCTTGCAATGTTGAAATGTGTAAGCATAACTCCCTTGCTCTTTGCTGTTGTGCCTGAGGTATATGCAATGCAGGCAAGGTCATCGGGCTTTACTTCAATATCTGCAAATGAGGTATCGCCTGCATCAAGTGCAGCCTGACCTTCTTTGAGATAATCCTCATAGTTATCGCTGATGTTGAAATAAACCATTTCGGGCATTGCGGGGTCTGCCTTGAAGCCCTCTGCCATTTCAATGAACTTTGAAGTAATGATAAGCGCGTCACAGTCACAGCGGATAAGCTGATCTGCAAGGTCTTCTGCAGGAAGCTTGCAATCCATAGGCACTGTAATGTTACCGCCTACGAGAGTTGCGTAATAAGCAACCATCCACTCATAGCAGTTTTCACCGATAATGGCAATTTTCTTTTTGCCGTCAAGACCTCTGAGCTTGAAGCAGGTACCCAGAGCGTTCATCTCGTTCCAGGTATCGTTGAAGGTTCTTGTGCATTCGTTCTTGTTCTTATCAAGGAACATATACTGTTTCTTGTCGCCGCCTTTTTGAGTACCAACAACAACAATTTCTTTTATAGTCTTATATGTAGGCACTTCGGGTCTTGCAGATTTAATCTTCTTCACCGCAAATCACATCCTGTATCATTCCATATTTGTATACAAATTCAGTACTCCGTCCATTTTAGCACAAGAATATCTGTTTTTCAACAAAAAAGTATTGATTTTTTTCAGTCAATAAGGTATGATTATCTAAATATGTAGTTTCAAAGGAGATTGCAATGAGAATTTTTATTGTTTGCCTTATAGCATGGTTTATCGCACAGCTCATCAAGGTTATTATAAATTTCACAAAATATATTATCGACAAAAAGAAAGGTCGCAAGGCAAAAAAGGTTACTCTTGAAACCCTTTTCAAGCTTGGCGGTATGCCCAGCTCACACACCGCAACTGTTATTGCTCTTTGCGGCTGCATCGGTCTTCACAACGGCTTCAACTCCGATATTTTTGCCGTCAGCGGTGTATTTGCATTCATCACGATGTTTGACGCATTCAAGGTAAGACTTCCCGTAAGCAGACTTACCGACGCATTCAACCGTATTCAGGCAAAGGTATGCGGCGGTGAAGCAGAGGATGTCAAGAAGGTTGAAGGTCACACAATCCCCGAAATCATCGGCGGCTTCATCGTAGGTCTTTCGGTTGCACTGTTTATGGTCAAGGTTGTGGGCATCTATGAGCTTGAGCTCAACTTCTTCCCCTTTAATCTGTAATGAAGGTTTATTTTGTAAATATAACCGATGTTGAGGAAAATCTGTTTGACATATGGTATGACCGTATGGACAGCATAAAAAAAACCTCGGTTCTGAAAATGCAGTCGGAGCACAAAAGAAAACTCCGCATTGCGGCGGATATGCTGTGCAGAAAAGGTGTTTCGGAATTCTGCGGCATAGCCGAAAATGAAATCGCAATCGGATACACTGCTGCGGGCAAGCCTTATGCGGAGGGGCTGCCCGTTAATTTCAGCATAAGCCACAGCGGAGATTATGCCGTATGTGCTGTTTCGGGCAGTGAAATCGGAATTGATGTTGAAAAAATACGCACCGTTCATCCCCGTGCACACGAAAAATTCTGCACTGAAAGCGAAGCACGGTACGTAAACGGTGAGGAAAACGGATTTTTCAAATTATGGACTCTCAAAGAAGCATATTTTAAGTGTACAGGCACAGGTCTTGGTGCAGATATAAAAGATGTTTCATTTGAGATTAACGGGTCGGAAATAACTTGTTCCGAAAAAGGTTATGAATTCTCTTTTTTCCCCGTTAACGAAGATTATATATGCTCGATATGCAAAAAAGCGGAGCCGTTCATCTGAACGGCTCCGTAATTTTTTTATTTTACTTTTGTAAGTACAAGTGCTTCGTTGTCGGGATCGGTAAGAGTAAGTGTATCGCCCTCAAACGCCATTGAATAAACCTTGGTCTGTGAAAGAATTGCCGTATCGGTAACGATTGTAATCAGGTCTTCGTTGATTGTGTAAGTAAAGTTTACATCAACATCGATACCGCTGCTCAGAAGAGGCATACTGCCTGTTCCGTCCTCATTAAATGTATATTCTACATTGACGGAAGTGTTGAAAATGCCTGTTTCCACAGAGCCCTTCCATGTACCTACAATTTTCTGTTCGTTTGTTCCGCAGCCTGCAAAAAGCGTAAGTGCAAGGCAGAGAACAAGTGCTATGCCGATAACTTTTTTCATAACAAACACCTCATTTTTATTTGGTAATTTCAGTTTAGCACAAATATTTTGCCGTGTCTACAATTATTTTGAAAGCTTGATTGTGTAAAGCCAGTGTGAAGAAACGGTATCGGGATTTATTGCAGGGAACACAACCTCTGCCTTGCCGCTGTTATTCACGATTTCAAGACGTGCATCGCTGCCCAGAAGGGTTGCTTTGAGGTCAGGGTCGTAATCAACAAGCTCCAGCACCTGCGAGCCGAAGGGGAAGCGGTTGATTATTGCATAAACAACGTCGCCCTTCTTAGTGTAATATACGCCCTGCTGTGCTGCCTTTGAGTAAATGCGTGTGCCGTAAATTGCATCGCCGTTAACGCCCAGCCATTCACCCATTTGGAGAAGTCTTTCTTCCATAATAACGGGAATTGTGCCGTCTGCGGCAGGACCTATGTTAAGCAGGAAATTGCCGCCCTTTGAAACAAGGTCGCAAAGAGTTTCAAGAAGCTCCTTTGCACTGAGGTAATCCGCAAGGTCCTCGTTACGGTTGAAGCCGAAGGAACGGCCGATGCCGCGGCACTCCTCAAAGGGTCTGTCAAGCTCAATATCCTCAATACGCTTACCTGCCTCAATATAGCCGTATTCCGTTGTGAAGTTACCGCCCAAGTGACCTCTTGTTTCCTTGCCCCAACGGTCATTGGGAACGATTATATCCTTAACGCTTGATTCGTTATAAAGCCACTGCAAAAACTCCGTTGAGTGCCATACGGATGAGGGATGCTCCCATTCGCCGTCGGTGAAGAGAGTGTTGGGCTGATATTTTTCAACAAGCTCCTTAAGCATGGGGATAAGATGCTCGAGAGCATACTGCTCGGGATTTTTCAGGTATGTGGGGTGGAACCATTCGTATACGGAATGATATACACCGAAGCGAACATCGGTATCTGCCAGTGCATCCTTAAGCTCCTGCAGAAAATCTCTGTGAGGTCCCGTGTCAACGGTATTCCAGTTCCAGGCATAGTCGGATTTATAGAGACAGTAACCGTCATGGTGCTTCGAAACGATGTTCATATACTTTGCGCCGCTCTTTTGAAATAGGTCTGCCCATTTTTTTGCATCAAAAAGCTCTGCCTTGAAGCCGCTTACAAAATCCTCATACCTTGCCTTATCGCCGTAAACACGGTTATGGAAAGCGTAAGCCTCGGTTTCTTTATCCTCAATCTGCATCATATACCACTCGGCGTAATCCCCTTTTCTTGTGAAAGCGGGCACCGAATACAGACCCCAATGGATGAAGATACCGAACTTTGCATCGCTGAACCATTCGGGTACGGGTCGTTTGTTAAGAGATTCCCAATTATTTTCGTACATTTTTATCACTCCGTTTTATAGGGTTATTCCGTGCTTGCGCCCGGAACAAGTGAAAAGTTAAGAGTGAACAGTGAAAAGTTTCGGATAGGCTACGCCTATGACCAATTATATAAATGGGTAAGGGCAAAGCCCTTCCTTAACTATTCACTTTTCATTATTCACTATTCACTGATCATACAATTTGCCGTTCAAAAATTTCTTGTTGAGCACAAGCATAACCGCAGGTATGAGGATAAGCTGGAGAATTATCCCCGGCACCGCATTGACAAACGCACCCGCAATAAACATTTTGAATGTGAAGCCCCCAATCCCCAGCAAAAAGGTCTGGGCTATGCCCCAGATTATTCTGCCGCCCAGCATCGCCCCTAAAAGGCTGCCGTAAACGGGAAAAATGCCTCTGCCGTTTATTTTTCCGAAAAGAAAGCCCGAAATAAAGCCGTAGGCGGCAAGCTCAAAAGCCATTGACACCGCATTGGGGTACATAACGGGCATACCGAAAATTGCCGACCTCATAAGCGGGAGAATAAATCCCACAAGTATGCCGTACTGAGGTCCGCATATAAAACCGCAAAGCAGCACGGGAATATGCATAGGCAGAAGCATATTGCCGATTTTCTGAATCTGCCCCGTTACAAAAGGCAGGACTAAACCTATTCCCAGGAAAAGTGCCGCAAGTATTAAATTCACAAGCTTCTTATTTTTCATTTGCATTCCTCTTTGCACCAAGCAGTGCTTCTGCCGAAAATGAAGGTATTCTGCCAAGACCGTCGGGCCCCACATTAAGCAGATAATTTATACCCATTGAGTTGAGCCTTTCCCTTCGCTCAATTATTTCTTCGGAAGTTATCCAGCTTTGGTCATAATATTTGTAGCCCCATGAGCTGTTGAGGGTGCCTGCGGTTTCGTAAAGACCGTAGGGTGAATATTTGATACCGTCAATGCTGTTGGGGTCTGAATTTTCGATTACTTTGAATTCCGTGGGGTATTCGTTATCACCAAGCGAAACATAATCATAAGCTCCGTTGCCGATTCTTGAATTAATAAGGCAATCAGGCTGATATACTTTCACAAGGCGGTTGAGTTCAAGGCTCTGCTCCTTGGTGATTGTATGAGGCACATCAAACCAGATAAGGCACAAATCGCCGTAGCCCGTAAGAATTTCCTTGACCTGGGGCTTGATTTTTTCCTCAAAGCAGATTGAAAAATCCTTGCCTGCCCTGTCACGAAAATCCCAGTTATTATCCCAGGATGAACCCGAGCAGCCGCTGAGATTTGTGTAACCTCCGCCGTGGGGATGATGCCAGTCAAGCTCCTGTGAGTAATAAAGCCCGAACTTGAGCCCGTATTTGTAGCAGGCTTCCGCAAGCTCTGCCGTAACATCTCTGCCGAAGGGCGTTGCATCAACGATGTTAAAGGGGTCTGCGGATTTGAACATTGCAAAGCCGTCGTGATGCTTTGAGGTGAAAACGAAATATTTCATTCCGCTGTCACGGGCAAGACGTATCCATTCATCCGCATTGAAATATATGGGGTTGAATATATCTGCAAGCCTTGAATATTCCGCATTGGGTATGGCAAGCCAGCTCTGAATCCATTCCGCATAGTCACGGACTCTTCTGCCTTTCCATTCGCCGCCGAGAAGGGAATAAAGACCCCAGTGAGCCATCATTCCGTAGCCTGCATTTTTGAACCATTCTCTGTTATCCATAGTAAATTCCTCAAAAGCCCTCTTTTCCGTGAGTAAAAAGGACTCTTCTTTTAAAGCAGGTCCGCCAGGTCGTAAATAAGTCTTTCGGTCTTTTCCCAGCCCAGACAGGGGTCTGTAATCGATTTGCCGTAGATGCACTCGCCGATTTTCTGAGCACCGTCCTCAATATAGCTTTCAATCATAAAGCCCTTGACAAGCTTTTTGACATCCGCATCGTGGCGGCAGCTGTGAAGCACTTCCTTGGCAATTCTTATCTGTTCAAGATATTTTTTGCCCGAGTTTGCGTGGTTTGTATCAACAATTACACCGGGATTTGCAAGACCACTGTTTGCGTAAACCTCAGCAAGATGCACAAGGTCCTCGTAGTGATAATTGGGCAGCGACTGACCGTGCTTATTCACATAGCCTCTGAGAATTGCGTGAGCCTGAGGATTACCCTCGGAATGAACCTCCCAGCCTCTGTAAATGAAGGTATGCTTATGCTGTGCTGCGGTAATTGAATTCATCATAACCGAAATATCGCCGCTTGTGGGATTCTTCATGCCCACGGGAATATCAAGACCGCTTGAAGTCAGTCTGTGCTGCTGATTTTCAACCGAGCGTGCACCGATTGCAACATAGGCAAGAATATCACTGAGATATCTGTAATTTTCGGGGTAAAGCATTTCATCCGCACAGGAGAAGCCTGTTTCTTTAAGAGCTCTCATATGAAGCTCTCTGATTGCAACGATGCCCTTATACATATCGGGCTTTTCGTTGGGATTGGGCTGATGAAGCATACCCTTGTATCCGTCGCCCGTAGTTCTGGGCTTGTTGGTGTAGATACGGGGAATAATGAAAATCTTATCCTGCACCTTTTCCTGCACGGTGCGAAGGCGTGAAATATAATCAATAACGCTGTCCTCATTATCAGCCGAGCAAGGACCGATAACAAGCACAAGCTTATCGCTTTTGCCTGTAAAAATATCCTTGATTTCTGCCGCTCTGTTTTTCACAACGGCTTCAAGCTCGTATGTAAGAGGGTATCGCTCCTTTACCTCCATGGGAATAGGAAGCTTTCTTTCAAAAATCATACTCATTTTTAACACTTCTTTGCTGATGGAATTTGCGAAATATTATACACCGAATATTTGTAAATTTCAATATTTTTGTGAATATTTATGCATATTTTTATAAATTGCTTTATTCAAAACACATTATATTCCGAAGGAATACATCATTCATCATGTGCGTGAGCACAAATCATTTCACAAAGTATCCCAATCAAATTTTTTCTGTGTCATATCACTTCATTCTTTCTGCACCGTAGGCAACATCAATGCTCTTTTTGAAAAGCATATAGTCATACTGAGGACGCCAGCTGTCACCTGTTTCAACGGTATCTTTAAAGTCTTCTTCACTGCGTGCGGCATTGATAACGGTAACACCTTTAAGCTCGTCGCCGTCTTTATAGACGGTATCCCAGAATGCGTGGTGACCGATAAAGGTAACGCTTTCGGGAATATAGACATAATTCATTGCCTGATTATAGCTGAAAGCATCCGAGCCGATGTATTCAAGTCCTTCGGGAAGTGAATTATATACCTGACCCAGAGCCTCCTGCGTGGTGAAGTGTGACTCCGTAACATCGGCGGCAGGCTTGTAGCTGTAAACATTTTCAAGAAGAGGAATTTCAAAGAAGCCCAGAGTTTCGATAACCGTTACGCCTTCAGGTATATATACGGTTTTCATATTGGCATAGTTGAAGCAAAGCTGACCGATTGTTTTAACCGACGAAGGCACAACAAAGGTAAGCACATCATTCACATACTGCTCATAGTTTGCATCCTCGGGCGCAGGCTCAATTCTGAAACCGTTTTCATCATATTTTGCGTAACCGTATTTTTCCGCAAGGTAGGTATCGTGATCGCAGGGACGGCAGATGATTTCGGTTTTGTCCTTGCTGTAAAGCACGCCGTCGATATCGCAGTAATTGGGGTTATTTTCGTCAACCTCAATCTGACGCAGCGCCCAGCAGGAATAAAACGCCTTGGGGTCAACAAAATCAACATCCGCACCGATATTGATAACCTGTACCTTTTCGTCGCAGTTAAGTGCATAGCTGCCCACAGATGTTACCTTTTTGGTTTCATCTTTTACGATTTTGAAATTTGTATTGACATCGGGATTTTCACGGTCATACTCAACCGTTGACACATAGTCGATGTCAAGAACGGTGATATAACCCGTGTTGCTGAACTTTGTAAGCTCATAGCCCGTGTGAGTCTGCCCGTATTCGTAAGTATCCTTCTGAACGGTTCTTACACTGAAATAGCAGGAAACCGAAACCGCAATAATGATTACGATTGCAAAAACAGCCTTTTTCAACCCGAAATGCTTGTAAGGCTTGTTAATATGAGGTGCGGCAAGACCCTCTACCTGATAGGTCCATATTTCATCCTCGGGAATATCAAGATGTACAGGCTCTTCAACCTGTATTTTCTTTTCTTTTTTACTCATACTTTTCACCCCTTATCCCAGATATCCGCCTGATACGGTTACGCCTTCTTCGGCAGCCTTCTTTTCCGTAACCTCTGCACGGCGTTTGAGAACTTCCATAACCATATTCTGCTTTTTGCTGTCGTAATCCCAGAAGAGGTAAGGAATAGTCATCAGTAAAAATCCGATAACATCAACAATAATGGGAATTACGATTATATTGCGTCTGGAATCGTCAATAAACAGAACATCCCAGTTGCTGTTGAAGCCGTAATTGAGAAGCATAAGAGGAATAATAAGACCTACAAACGAGGTTATGGGGCCGGTAAACCAGCCGAAAACGCCTGCAAAGCTTTCAAGGCGTTCGCCTGAAAGATACATCTGATAGTCACCGATACGCACATTCATATCGTGGCCTGCGGTTGTGGGAACCGTCTTTGTCATTTCCATAAAGAACAGAACAACAACGCAGATTGTACCGCAAAGGGTAAGATTATCGCCGCAGAACCACATTGCGGCGGCAATAAGAGCATTGCCCAGGGCTCTTGTGAGCTGATAGAAAATCATAATCTGCTTGTATGAGAAGCGTTTGAGGAAATAGGGCGAGAGAAGGTCAGGCGGTGTGCCTGCAAATGAAATGAGCATAACGATAAGGCTGTAAGGCAGACCGCTCAAACGGAATGTGTAGAAATAAAGAATGGTAACAAAGGGCAGCATGCCGTTACCGAGGGAGTCAATAAGATCCTTGATGGTATTGATGAGCAGATATTTGTTTTTGAGAACGCCGAACATACCGTCCCAGAATTTAATCTGAACCTTTTTCTCAACGGGAGGCTGGGGAATTCTTTCTTTAATCCTTCCCGCAAAAATCATTGTCATTGCAGCAAGGACGCAGAAAGTAACGGGAATAACATATCTGTAAACATTGATATCCGCCCATTCATATCTGAGCATACCGATAACTGCGGGTATGATTATGCCCACAATTGTATTGAAGAAATGTGAAATTTTAACGGGATAACTGCGCACATAAATACGCTCCTGCAAATTGGGGCTGATGCTTCTTGTGCAGGTTTCAAGGTTGTTGGCAAAGCCGAATACGTTATAGGTTGCAAACAGCAGGTTGGCAACCCATACTCTTGTTGCAACATCGGGAATGTTATAGACGGGAAGCCAGCCGATAAGAATAACCATTACGCTCTTGGGAACAACGTCACAGTAAAGCGAATACTTATATCTGCCGAATTTGGGCAGCAACTTTTTACGCCAGAAAATGTTACGCGCACCGACCCAGCCCGTGTAAAGAAAGTGAGTGCCGAAGGTTTTGAAGCAGGCAGTTGCATTCATTCCTTCAAGACCGTTGAGGTATGTAATGAATGAACTTGTCTGATTGAACAAAAGGGAATAATCAAACAAAATTGTGGATATGCCGAACAGCATCATAAGCACATAAACAAAATAGAATTTGCGCTCCGTTTTCTTTGGCAGGAAGCCGAGATTATCGCATACAAACCACCACATCAGCGCCGAAATATAGCCCAGCGGCATATTCAGAATGCTGATTACCGAAAAAGTAAGATAGGGCAGCTTATAATGGTGCATAATGAGATAGCACGCCGAAGCAAAGCCGATATATTCAAGCACCTTTGAACCTGCGTAGTTGCTGCCGACAGCAAAAACAACATCCTTATATTCCTTGTAGGGAACATATTTGCCCTCCGCCGGGGTATTCCAGTGAGTTTTTATTTCGGTAAATAAAGACTTCACCTTTCCCGTTAATTTGCTCATTTTATCACGCCTCCTTAATATGTCCATATTACCATATACAGATAAAATAAGCAATATAAATTAATACACTTATAACAAAAAACCTCCCTTATCAAAGGGAGGTCGGAATTTTTATGAATGAACAAAACCTACTGCAAGAGGTGTTTCGGGCAAATTGGATTTTTTTGCTTCAACGCTGACTATCCAGCCGCCCATTGCGGTATCCCCCGTTTCGGGCCCCGTCTTATAAATATTCATATGCATAACGTGAACATTGTCGGGGTCGTCTCCGTCATAAGTCTCATAGAAATTTGTGAATGAAAATTCCGAGGAAATACTGCCGTCAACTACGTAGCCCAGATAAAGGGTATTTTTCTCAAAGAATCTTTCGTTGTAACGGTTTGCAACCTTTTCAAACGGTACATCGCCGTTAAATCCGCTTTGAAAATTAAAGTGCTCCCCTGCACCCTTCATAAATTCATCAAAATCGGCTTTGGTATCAATTCTGGCAATATGAAATGTGCTGTTATCCCATCCAAAGGGTTCTGTAAACTCAATAAAAATATACTTTTCAATGCCGTTCTGCCTGAAATATTCTCTGCCGCTTTCGCTGTAACCTACGGCGGTGAAATCATATGCATCAACTTTTACACCCTGCATAATATGTGCTTTTGTGGTGGCAGGTATTGTGAACTCGGCAACCTCCGCATTATAATGCTCCTCTGCCATTCTGTCACATTCGTCAAAAGGCTCGTTGCCCTCGATTGCGATTTCGGCACAGTCCGCAGGGAATTTTTCACGGATTGACTCCGCATAGCCTCTGCCCATATCGGGTTCCCAATATTCTTTGAGCTTGTAATGAGAAGTATCCGTAACTTCAAAGGTCAGGGCAAGGGCACTGCCGCTGCCGCCTGTTTCAATGACTGTATTTGTTTCATACATATACTCACAGTAAGCCTGAACAAGATAGACCGTAACCTCTTTTATGTTGCCGTTTTTATCCTTCTTTGTAATTTCGGTTGAAAGGATTTCGTGGGCTTCGCAGACATAATCGCCGCCGTCGATGTAATTACCCTTGTTGTGCTCAACAATCGCCTCGGAAATGCAGTCATCAAGAGAACCTGTATGAACACAGGAAATATTGATTTTTGTTTTGCCGTCTTGGGTAAGATAGTTCAGCTTATCCGTGTTATAGAACGTCACCGTTCCCGGGAATTTACCGAATTTATTCTCCAAGGGTGTACCGTCAAGAGCAACATTGATTTCGCCCGTTTGCAGATTGTTGTAGATAACGGTAAACTTTGTGCCGTTTGAAAGCTCTGTATTCTGACCTTCTTTAAGGATAATGTATTTTTCTTCGGTAACAAAGCCGTTTGTTTCGGCGGTTATTTTTACTCTCTGACCGTTGTCGTAAAATTTTTCGTTTTCCGTCTCGGGGCTTGTGAGGAAGCATACTGCGGCAATAATACAGAGAGCAACCGATATGGCTATTACCCAGAATGCAGGTTTTTTGTAATTCATAACGCTTTTTATTCTGCCCTTGACACTGACTTCGCCGAAGGCAAGAGGGCTTGCGGTTATGCGTCTGTGACCTGCGGCACATTGCAGAAGTGCGGTTGCGTATGCCTTGCGTGACTCCCCATCCATTGAGTCAACAACCTTTTCATCGCAGGCTTTCTCGATATCCCTGCAAAACAGAATATAGGCAAGCCACACAAACGGATTGAACCAGTAAACCGCAAGAATAAGAAAGCTGAGAGGCTTTGTTACGTGGTCAAAGCGGCTTATGTGAGCGTTTTCGTGGGCAATGACATGATTCCGTGTTGCTTCGTCAATATTGAAAGGAATGTATACCTTTGGCTTGAAAATGCCGAGAATAAAGGGCGATTTTACGGTTTCGCACTGCATAATATTGCCTTCAAGCAGAACTGCGGTTGAAACGCTTCTTTTCACACGGATATAGCTGATTATTCCGTAAAGAAGAATTATCACCGTACCTGCAAGCCAGAAATATGCAAGCGTATCCCACTTTGAAGTGATAAGAGGCTCGGGATTATCAAGAGGAACATGCACCCATCCTATTTCAACATTATAAATATATTCGTTTACCGCCGAATCAACAGCAGGCAAGCCTGAATTCATATGCACTGCTCTGTCCGAATAGGGGTTAACGGTAAAGGTTTCTCTGCTTGGAATAAGGCTTAATGCGCTTTCAATGCTGAAAGGCAGGGCAAGCCTTAACCCCGTTATACCCCAAAGAAGGCACAGATACTTTCTCGGCATATTCCTGAAAATTGTTCTCACAAGCACCGTTGCAAGAATGATATAAACTGCGGTAACGCTTATGTTAAGCAGGTTTGAGAAAATTTCGCCCATTATTCATCCCCCCGTTCTATAATGCGGCGGATTTCTGAAATTTCTTTATAGGAAAGCTTGCGGCTTCTTGCAAAAGCGGCAAGAAAGGCAGGTATTGAGCCTTCAAATTTCTTTTCCATAAGCTCGTCGATTTCCGACACCTGAGCCTCATCCTTGGAAATAAGAGATGTGACAACGGCATTTTCGTTTTTCAGCACTCCTCTGTCCGAAAGACGCTTGATTACCGTATAGGTGGTGGTCTTTGACCAGCCCAGCTTTTCTTTACACAATTCGGAAAGCTCACGGCTGCTGACTGGCTCGTTTTCCCATAAAATAAGACAAAAACGGTATTCACTTTCAAAAATTTTGGGCGTCTGCATATAAAAATTCCCCCTTTCGTTTTATTCTAATGCATTAGAACAACTTCATTCTAACCCATTAGAACAGATTTGTCAAGAGGATTTTGCGACAAAAAACGGAAGGTGCAAAACCTTCCGCTTTCATATTATTCATATCGTTTTTCAAGCCACTTTGCGCAAAGCTCAAACCAGCCGCGGATATGTGCGCAGTAATCTGCTTCCGCTTTGCTGTAAACAACCTCATCCGCAAGTGAAAATCCGTGATAGCCCTTTTCGTAAATATGCATTTCAAAGGGAATATCCGCTTTATCAAGTGCCGATGCATAGGCAAGTGAATTTTCAATGGGCACAAGATTATCCGCACAGGCGGCAACAATAAATGCAGGGGGAGTTTTTACGTCCACCTTATCATCAATACCGGGCACGGGAAAGGCAAGAATATTGCTCATTGATTCAAGGATACAGGGATAAACAAGTATGCTTGCGGCAGGTCTGATATCACCCGTTGTTGAAAGTGCGGCACAGAGATGACCGCCTGCGGAAAAACCGATTGCGGCAATTTTATCCTTATCAACGCCCCATTCATCGGCATTGTCGCAGATTGTTTTCATCGCCTCATTCACATCCGCCATAGGCATTGAAAAATCATATTCCTTACCTACCGTATATCTGAGCACAAATGCCGCATAGCCCTTTGAAAGGAAGGCAAATGCAAGAGGCTCAGCCTCACGGTCGGAGCACATAAAATATCCGCCGCCGGGAATGACAAGCACACCCTTGCGGATATCCATATGACCCATTTCGGGCGATTTATCGGGCAGATAAACCGTAAGCTTTGCAAGGTCATTAGTAAGCTTTATATCAAATGTTTTCATAATCGCTACCTCTTATTTCGGTCTGTTCATGGGGCATACCTTCATGCATATTCCGCATACCGCACCCCTGCCGATTTTCTGAAATTTTGATTTCATATAATTACTGCACGCTTCGGGGTCAAAAATTTCTTCTCTGGGCGTGCCGGGAGTCCAGTCACCGCCCTTGATTGCCTTGGCAGGGCAGGCTTTGACGCAGATATCACAGCCCGTGCATACACTCTGAGCAAGGCTGTTGTCACATTCAAAGGGGCAATCCGTAAAAATCGTACCAAGACGGACATAGCTGCCGTATTCCCTGTGAAGAAACAGAGAATTTCTTCCGATTGAGCCAAGTCCCGCAAGGCAGGCACCTTTTTTATGGGAATACCTTGCCGTATAATTCCAGCCGTCCTTGTTGATGCTCTGGGAAGCGGCAACGGTTATGTATTTATACCCTTTACGCTGCAAAAACATTCCTGCTTGCAGAAGCATTGAATCTATGAATGCATTCACATTGCGGTAATGGTTGAAATAAGTGTGGGTAGGCTCATCCTCAATTTCATCAATGATGCTTTCCGAAAGACGGGCAACAATGCTTATGCCGTAGGGCAAAGCTTCTTCACCCTCGTCAACCTTAAAAAAGCCCACATCCGCAACGCCTTTTTCAAGAAGAAAATCCTTTATCTCCTGCTGAATGCTCATTTTGCCACTTTCGTTTCAAAGCAAAGCCAGCCGCCGCTTTCGTGGCGCGCAATAACTTCAAGTCCGTTTGCCTCAAATGCGGCAAGAACATCCGCTTCTCTGGGTATGATGATACCCGAGGTGATGAACACAGCATCGGGATTCATATAATCTTTTACGTTGCCGCAAAGGTTTATGATTATATCCGCAACAATGTTGGCGGCAATAATATCGAATTTGCCTGTTACCTTATCGGTTGTTGAGCCTTGAAGCACGGTGAATTCAGGCTCATCAAAGCCGTTGGTTTTACCGTTTTCCCTTGCGGTTTTAACGGCAAGGGCATCAATATCAACACCCACCGCACTGTCCGCACCGAGAAGAAGGCAGGCAACGGAGAGAATACCGCTTCCGCAGCCAACGTCAAGAACGGTTTTGCCATTCTGAGCATATTTTTCAAGGGTTTCAAGGCAGAGTCTTGTTGTATCGTGAGTACCCGAGCCGAATGCAAGACCGGGTTCAAGGTGAAGCACGGCTCTGTTACCTGCATCAAATTCCTGCTCCCATATAGGTCTGATAAGCAGTCTTTCACCTACGGGCATGGGTTTGAAATATTTTTTCCAGTTATTCTCCCAATCCGCATTTTTGCATACGGATTCGTCAATTTCGCTTTCAATCCCCTCGGCGGCAAGCCTTTCGGTAAGGAAAGAAACCGCTTCGGCAGGATTTTCTTCGGGAGAAATGTAAATATGAACAATGCCCTTTGACCTGTCTTTTGCAAGCAGGTCTTCGTCAATAAGGTCAATGCGTGCTATTTCCCAGGCTTCTTCCTCAAGAGTGCGGTAATCTTCAATATATATTCCGTAGGGCACCGCCATATGGGCGATATCCCCTGCTTTGTCAACATCATCTGCGTTGACGGTAATTTTAATTTCTGTCCAGTCCATTTTTATCTCCGATTAATATTTATTATGAACATCCTCGGCAAAGCAGAGGCAGTCTTTGACTTCGATAACCGTGCCGTCATCAAGAATTGCCTTGCCGTTCATTCTGCCGAACACCTGATGCTGGTCGGTAATAATAACCTTGACGTCAATTTTGGCGGCTCTGTCAAGAATGGGTGTGAATTCCATTTCAAATCTGCCGTCGCTTGAAGTGAAGGTCCAGGGGTCCATATATCCCGTCTTGGGAATGTTGAATGTAACATCGTCAAGCTTATGGCACTTGCCGTCGTAGAAAAGCATATTTTCGCTGGCGGCTGATGTATCACCGAAGCCGTAGCCGATGTTGAAGCCGAATGCGTGGCCGTCAATATCCATATTGCCCGAACCCCAGTACCAGGTGTTGTCGTATGTCCATACACCTCTGCCCCAGTCAAGAGTGCCGAAATCCGTTGCAGGGTCAAAAACATAATCCTTGCCGTCAAAGGTTGCCTTGCCGCTTGCTCTCATACAGTTGATTTTCTGATTGTAATAGAAAGCGGTTTTCTTTTCCTTCCAGGGAGTTGCGATAACCATTGTATCCATTTCGGGCTGTGCAAGGGTTATATCGCAGGAGAAGGGCTTGCCGTCGCAGAAATTCTTGAAATTGCAGACGATTCTGCGCTTGCCCTCATACACCTGAAATTCCATATCAAGACGCTTATCGCGATAAACGGTATTACCTTTTGCACTCGTTGAAGGGAGTTTCAATTTACCCATAGGTAATGCATTGAGAATTGTTTCGGTATGCTCCCAGGGCTTTGAAAAATCAAGAAGACTTACGGACTGCAGACCGATATAACCGTCATCCGAAATTGTAAAAGCAACGCCGAAATTATTCTTTTCGGAAATAACAAGGTAGTAATCCCATTCCTTGATTCTGAATTTGGGTGCCTTGATTGCGTTTCTGTCATAAACCTGAACAAGCTGCTTTGACCAGCCAGGCTCTCTGAGGCTTCCGTCCTCTTTAAGCAAGGGCTGTCCTCTGGTTACTTCGTGATTTCTCATTGGTTTTCCTCCTCATTCATAAGTTCAACGCCGCCGTCATAAGCCTTGCCGTGATTATAGAGGTTGCGGTTTTCAAGCGCCCACTGACGGGGTGTGAACGCTCCCTCATCAACAGCTTCAACGGCTGCGTGCATTTCATAAAGTCTGGCATCCATAAGGTCAAGCTGTGAAAGCAGCTCAGCCTCAATGAACATAGGCATTTTTGCGGCACCGAATTCGGGTGTGCCGTGATGAGAAATAAGCATATGCTCAACAAGAGTCAGGGTTTCGTCGCTTATGCCAAGCTCCCTGCCGATTCTGTCAATGTTTATTGCACCCATAACAAGGTGGCCAAGAAGGTTACCCTTGACGGTGTACTCTGCGGCAATTCCCGTTGAAGATGCCTGCATTTCGTCAATTTTGGCAATATCGTGAAGAATTGCGCCTGCGCAAAGCAAATCATAATTCACAAAACGGTAAATTGAACAAACACCCTTTGCAAGCCTGAGAATTGAAAGAGTATGCATCAGCAGACCGCTTCTGACCGCGTGGTGAAGATTCTTTGCCGCAGGCCAGTAGAGAAGCTTTTCTCTGTATTTTTCAACAACCGCTTTTACAAGGGTTTTAAGCTCATTATCCTTGAACGAAGCAACTGTCTTTTCGATTTCAGCCAGCATAACCTGACCTGTAAGGCAGGCTGAGGGTACATAATCCTCAATGGCAACATTATCCTCGGGAATAACGTTGCGTATCCGTTCAACTCTGAACTGAACCGTATCGTTGAAAGGTACATAAGTACCTCTGACCTTGGCAAAATCAAGGGCGTTGAACTGATTTGAAGCGGATTCCTTGTAATCCCAGAGCTTTGCGTTGATTTCGCCGCTGTTATCCGCAAGTGTCATATCAAGATAAGGCACGCCCTTTGCGGTAAGCTTCTTTTCAACCGTTTTTATGAGGCAGTAGCCTTCGTGAGAATTCGTTGAACCGAGAGGTGTGAAATTCATATAAATCTCCTCGTAAAACTATAATCAATTTATTGTAACATACATACCGTAAAATTACAAACCTTAAATTTAACGTTTTTTTATTGACAAATCCGTGCAAAGGGTTATAATGAACTTAAATATGAATTCTCGGGGCGGGGTGAGATTCCCCACCGGTGGTTGAGTGAAATAATCCAAGTTAAACACGCCGAAAAGGTCGGATTTCTGACCCATCGAAGCGTTTTTTTCTTCGCCATACGACAGTATGCCTTCAGAAAAGAAACACTCCGCTGAATCAAAACTGCGACCTTTTCGGTGCTTCGCAGTTTTGAAAGAGCAGATTTTTGTTACAACAAGGCAAAAATCTGCAGAAATACGAGGTTATTTCAAAGGATTTTAACGCGGTTGTGGCAAAAAGATGCCTTTCAAAACCGTGTATAATTCGGATTATTTCACTCTAAAGTCCACGACCCATCAAAGGATGGCTGATACGGTGAAATTCCGTAACCGACGGTTGCGTGAGAATATCCTCATGCTTAAAGTCCGGATGAAAGAGAATGCTGATACCATGCATTTACGCCCTGCATTTTTGCAGGGTTTTTGTTTTTATCGGCACTCCGAGCAAAGGAGAAATGAATTTATGAAAAAGCAAGAAAAGATCATCCGTCTCTGCATTATGGCAATGCTTACGGCTCTTTCCGTCGTGCTTGTTTACACGGTGCGTCTGCCGCTGATACCTGCCGCACCTTTCCTTGAATATGATGCAGCGGATATCCCCGTGATTATCGGCTCAATGATGCTTGGTCCCGTTTCGGGTCTTATCATCCTGCTTGCGGTATGCATTATTCAGGCACTTACGGTCAGCGCTTCAAGCGGCTGGATAGGCTTTGTTATGCACTTTATTGCTTCAAGCGTGCTTGTGCTTGTTGCTTCGGGCATTTACAGCCGCAAGAAAACCCACCTCAGCCTTATCATCGGTCTTGTTCTCGGTTCACTTGCAATGACGGCGGTTATGATTCCCCTTAACCTTGTTTTTACAGGCATATTCCTTGGTGCAGGCACACAGACGGTTATAGGTATGCTCATACCTGCAATTATACCCTTCAATCTGTTAAAAGCGGGCATAAACTCGGCGGTTACCTTTGCCGTGTTCACACCCGTAAAAGAAATTCTTAAAAGAACAATGAAGAAATAAAATCTCACAAAAAAGCAAACGCAATAATTGAACATTACGCATTACGAATTACGCATTGAAAAAGCACCCCGCAGGGTGCTTTTCTTTTTGCTTTGGTGAATTATACTATCAAGTGCAACAGATTGAAAAAATAAAGAAGTTCATATAAATCCATGGTATAATGTGATTGCTACAAAACAAAAACCAAGGAGGATTCATATGAACTATACACATCTTACCATAGAAGAACGGTGTTGTCTACGGGAATATTACAATAAAGGGTATAGTTACAGAGAAATAGCGAAATTGCTTGGAAGAAATGTAAGTACAATATCAAGAGAAATAAATCGAAACAAAACATATATGAATGTTAAACCTGCCTACTATCCTCATACAGCACAAAAGAAATACTTGCTCCGTCGTTCATACTGCCATAGAGGAATGTTCCATAACCAAGAAATATTGGAATACATCAAAGAAAAACTTTTGCTCACTTGGTCACCTGAACAGATAGCAAATACACCTTGTGAACTGCCGATGCCATCTTTCAAAACGATATACCGTTGGATATACGAAAAATATATTGATGTAAATTTAAAAGTTCTTCGCAGAAAAGGTAAAAGTCGTGGCAAAAAAGAAACCAGAGGTAAGTTTAGTTTAGGGAAATCAATAAGAAAAAGAGATAAAAGTGTATACAAGCGAAACGAATTCGGACATTGGGAAGCTGATACAGTAGTGTCGGGAAGAGGAAAATCAAAAGTATGTTTTGCAACACTTGCAGAAAGAAAAACTCGGTATTACATAGCAATTAAGATGCCGAACAGAAATGCCGATACAATGGCAAAAGCAATAATTGCAGCACTATCTGAATTCCCGGATGAAACCGTTAAATCAATAACTTGCGACAGAGGAACAGAGTTTGCAGGGTGGCAAAAGATTGAAGAAGAATTAAACTGTGATGTATTCTTTGCTGACCCATACTGTGCTTGGCAGAAAGGTACAAACGAAAATCTTAATGGCTTATTGAGGGAGTTTTATCCTAAAGGTAGAAATCTTTCTCGCGTTAGTCCTGCTACATTAAAAAAGAACCTGGCGTTGATTAACGCCAGGCCCAAGAAAGTTTTAAATTACCAAAAACCTTTGGATTTATTTGATGATTCCATCAAAAAGTGTTGCACTTAGTTTGACAAATCATCGCTTTATTTAATGATTTCCTTTGCACTTGCGGCAAGGCCTGCAAGACCCTGCAATTCGCTGGGAACAATAAGCTTTGTTGCCTGACCGTCTGCGGCGGCTTCAAAAGCTTCAAGCTTTTTGAGAGTAATGTAGCCTTCACCGGGTGCAGCTTCATTGATAAGACCGATTGCCTGTGCTCTTGCCTCTTCAACTCTGCGGATAGCCTCTGCTTCACCTTCCGCCTCAATAATCTTTGCTTCTCTGATTGCTTCCGCAGCAAGGATTGCGCTCTGCTTATCAGCTTCTGCGGCAAGAATCTTACTTTCTTTCTGACCTTCCGCAACAAGAATCTTACTTGCCTTTTCACCTTCGGCGGTAAGAATTGCTTCACGGCGCTGACGCTCTGCCTTCATCTGCTTTTCCATAGCATCCTGAATCTCTTTGGGAGGCAGAATGTTTTTAAGCTCAACTCTGTTAACCTTGATACCCCAGGGGTCTGTTGCCTCGTCAAGAATACCTCTGATTTTGGCATTGATTACATCTCTTGATGTGAGAGTATGGTCAAGCTCCATTTCACCGATAATATTTCTGAGGGTTGTTGCAGTCAGATTTTCAATGGCTGAAAGAGGTCTTTCAACACCGTATGTGAAAAGCTTGGGGTCTGTAATCTGGAAGAATACAACCGTATCAATCTGCATTGTAACGTTATCCTTGGTGATAACGGGCTGAGGCGGAAAATCAACAATCTGCTCTTTGAGAGAAACCTGCTTTGCAACTCTCTCGATAAAAGGAATTTTGATGTGAAGACCCGTCTGCCAGGTTGCACTGTATGTTCCCAGTCTTTCAATTACGTATGCCTTTGACTGAGGTACGATTTTGATGTTTGCAATTACCAGCGCGATGATGAACACCGCAAGAACAACAAAAATAATCCACATAAACTTTTCCTCCTTAATTCTTCTTTACAATAAGCTTTACGCCTTCGATTTTTTCAACAGTGGCTCTCTCGTCCTTACCGATAACCGAACCGTCCGCCGAACGCGCTGTCCACACGGTACCGTTAACACTGACCTTGCCCGTTGCGGCTATGTTATCAATCTCTTCGGTAACAACTGCCGTCTGACCTATAACACGGTCTGCATTGGTAGGCTGAACTCTTGTTTTGGTCAGCTTTCTCACAAGAGGTCTTGTGGCAATAAGAGCGATTACGGACACAATTATGAACACTGTCCATTGCAGCCACACCTGAGCGCCCAGAAGCTCTGCCGCTATGGCTGCCGCAGCACCTGCCGCAAACCAGATAGTCACCATCTGTGCCGTTACGGCTTCAACCACAATAAGAACTATGAGAAGCACAATCCAAAAAATCAGCATAGTAAATTCCGGCATTGTATCACTCTCCTTTCCTTGTATTACATTTTATCACCTCCGCAATCTTTTTACAATATATTTCCGTGAATTTTTTATAAAATGTTTTCTGCGGAGAGTCTTTCGCAGGCTTTCAGGTTTTCAATGAGATTTATGCCTTCAATACATTTCATCCTGACCTCATCCGCATCGGAATATTCCGCCGTCATGGGCAGCGAAGAAATAAGCTGTTCAAGCTCGTCAATGCCGTCGTGAACAAAAACCGCATGAAGAAAGAGTGAGTGTTTTTCCCAATCATGAACCATATTTTCAGTCCTTTCACGAAGCTCGTTTTCGGGTGCATCAAGAAGGCTTCTCATTTCGGACTCAAAATAACCCATACGGGTTTCAAACACATAACCTGACCACAGCGAAACACCTGCGGAAAAGGCTATGAGAATAATTGCCGCCGCCAGCCTTTTTATGAATTATCATCCTTTCGCATAATGTAAGCAATACCGTCGCTGTCAACTGCCATAATAAGAATTTTCTCTATGGGAATTTTTGATGAAAGGGCAAATTTTTTTATTGTACTCATGTCACATCCGGCTTCGCCTGCCACATCTTCCATAACCTTGCCGTCGCATATAACCGCAAAGGGCATACCCTTATCCTTGGGATAGATATTTATATCCGAGGCAGTTGAAGTTCTGTATTCGGGTTTAAGCAGAACGCTTATTTTTCCGTTGGTTTCAAATATGGCATAGGAAACCTGAGTTATATCAAAAACATCCTTCTGTCTTAGTGCACACACAAGGTCATTGAGAGTCATTCTCAGCTTTTTCAGTGCCTTATAGTCTATTTCGCCATCTCTTATAACGATAACGGGATGTCCCTGAATATAAGCACGGATTCTGGGACTTTTAAGACCGATTACAGACGAAAGAATTTCAAAGCCCACAAGCAGAAACAGCACGGCAACAGAGCTGAGGATAGGCACCTTGTTATCCTGAATGGGAACGGATGCGATTTCCGAAAGCAATATGGTTATAACCAGCTCCGAAGGCTGCAGCTCTCCTATCTGCCGCTTGCCCATAAGCCTTATAAGCAGAATAATGACTGCGTAAAGCACAAGCGTTCTCACAAGTGTTACCGCCATACCGACACTTCCTTCCTTCTCTTTATTTTTCACGGACTTGCCGCCAATATTACCTTTTTGTTGACTAAAAGGAGAAAAAAATATATAATGCAGATATACTTTTTGCAAAGTTACCATATCCGAAGCTTTGCACTCTGCACTTAAAAGGCGGTATTCTTATGAAATATTACCTTGGCTTTGACATCGGCGGCACAAAATGCGCCGTAGTTCTCAGCGAAAAAAACGGAAATTCAATAAAGGATAAAATCAGATTTGACACAAGGGTTGAACGGGGTTACGCAGAAATTATCGGTGAGCTTATTTTGTCTGCAAAAGAAATTCTCAGCCGCAACGGAATAACATCCGACAATGTGCTTGCCTGCGGTGTCAGCTGCGGCGGACCTCTTAACAGCGACACGGGTGTGATTATGTGCCCTCCGAACCTGCCCGACTGGGATAACGTTCCCCTTGCAGATATGGTGAGCGAAGAACTTGGCATACCTTGTAAAGTCAGAAACGATGCGGATGCCTGTGCACTGGCGGAATGGCAGTTCGGTGCAGGCAGAGGCACAAAGAATATGATTTTTCTCACCTTCGGCACGGGTATGGGTGCAGGTCTTATTCTTGACGGAAAACTTTATTCAGGCACCTGCGGCACTGCAGGCGAAGTGGGTCACATAAGGCTTGATGCCGACGGTCCCGCCGCTTACGGTAAAGCAGGCTCATTTGAGGGCTTTTGCAGCGGTGCGGGTATTGCTGCAATGTCAAAGAAAATGCTTGCAATCTATAACGGTTCAACAATAATCCCCCGTGATAATGTTACGGCAAAGACCGTTGCGGATGCGGCTGTCAAGGGCGATAAGCTTGCAAACGCTATTTACCGCCGATGCGGTGAAAAGCTTGGTCTGGGAATTTCAATCCTCATTGATATTCTCAACCCCGAAAGAATTGTTATCGGCAGTATTTATCAGCGCTCGGGTCATCTTCTTGCAGAAAGCATGAACGAAACAATCCGCAAGGAAGCCCTTGAAATTTCCGCACAATGCTGTAAAATAGTACCTGCAATGCTGGGTGACGAAATCGGCGATTTTGCGGCAATCGGCGTTGCAAAGGATTTTGCGGAGGGAAAATAAAATGGAAAACACCGCATATTTGTTCCACGGATTATTTCAGCGTTATCCCTGCCTTGAAGGGTGCAAAAACGATATTTATAATGCATTCACCGCTATGGCGCAGAGCCTGAAAAACGGCGGCAAAATTCTCTGCTGCGGCAACGGCGGCTCGGCGGCGGACTGCGACCATTTCGTCGGCGAGCTGATGAAGGGATTTTTAAAGAAAAGACCCCTTACGGCAGAAGAAAGAAGCTGTTTTACGGATACATTTGTTGCGGACAATCTGCAAAGAGGTCTGCCTGCAATTTCCCTGTGTGCCCATTCCGCACTTATGACGGCTTTTGAAAACGATGCAGTGCCCTCCCTTGTGTTTGCTCAGCAGGTTTACGCCTATGCAAAGAAGGACGACGCTCTGCTCTGTTTCAGCACATCGGGCAATTCCGAAAATATCGTTTATGCTGCTCAGGCTGCAAAGGCGGCAGGCATAACAAGCATAGGAATAACGGGAGAAAAAGCAAGCAGACTCAGCGAAATATGCGATATCTGCATAAATCTTCCCGAAACGGAAACCTTTAAAATTCAGGAACTTACATTGCCCGTGTATCACTGTATTGCGGCGATGCTTGAAGATAATTTTTTTGAAGTATAAGGAGAATTTGTTATGATTAATATTCCCAGACATGAGCATCCCGATCCCCAGTGCGAAAGAGCAAACTGGCTCAATCTTAACGGCGAATGGGATTTTGAATTCGACTTCGGCAAAAGCAAGCTTGAATCGGGTATTCTTGAAAAGAAGAATTGGGATAAAAAGATAATTGTCCCCTTCTGCCCCGAAAGTAAGCTCTCGGGCATTGAACATACGGATTTTATTCCTGCCGTCTGGTACAGAAGAACGGTGAATATTACCGCTGCTCAGCTTGAAGGCAGAGTTATCCTTCATTTTGGTGCGGTTGATTATGAAACAACGGTTTATATCAACGGCAAAAAGGCAGGCACCCACAAAGGCGGCTATGCTTCATTCAGCTTTGAGGTTACCGATTATCTCAGCGAAGGCGAAAACACTCTTATCGTTCACGCCGTTGATGATGTGAGAAATCCTCTTGTGCCCAGAGGCAAGCAGAGTGAAGAACTCAAATCACACGGCTGTGACTACACAAGAACAACGGGTATCTGGCAGACCGTATGGTTTGAATTCGTACCCAAGGCATACATAAAGAGCTTCAGGCTTTTCCCCGATTACGAAAACGGAGTTATTGCAATTTCGGCAGTTGTTGAGGGTGAAGGCGAATTCACCGCATCAGCATCATACGAAGGCAAGCCCATGGGCAGCTTCACAAAGACCGCAAAATCAACAATTACGGGCGAAATCAAGCTTGACGAGATTCACCTCTGGGAGGTTGGCTGCGGCAGACTTTACGACCTTGAGCTTACCTTCGGCAAAGATAAAATCAAGAGCTATTTCGGCCTGAGAAATGTTAAGCTTGACGAACGAGGATTCCTTATCAACGGCAAATCCGTTTTCCAGCGTCTTGTGCTTGACCAGGGCTTCTATGCCGACGGTATTTATACCGCACCCACAGAAGATGACCTTATAAACGATATAAAAATCTCCCTTGCCGTGGGCTTCAACGGTGCAAGACTTCACGAAAAGGTATTCGAAAAGAGGTTCCTTTACCACTGCGACAGACTGGGCTACATCGTATGGGGTGAATACGGCAACTGGGGTCTTGACTGGTCAGATCCCCTTTCACTTGCCGCAATGCTTCCCGAATGGTGCGAATGCGTTGAAAGAGATTTCAACCATCCCTCAATTATCGGCTGGTGTCCCTTCAACGAAACCTGGGATATCAACGGCAGAAAGCAGAATGACGATGTTCTCAGAATCATTTACAGAACAACAAAGCTGCTTGACGAAACACGTCCCTGCATTGACACAAGCGGTAATTATCATGTTGAAACCGATATTTTCGATGTTCACGACTATGAGCAGGATGTTGCCGTTTTCGCAAGCCACTATGAAAAGCTTGTCAGCGAGGGCAAAATGTTCAGCTATTTCCCCGACAGACAGACCTTCGGCGGCGGCATAACCTTTGTCAGCGAATACGGCGGACTTCAGTGGTCAAGAGGCGACAGAGGCGATGCCTGGGGCTACGGCAATGCTCCAAAAACAGAGGAAGAATTTTTTGAGCGTTACAAGGGTCTGACGGATGTTCTCCTTGATAACAAAGCAATCTTTGGTCTTTGCTACACTCAGCTTTATGACATTGAACAGGAACAGAACGGTCTTTATTACTACGACCGCACACCCAAGTTTGACACTGAAAAATTCAGAGAAATCAATTCACGCAAAGCGGCGATTGAAAATTAAGTGAAAAGTTAAGAGTGAGCAGTGAAAAGTTTCGGATAGGCTCCGCCTATGACCGATTATATAAATGGGTAAGGGCAACGCCCTTCCTTAACTATTCACTTTTTATTATTCGCTATTCACTTAATAAAAGTGTTGACTTTGAACATATTCTGTGATATCATTTGTAGTGATAAAATTTGACGGAGGTTACACCAATGAAACACATCAAGACTCTTGAAACACGCAATCTTTGTGACAGTGCCAAGAACGGCGGCTGCGGCGAATGCCAGACATCCTGCCAGTCAGCTTGCAAAACCAGCTGCGGTATTGCTAACCAGCAGTGTGAAAGCACAAACAAGGAAAGCAAGTGATTATAATTGCTGAAATGCCGCCTTTATGGCGGCATTTTCTGTGAGGAGAAGCTATGATACACCAGTATAAACTTAACGGTTACAACATCGTTCTCGATATTTGTTCGGGTTCCGTTCACGTCGTGGATGAAGTTGCTTATGATATAATTTCAGTATTTGAAGAAAAGAGCAGGGATGCCGTTATTGCCGAAATCGGCGGCAGATATGCGGATATTCCCCTTGCCGATATAGAAGAATGCTATGAGCAGATCTGCGAACTCAAAGACGGCGGTAAGCTTTTTGCACCCGAAACCTTTGAGCCTATGGCAGGCCATCTCAAACAGAAAACCGCAGGCGTCGTAAAAGCTCTGTGTATGCACATTGCACACACCTGCAACCTTAACTGCTCATACTGCTTTGCAAGTCAGGGCAAGTATCACGGCGAGCGTGCGCTGATGAGCTTTGAGGTAGGCAAGCGTGCCCTTGATTTCCTTATTAAAAATTCGGGTACCCGCCGTAACCTTGAAGTGGACTTTTTCGGCGGCGAGCCTCTGATGAACTTTGATGTTGTGAAACAGCTTGTTGAATACGCACGCAGTATAGAAAAAGAGCACGGCAAGAATTTCCGTTTCACTCTCACAACAAACGGCGTGCTTATTGACGATGATGTAATTGATTTTGCCAACAGGGAAATGAGCAATGTTGTTCTCAGCCTTGACGGCAGAAAAGAAATTCATGACCGCTACCGTGTTGACTATGCAGGCAACGGAAGCTGGGATAAAATCGTTCCCAAATTCCGGAAGCTTGTTGAAGCAAGAGGCGGCAGAAATTACTATATGCGAGGCACCTTCACCCATGCAAACCCCGATTTCCTCAAAGATATTCAGCAAATGCTTGACCTTGGTTTTACGGAGCTGAGCATGGAGCCCGTTGTGTGTGCACCGGGTGAGCCCTCGGAGCTTACGGCGGAGGATATGCCCGTTGTTATGGAGCAATATGAAAAGCTTGCAGAGCTTATGCTCAGCCGTGACAAGGAAGGCAAACCCTTCACCTTCTATCACTATATGATTGACCTTACGGGCGGTCCCTGCATCTACAAGCGCATTTCGGGCTGCGGCTCGGGTACGGAATATATGGCGGTTACTCCCACAGGCGAGCTTTACCCCTGCCATCAGTTCGTAGGCGAAGAGAAGTTCAGGCTGGGCGATATATGGAACGGTGTCACAAACACCTCAATTCAGAATGAGTTTGCAGAATGTAACGTTTATTCCCGTGAAGAATGCCGCAGCTGCTGGGCAAGGCTTTACTGCTCGGGCGGATGCGCCGCAAATGCTTACCATTCAACAGGCTCGGTCAAGGGTGTATATAAATACGGCTGCGAGCTTTTCAAAAAGAGAATGGAATGTGCAATTATGGTTGCCGTTGCAAGAGCTTTCGGAGATGAATAAATGAATACTCCTATCTGCGATTTCGTAAATGAATATGCAAAAAGCAAGGCTGAAAGACTGCATATGCCCGGTCACAAGGGTATGCCGTTTCTCGGCTTTGAGGCTTATGACATAACGGAAATCAACGGTGCGGACAGTCTTTACGAAGCAGACGGAATTATCGCCCAAAGCGAAAAAAATGCAGGCTTGCTTTTCGGCTGCAATACCTTTTATTCCACGGAAGGCTCATCACAGTGCATAAAAGCAATGGTACATCTTGCGGTGCGTTACGCAAAGACAAAGGGCAAAGCTCCCCTTATTGCCGCAGGCAGGAATGCACACAAGGCGTTTATGAATGCCCTTGCACTTACGGATTGCGGCGTTATGTGGCTGTATCCCGAAGATAAAAACTCCTATCTTTCCTGCAAAATCACTCCCGACGGTCTTGAAAAGGCTATAAATTCGTCTGAAACCAAGCCTGCGGCGGTTTATGTCACAAGCCCCGATTATCTCGGAAACATCACGGATTTAAAGGGTGTATCAGAGGTCTGCAAAAGGCACGGAATTCTTCTGCTTGTTGACAATGCCCACGGTGCTTACCTTAAATTTCTGCCCCGAAGCCTTCATCCCATAGACTGCGGCGCGGATATCTGCTGTGATTCGGCACACAAAACCTTACCCGTGCTCACAGGCGGTGCATACCTGCATATTTCAAAGGATGCAGACCCGTTTTTTGCGGAGAATGCAAAGGATTCACTTGTGCTTTACGGCTCAACCAGCCCGTCATACCTTATTCTGCAATCCCTTGACAAGGCTAACGGATATATTGCCGACGGTTATTGCGAAAAGCTTTCCGAATTCTGCGTAGAAGCCCCGAAAGCAAAAGAAAAGCTTATACAAAACGGTTTTACTCTTCGCGGAGATGAGCCGCTGAAAATTGTTATAAAAACAAAGGCACACGGATATTACGGCAGTGAATTTGCCGGAATCCTGAAAGACAAAGGCATAATCTGCGAATTTTCAGACAAGGATTTCGTTGTGTTTATGCTTACGCCCGAAAACGGAAGTGAAGGTCTTGAAAAGCTTGTTGATGCTCTGGTTTCAATACCTCAAAAAGAAAAAATTATTGAAGCTGAACCCGTTATTCCCGTTTTATCCTCTGCAATGTCGGTAAGAGATGCGGTATTTTCTCCCTGTGAAACCGTAGACACTGCTCAAAGCAAGGGCAGAATTCTTGCCCAGGCAAATATTGCCTGCCCTCCTGCGGTACCCGTTGCCGTATGCGGCGAAGTCATAGCTGAGGATGCGATAAACTGCTTTGAATATTACGGAATAAATCAGATAAAGGTTGTCAGATAACAGATACTTACAAAGCACTTTTGCACTGCAAAGGTGCTTTTTCTTTGATTTTCCTCTTGCAAAAAATCCGATTATTTTGTATTATATGGAGTATCTGTGTAAAAATTATATTTAAAGGAGAATTATATGCAGGATAACAAACAGTTCAAGCCGTACGTTCCTGCAAGCAAAATCACCCCAGAATTCACGGTAACGTCAATCGTAATGGGTGTTCTGCTTGCGGTTGTTTTCGGTGCGGCAAATGCATACCTTGGTCTGAGAGTAGGTATGACGGTTTCGGCTTCAATCCCTGCCGCCGTTATAGCTATGGGTGTTATCAGGGTTGTTATGCGTAAAAACTCAATTCTTGAAAGCAACATTGTTCAGACAGTAGGCTCCGCAGGTGAGTCACTTGCGGCAGGCGCAATCTTCACCCTCCCCGCCCTTTTCCTCTGGGCTAAGGAAGGCAAGATGGATAAGCCTGATATGCTTGAAATTACACTTATTGCTCTTCTCGGCGGTCTTCTCGGCGTATTCTTTATGGTTCCTCTGAGAAACGCTCTTATCGTTAAGGAACACGGCACCCTGCCCTACCCCGAAGGCACTGCCTGTGCGGAGGTTCTGCTTGCAGGCGAGGAAGGCGGCTCAAACGCTTCAACGGTTTTTGCAGGTATGGGCTTTGCCGCATTCTTCAAGCTTATCATTGACGGTCTTAAAGCAGTTCCCGGTGAAATTTCATTCAGAATCAAGGGCTTTGCAGGCGAAATCGGAACTCAGATTTACCCCGCTGTTATGAGCGTAGGCTACATCTGCGGTCCCAGAATTTCATCATATATGTTCGGCGGCGGTGTTCTCAGCTGGCTTGTGCTTATTCCCGTTATCGTCCTTTTCGGTGAAACACTTACACTTTACCCCGGCACCGCACCCATCGGCGAAATGTTTGCCGAAGGCGGTGCAAGCGCAATATGGAGCTCATATATCCGCTATATCGGTGCAGGTGCTCTTGCGGCAGGCGGTATCATCAGCCTTATCAAGTCACTTCCCCTTATCGTGCGCACCTTCAGAGATGCGGTTAAGGGTATGAAGGGCGGTACCGGTGCAGGCAATGAGCGCACAAACCGAAATCTCAGCATGAAGGTTGTTCTTATTGCAATTCTTGTTCTTACAATCATTGTATGGCTTGTGCCCGCAGTTCCCGTTTCACTTCTCGGTGCGGCAATCGTTGTTATTTTCGGCTTCTTCTTTGCCACCGTTTCATCGAGAATGGTCGGTCTCGTCGGCAGCAGCAACAACCCCGTTTCGGGTATGGCAATCGCAACTCTGCTTATTGCCACCGTACTTCTCAAAATTACAGGCAGTACAGGTGCAGAAGGTATGAGAAGCGCTATTGCAATCGGCTCAATCATCTGCATTGTTGCCGCTATTGCAGGCGATACATCTCAGGACCTTAAAACAGGTTATCTTCTGGGTGCAACCCCCAAAAAACAGCAGATAGGCGAGGTTATCGGCGTTACCGCAGCCGCACTTGCCATCGGCGGTACGCTTTATCTTCTTGACACTGCATGGGGCTTCGGCGGCGATGCTCTTGCCGCACCTCAGGCAACACTTATGAAAATGATTATTGAGGGCGTTATGGATAACAACCTGCCCTGGGGTCTTGTGTTCATCGGCGTATTCATTGCCGTTGTTGTTGAAATTATCGGCATTCCCGTTCTTCCCTTTGCAATCGGCGTTTATCTTCCCGTTCAGCTCAGTGCCTGCATTATGGCAGGCGGTCTTGTAAGACTCGGTGTAGACAAGATGAAGAAAAACGAAGAAGACAAAAAGAGAATTACAAGCGACGGTATCCTTTTCTGTTCGGGTATGATTGCAGGCGAAGGTCTTGTAGGTATCGTACTCGCACTGCTTGCGGTATTCGGCATTGACAAGGTTATCGATATTTCAGGCTTCCTCAACCTTTCACCCGTTGTTGCAAAGGTTGCGGGTCTTGCGGTATTCGGACTTGTTATTCTGTCACTTCTCAAATTCTCCGTATGGAAGAAAAAGAAAAGCAAATAAGATATGAAAAAGCAGGAAACAAATTATCTTGATAAAATCCCCGTTCATCCCCAGGGTATCCCCTGGAAAACGGATGAAAGCGGCATAGTTACCCTTGAAATCGAAAACAAAGGTGCAATGAACAGAATTGCACAGAAGCTTTTCAAAAAGCCGAAGGTGAGCTACATTCACCTTGATAAAACAGGCAGCTTTGTGTGGCCTCTCATTGACGGCAAGAAAAGCATAACAGAACTTGCCGCAGCGGTTGATGCCGAATTCGGCGAAGAAGCGCATCCCCTTTACGAAAGGCTGGCACAGTTTTTCAGAGTGCTTGACAGCTACAAATTTATTTCATGGGTTGAATAATAATCAGTCAATCTCCGATATCGCATCGGGGATTGATTTTTTTATATGATATGGTAAAATGAATAATGAAGTAAATTTGCGGAGGTTGCGTAGATGAGCGTTATCAAAAAGAAGATTATGAAGTATGTTGGTAAGGTTGTTAATTTTGTTACAACAACCACATCTCAGGGCACGTCCGACGGTCAGCTGGGCAAGAGCTTTGTACCCGATAAAAAAATGATTGAGCTTTGCCGTGAAATCGGTGCGGAAGGCATTGTTATGCTCAAAAATAAGGATGATGCGCTTCCCCTTACCGACGAAAATATTATCTCCGTTTTCGGCAGAGTGCAGAACGATTATTTTTATGTTGGCTACGGCTCAGGCGGCGACGTCAAGGCACCTTATAAAGTAAGCCTTATGGAAGGCATAAAGAATAATTCCAAAATAAAATATAACGAGCTTCTTGCAGCCGCATATGTGAATTGGGGCAAGCAAAATCCCGTTGACGACGGCTTCTGGGGTAACTGGCCCATGTGCTATGACGAAATGCCCGTTGACCTTTCCCTTGCAAAAACCGCCGCTTCAATGTCCGACACGGCAGTTGTGGTTATCGGCAGGTCAGCAGGCGAAGACAGAGAAAATAAGCTTGAAAAGGGCAGTTATTATCTTACCGATACCGAAAAGCAGATGCTTGATAACGTTACAGCCGCATTCAGAAAGGTTGTGCTTCTGCTTAACTGCGGCGGAATTATGGATATGGCTGAAATTGATGCCTACGGCGATAAGATTTCAGCGATTCTTTATGTGTGGCAGATGGGTATGGAAAGCGGCAACGCCATTGCTGATGTGCTTTGCGGCGACAGTTTTCCGAGCGGCAAGCTGACGGATACAATCGCAAAAAGCTATGAGGATTACCCCGGCAGTGCAGACTTCGGCGCAAGAAAATTCAACAACTACACCGAGGATATCTATGTGGGTTACAGAGGCTTTGAAACCTTTGCAAAGGACAGAGTGCTCTATCCCTTCGGCTTCGGTCTGGGATATACGGATTTCAGCCTTGAAAACACTGAATGCAAATGTGAAAACGGAGTTATCACCGTTGAAACAACAGTTAAGAATACCGGCACAAGAGCAGGCAAAGAGGTTGTTCAGCTTTACTATGAAGCTCCCTGCGGCAGAATGGGCAAGCCTGCAAGAGAACTTGGTGCGTTTGCAAAAACAGCCACTCTCCTCCCCGATGAAAGTGAAAGAATCACTCTTAATCTCAACATAAACGATATGGCTTCATATGACGATGAAGACGCATTTGCTTATGTGCTTGAAAAGGGTACATACAATATTTATATCGGCACGGATGTACGCAGTGCGGAGCTTTGCTGCACCTATGAGCAGGATAAGGGGAGCGTTATATCAAAGCTTTCACAGACCTGTGCCGTTGCTCCCGACAGTGCATTTGAAAGACTTAAATTCATTGACGGCAAAAAGGTTTATGAAACCGTACCCACGGCAAAATACAATCTTAAAGAAATCATTCTTAAAAATCTGCCCGAAAGCATTCCTCAGACGGGCGACAAGGGCTATAAGCTTTCGGATGTTAAAAGCGGCAAGGTCACAGTGGAAGAATTCGTTGCTCAGCTTGACAACACCGAGCTTGAAGCAATCAGCCGCGGCGACTACGTTATGAACAGCCCTCTGGGTGCGGCAGGCAACGCTGGCACCTTCGGCGGCGTGCTTGAATCAATGAGAAACAAGGGCATACCTGCCGCAACAACAACCGACGGTCCCTCGGGTATCAGAATAAACGAGGGTGCATCCCTTCTTCCCGTTGCTACCGCACTTGCAAGCTCCTGGAATCCCGACCTCATTGAAAATCTCTATGAGCAGGTGGGTCTTGAAATGAAGCGTGTAGGCTCGGATGTGCTGCTTGCACCGGGTATGAATATTCACCGCAATCCCCTTTGCGGCAGAAACTTCGAATACTTCTCTGAAGATCCTCTGCTGACGGGTATTATGGCTGCGGCATTTGTAAAAGGCGTGCAGAAGGCGGGAGTTTCCGCCTGCCCCAAGCATTTTGCCTGCAACAATCAGGAAACAAACAGAACCCACAACGATTCAAGAGTTTCGGAGAGAGCACTGCGTGAAATCTACCTCAAGGGCTTTGAAATCTGCGTTAAAACCGCAAAGCCTCAGAATATAATGACTTCTTACAACAAAATCAACGGCGTATGGGGTCACTACAACTACGAGCTTTGCGAAAGAATTCTCAGAGGCGAATGGGGTTACACAGGCAGCATTATGACCGACTGGTGGATGCGTTCATCAGCTTCGCCCGAATTCCCCTCAATCCGGGATCAGGCTTACAGAGTAAGAGCAGGCGTCAATGTGCTTATGCCCGGCGGCGGAAGAACAGGCAAACGCAAGCCCGACGGCACACTGCTTAAAACACTGGGCAAACCCGACGGAATCACATTGGGCGAACTTCAAAGAAATGCAATGCATATCCTTAATTATGTAATGAACAGCAGTGCAATGAAATAATTATCAGCGGAATGCTTCGGAATTTACCGTTGCATTCCGTTTTGTTTTGGTGTATTATATATTATGTATAAATATGTTCAAGGCGGTGAGAATTTGGAGCATTCGCAGTTTTTGCGCTCGGAAATGATACTGGGCGAAAAATCAACAGACATACTGAAGGGTAAAAGCGTTATCCTTTTCGGTCTGGGCGGAGTAGGCTCATACACAGCCGAAGCCCTTGCAAGAGCAGGCATAGGCAGGCTTACAATCGTTGATAACGATACCGTATCCGTTACAAATCTCAACCGTCAGCTTTGTGCACTTCATTCAACCGTAGGTATGCCCAAGGTCGATGTTGTGAAAGCGAGAATTCTTGACATAAATCCCGATTGCGATGTTACAGCGGTGAAGAAATTTTATCTGCCCGAAAATTCGGATGAATTCAATCTTGAAAGCTTTGATTATATTGCAGATGCCATTGACACCGTCAGCGCGAAAATCGACCTTGCGGTAAAATCCCGTGAGCTTGGGATACCCCTCATCGCCTGTATGGGCACAGGCAACAAGCTTGACCCCTCACGCTTCACGGTTTCGGATATTTTCAAAACAAGCGGCTGTCCTCTTTGCCGTGTTATGAGAAACGAGCTGAAAAAAAGAGGAATAAAAAAGCTGAATGTTGTCTGGTCCCCCGAAGAACCCGTAAAGCCTTTACAGACCGACGAAAATTCAGGTAAAAGACAAACCCCCGCAAGCCTCCCCTTTGTGCCTCCCGTGGCAGGTATGATTATGGCAGGCAAAATTATCACAGATTTAGCAAGGTGACATAATGAAAAAAATTATCGCTTTGATTTTGATATTTACTCTTTTTGCAACCGCATTCTGCGGCTGTAAAAAAACTCCCGTTGACCCCGAAGACCCTCAGATTATCGAAAATCTCAATGAAAGCAGTGCAAACACACTGAAGCTTGCATATTCTAAAGCGGATATGCTTGACCCCTTCACCTGCACAATGAGTGCGAACATTCAGATTCTGGGTCTTATATACGACGGTCTTTATAAGCTTGACAAAGCCTATGAGCCCATACCCGTTATCGCAAAAAGCTCCATTGTCAGCGGCACAACGGTAAATGTGACTCTGAATTCCGTCAAGTTTTCAGACGGCACCGCACTCACCTCAAACGATGTTGCCTATTCATTCAATAAAGCAAAGAATGCACCCTATTATGCCGAAAGACTTAAGAATATTGCGTCGGTAAGCATTTCTTCATCCAATATGCTTGTTTTTACGCTGACAAGCCCCGACCCCTATGTGCTTGCCTGCCTCACCTTCCCCATAGTCAAAAACGGTGCAAACGGCGAGCTTCCCGTGGGTTCGGGCAGATACGCATCGAAAATATCGGGCGAAACGGTTTATCTTGTTGTAAACAGCAAAAAATCGGGCTTTAACCCTGCAATAAAAACAATAACCCTTGTGCCTGTCAGGGACGGCAGTTCCGTTGAAAGCAGCCTTGAAATAGGCAACACGGGCTTCTATTACGATGACCTGAGTGACGGAACATTTTCAAGAATCAACGCAAAAACAGTTGAAATGGGTATCAATAATTTCGTATATCTGGGCTTCAATTCTTCAAGCGAAATATTCTCAAATCCTCCGATACGCCGTGCCGTAAACCTTGCAATAAACCGCAAGGAAATTGCGGTCACCGCATTTCAGGGCCACGCAAGAGAAACCTATTCGCCCTTTAACCCCGAATGGTGCAAGCTTGCATCAAAAGACCTTGTAATCGCTCAGGATATTCCCAAGGCAACTCAGTTAATTACGGAATCAGGCATCGATATAACCTCAAAGGAAGTTTCGGTGCTTGTCAATAAAGAAAACCCCTTCAAGCTCGAAACGGCTCAGTTTATCTGCGATTATCTTGCCGCGCTGGGCTTCAAGGTCATTCTTAAAGACTATGCTCCCAATTACTACACCGAAGCTCTTGAGCTGGGTTCATACGATATGTATATCGGCGAAATCCGCCTTGCCCCCAATATGGATTTATCCGCTTTGCTGGGCGGTGCGGCAGGCTACGGAATTGACCCTCTCTGCCCTTCTGTTTCGAGATATTCACAGCTTCTCGGCGGAAGCTGTGAGCTGATGGATTTCATCAACACCTTCAACGAGGATTTGCCCTTCATTCCTCTTTGCTACAGAAACGCGGCGGCATCATATACCAACGCAATGCAGGCAGATTATGCCTGCTGCGACGGAGATGTTTTTTACGATATAGAAACCTGGAGTTTTAAATAAAGGAATTTCTGCCATAATATATCCCGAAAGGATGATTATTATGGTAAATTCCGAAATACTTAAAAAAGCTTTCATCAGCGGTGCAAACGCAGTTGCAAAGCATACTGAACAGATTAATTCAATCAATATTTTTCCCGTGCCGGACGGAGATACGGGCACCAACCTTGCACTGACGCTTACAGGCTGTGCGGATAAAATAAAAGACCTTCCCAAAATGGGTGCAGGCGAGCTTGCGGATAAAATCGCAGGTGAGCTTTTCCGCTGTGCAAGAGGCAATTCGGGGGTTATATTCTCGCTTATTTTCAGCGGCTTTGCCAAAAGCGTTGAGGGTCTTGAAACCATTGATGCCGTAAGCCTTGCAAAAGGGCTTGAGGCAGGCTGCGACGAAGCATATGCCGCCATAGAAAAGCCTACGGAGGGCACCATTCTGACGGTTATAAGGCTTGCCGCATCAAAGGCGGTATCCTCCGCTTCAAAGGGTAAGAATGCCCGTGACACCTTTGCAGATGCGGTTGAAGCCGCAAAAGCATCTCTCAAATCAACACCCAACCTTCTGCCTATGCTTAAAAAGCACGGCTGTGTTGATGCAGGCGGTCAGGGGCTCGTATACATTATGCAGGGTATGCTCGAAATGAGCGATACTCCCGAAGAAACAAAACCTGCCCACAAAAAATCCGTTCATACGGAAGAAATAACCTATATTTACTGCACCGAATTTCTGATAAACAATGCCGTAAATGCGGATATTGAAAATTTCAGAAGCCGTCTTTCCCGTATGGGCGACTGTACTGCGGCGGCAAAGCATTCGGGAATAATCAAGGTGCATATTCACACAAACCGACCCGGTTCCGTTCTTGAAACGGCACTTGAAATCGGTGAGCTGAGTGATATCAAAATTGACAATATGAAAATTCAGGCTGAAAACGGAGCTAATCAATGGAACTTAACGCAAGCATAAAATATCTTAAAGGAGTGGGAGAAAAAAGGGCTGCCCTGCTTTCAAAGCTGGGGATTGCAACCCTTTGGGATTTGCTTACCTTTTACCCCCGCACCTATGAGGATTGGAGCAGCCTTGTATCCATTGCCGACGCTCCCATGAATGAGCCCGTCTGCATAAAAGCCGTTGTGGGCACAAGATGCCGTGAGCAAAGAATCCGCGGCGGTATGACCCTTTATAAAACGGAAATCACAGACGGAGATATGCTGCTTGACGTTACTTTTTTCAACAATAAATTTGCCGCGCAAAAGCTTGAAGTGGGCAAAGAGTATCTTTTCTTCGGCAAAATCACGGGCAAGGGTTATTACAGGTCAATGAACTCCCCCGTTTTTGAAGAATACGACGGCACAGAGGCGTTAAGACCCATCTACCCACAGACGGCAGGTATGAATTCACGGGCTGTTCAGAAGCTTGTGAAAACCGCGTTTTCGGTCTGCGGGGATATTCCCGACCCTCTGCCCGAGGATATCCGTAACAGCTACTGCCTTATGAATCTGAAAAAGGCTTTGCATAATATTCACTCTCCCGAAAGCGAGGATATGCTAAGCGAGGCTCGCAGAAGGCTTATTTTTGAAGAGCTTTTTCTCCTTGAACTAGGTCTTTTACGGTTAAAAAGCAAAAACCGCCGTGCGGCGGCTTTCCCTATGAAAAAGGATTATACGGAAGAATTTATATTATCGCTACCTTTTGAGATGACGGGAGCACAGAAAAGAGCAGTTGCTCAGGCGGCTGAGGATATGCTGGATACCGTCCCCATGAACAGACTTTTACAGGGCGATGTAGGCTCGGGCAAAACGGCGGTAGCGGCGGCACTGATTTATAACTGCGCCCGCAACGGCTGTCAGAGTGCACTTATGGCACCTACGGAGGTGCTTGCTCTTCAGCATTACAAAACCCTTGCAAAAATGTTTGAAAATACCGATATTGAAATCGGTCTGCTGACGGGCTCAACCCCTGCGGCAGAAAAGAAAAAAATAAAAGCCGCCCTTAAAGACGGCAGAATAAATCTTGTTATCGGCACTCATGCGCTGATACAAAAGGATGTTGAATTTAAAAATCTTGCCCTTGCGGTTACGGATGAGCAGCACCGCTTCGGCGTAAATCAGCGAGGCTCCCTCAGCTCAAAGGGCAATAATCCACATACTCTTGTTATGTCTGCAACTCCCATTCCCCGCACCCTTGCGCTGATTATTTACGGAGATCTTGACCTGAGTATTCTTGACGAGATGCCCAAGGGCAGGCAGAAAATCGAAACCTTCCTTGTTGGCAGCGATATCCGCGAAAGAGCCTACGGGTATGTGAAAAAGCACCTTTGCGAAGGCAGGCAGGGCTACATAGTATGCGCCCTTGTAGCGGAAAACGAAACAAGCGAGCTTACTGCGGCAACGGAACTTTATCAGAACCTTGCAGACGGATTTTTCAAAGGCTTCAGAGTTGGTCTGCTTCACGGAAAGATGAAGCCTGCCGAAAAGAAGGCGGTTATGGAATCCTTTGCTTCGGGCGAAACTCAGCTTCTTGTTTCCACAACCGTTATTGAGGTAGGCATTGATGTTCCCAACGCGGTTATTATGGTTATTGAAAATGCGGAAAGATTCGGTCTTTCACAGCTTCATCAGCTCCGCGGCAGAATAGGCAGAGGCACCGAAAAATCAAGCTGTATAATGATATCCGACGCTCATAACGACCTTACGGAGCAAAGGCTTAAAATTCTTGCATCCACAACCGACGGCTTTAAAATTGCCGATGAGGATTTAAAGCTGAGAGGTCCCGGCGACTTTTTCGGCTCACGCCAGCACGGTCTGCCCGAAATGAAGATTGCGGATATGATGACCGACGGCGAGGCAATCAGAGAAGCTCATTCCGCTGCGGTTGAACTGTTAAATAAAAACCCCGCCCTTGAAGGCGAGGCTTACTTGCTGCTCAGAAAGGCGGTTAACCGTCTTTTCAGCGGCGGCTCAATGAACTGAGGTTATGTTCAATTCTTTGGCTTTTTCTGTTTCCGATTTATCCATTGGAATTATTTTGTATTCGCTTGAATTTTCATCAACCATCGTCACGGGAAGTTCGGGCAGTATTTCGTGAATTCTTGCAATAAAACCGCTGCTTCCTTCTGCGGGAAAGCCTGTTACAAGAGTTGCCGCATTTTTCTTTTTAGCCGATACGGCAACGGTCAGCACGGGGCTGTCGCTGAAATACACATCCATTGATGCATTGTATTTGCCCGCACAGTCAAAGAGTGTTTCAAGGGCACCGCCTTCATTGGCATTAAGACCCTTGCTTTCCCTGAATACGCTTACAACCGCAAGAGGCATTTTTTCACGCTTTGCAATTCTTGCACCTGCTTCAATAAGCCTTTGGCAGGATTGCTGAGGGGTTACGCAGACCATAACACAGGGCTGTTTTAATTTTTTATTCAAAATGTTCATTCCTTTCCTGATGCTATCTATATTTAATCTCTTTTATTCACTGATACCATCTTAACATCCATATGTTTACAGGTTAAGAAATATAAATGTACGGAATGTAAATTATTTTCGGAGGTTTATATGGCAGATAAAAAATACTATCTGGGCGTTGACGGCGGCGGCAGTAAAACAACCGCTGTTGTGTATGACGAAAAAGGCAATTTAATATGCAAAGCCCAAGGGGAAAGCATAAATTATTACTCCGTAGGCATTGAAAACGCAAGGCAGGCAATGAAAGAAATCATTGACGGTCTTTCGGTCAGAAGCTTTGAATGTGCCGTTATCGGTATGTCCGCACTCAACGGCAGAGCAAGTGATGAAGAAACAGAGCGTTTTTGCGACGGAATAATCGAAAGCTGCATAACGGTTATGGATTCAGACCTTTTCGTTGCCCTTGAGGCTATGAATTGCGAAGGTGAGTGTGCCTTCGTCATAAGCGGCACGGGGTCAATGGCTGTATGCCGTGATAAAAACGGTGAAATCCGCCACGCAGGAGGCTTCGGATACATAATCGGCGATGAGGGCAGCGGCTATTCAATCGCCCTCAATGCAATCAAAATCGCAATCAGAGCGGCGGAAAATATCGTTGCACCCACATCTCTTACGGAAAAGTGCCTCCGATATTTTTCATCCGAAAATATATATGAACTTATTGATGTGTTTTATGAAAAAACCGTCAGCAGAAAAAATCTTGCCGCCTTTGCAAAGGATGTGTGCACCTGCGCCGAAAACGGTGACATAACGGCACACGAAATTCTGCGAAGTGAAGCAATGCTGCTTTCACAGACGGTTTTAAGCCTTATCAAAGATAAGAAAAATGACATTCCTGTAGGTCTTTGGGGCGGGATTTTTCAGCACAATAAAATTTTCAGAGATTATTTCTGCGGTTTTCTCGGAGAAAAAGGTTTTAACAATGTAAAGTTACTTGACTTTACACCTGAAGCAGGTGCAATTCTCGCCTGCTACCGCTTATCGGGATTAAAAACCGTTGATATTATTGAGAACTTTAAAAACAATCAGTAATCACATTTTACGTTGTAAAGTATAATAGCTTTACGGAAATGAGCAATAATGAAAGCACAAAAAATTGCATTGACGGGAGTGATGGCGGCAATAATCTGTCTGCTCGCTCCCCTTTCCGTACCGTCAGGTGTCGTACCTATTACTCTTGCCACATTTGCGGTGTTCACAATATCCTGCATTGCCGAGCCAAAAAGTGCGGCAAGTGCCGTTATCATATATATTCTTCTCGGCGCTGCAGGTTTACCCGTATTTTCATCGTTCAGAGGCGGATTTCAGATTATTGCAGGTGTAACGGGAGGCTACATAATCGGCTATATTCCCTGTGCCCTGACGGTAAGCCTGCTTGTGAATAAATTCCCCGACAAAAAATTTGTTTACCCTTTGAGTATGGTGACGGGCAGTGCAATATGTAATATTACCGGTGCATTATGGTATGCACTGCATTCGGGTGTGGGCTTTACCGCCGCACTCACGGCAGGGGTACTCCCCTTCATAATCGGAGATATTATAAAAATCACAGCCGCTTCCGTGCTTGGTTTTACACTTCGCAAACGGCTGAATAAAATAAGGAGCTGATACATAATGGAAATGATCAAAAAGGAATACACCGTACCATCAAAATGCGGCGTTGCGGATATTTATGCAAGGTGCTGGATGCCTGCCGACGGAGTAAAGGCGATTTTTCAGATTTCTCATGGTATGGCGGAGCACGGCGAAAGATATGAGGATTTTGCATCTTATCTTTGCGGCAAAGGCTTTGCCGTTGTTGTTGAAGACCATATGGGTCACGGAAAATCAATAAACACCGATGACGACCTGGGATATTTCGGCGAAAATAACGGCTGGGATGCTCTGGTTGAAGATGAAAGAGCAGTTACCGAGCTTGTGAAAGCGGATTTCCCCCATGTGCCTGTTATATTTTTCGGTCACAGTATGGGCTCATTTGTTGCAAGAGAATATATTCTGCGTTACGGCACCGATGAAAGAATAAAGGGAGCAATCTTCTGCGGCACAAGCGGCAAGAATCCTGCCGCCGCAGTGGCTATTCACCTTGCAGGCGCAATCGCAAAGGCAAAGGGCGGCAGACACCGCAGTGAATTTATCAACAAAATGGCTTTCGGTCCCTACAATACAAAAACAGAAAAGAGAACGGCTTTTGACTGGCTTTCAACCGATAACGGTCAGATTGACAAATATGTTGCAGATAAATACTGCGGCTTTGTTTTCACTGCCGCAGGCTACAAAGACCTTTTCACAATTCTCACAAAGATTTCAGGCAAGGATTGGTTTGCAAAGCTTCCGCAGCTTCCAATTCTGCTCCCTGCAGGCGATATGGACCCCGTAGGCAACTACGGCAAGGGCGTAAAACAGGTATATAACGACCTTGTTCAGGCAGGTCAGAAGGATGTTACAATCAAGCTTTACCCCGGCATGCGCCACGAGGTGCTCAACGAGGTTGAAAACAAAAAGGTATATGAGGATATTGCCGCCTGGGCACTCTCAAAAATTAAGTAACAAAAGCAAAAACGGAGACGCTTCGTGTGAAGTGTCTCCGTTTCAATTTAACATTTACTGTGCAGGAGCTTCCTGCTGCTGAGCAGTACTTTCGCCCTCATTGCCTGCAGGCTGCTGCTCTGATTGAGTTGTGGGGTCCGTCTGTGCCTGAGTTGTTTCCGCCTGAGTTGTTGATGTTGCTTCGGCGGTTGTGCCTGCTGCCTCAGTTGTTGACTGAGCTTCGGTCGTTGTTTCCTCAGCTTCAGTGGTAGTGGGTCTCTTTGTGGTGACAGGCTTTGTTGTTGTGGGTCTTTTTGTAGTCGTGGGTTTCTTGGTTGTGGGCTCTGTTGTTGACTCCTCTGTTGTGCTTTCGCTTGTGGATTCAAGAGGCCAGGTTTCAATACCGCTTGTGGGCGGAACATACTGCGGGTATGTAGCAACATTCTGATATGATGTTGTGCCCGAGCTTGTGGTATTATCGTCACTGCCGTTACCGCCTACAAAAGCTTTGATAAGCAGTGCCGCAATAACAACAAGTGCTATCGCACCCACAACTATGCCCGCAATTTTAAGTGCCTTTGCCTTGTTTGCAGACCTGTCGTAAATTCTTGCATCTGCGTTTGCGTAGGGTGAAACCTCGTTTTCATCATCGGGCATTTCGTTTGTGCCGAAACTGTTACGGTATTCATCCTCATAATCAGCATCGCTGTCGCCTACCATTGCTGCCGCAATGGGTGCGAAAATAGCCGTTTCTTCAACATTGAGGAATGCCGCAATAACGGTAACATTATCCTTACCGCCGTTTTCAAGCGCTCTGCGGATAAGCTTGCTTGCCGCCGCCTGAGAGCTTTCGGCAGTTGAGAGAATGGCGGTTATTTCGCCGTCGTCAAGCATATCGGTAAGACCGTCACTGCAAAGCAGAATAACATCGCCGTCGTCAACATCGTCAACAACGCTTATGTTGGGTGAAAGGTTGCCCTCCTCGGGAAACACACCCAGATGACGGGTCAGCCTTTTTGCATCGGGAATCTGACCGATATTATCCTGAGAAACCTCACCCGCATCAACAATGGTCTGTGCGTGGGTATGGTCAAAGCTTATCTGCTCAAGCAGACCCTTTGAGTAATGGTAAACTCTTGTATCGCCGATGTTAACGCAGTAAACCTTACCCTTTACGGCATAGATTGAAGCCAGGGTTGTACCCATACGCTTGCCCTTTGCGTTGATTTCGGCACAGATGCGGCTGTTTGCATCTTCAAGGCAGTTTGCGATTGCAAAGCTGAAATCCTCACCGCTTTCGTAAACATTTGAAGCGTGAGCCGCAATGGTTTCAACGGCAATACCCGATGCAAGCTCGCCGTAGCTCTCGCCGCCCATACCGTCACAAACGGCAAGGTGGAAGGGCTCTGACATACTCTGCACGAAGGCTGAACCTTTTTTCAGGTCACCCGTAGAGGTCATTCTGCCGTTTAAATCGTAGTTATCTTCATTTTCTTTTCTTATTCTGCCTGCGTGAGTTACAGCACAGACAGAAGCTCTGATTTTCTTCATATATCCCCCGTTATTTTCGGTTAACCTTATTTAAGGATACCCTCTTCTTTTGCCCAATCATACCATACTTCGATTGAGCGTTTTCTTGCGGCACCAAGCTCGTGTGAGCCTCTTGTGTACCAGTTCATATCAATGCCGCGAAGGCTTACAAGATACTTTGCACTTGCCATAAAGCCTGAGTCAATGCAATTGTCAAGTGCAATAATATGCTGATGAGTCTTTCTTGCGGCTTCAATGTCACCCTTTGTGAACTCATCCCACATCTTTACGAAAAGATCTGCACCGCAGGCCGTGGGTGTTGCAACAACACCTCTTGCGCCTGCAAGGTATGAATCATAAAGGAAAGGAATGTTAGCCTGAAGCACGTTTGAATCGCCCTGAACGGCAATCTTCTGCTTGATTTCGGTAAGCTTGCAGGTTGTATCCTTGATGCCCATGAACTTACCTGTTTCGGCAAGTCTGCCGTATGTAACGCTGTCCATAAGGTGAGGTCTGAGACCGGGGAACTCATAGAGAACGATGGGAAGCTCTGTATTTGAAGCAAGTGATGTCATATAATCATACATTGCATCGGGCTTGTCGCACATACCCTTTGTTACAAAAACAAGACCCTTTACGCCCTGCTGTTCAAGCATTTTCATTTCTTCAACCTGAGCGTTGAAATCGGTTTCAAGGTTAGCTGTTGCAAAAACGGGAACACCGTCTGAATTCTTTACTGCAAGACCTGCGCACTTGATTCTTTCTTCAAGAGTAAGCTCCATCATTTCTGATGAACCGCAGACTGCGAAAAGATGCTGAGGCTTGAATGCTGCCTGCCATGCAACATATTCCTCATATGTTTTGTAGTTAATTGTTCTGTCCCAATTAAAAGGAGTGAGAAGCAGTGAATACACACCTGAAAATTCGTTGAACTGTGACATTAAAAGCACCTTCTTGTTGTATTTTGGCTTTCGCCCATTATTGATTGAATTATATCGCAGTTACATCTAAAAATCAATAGTTTAAATAATATTTAAGATAATATTAATGAGTATTTTATACTTTATTTTGTGTTGACTTTTGGGTGCAATATCAATATACTTGATTGTAGTACAAATATGACGGAGAAATCAGATGAATTCACAAAAGGGTTTTTTTAAAAACATGGTGAAGCTGGCACTGCCCATTGCATTGCAGCAGCTTCTTGTTTCATGCGCTCAGCTTGTTGATACCGCTATGGTAACGGGTCTGGGCAATGTTGTTGTGTCGTCTGTCGGCGTATCGTCACGATGGATATTCCTTATTAACCTTTTCTATTTCGGAATTTCATCGGGCACGGCGGCAATGATAGCACAGTTCTGGGGTGCAAAGGAAAAGGATAACATACGCAAGTCCTACGGCATCGCTCTGATTTTCGGCGCGGTTGTTGCGTTTATGTTTACGGCGGCAATGTTCTTTTTCCCTGCCCAGCTTACAAGAATTTTCACCTCTGAGCAGGCGGTTATCGACACCGCACCGCAGTATATGAGAATTGTCGCCTTTATGTCACCTTTTGCGGCATTCAATCAGGTGACCTGTGTTGCACTCAGGTCAACAGAGAGAGTCAACCCGCCGCTGTATACATCAATAATTTCCGTAACATTGAACACCGTCCTCAATTATGTACTTATCCACGGCAAGGTGGGTCTGCCCGCAATGGGAATAAAGGGTGCGGCAATCGCAACGCTCACCTCAACGGCAGTGCAGGCAATACTTCTTTTCGCGGTAATCCGCACATCAAAGGATATTTATAACGTAAAATTCAGGGAATTCTTTACGCTCACAAAAAGCTTCTTCCGCAGATTTTCGGTGGTATGCCTTCCCGTTGTTCTTAACGAGGTTGCATGGGCTGCGGGTACGAATATCTACTCAATGGTATTCGCAAGGCAGGGCAGCGAAGCTTATGCGGGGTATACGATTTTCAGTTCAATCGAGCAGATTGCCTTTGTTTTCTTTGTAGGTATCTGTCACGCCTGCTCAATTATGACGGGCAAAACCATCGGTGAAGGCAACGAAAACAATGCTTATAAGCTTGCAAAAAAATTTGTTGTTATGACTCCGATTATCGGTGTTGCAACGGGCACTGTGCTTGCCCTTGCACGCAATTCCATCCTGTCTCTGCTGAACATTGAAACCCAGGCGGCTTTTGACCTTGCTTCAAGCCTTATTCTTCTTTACTGCATGTGGTTACCTTTCAGAAACATCCCCTACACCCTTATCGTAGGCACATTCAGAGCAGGCGGCGATACAAAAATCGGCATTGTCTATGACCTGGTTTCTCTCTACCTGATCGGCGCACCGGTTGTTGTATATCTGGGGCTTGTTGCAAAGGTTGATTTCATTTATCTGCTGCTTGCAATGTATCTTTGCGAAGATATACCCAAAATCCTGCTCAGTCTGCACAGATTCAGAAGTAAAAAATGGATAAAAAATCTGACAACTCAGTGAGGTGTAACAAATGAATTTTCACGGAATTGAGCTTATAAAACAGCCCGCTGCGGAAAAATACGACTGCGGCAAAGGCTGTGAAATGCTTCTTTTCGGCGGATGCACAAGGCAGGAATTTGACCGTCAGTGCGAAATAATTTCACAAAGCGGAAATACGTTCTATGCAGAAAATGAAATAAATGGTAATATTTTCAGAACCTATATTTCAAATAAGCCCATGCATCAGATTCACGTATATTACTGCGAAAACGAGGGTAAAATGCGTATTATTGCAGACCCTGACAGCAATATTTTCGCAAAGTCACCCGAAGGCTGCCCCGCCACTCATCCCACAACTCTGTGGCAGTTCGAGGTTGACCACAGCCTTATTGACTGCGGAATGTGTCTGATTATCCGTTGCAGCGACGGAAGCTTCTTTATAATCGACAGTGCACATATGTATTCGGTCAATGACGATATAAGAATAATCGAATTTCTCAAAAAGCAAACAGGCGGAAGAAAGCCCGTTGTTTCGGGCTGGTTTTTCTCTCACGCCCACGAAGATCACGTGTGCAAATTCCTTGATATTGTTGAATATCACCGCAATGAAATTGAAATTGAAAAGGTTTATTATAACTTCCCTGCGGCTGATAACAAGGATAACATTTACTGGGGCGAATGCGGACTTGCGGTGCTGGGCAGATTTGAAGCGGTTATGGCGGCAAACCCCGATATAAAATGCAACAATCTTCATTCGGGTCAGCGCTTTTATGTGCGTAACCTTGAATTTACCGTGCTTTGCACCCACGAGGATGTATACCCCAAGCCCTTCAAGGATTTCAACAACACCTCAACCGCACTTATGCTTTCGGTTGACGGAAGCAAGGTGCTTCTTCCCGGTGACTGCTCTGTTGAAAGCGACAGGGTTATGGTGCCCCGATGGGGAGATTACCTGAAATGCGACGTTGTTCAGGTTTCACATCACGGTCACACGGGCACATCCCCCGAATTTTACCGCCTTGCAGATGCGGAATGCGCACTCTTTGCGGTAACGGAAATAAAATATGACGAGGAATATCCCCGTCAGGAATCAAACAGAGTTGCCGTTGAAATTGCAAAGGAATATCACATTGCATCAAACGGTGCGGTTGAGATTCCTCTGCCCTATAAATACGGCAACACCAAAGTGTATCCCGATGAAACCTTTGAGGATTTTAACGGAATTTTTCAGCTCTGGACATACGAATATACCGACGAATACAAACAAAAGCTTTACAGGGAATTCCTTGAAAGAAGCGGAAGATAAACTCAGAAACAATATTTCACAGACAGCTGTCACTGACGGCTGTCTGTTTTTTGTTGTTTTAATGCATAAAAACAAGCGATTTTAATTGTGCAAAAAGGAGAATAATATAATTTCTCATAATTTTCTGCGTGACAAAACGAATATTTCTTCATATATATACAAGAAGGAAAATTTTTAAACCGCAAATTCACATCTATAAAAGGAGGAAAAATATTATGAAAATCAATAAGGCATTGGCGATTATTTTAACCTTTGTTTTATGTTTCGGTGTGATGAGCTTTGCTTTTGCAGAGGAAACGCCGCAGGTGCCCGAAGGCTATACACCTATTTACACCGCAGAGGATCTGAACAACATCCGCAATAATCTTTCGGGAAAATACATACTTATGAACAATATCGATTTGTCTGTATATGAAAATTGGGAGCCGATAGGTACATCCGAAACACCGTTCACGGGCGAACTTGACGGCAACAACTGCATAATAACCTCTTTGAAAATTTCAGTGAAAAACAGTGTTTCCGGCAACTCATATTACGGTTTATTCGGCTACATAGAAAATTCAAAAATAAAAAATGTTTCAATCGGCAATTCTGATATTACGGTTACATATTCGGGTATGGAAACTGCAAGATGTTATATAGGAACGATTGCCGGCGAAGGATATATGTCAGAAATAACCGATTGTGTCGTTTCGGGAAAAATTACAACAGGTAATTTTCTCACAACGGTTGCAGGAGGAATTCTTGGCAGGGATGATATGCTTTGTACTTTGGAAAACTGTTCAAACTATTCAGATATAATTGCTGAAGCCACCGCATCATCAAAGTATGTTTATGTCGGCGGCATTTTTGGTACCGGCGGTGCAGACATAAATGCATGCTGTAATTTTGGCGAAATAAAAGCTGAGGGAGAAAATGTACCTTCTTCATGCCGAACTATGGTTGGCGGCATAAACGGTAACGGCTATGAGGCAAGTGTTTTGACCGACTGCTATAACCGGGGCAATATTTCAATTAATTATTCAACAAGCGATACTTTTGCAGGCGGTGTGTCGGGCACTTCTTTTGTTACAAAGAACGCCTATAATATCGGAGAAATTATACTTCCCGATAATTTTATCGGATATTCGGGTGCAATATCAGGAAGTATCGGAATGGGAGGCGCAAGTCTTCCCGTGGTTGGTATGCCATCCCCGTATATTGAAAATGTGTATTATATTGAAAGCGATTTGACAGTAGCATATGCTGATTGTCTGCATCCGGATGAACAAGATAAAGAAGAAAATGCTTCTGTTTACAAAAGTTTTGCTGAATTGACGGATGAAAACATGAAAAACCAAGCATCATATGTTGGTTTCGATTTTGAAAATGTTTGGGAAATGGAAGAAAACGGTTATCCGATTTTACGGAATCAGCCCAATTTACCTGAAAATATTCCCGAAAGACCAACCGCCGAACCCACAACCGAACCCTCTACTGATCCCTCAACAGAGCCTTCTGCTGAGCCTACAGATAAGAGCCTTCTTAAAAATATCTGGATTGTCAGAGCCATTGAATGGGTATTGAATTCAATTTGGAAAGCAGTAGTTTTCCTTGTTGCTTTATTCTGAAATCTATAGTTTGAGTGTATAATGTTGGGTTTTCTATCTCATAAAACACGGGGTGCCTTCAATCGAAGGTACCCCGTAATTTTGTGTTTTGAATTTTAATCGTGAGTGATTCTGAATTCGCTGAACATTATGCCCATTTCATCCTCGCTGAATTCAAGGTCAACACAGCCGTTGTGAATAACCTCTTTGGGTATCACATAGGTTGCGGTTTCAAAGCCCTCGCAAAGCATTTCACTGTCAAAAGCTTCGTCCTTTTCGCCGCCGAACTGTGCACCCTTGTAAATCACGGTGCCGTTGGCGGTGATTTTATGTGAGGTTGAATTTTCGTCCTTTTTACTTGCAAAGGTGATTTTCAGGCGGTAATCGCCGTCATAGTCAAGGCCGCCCACCTTGCATTTAAAGGTAAGATTATCGTAAATCTTGAATACGCAGACAGGCAGTGCACCCGTATTCACATTGGGTCTGTCGCCCTGGAAATTCATATAAATTTCGCCCGTCTGCTGAGCGCCGCACTCTTCAAGCCCGTTAAGCGCAACGGAGAAATAATATTCGTCACTTCTGACCTTGTTACGGTTTATGACTCTGTTCATAAAGCCTGCGGGGTCAGATGTGTTTTCAGCCGCATCAAGCCTGCCGAGAAGCCATTTTCTGTCCGTTACGGGCAGGTCGATTGTTTCAAGGATGGCGCCCCGCTCCCAGTTATCGGCACAGTAGTTTTCAACATCCGTCTGCAAACCGATAAGCTCAAAAAGCTTTTGGCAAAGGTCGGTTATATCCTTGCGCTGTTTCTTGTAATTATCGTCAAAATCCGTTTCAAGGATTTTTCTTGCATTTGCGATATTTCCGCTTCTGATTTCTTTTTCCGCAAGTCTGATAAGGTCAAGCTCAAAAAGCCTTCTGCGGCGGATTACCCAGTCGCATTTGGCACGGAGAAGAAGCTGCAGAAAACGCCAGTTTTCCGAAAGGAAAGGATATTCAGCCTGCATATTTTCAAATGCGGCAAGGGTTGTTTCGATTGTGGGATTTTCCGCAGGGTCGCACTGCCAGTTAATCTCCAGGGCAAGTATGCCGTCGGCTATTGCCTCGGGGTCTGCACCGTAGAAAAACAGCCTTGCGTAGTCCAACAGAGATGTTCTCAAATCGCAATCGGGGAAGTAATCCATATCCGCCCACACCATTTTGTTCACGTCATCCGTTACACCCTCGGAGTAGCTGACGGAGCCCACAATATAGCGGCGGGTCAGACGGTGGATAAGACGGTATTCACGGGGTCTGGGATTGGTGCATTCACGGCTGAGACCAGTGGTCAGCGCAAAATGCCAATCGTCACGGTCAAAGTGCACGGGATATTCACAGCGGACGTTGTGAGTTATATCGGGATAAAGTCTTATGGGATACTTTGAAGGCAGTCTGCGGCGAAGGGTTTCAAGGTCAAATGCGTGGTTGGGTCCAGTGATAACACCGTCAATTTCTTCAGGCAGCTTCTCCATTTCGGAAATAAAGACCTCTCCCCAATCGGGTATGGAATGAGGCTGCTGTGCGGAAGGCCACATCTGTGCCTTGGGATGCACCTTTTTCAGTGCCTTCGATATTTCTTTGCATCTGAGTATGAATTCATCCGCATTGAATTCGCCGGGGTCGCCTCCTGGAGGAAATACAACATTAAGCCTTGGCACGGTTTCGTAAATCCCTCCCCGTCTTTCGGCGGCTTCTTCAACGGTTTCGCCGTCATTATTGGGATGCCACAGAGAAACATCAAGGTCAAATTCATCCGCCATTTCAGATGCCTTTATAAGGAATTCCTCCTCATCGTATTTCATCAGACGGTTACGCCTTGAAACTCCCTTTTCATAAGGAATATGCTCAACAATATTTGTGCCGAAAAACATCATATCAAGGTAATATCTGCGGTAATCCTCATATGACCATGCATCGTATGTGTTGGGAGTTGTGCGGTAGCCTATCTGATGGCCTCTTATGGATTTATCGGGGCTGTAGCTGCCGGAAATATCTTCAACGAGAACGGGCACACCGCAAAGGGGCACAATCTTACGCAGGAACATTCCAAAGCCGTAAATAAAGCCTCTTATTCCGCTTGCACTGACGGTAACGGCATTGCCGTCACAGCAGATTGTGTAGCCGTCACGGCAGATTTCATCATTCTGAACAAAAGCAAAATTTGCTTCGCCGCGGTTATCCGTAATTTCAGGCATACTGCCCGTGCGGAGCTTTATTTCTTCGGCAAAAAGTTCTCTTGCCCTGGCACCGTAGGGTGAATTTGCGGATATAATAAATTTATCAAAATTAATCATCTTTGTTCTCCGTTTCTTCAAGTGCCTGTTTTTTAGCCTCTGCTCTTGCATTTCTGTGCTCCGTAAGCTCTATAAGCATACGCTCTTTATTCTTACCGTGGATATTGAAAAGGAAAAGTGCGATTCCGTAGCCGTACCTTGCAACGGCGGGAGCAAGGCAGAATATTCCCCAGATGCCTTTAAGCACCTTGGGATTTGTGTGGGGAACGATATTGCCGAAAGCATCCTGCTGAGGTGTGAACTTAATCCAGTCAAAAACAACGCCCGAAAGCAGTGCGTGAACACTTGACGAAAGCTTGTTGACATAGCTCATAACAGCATTGACAATTCCTTCGTTGCGGATACCGTTCTGCCATTCAAGGTAGTCATACATATCGCCTTTGAGCAAGGGATCGCATACGCCCATAATGTGGTTGGGAAGTCCGCAAACCGTAAGACCGATTGTGACTATGGCAAAATCCAGCCAGTAATTGCCCGTAGGCTTGTATCCTATAAAGTAAAGCAACGTGTATGCAACACCGCTGAAAACGCCTGCGGAAATTGCAGTAGTTCTCAGACCGAACTTGCGGATAATTGACGGCGCAACGGGAGTTATGACGTAATTGGGGATACCCGTGAAAAGACTGCAAAGCAGACGGTTTGAAAGTCTGCCCGTGCAGTTAAGCCAGAAGAAATCCTCCGACGCACCTCCAACGCCCTTTATTCCGCCGAAAAATCCCGAAACAAGCAGTGCCCACAAGGGACGGCAGGTAAGAATGGATTTTGCTGACCTGAAAAAGCCTACCTGTTTTATTTCATCCTTTGAAGCTATGGAAACACGCTCCTTCATCACGAAGAAACCGTAAACCGCCGCTGCTGCGGCAACAATAACAAAGAATACAGAAAATCCTTTGTATACCTCGGGCTGAGTTACCGCATTTTTTGTAACACCCGGCACAAAGTCAACAAACACGGGCACCAATGACGGCAGCCAGGTAAAAAGGTTAACGAATTTCTGGGTTGCAATCAGCGTGCCTCTTTCACCCGTATTGGGTGTCATATTATAAAGAAGAAGCTCCCAGCCGCTGAGATACGAAAAGCCTATGCCGTAAAAAATCGTAGCCGCAAGTGCGTAAACGAAAAGCTGAGTGGAATTCATTCCGCCCGGCACCGTATAAAACAGAATTGAGGTTATTGCCCACAAAGGCATTGAAAGAATAAGAAACGGGCGGAGTCTGCCCCATCTTGTTCTGAATCGGTCGATAACAATACCCGATATGGGATCATCAAGTGCATCCCATATGGTTGAAACCGTACCAAGCAAGCCGTACTGCTTGCCCGTTAGCCCCATAAAGCTCATCATGAAATACTGTTTTGTTGAGCCGATGAATGAGGTTAGGTTGTTGAGACCGTATGAAGTGAGCGCATATGCCGCAATCTCACGGGGACGCACATAACGCTTTCCCTTTTGCTCAACAGGCACTTCTCTTTCCTTTACTGCAGTATTTTCAGCCATTTTATCATCTCTTTTCCTCAGATTGAACCGTACTGCTCATATAGAATAATGATACCATTTTATATAAATTAATGTCAATCGGCAGAAAAGCATAACCTTTAAGGCAAAATATGTGCATAATGTCAAAACAAAAGCATATAATATGAATGTGCAACTCCCTGCCGGGCAGAAACGAAAAGTTTTTATGAAACAAACACAAGTTTTTTTGAAAAAGCTATTGACAAATCCGTAAAAGCGTGTATAATTAATAAGCACTTGAAAAACAGATATCGCGGAGTAGAGCAGTTGGTAGCTCGTCGGGCTCATAACCCGGAGGTCGCAGGTTCAAGTCCTGTCTCCGCAACCAATAGAAAAAGCCTTGAAATCGTTACATATCAACGGTTTCGAGGCTTTTTCTTTTTATGTTTTTCGGAGGAAGGATTATCGCAAATATCGGAAATTATCGCAAAATATCGTAGAAATGCAAGTCAGGATGCAAGTCAAAATCACAGCAGAATCTTTTTCATAGTTATCACCTCGTGTAATCCTCAATGACTGTCTCAATGCCGTAGTCGATAGCACACTGATGCTCAATTCTGCAACCTCTTGCTTCTTCCCAACCCTTTGCGAAATAAGCAACATCCGCTTCAGAAAGAAGTTCGAGAGATTTGCCAAGAAACCACAGAGGTTTATTTTCGGCAGGAGCGTTACAGAAAAAAGAGTCAATAACCTCTACCTTTTCACCGAGTTCTTTTTCTGCACTCTTGATTGCCTTTTCTCTTACTTCAAGTATTTCGGCATCGGTTTTGCCGTTCATAGGCTGTGAAATAAACAGTTTTTTCATAGTTATCTACCTTTCTTTTGATGAGCTGTTAAGAAATTCCGAAAAGTTCAGCGACCTGCTGAATTGCAAATAGGAGATACAGACCACCGACAGAAATTATCCAATGTATCATATTATACCTCCGCAAGATAGTTCTTGTGAACCCATCTGTTTTTGGTTTCGCTGATTTTGCACCAAGAGCCTTTTGTCTCGTAAACCATTACAAGCATACCCTTGGGGAAATCGTTGTCGGATGCCTTGCCACCATTTGCAAGTACCTGTTCCTGTTCGTAAGCCGTAAACTGATTATACAGGACTCGATTGCAACCTGTTCCTGCTCCGTCTCTGACATTGACAGCCTTCTTAACTCTGTAAATCGTTGCTCCGTCAATGCCTTCACGATGGATGGGGCGAAGCACACCGAGGAAATAATCATAATCGTGTGTTACATATCTTGCTGATTCTTTTCCCCAATTCATATCAAGGCTCTTAAAGCTGTCTGTATCCCCTTCGCCTGTGGCAATAGCAATATGACCATATTTATTCATAATTTTTGACCATACGCATATGTCACCCTTCATAGGCACAAACTTTTTTGAGTTTTTAATCCGCACGAAATTTGCTTTAAGTTCCGGGCGAATGTTGAAGTAATCATAATATGCGTGAGCGTTGCCCCAAGCACCTGCGAGAATGCCAAAGCAATGTTTCAAATAGAGCTTTATCAGGTCGACACATTGCTTGCCTGCAACATTATCGTAGTCAATTGCCCTACCGAGATAAGCACTCGCAAAATTATCGAAGCTCATTGTTCCTGCACCCTTGCCTGCGAAATACGAGTCGATTATATTCCGAAGCATATTCCATACTGCCGAAATGCCTGCGGC
>SVOC01000031.1 GCA_015066625.1 Oscillospiraceae bacterium
GCAAAACGGATCGGAGTTTCTGAAAACTATGTTTATACTCTGACCGGCGAAAGCAAAAAAATCACTACTCTTTCTCCCTCCCTTGCAAAAGTCATTGCGATGGAGTTCGGCTATGATGCCGAGTGGGTATTACACGGAAATAAAGAATAAATAAAGAAGGCGCCGCGTCATTTTGGCGCGGTGCCTATCATTTTATCTGGCGAAACCAAGAAAAGAAGTAAGACTTGACTCATTGTTTCTCCATTTTTTCGGGGTATTGTGTTCTTCCTCAGTTTCAAGCGTTGCAAGTGCCTTGATCTTTTCTTCGGTGGTAATATCAAGGTATTTCATCGTTGTATTAAGGTTCTCATGACCGAGCAAAAAACTGATCTGCACAACATTGATTCCGTCTTCAAGCCAGTGTGATGCTTTTGCGTGACGGAATTGGTGAGCGTGGGTATCAACAGGCACCTCACTGCATTTTTCGTGTGCTGCTACAGCGTACTTCTTGATTCTCTTATCAATTGCAGGTTCTGTCAGCATACCTTTATTCCCACCAATACGAGAATAAAACAGGTAGTCATCAGGGTTTGGGGTTTCTCCGTGATTTTCACGTATAAACCCCTTAATATTAGTCACGGCTCTGGGCAGAAGATAGGCTGTTCTTCGTTTTCCGCCTTTACCATGCAGGTACACAAATGGCTTTGAGCAGTCCAAATTAAGGTGTCTAATCTTTATCCCCAATATCTCTCCAATTCTTGCGGCTGTGCCGTACATCATCATTAGAAGTGTGTAATCTCTTCGACCGGTCTTGGTTGAAAGGTCCGCTTCGTTTAAGATAGCAGTTACGGCATTTCGGGTTAATCCTTCGACCTTTTTCTTAAAACACTTCTTCCTCTTCACAAGCTTAGATTCCTGATATAAGTACAAATATGCGATATCTTTATTACTGAGGAACTGTAGAAATACGCGCAACGAGCCGAGTCTGACATTGCAGGTATCGGGGCAGCAATTTCTTGTATTCGATAACCACTTCATCCATCCTTCAATATGCTCCTTGTTAAAATGGAAAATATCAAGAGAGTTAGGTGTAATACCAATGCTTTCGAGGTAGGTCACATACAGAGAAAGTGCTTCCTTGTAGGATCTTATTGTATGTTCGCTATATGTAAGGAAATTCGGTGCGTAGTCATATAAAAACTCGGACATATACCGTGATATTTTTGCCGCATTTTTGTTATTCTTCTTCATAAGAAACCTCCGTTATTATATCGTTAAATCCGTTTTCTGATGCATCTTTAATTGTGTCTGCAAGCCGTGGAACAATAGAATAGTAATGAAGTGTTGAGTGAGTCCAGCGGTGTCCCATTGACTTCGCAAGGTACAACAACTTGTCGCTAAATTCAAAGCTATCCGTATCCCAACTGTTGATATTGGTTGTTGCGTAGTGATGACGGAGCTGATAGGCAGTAACATTATCAATGTCAGGATTGGCTTTTTTCCAAATGGTACGAAACCATGTCTCAAGCCAACTGTGTTCAAAACATTTTCCGCTAACCGCTTGAAAGAAATATTCTCTGTTTGGCTGGATTTTATCAATAAAATTATCATACTGTTGTAAAAGGGCAGTAAGGCTTGGATGCAACGCAACGTAATGTTGATCATATCCTTTTGAGCGTTGGATATCCAATATTCCGTGTGTAAGATCCACATTTTTTCGAGCCAGTTGACGTGCCTCTGTGGTACGAATTCCACTACTATACAACAAGCGAAAAAGGACAGGACATATGTACTTTGGAAGTATGGATTCCAGTCTCTTTGTTTTGGGCTGAATGTGATCGCATTCATAGAAAAAGCGCCGCAATTCTTCCTCTTTGAAAGAATGAGGAATATACGTGTGTGGCTCACTTGCGAACAATTGCGGGGGCTCGACCTCAGCTAAATTTCTTTTTCTGAGATATTTTATAAAAGCCGTTACAACCCGTATTCTTGTGTTGCGAGAACGGTTCATTTCATTTGGATGACAGGAGCACCAGTCATCAATCATCTCCTGAGATAATGGCATATCTGGATATTTCTCTGCGCAAAATGTGTCAAATCGCTTAATGTAATACTCATAGTTTATAGTATTCCATGTTCCCGATGCTATTCTGTATGCTATAAATTGCTCAATTAAGTCTGAGAAAGCCGAGTGGAATTCGCTCATTATTTGAACACCTCCTTACCCAAAGGAAATTGCTCAATGCTCAGTGCCAATTCCCGCAAGTGAACCATATCTGCCGAAAGGTAGTATGACAGGGTTGTAGGCTCACTATGTCCAAGTGTATTGCTGATGACCGGCTGCGCAAATCCTTTTCCTGCAAGGTGTGTTGCAAGGTGATGTCTAAAGATATGAGAACCACGTCGCTCGCCGGGAGAACGGCGTACCCCTGCAGCCGAGTATATTTTTTCGCAAATTTGCCAGATGGCATCCGAGCCAAGCTCTGCATATGGAGGACTGTTCCATAGGAACACATGATCATCTTTAACGTTTGGTCGATCATTTGAAATGTAATCATATATGGCGTTTCCTACGACTGCTATTAACGGTAAGTCAAGTGAGTTTCCGGTTTTCTGTTGCCGACGGACAATTAAATCATTTTGCCAATCAATTTCATTTAGTCGTAAATCAGCAATATCACCAGCGCGTATTCCCGTAAAAAACAAGAGCAAGCCGATTGCCTTATCTCTTCTCAGCAATGGACAGTCCTTGTCTGATAACATATTGTGAATTGCATTTGACTCTTCTTCTGTTAAAAATTGTATATTTGTATGCTTTTTAGGGATAACAGGAAGCATCTCGGCGACTGCTCGTGCCGGTGCGTTAAATTTGCCAAGATCCGATTTCAAGACCATGCCGATATCACGCTTATATGATCTGCTCCTTATGTTTGTTCCGTCTTCTGATGCAAAAAACGATAACACATCTTTTTCCAAAACATTATCAAGCGTTTTATAACCCAGTTCCTGTAAATGGAAAAACAGACAGGATGCTTTGGATTTGCACTTGCTTATCGTGTTTTCGGAATGAATATTATCATGTGCATACTCTGTATACAGATCTATGATATTTTTGAAATATGGGGATAATTTGTAATAGGTGGCCTTTTTCACAAGAGGCTGATGCCTTCTCCTGTCGGGGAACTCGCCATCCTCCTCAAATCGTTTGAAAGTGCCATACATTGAAGTGGTATGAGAAATCTTATACGGCTTCGTGCTTTGAAGACGAATTTTGCATAGTTCCTCATATGAGGATACATCAAACTTTTCCGCATTGGCTTCAATCCACCTCAGTTCGTGAGAATATCCCATTATATACTCACGACAATAGCCTGTCTCTCGCATACTTTGCCAGAGAATTTCTTGTGTTTCAACTAATTTTTTGATATTCATAACTATCAACCTCCTGCTTATATTATACTTGCAGGAAAAACGATAGCGAATTATAATAAAGAAAATCCAAACTTTCAGTTACAAAACACAGCGCATTTACTGCGTTTATACACTAAAAGTTTGGATTTCATAAAAGGATAGATTTCATAAA
>SVOC01000017.1 GCA_015066625.1 Oscillospiraceae bacterium
GCTGTGTTGCGTGACTTGTTTCTTGCAGCTCTGGTCTTGTTAACGATAACTCTCTTCTTAGCTGATTTAATATTGGGCATAGTGGCACCTCCTTCTTCATACAGGTGAATATGATATCACATTTTTTTTGTAATTGCAAGGTTTTTTTAAAAATTATTTCAAACTTTTGCAGTTAATATTACCAAATTTTCTTAAAAAAATCAAGAGGAAAATTAAAATATGAATTTCAGAACGGATCTTGCACTGGAAAGGTGCGAATTTTTGGGCAAAAAGAGCCTTGAAGGAATTGAAATAGACAGCTTCAGAGCACACAAAGCAAAGGTGACGAGAATTGATGTCACAAGTGATGTGGGTGCCGATTCCGTAGGTAAACCCATGGGCAGATATGTGACGGTTGAGGTAAGCCCTTTTGCAAAGCACGCACAGTTTATTGATGAAAGTCTTTCTGCTCTGACAGAGGAGGTCAGGCGGATAATTCCCCGTGAGGGCAGTGTGCTTGTGGCAGGTCTGGGGAATACGAAAATCACACCCGATGCACTGGGCCCCAAGTGTGCGTCAATGATATTTGCAACAAGGCATATTACAGGTGAGCTTCTTGAATCAACGGGGCTTTCGGATCTGCGGTGTGTCAGTGCCTTTTCCACGGGAGTGTTGGGTGAAACGGGTGCGGAATCCGTTGAAATGATAAAGGGTGCGGTGCATATGATAAAGCCCGATTTTGTCATAACCGTGGATGCGCTTGCCGCAAGAAATGTGGGCAGGCTTGGCACTACGGTGCAGATGTGCAACACGGGTATCGTGCCAGGTTCGGGCGTAGGTAATTCCAGGCAGGAAATAAGCGAAAAAACCGTGGGTGTGCCTGTTATTTCAATCGGAGTGCCCACGGTTGTGGATGCGGCAACCCTTGTGCTTGACTGCGGTTCGGGGTGCGATGATGAGCAGGCGCTTTATGAGCAGACGGGCAATATGATGGTAACTCCCCGTGAGGTTGACCTTATGATAGAGCGTGCCTCAAAGCTGACCGCACTTGCAATAAACTGCGCCCTGCAGCCGGGAATTTCACCCGAAGATATGCTTATTCTCACATCCTGATAAAAAGTGCCGTTTCTGTGACGAGGCGGCACTTTTTCTATATCTTGTGGCAAAGATTTTTCGGTATACAAGAGGGTATCGGAAATGAAGGAAAAAAAGTGAAAAATAGTTGAAATTTTTAATAAAAACCCCTTGATATTCGGAAAGTTTTTTTATATAATAGGAGTCGTCAGGGAGACAAAGGATGGAAAAGGTGGATTTTTCGCAAGGAAGGAGGAAAATGTCATGCCAAAGCTTCAGGGCAAGGAAATAAGGAAATTTGACCAGGTAAGCAGAATGACGCTTCCTCCGAAACACAGAAGAGGTCTGGGGGATGAAATCATAATTTTCAGACCCGTTCATCATGAGCCTTGCGTTATGCTTTTTTCAACCGAGGGATGGGAAGAGTTTTACGAAAATCTGCTTGAATGCTTCGACGGTGCCGAGCAGGCGGTTGCCGAAAGAAAAATCGCCAACAGATGCGATGTGCTGATTCCCGACAAGTCAAACCGAATTACAATCGGCGATAAGTTTATGGCGTATGCAAAGCTTACCGATGAGGTGCTTGCGGTTGGTGTGGGCGACAGAGTTGAGCTCTGGAATCCCGCAACTTGGGAAGAATACTTCGGCGACGATGACGAAGAAGATGAAGACGACGATGACAGCGGCTTCTTCGATAAGGTTCCCTATTCAAGACCGAGGAGCAAAAGATGAGTGCAAATTCATTTCATCACATCCCCGTGCTTTTCAACGAAACCATTGACTCCCTCAACATAAAGTCCGACGGCATTTACGTTGACTGCACATCGGGAGGCGGCGGACATTCAACCGCTATTGCAAAAAGGCTGTCAACGGGCAGGCTCATTTCAATCGACCGTGACCCTCAGGCAATCGAAACCCTTAAAGAAAGGCTGGGCGGCTTTGAGTGCGTAACCGTTGTTCACGATAATTTCTTCAACATAAAATCCGTTCTTGCAAATCTGGGTATCAGCGGTGTTGACGGTGTGCTTGCAGACCTGGGCGTAAGCTCACATCAGCTTGACGAGCCCTCAAGAGGCTTTTCGTTTCACCACGATGCACCACTCGATATGAGAATGAGCATTGAGGGAATGAGTGCGGCGGATGCGGTAAATAACCTCTCTCAGCAGGAACTTCAGAAAATAATTTTTGACTACGGCGAAGAAAAATTCGCATCTTCGATTTCCAGAGCTATCGTAAGGGCGAGGGAAATAAAACCCATTGAAACAACCTTCGAGCTTTCGGATATCATAAAATCGGCGATGCCTGCCGCTGCAAAGCGTGACGGTCATCCCGCAAGAAAAACTTTTCAGGCAATCCGCATATTCGTAAATTCAGAAATCCGGGGATTGGATGATGCGGTTTCGGATATGTTTGACTGCCTTAACAAAGGCGGAAGGCTCAGCATAATAACCTTCCACTCACTTGAAGACAGAACGGTGAAGCAGCAGCTTGCTCCTCTTGCAAAGGGTTGCACCTGCCCCAAGAATTTCCCCGTCTGTGTATGCGGCAACACACCGAAAGCAAAGGTGTTCAAGGCGGTTGCTCCTTCCGACGAAGAGCTTGCCGAAAATCCCAGAAGCCGAAGCGCAAGGCTTCGCACTGCAGAAAGATTATGACCTGTGCAAGTTTGGATGGCTTTGTGCAAGTCATGTAATAATCACCTCCATTCCTTCATCGGATGGCTGTGACATTTTGCTCACTCTGTGAAAGGAGAAAGATTGATGGCTGACTATAACCGCAGCGAGGCTTATGACCTTTCGCTGTATGATATGCCCGCAATGAGAACATCTGCGGCACCTCAGATTGAAAGACCCGCTCAAAGACCTGCACAGCCTAAGCGTGCAAAGTCAGCGGCGCAGGCAAGAAAAGAATCCATAGAATCTGCAAAGCGCGCGGTCAAGCTGTTTGCGGTTTCGTTAACATTGATTGTGCTTTTCGGTGCGGTTCTGCTTTCCAACATCAGCCTTATAATGCTTGAAAATGAAGCTGCGGCAATCGAAACCCGTATAGGCGATGCCGTAAGCGAAAACACAAGGCTTGTTGTTGAACTCAATTCCAAGGTTTCACTTGAAAAGGTGGAAGACTATGCGGTGTCGGTTTTGGGCATGAACAAGCTTGAAAGATATCAGGTGCATTACTTCGGCAACGGCGGTACGGATAAAGTGGTATTGGCCGACGGTGTGGCGGTTGAAGATGGAGCCAAGGGAAGCTGAAATCAGCGGCGGCTTTATCTTGTTTTGGCTGCATATGCGGCTGTGTAACAAGCATATATATTGATTATAATCAAGGCTGTCTCAATTTTAGCGAGTTCAAATCTTTCCCGACGGTGAGTCGGGATTGCTGTTGTATGTACGCTTGCTTTGGGGCGGCAATTTTTGTTTTTAAATTTCTGAAAGGAAGAATGATTTGAAAAAGACATCACCCAAAAAGAAGCTCATAAACAGAGCTGCTGTGGTTTTTCTTGCACTTACAATCGGTGTTTTCGGCGCAACAAGTGTTAATCTTGCCCGAATTCAGCTTGTAGATAACGAACAGTATAAGCAGAAGGCAGAGCAGAATCAGCTTCACGATACCGAAATCGTTGCGGAACGCGGAATTATATATGATTCAAATATGACCATGCTTGCAAAGAGTGCATCGGTATGGAAGGTTTACATAAAGCCCAATAAAATTGCTGAAAAAGAAAATGAAGGCTTCACAAACGACCTTTGCCGCAGACTTTCCGAAATAACGGGAGTTGACATTGAATCAATAAAATCAAAGGCGGCAAAAAGCCGGTACGGCTACCTTATCATCAAGCGTCAGATTGAGTTTGAAGAAAAAGAAGCAATCAGCAAATTCCTCAGCGAAGCATACGAATACACGGTTTATGAAGAAAAAGACGGCGTGACGGTGCCTGTTGATTATGAAATTTATTACAGCAGTGCAGTGGGTCTTGACCCCGATGTGAAGCGTTATTATCCCTACGGAACACTTGCTTCAAATGTTATCGGCTTTACGGGTACGGATGATGTGGGCCGTTCGGGTGTGGAGCTTAAATACGACAGTGTTCTTACGGGTACGCCGGGCAGAATAATCACTGCGCAGAACGGCAAAAGCGATGTTATGAGCCGTGAGTTTGAAACCATTTACGATGCGGTGCAGGGCACAAGCCTTGTGCTTACGATCGATGAGGTTATTCAGCGTTATCTTGAGGATTCGCTTGAACAGGTTTACATAGATTCAAAGGGCAAGGGTGCCTACGGCATTATTATGGATGTTGATACGGGTGCAATCCTTGCAATGGCATCTATGCAGAATTATGACCTTAACAATCCTCAGGCACTTACCGATGAAGAAAAGGCACAGCTTGAAGAAGCTTATCCCGATGAAGGCGAAAGAAGTGCCGCAAGAAACAATCTCTATTATTCAAGGTGGAGAAACTTTATTGTCAGCGACAGCTATGAGCCGGGCTCGGTTTTCAAAATTATAACCGCTGCCGCCGCACTTGAAGAAAATGCGGTTGATAATGAAACAAATATTTGCACCTGCACGGGTAAAATCAAGGTTTCGGACAGAATAATAAAGTGCCATAAGCGTGACGGACACGGCACACAGAATCTTAAGCAGGGTCTTATGAATTCCTGTAACCCCTTGTTTATTACCGTAGGTCAGAAGCTGGGCAAAGAAAAGTTCTATGAATATTTTGAAGCTTTCGGTTTCACCGAGAAAACGGGCATTGACCTGCCTGCGGAATCCGCACCTGTTGCGGGAGTTACCTATCACTCACTCAACAGCATGGGCATTGTTGAGCTTTCAAGCTCATCCTTCGGCCAGACCTTCCAGGCAACACCCATTCAGATGATAACCGCCATAAGCGCAGTTGCCAACGGCGGCAAACTTATGACACCTTACCTTGTTCAGAAGCAACTTGATGCAAAGGGCAATGTTATAAACGAAACACAGCCCACCGTCAGAAGGCAGGTTATATCGGAGCAGACCGCAAGAATTGTTGCGGATATGATGGAAGGCGTTGTTTCGGGCGGTACGGGTAAAAATGCCTATGTGGCAGGCTACCGCGTAGCAGGTAAAACGGGCACATCCCAGAAAATCGGTACGGCACAGGGCGAGTATGTTGCATCCTTCGGATGCTTTGCACCTGCCGATGACCCCGAAATCGCGATGCTCATTCTTGTTGACGAACCCGTAGGTCAGATTAACGGCGGTCAGATTTGCACACCCGTTGCGGCTCAGGTTATTGAAAAAACTCTTGAATATATGGGTGTTGAAAGGCAGTATACCGATAAGGAAATTGCACTTCTTGATACCAATGCACCCAACCTTGTAGGCACTGAAATCGGCGATGCCGAGGCAATGCTTACTCAGGAGGGCTTTGAGGTCAAAACCGTAGGCAAGGGCGATGTTGTTGTGAGCCAGGTGCCTGCATATAATCAGAGTATGCCCAAGGACGGAATCATTGTTCTTTACACGGAAGCGGATGCTGAAAGAGTTACCGTAACCGTGCCCGACCTTAAGCTTATGACCGTGTCTCAGGCAAACAATGCCGCGGTTGCCGCAGGTCTTAACATTAAAATTTCAGGTAACGCACTTAATGCATCCGAGCTTGTTTCTTATGATCAGAGCCTTGAAGCGGGCACGGAGGTTGAATGCGGTAAAACAGTGACGGTTTATTTTAAATCCAACACGGGAGTAGACGATTACGCAAGTCAGGAGTAGTGACACGGAGGACAAAAGATGAAACTCAGCGAAATAATTAAAGATATGGGTATTACGGCGGCTTTTGAGGATAAGGAAGTTGCTTTCATTACCGATAACTCTGCAAAGATTGGCGAAGGCTGCATATTCGTATGCATTGAAGGCAAGCGTTTTGACGGTCACACCAAGGCTGCGGAAGCACTTGAAAAGGGTGCGGCTGCGATTGTTGTGCAGAAGGATATGGGTCTGCCCAATCAGATTCTTGTTGAAAATACAAGAAGTGCCTATGCATATATCTGTGCCGCATTTTACGGTCATCCCGAAAGACGCCTGAAGATTATCGGCGTAACAGGTACAAACGGCAAAACTACTACCTGCTTTATCATCAAATCCGTTCTTGACGGTATGGGTCATAAAACAGGTCTTATCGGCACTGTCAAAAATATTGTGGGAGATAGGGAATATGAAGCATCCCTTACAACACCCGATTGCAACGACCTTTTTGCACTGTTCAAAGAAATGGCTGATTACGGCTGTGAATACTGTGTTATGGAGGTTTCTTCCCAGGCACTTGACCAGCGCAGAGTTGACGGTATTCATTTTGATGCGGCGATATTTACGAATCTAACTCAGGACCATCTTGATTATCACGGCACCTTTGAAGCTTATAAAGCGGCAAAGCATATGCTGTTTGAAAATTCATCACTTGCTGTTGTCAATATTGACGACGAAAGCGCGGAGTATATGCTTGAAGGCACAAGCTGCAGAAATGTAACCTTCTCAATCAACAGCGATAAATGCGATTATTCCGCAAAGAATATCAGAATTTCAGCATCGGGAGTCAAATATGAGCTTCTGGGCACAGGCGGAATCGGCAGAATTCATTTCGGCGTACCCGGTAAGTTTTCCGTTTATAACTCAATGGGTGCGGCGGCCTGCCTTGTTGAAATGGGTATGGATTTCAAGGCAGTGCTTGATTCGCTTGTTGCCTGCAAGGGTATTCCCGGCAGAATGGAAGTTGTGCCCACAGATACACCCTATACCGTAATTATCGACTATGCACATACACCCGACGGGCTTGAAAACGTGCTGGGCTGTGTGCGTGAAATCACCGAGGGCAGAGTAATAACCGTTTTCGGCTGCGGCGGTGACAGAGATAAAACCAAAAGACCCATTATGGGCGAAATTGCCGCAAGGCTTTCGGATGTTGTGGTTGTAACCTCCGATAATCCCAGAAGCGAAGACCCTCAAACGATTATTGAAGATATAACCGCAGGTATCGGCAGGCACGATTCAAAGATTATTGTGGATATTGACAGAATGAGTGCAATCGGAAAGGCGCTTGAAATTGCCCGTGAGGGAGATGTTGTTGTGCTTGCAGGCAAGGGTCAGGAAACCTATCAGATTCTTGCAAGCGGTAAAATTCACTTTGATGAGCGTGAGGCAGTTGCAAAAATTCTTTCCGAAAAGGCGGCAAAATAAATGAAATCAATGACTTTTAAGGAAGCGGCAAAGGCGGTCGGCTCGGAGTCAAAGCTGTCGGGCAGCTTCAATACGGTATGTACCGATACAAGAAAAATAACCGAGGACTGTCTGTTTATTGCCATTAAGGGCGAAAATTTTGACGGCCACGATTTTGCCGTGAAAGCAGTTGAAAGCGGTGCGGCGGCGGTTATTGCCGAAAAAGACTGCGGTCTTGAAGAAAGGCAGATTCTTGTTGAAAGCACAAGGCAGGCGCTCCTTGACCTTGCAGGCTATTACAGAAGCCTTTTCAGTATTCCCGTTATCGGCGTTACGGGTAGTGTGGGCAAAACCACAACAAAAGAAATGATACACGCCGTAATGTCGTCAAAATACAATACCCTTAAAAACGAGGGTAATCTCAATAATGAAATCGGTGTACCCCTGACTCTTTTCAGGCTTGACAGCACCCACGAAGCGGCTGTCATTGAAATGGGAATGAGTGATTTCGGTGAGATTTCACGCATTACCAAAGCAGTGAAGCCCGATGTTGCCGTTATTTCAAATATCGGTGTTTCACATATTGAAAATCTGGGTTCAAGAGAAGGCATACTCCGTGCAAAGCTTGAAATACTTGAGGGAATGAAGGGGGATGCACCCGTTATTCTCAATGCGGATGACGATATGCTTATTACTGTCAGACCCGGAGCACATCCCGTTATTTATTACGGCATCGAAAACGAAAAATCAATGTTCAAGGCATCAGAAATAACCTCCAAAGAGGCTGGAATCGGGCTTACCGTCGGTTTCAGCGGCGGCTCGGCTTCGGTGAGCCTGCCTTATCCGGGCCGTCATAATGTCTACAACTCTCTTGCCTCTGTTGCGGCGGGCAGTATTTTCGGCATTGAGCCTGAAACTGCTCTTGAAGCGCTGAAAAATTATGTGCCCGCAGGTATGAGGCAGAGAATCAATAAAATGCACGGCATCACCTTTATTGAAGATTGCTATAACGCAAGCCCCGATTCTCAGGCGGCGGCACTTGCGGTGCTTGGCGGAATGAATGCCGGAAGAAAAATTGCCGTTATCGGCGATATGCTTGAGCTTGGCAGTGTCAGCCGTGATGCTCATTACGGAGTAGGTACAAAAGCGGCGGAAAATAAGGTTGACGCTGTGTTTACTTACGGTGAACGCTCCCTTGAAACCGCAAAGGGTGCAAGGGACGGCGGAGTTGCCCATGTGAGAAGCTTTGACGATAAGCAGAAGCTTTCCGCTTTTCTTGCGGAATATCTTGAAGAGGGCGATGCGGTTCTTTTCAAGGCAAGCAGGGGAATGAAGCTTGAAGATGTTATTCATTCCGTATATGATGCTCTCGAAAAATAACAGCTGGAAGGAAATCCTTTTATGAATGTTGCCGTTGCCGTGATAACCGCATTTGTTGCGGCGCTTGCCATTACAGGTCTTTCAGGCTTTGTCCTGATACCGTGGCTTCGGCAGTTTCAGTTCGGTCTGCCCGTTTCATATGCCGATAAAAAGCTTTACGGCAAGGGCAATGTGCCCACGGCAGGAGGCGTAATGCTTGCCCTCGGTACGGTATCGGCAGTGCTGATTACGGTGCTGACCGATAAGCTTATGGGCGGTGATATTGCCGCTTCGGGAAGTCTTGTTCCTCAGGAAATGTATACGAAGCTGTGGAGCGGTGTCATTACGGCACTTGCCTTCGGCTTTATCGGCTTTATTGACGATTATTTTAAAATTGCAACAAACGGGAATTCGGGTCTTACAATGAAGCAGAAATCCCTTTTGCTGATTCTTACCGCCACCGCATACCTTACAAGTCTTTATATGGGGATGCAGGGCGCACCTTTTATGTTTGTTCCTTTCATCGGCAATGTTGAAACAGGATTTTTCTACTGGATATTCGGGATTGTCTTTATTTACTGTGCGGTGGATTGTGCCGATGTTACCGACGGAATTGACGGCCTGTCTTCGGGCATATCCGTAACGGCAGCAGTATCTTTGGGCGTTATTGCGGCGCTCAAAGGCTTTTTCGGTTTTTCTGCGGCAGCGGCGGCGCTCGCAGGTGCCTGCGTGGGCTTTCTGATGTGGAATAAAAATCCCGCAAAAATCAATTCGGGTAAAACGGGCAGTCTGTTTCTCGGCGGTATGACAGTTGCGCTTGCCTATGCACTGAACTCGCCGCTGATACTCCTTCTTGCGTGTGTTTCGTATTTCATTGAAGGGCTTTCCGTTGCTGCCCAGATTGTATATTTTAAAGCAACAGGCGGCAAATTACTGCTTAAAACCGCACCTCTTCACCGCCATATGGAGATATGCGGTAAAAGTCACAAGAAAATAAGCCTGACCTTAACGGTCATTAACATCCTCGGCGGCGCTTCGGCGGTTGCCGTTATGTATTACGGAGGATATATATTAAGATGAAGCTGGATGCTAAAAAAGAGTTCAAAGCACATTTCGGCATATTCAATATCATTGCCGATGTGTTTACGGGCAGAAGGAAGATAAGGGATTTATTCAACACAAATCCTATGGATATAACCTTCCTTGCCCTCGTTATTGCCGTGCTTACAATCGGCATAATAATGATGTTTTCCGCAAGCTATGTAAATGCCTGGTATGATTCAAGTCCCACGGTTGACAATGACCCTTATTATTACATCAAAAATCAGGCACTTTTTGCGGTAATCGGTATTGCACTGATGATTGGAGTATCCTTTGTCAAGCCCGATGTGTTCAGGCAGGCATCATCGCTTATAGCTGTAATTTCACTTCTTCTGCTGGTGTATGTTCTTATTAATCCCTATATCATTCCCGGCAAAGAGGAATTCAAGCGTTGGATGTGGGTGCCGGGTATCGGCTCCTTTCAACCGTCTGAAATTGCAAAGCTTGCAATAGTTATGCTCCTTGCTTTCAGTATGGAGCGTTACCATAAGCTTATCGAAGAAAAATGGTGGATGATTGTTCCCTATGTGGGAGTAGTTCTCGTATTCTGTGCCCTTGTTTATGCCGAAAATCATGTTTCGGGCACGGTGCTTATGTTCGGCATCGGTATTGCAACCATTTATTTCGGCGGCGTGCGTATTCATAAGCTTGTGTATATTGCAATAATTGCGGCGCTTGTTGTGGGTGTTATTGTGATTGCACTGAATGCTGAAAAAATTCTTGAAGGCTATGCAAGCCAGCGAATCAGCGTATGGCTGAAGCTTCTCGGCGGCGAAGATTTGACTACGGAAGAAAAGCAGGGTTCGGGCTGGCAGAGCCTTCAGTCCCTTTATGCCATAGGTTCCGGCGGACTTTTCGGTCTGGGCTTCGGTAATTCAAAGCAGAAACATATGTATATTCCCGAACCGCAGAATGACTTTGTGTTTGCGGTTGTGTGCGAAGAGCTGGGTTTCATAAGAGCAATGCTCATTATTCTGCTGTTTGTTCTTCTTGTCGGCAGAGGCTTTGTTATAGGTCTGAGAGCAAAAACAAGATACGAGGCTATGCTTGCCATGGGTATAAGCTTCCAGGTGGGTCTGCAGGCGGCACTGAATATTGCCGTTGTAACCGCCACAATCCCCAATACGGGCATAAGCCTGCCGTTTTTCAGCTACGGCGGCACATCACTTGTTATGCTGCTTCTTGAAATGGGCGTAGTTCTTGCCATATCAAGAAACGGAGAAAGGAAGAAGAAAAATGCTTGAAAATAAAAAAATTCTTATTGCCGCAGGCGGTACGGGCGGCCATATAAATCCTGCTCTCGGCACTGCAGGTTATATCAAAGAGCAGAACCCAACGGCTCAGATTGCTTTTGTGGGTACTGCCGATAAAATGGAGGCAAAGCTTGTGCCTCAGGCAGGCTATGAGCTTAAGACCATCGAAATCAGCGGCTTTTGGCGAAGCTTTTCACCCGAAGCAATAAAGCATAATATCGGCACCGTCAAAAAGCTTCTCAAATCTTCATCGCAGATAAAAAAGATAATCAAAGAATTCAAGCCGGACCTTGTAATCGGCTTCGGCGGTTATGTAAGCGGTCCCGTGCTCAGAGTTGCGGCAAATATGGGTATTCCCACCGCGATTCACGAGCAGAATGCTTACCCCGGCGTTGCAAATAAGGCTGTTGCAGGTCAGGTGGACAGAGTTATGCTTACCGCAAAGCAGGCAGAACAGTATATGAAGCCCAAAAACCCCTGCGTTGTAACGGGTCTGCCCATCAGAGGGGACATTCTTAAAGCAGACAGAGATTTTGCCCGTGCGGAGCTTAATCTGGGCAATAAGCCCCTTATTCTTTCAATGGGCGGAAGCCTGGGTGCAAAGCCCGTCAACGATGCAATGCTTGGTGTTATTCTCAATAAGTATAAGGATAACGACTGCGTTTTCCTTCACGCAACGGGTAAGGGCGGCGATTGGTTCACCGAGGAGCTTGAAAAAGCAGGTGTTGACCTTAAGACAAATCCCCACATAAGAGTGGTTGAATATATTGATATTCCCAAGTGTCTGCCTGCGGCTGACCTTGTGGTGTGCCGCTCGGGTGCAAGCACTCTCAGCGAGCTTCAGGCACTGGGTAAGCCCTCGATACTTATTCCTTCGCCCTATGTTACCGAAAATCACCAGTATCACAATGCAATGGCACTTGTGAATAACGGTGCGGCGGAAATTCTTGAAGAGAAGGACCTTACGGCAGACAGCCTTACAGAGAGAGTAAACGCTCTTCTTGCTGATAAATCAAAGCTTGCCCAAATCAGCGCAAATGCAAAGAAAATGGCGGTTATCGATGCCACGAAGCGTATTTACGATACACTTTGCGAGATAATAAAGTAAGTAACAACATTGTGCTTCTTTGAATAATATGGAACAGAGCTTTCATTGCTTCAAAGGAGCGTGTGTTATGAAAAATATCGTTATAAACGGCGGAAGAAAGCTTGACGGAAGCGTGAGCCTTCAAGGGTCAAAAAACAGTGCCTTGCCCATTCTTGCGGCATCGGCTATGGTAAACGGAATAAGTGTGATACATAACTGCCCCGACCTTACGGATATATCGGCGGCGATTAAAATACTCAGATATATTGGCTGTAAGGTGAAGCGTGAAGGGAATACTGTTATTGTTGATGCTTCCTGCGCGGGGAGATTTGATATTCCCGAAAAGCTTATGCGTGAAATGCGCTCGTCAATCGTCTTTCTCGGTGCCCTTGTTTCAAGATTCGGCAGAGGCAGTGTTACGCCTCCCGGAGGCTGTGAAATCGGTTTAAGGCCAATCGATTTGCACCTGAGCGCGCTCCAACGGATGGGTGTGGTTATTGAAGAAAAAAACGGCAGGCTTGAATGTAATGCACCCTGCGGAGTAAGAGGCTGTCACATCAGCCTTGCGTTTCCCAGCGTGGGTGCAACGGAAAATATTTTGCTTGCCTGCGTTACCGCAAAGGGAGAAACGGTAATCACAAATGCGGCAAGAGAGCCCGAAATTGTTGACCTTGCGGATTTTCTCAACCGTTGCGGTGCAAGAATAAGAGGTGCGGGGCAGAGTGTTATTCACATCAGCCCTGCAAAGGAGCTTGTGCCTGTGGAGCATACGATTATTCCTGACAGAATAATTGCTTCAACCTATATGGCATGCGCAGCGGCGGCAGGGGGTGCGGTTTCGGTAAAGGGTGTTATCCGTGAGCATCTTATGCCCGTTACGGGTATATTTGAAACCGCAGGCTGCAATGTAATGTTCAGCGGCAGGGAGCTTATCGTAAGAGTGCCCCGACGCATATCGCGGATAAGATATCTTCGCACAATGCCTTATCCGGGCTTTCCCACGGATGCTCAGGCTGTTGTTATGGCAATGCTTGCCACGGCAAACGGCACAAGCGTCATAACGGAAAAAATATTTGAAAACAGATTCAGGCATGTGCCCGAGCTTTCCAAAATGGGTGCGGATATAAGAACCGAAAACGGTTGCGTTGCCGTTGTGGAAGGTGTTGAAAGGCTTCGCGGTGCAAAGGTTACCGCAACGGATTTGCGCGGCGGTTGTGCACTGGCTGTTGCGGCACTTGGTGCGGAAGGTGAAACGGTTATAGACAGTATTCACCATATCGACAGGGGATGCGAGAATTTTGAGCTGTGCCTGACACAGCTTGGTGCGGATGTAAAAAGAATTCAGTAAAACGGTGGAGTGGAAATGGACAGAGAAACAATTCAGGGTCAGCCTCGCAGGCTTACACCCGAAGAAAGAGAAATACGCAACAAAAAAATTAAAAGAAAAAAACGCATAAGGCTTGCAATAGTTATCACGGGCTTTGCACTTGTAATAAGCCTTATTGTATGCCCCGTTGTGCTCTTTGCACTTTTCAGGGTAAACAGCTTTGCGGTTGAGGGTATCAGCCCTTATTCCAAGGAGGAAATCATTAATGCCTGCGGAATAGAAAAGGGCAAGAGCCTTATTTTCGTTGACATCGATGAAGCGAAGGCGGCTATTGAAAAGAATCTGCCCTATACGGATGAGGTTGTTATCAAAAGAAAGCTGCCCGATACCCTGGTTATCCGTTACGGCGAAACCTCAAAATCCTATGCGGTTCAGGCAAGCGGAGCCTATGCTCTCACGGACAGTAAGCTCAAAGTGCTTGAGCTTATGTCCGATGTTCCCGAAGGAATAACACTTATCAAAGGTGTTGTGCCCGTCAAGGCGGAAGTCGGTACCGTTATGAGCTTTATCGCAGAGAAGGAGGATAAAAAAGAGGATGAGCAGGTAAGCGACAGAACTCTTGATATAGTTCTCAGAGTGCTCAGTGCAATTCCCGAGGAAGAAACCGTCAATATCAATATGATTGATTTTTCTTCAAACAACAACATTTACCTTATCTACAGAGAGAGGGTAGTTATGCGCTTTGGCGAAAGCACGGATATTGAGCCACGCATTGACCTTGCCTTCAGAAGTCTTGCGGTTGAAATCGGAATTGATCCGTCGGTAACGGGAATTATGACATCTACCATTCCCAAAGAGGCCTCGTTCAATCCCCATGACCCCGATGATATAAAGGAGCTTGTGCTCTATAACGGCGGTGAGTGGGAGGAGCCCGAAATTCCTTCAATGGATGAAACTCAGCCTGCCGAAACTGAAGAAAATGAAGAAGAATAATTGATTTTTGCCCGAAGCGGTACGATTTTCGCACTGTTTCGGGCAAAATATATGTAATATTGCAAAAAAACCGCTGAAAATAAGAGTTTTTTAAAAAATGTTCTTGTTTTTTTTATAAATATATGGTAATATAATTCTGTTTTATTATACCTTAATATTAATAGGGGGTCAAAGAAATGGCATTCGAAATTGATAACGATTTTGAAAGTGCGGTTCAGATAAAAGTAATCGGCGTCGGCGGCGGCGGCGGAAATGCAGTTAACCGCATGATCACACAGGGTGTTCTCGGTGCAGAGTTCATCGCTGTTAACACAGACAAGCAGGTTCTTGTTCATTCAAAGGCTACACATAAAATCCAGATCGGCGAGAAGTCAACTCACGGTCAGGGCGCAGGCGGCAAGCCTGAGGTTGGTGCAAAGGCTGCAGAGGAAAGCAAGGATGCAATCTCCGATGCACTCAAGGGCACAGATATGGTATTTATCACCGCAGGTATGGGCGGCGGCACAGGTACAGGTGCAGCTCCCGTTATCGCATCTGTTGCAAAAGAAATGGGCTGCCTTACCATCGGCGTTGTAACAAAGCCCTTCAAATTTGAAGGACGCAGAAGAATGGCTCAGGCTCAGGACGGTATTTCAAAGCTTGCAGAGCATGTTGACAGCCTTATTGTTATTCCTAACGACAGACTCCGTGCACTTGACGAGAAAAAGAAGACCATTGCAGAAGCTTTTGCAGAGGCAGACGAAGTTCTTCTTCAGGGTGTTAAGAGCATTTCAGAGCTTATCAAGATTCCCGGCTTCATTAACCTTGACTTCGCTGACGTTACCAGCGTAATGAAGGATGCAGGCTATGCTCATATGGGCGTTGGCCGTGCAAAGGGTAAGGACAAGGCAGAATGTGCCGCAAACGCAGCAGTATCAAGCCCCCTTCTCGAAACATCAATCGCAGGTGCAAAGGGCGTTATCATCAGCATTACCGCATCTGATGATGTTGATCTTGAAGATGTTGAGAATGCAGCAGAAATCATCACCAACAAGGCTCATGAGGATGCAAACATCACCTGGGGTATTGCATTTGATCCCGACCTTGATGATGAAATGGTTATCACTGTTATCGCAACAGGTTTCGATTCAACCGTTAAGGCTCCCGAAGCACCCGTTGCAGCAGCAAATCCCTTTATGGCAGCCGCAAAGGCAGCTGCACCCGTTGCAGCACCTGCCGCTCCCGCAGCTCCCGTTGTTAAGCCTGCCGCACCTGCAGCACCTGCTGCACCCAGCATCCCCAACTTCGGTGCAAACAACAACGGCAGCAACGATATTTCAAGCACTTCTGCTCCCGCAGCAGCACCTGCAGCACCCAAAAGCGAAGGCAGCTTTGATGACGATCAGTTCTACATTATGATCAACGATATCATCAGAGGCAACGACAACAAATAATTTTTATAAAAATTGCTCCCGTTGAAAAACGGGAGCTTTTTTGTTTATGTGAGTGTTTTTGTGTCCTGGGGCGAATAATGATTGAAAGGGGAGTTTACAGTGAAAAGATTTTTATTATTGCTTCTTTGCGGATTTCTGATGTTTTGCTTTGTATCCTGTAAAGAAACAGACACGGTCAATGATAATACGCATCAGTCGGAAAAAGCCGTTTTGCCGAAACACGAAACAACTCCTGCATTCAATACGGATAATATTTCTCGCATCACTTTTTACGGGTATCACGATTACGGAACGGGAAAAGGAAGCGAAGTGCCGCAGGAATATATGGATGAAATTATAAACTGGCTTGCTACCTTTACTGTGGGCGATAAAGTTCCCGATCTGGTACCTCCCGGGACAAACTCGGTTCATATGGAAATTGTGTATTCGGACGGCATAATTTTTGAAAGCGGTTTGGATACGGTAAGGCTTGACGGAGCTACATACTATATGGAACACGATAATGTACCGCCCGAATGCTACTATGAGATTTTATCCCATACCAAGTAAAAATTTAATGCCTGAAAGGGGAGCTTGCAGTGAAGAAATTTATACTGTTTTCATTTGTTTTTATTGCCGTGTTTGTAACCGTATATATTGCCTTGTGCTATTCACCCTGGTTTGCGCTGAAGCTTTCTGCACCGCCGTTTGAATACTTTATGGCGAGTGTGAAAAAGCTGTGGCATACAAAAGCGGCAATCGGCGGAGTTTTCGGTATGACGGTAGGCGGTTTTGTAACATATAAATACCGATAAAATTTAACGGGCAGTACGGTGTTGTACTGCCCGTTAACTGTTTTTACTTCTTTTTCTTTGCCGCCTTTTCAGCTCTCAGCTTTTCGGCATATGCCTTTTCTTCTTCGGCAATTCTTGCTGCCTCTGCGGCGGCTTCTGCCTGAGCTTTTTCGTGACGGATTTTTGCTTCGTCATACATTGCGGCGATTTCTTCAAATCTTGCATAGTTTTCGCTCTGTGTAACAAGCTTGCGTGCCTTTATTATGGGTCTTGCCGCACGGTTGTAAACAGAGTTGTCATTGGTAGCCTTCTTGATTTCAGCTTCTGTTTTCTTCTGCTCTGCCTTGATTTCCTTGATTTTGTTCATATAAAATGAAACAGAATCTTTGTCCTTGTCATCCCTTGCCTTGTAGAGCTTCTGATATGTTTCTTTCAGTTCGGCATCAAGGGCATCTTCTCGGTCAAAGAGCTTTTCAAATACCGAAAGGTCAAAATCAACGATGTTGTTTGAGAAATATTTTGCCGCAGCCTTCTTGGCATCAATGAATTCTTTTGCAACGGAGATTGCGTATTTTCTGTATTCTTTTTCTTCGGGTGTTGCTGAGGGCAGAACTTTTGCGGCGGCAAGTGCGGATGCATCGTAGTTATAGATTGCTTCGTAGCCTGCACCTGCGTTAAGGCGGGCTTCTGCAAGCTGTGCCTTGCCAAAGGGAGTGTTGAAGCGGTCCATTTCGTCAAGAACGATTTTTGAAATTTCAATGTTCTGATTAAAGGCAACAGCTTCTCTGTAAGCTTTTCTTGCGGCTTTCTTTGCTTCTTTACCCGAGGCAGTGCGTTTTTCTGCTCTGAGGGCTTTAAGGTCTGCGGGCTGTGCATCTGCAAGCTCGTTTGCCTCTCTTACAGCTTCAACAGCCTCAACAAGGTCTTTGTCTTTAAGAACACCGTTGCCGTAGTCCTCGAAAAGGGCGCGGATTTTAAGGACCTTGATCATACCCTGCTGCTTTACTTCCGAAAGGTCATAGAAGAAATAGGGAATAACATTCATTGCCGCACCGAGAATGGAAACCGCAATAAGAACGCCGAAAATGCTTATAAAAGTTTCCTTATGGTACAGAACATTATAAACATTGGTTGGGTCTATCAGTTCACCTTCCTGAGCAACAATGGCAGGTAAAAGTTCTTTCAGCTTGGTTTCGTTGAAACCGATTTTTTCATAAATTGCGGGGAGAACGGAACTAGTTGCCATTGTGATAACCGAGCCGATAAGACCGACAGCGGCGAACATACCGTCAATTCTTTCGCCTGTGATATACTGCTGATAGTCGCGGATATCGCCATTAAGTGCAGGTGTAAGGATATGTGCAAATGAACCTACAAGAGCGTTGAACCACAGACACATCATAACAAGCCATATCATTATGCTCATATCTGCATATTTAACAACGGGATAGATGAGGGCTATGAATATAATGTTGAGGGCATTGGTAAGAATGAGGGTGTTTTTCTTGCCGATTTTCTTGATTGAAAGAGGTGCAAGAAGCATACCCCAGAGGGAGGCGTTACCGTAAATGGTAACAATAAGCGAATACTGACCGCTTGTGCAGGCGTGCTGATATGAGTAAAGCCAGTTGAGGATGTTGAGGCAGGAGCCTTCAAGGAAGCCGAGCCAGCCTGCAAGTGAAATTACCCAGAAATACTTGTTTTTCGCAACTGCACGGAGAGCGTCGATGAACTTAATCTGAACAACGTGTGTTTTTGCCTGAACAATTTTTTCTTCGGTGTTTACATAAACAATAACGCTCAGAAGGAAACCTAAAATAAGAACGGGCGGCCAGATGTAGCGGTAAATTCTGATATCATTAAGGTTGTTTGTGCCGATAAGGCTCTTTGCAAGAAGGGGAATAACCGCGTTTGTTATTGTGGGTGCAAGTGAGTCTGTAACGGATTTTATTGAAGAAACATTTGCTCTTTCCTGAGTGTTGGGCGAAAGAACAACAATATAGTTATCGTATGCGTCGTAAAGGAAGTTATAGAAGAACTGGAAGCCGATGTTGAAAAGAAGAACAACGGCACACTTCATAAGCTGGCTGCCTAATTTCTCATAGGGGAACCAGAAATAACCGATTGCAAGAATAACGGTCGGAAGACCCATGGACAGTATGTAAGGTCTGTATTTACCTTTTCTGTTACGGGCGTTGTCGATAATGTAGGCTCTGAACATGGTCAGAGGGAAGCTGAGAATGACCGCAAGAATATATATGAAATACATATTCATGGGCTCAATGCCTATGGTGTTACCTACAAAAACGTTTGTTGCCGAAAGCAGAACGGCTGAAATACAGGTGATAATAAACTTAACACCTATTCCGCCTCCCGCAAGGGATACGATTTCTTTGAAATTCATGTACTTTCCGAGAGGCGGCGTTTTCCAATAGGTTCTTACCTTTGAAATGCCGTCTTTCACAATGCCGACCAAGTTCATGATTTTCCTCCTTTAATCTTTATATAAAAATTATTATAGCAAAACATATGATAATTTGCAACAGGTTGAGCACTTTTTGTTCAAAGTCTTGACGGCACAAATGGATTTTGTTATTATTGATATAATATAAGTTAAACTTTCTGACGGAGAGTGATAATAATGGAAAACATTAAAAAAGCAATAGCTTCGGGGCAGACTGCTCTGGGTATTGAATTCGGTTCAACAAGAATAAAGGCTGTGCTTATCGGCAAGAATCACGAGCCTCTTGCATCGGGTAGCTTTGACTGGGAAAATACATACGACAACGGTATATGGACTTACCCCATGGAGCAGGTATGGGAAGGCCTCAGAGGTGCTTTCGGTGCGCTCAAAAAGAATGTTGCCGAAAAATACGGCGAAAAGCTGACTACTGTAGGCGCTCTGGGCATCAGCGGTATGATGCACGGTTACCTTGCTTTCGATAAAGACGGCAATCAGCTTGCACAGTTCAGAACCTGGAGAAACACAATCACCGCAAAATCGGCAGAAGAACTCGGTGAGCTTTTCAATTTCAACATTCCTCAGCGTTGGAGCATTGCCCACCTTTATCAGGCAATTCTTAACGGTGAAGAGCACGTCAAGGATGTTGACTTCATCGCAACCCTTGCTGCCTATGTTCACTGGAAGCTGACCGGCAACAAGGTTATCGGTGTGGGTGAAGCATCGGGTATGTTCCCCATTGACAGCAACACCAACGATTACGATGCAAAAATGCTTTCACAGTTTGACGAGAAGGTTGCTCCTTACGGCTTCCCCTGGAAGGTTGCGGATATTCTTCCCAGGGTTCTCGTTGCTGGCGAGAACGCAGGCATTCTCACCGAAGAAGGTGCACTTCTTCTTGACCCCACAGGCGAGTTCAAGGCAGGCGTGACTCTTTGTCCTCCCGAGGGCGATGCAGGCACAGGTATGGTTGCAACAAATTCCGTTGCCGTAAGAACGGGTAACGTTTCCGCAGGTACATCCATTTTCCTTATGGTTGTTCTTGAAAAGGCACTTTCAAAGCTTTACCCCGAAATCGATATGGTCACAACCCCCGCAGGTATGCCCGTTGCAATGGTGCACTGCAACAACTGTTCGGGCGAAATCGATGCCTGGGCAGGTATGTTCACGTCAATGTGCAAGGCACTGGGTATGGATATCAGCATCTATAAGGTTCTTGACAAAATGTTTGAAAAAGCACTTGAAGGCGATAAGGACTGCGGCGGACTTGTTGCATATAACTACCTTTCGGGCGAAGTTATTACGGGTCTTGACAGCGGTAAGCCTATGTTTTTCAGAGGACCCGACAGCAAATTCACTCTTGAAAACTTTGCAAGAGTTCAGCTTTCATCAGCGGCTGCAACCCTCAGTATCGGCATGGAAATTCTTGAGGATGAAGATGTAAAGGTTGACAGAATTCTTGGTCACGGCGGCTATTTCAAGGCTCCCGTAGCAGGCCAGAAGATTATGGGTGCCGCACTCAACGCGCCCGTATCCGTTATGAAAACAGCAGGCGAGGGCGGTCCCTGGGGCGTAGCAATCCTTGCAGAGTATATGGTAAGCAAGGCAGAGGGTGAAACCCTTGACCAATACCTTGAAAACAAAGTTTTTGCAGGTCAGGATTCAACGGAAATCGCTCCCGATGCGGATGATATCGCAGGCTTCAAGGCATTCCTTGAAAACTACAAGAAGGGTCTTGCGGCTGAAAAGGCGGCAGTTGAGGCATTCTGATAATTGAACATAAGAGCAGTTCTTTTACGGACCGCTCTTTTTTCTTGACAAGAATAAAAAGTAATGCTACGATAAAAAAGGAATGGGGTGAAGTGAATGAAAGAAATGAAAAAAGAGATTAATATTTACTCTTATTACGATTGTACGGGTATTGAAAATCACCTTAAAAAGATGGCGGAAAAAGGCTGGCTGCTGAAAGAGATTACGGGCAGCAAATGGAAATACCGCCGTATTGAGCCGAGGTCAATGAGCTTTTCAGTGTGTTATTATCCCAAAAGGGTTTTGTTTGACGATATGACCGATGAAAGGCTGAAATACATTGATGAGCATTCCGTGGCAGGGTGGAAGTTCGTTACACACATCGGTAAAATGCATATATTCTGCAACGAAAGTGAAAATCCCGTACCCCTGCATACCGATGCCGCAGAAAGAGTCAGAGAAATTCACCGCTTTGCAAAGGGAAATATTATTTTCGAAAATCTTTTTATGTTTGCCGTTGCAGCAGCGTTGACAACATATTTTGCTTTCAGATTTTTTGAGAAGCCCATCGATACAATGTCCGATGCGGCATACATATTCTGGTCGGTTCCCTTTGCAATTCCTTTGTCGCTTTACAGCATTTTTAAATATCTTTTCTGGTATATAAAAGCAAAAAAAGCGGCGGAAGACAGAATTTTTACCGACACGAAGAGGATTTTTAACTATGCAAATTTTTATATTCCTCTTTATTTTACTGCCGCAGCTCTTAAAATTTATACCTTCCTTTCACCGCCACAGATGATATTCGGTGTGATTGCCATTGCACTTGCGGTTGTTATGTGGTTTGCATTCAAATCCTTGCGCCGGAGTATCGCAGGAAAAGATATTGCCGATGAAAAGAAGAAGTCACAGACCGCCATAGCCGCAGTGGGATTCATTGCAGTTTTTGTCGCAGGCTCAATCGGTGTTTATTCCTTGTTCCCTGCACGGAGTGAAAAAGTCGCTCTGCCAGACGGCGGAACAACAGAAATTTATTATGATAAAAACCTGCCCGTTGACCTTGAAGACCTGATTGAAACGAAAAGCATTGTTTCAAAGTATAAATCCTTTGAATGGCTGGGATTTGCAAGCGTTACGGAAACCGCCCAGTCTGTATGGGACGAAAACGGGGATGAGTTTTATTTTAACTGCGATGTTTACCGCATATATTATATGCCCGTTTACGATGCCTGCGTCAGCGAAGTGCAGGATATATTCAAAGACCGTTATGTCAAGGTTGACCCTGCACCCTGGGGTGCGGATACGGTTTACCGCATAGAATACGAAGACGGACCGGGCGATATGTTTATTATTTGCAAAGACAACGTGATTGCCGAAATTAATATGACATTGCCTCCCGATGAAACGCAGATGTCAACCATAAGTGAAAAGCTTTTGAATAAATGAAAAAACACTCCGAAGTTTTACGCTTCGGAGTGCATTTTTTATTGTAATGTTTCTGCGTATGCCAGAGCTTCATCAATATTGGGCAGGAAGTTTTCTCCGCCTACCTTGTCATAAAAGCCTGATTTTTTCATAACCGCAAGAGGCTGTTCGTTTGTATGCGAAAGAATAAGGGTGCGGTCTGATTTTTTGCAGATACCGTAAATTTCAAAAAGTGCACGGGTTGCCGTTTCGTCAAGTGCGGGCACATTACGCATTCTCAGAATGATTGTTGTAACATCGTCCTTTATGGGAATACTGCTGAATTTTTCTGCCGACGCAAAAAACATGGGGCCTTCAAATTCAACAACCTCCGTGTGGGGAGGAATGGCTTTGAGCCTTTCGCTGTCGGGTGTGTCATCCTCTTTGGGGTCGCTCCATGTTCTTATGCTTGTAACATCCGCCATACGTTTCATAAACAGCACAACGGCGATTATCATACCTGCCGCAATGGCAACAACAAGGTCGAAAACAACGGTCAGAACAAATGTGACAACAAGAACAATAATATCGCTTTTCGGTGCGGTTTTGCAGATTTTAACAAACTGACGCCATTCGCACATATTGTATGCAACCATAAACAGTATTGCCGCAATTACGGGCATGGGAATCCAGGCGGCATAGGGCATAAGCACAACAAGAATAAGCAGAAGCACAGCGGCGTGAACAATGCCTGCCACGGGTGTTCTGCCGCCGTTTTTTACGTTTGCGGCTGTTCTTGCAATAGCTCCCGTTGCGGGAATACCGCCGAAAAGACCTGAGAATATGTTACCCATACCCTGAGCAATCAGCTCTGTGTTTGAATTGTGTCGGTCGTTAATCATACCGTCGGAAACAACACAGGAAAGCAGTGATTCAATGGCGGCGAGAATTGCGATTGTGAATGCATTGGGAATAAGCTGTCTGACAGCGTCAAAGCTGAATCCGGGAAGTGAGAATTCGGGTAAATCCCTTGAAATTGTGTAAAGATCGCCTACGGTGTTAACGTCCATATCAAGCGCCTTTACCATTATAACACCTGCAACAACCGCAATAAGCGAACCGGGAATTTTTTTGCTGATTTTGGGCCATACAATAAGAATCGCCATTGCCGCAATGCCAATAACAAGTGCCTGCCAATTAAAGGTGCCTATGGATTTACCGATAGCTTCAAGCTTTTCAACCGTTTCAACCGTAGGCAGTGACGGGTCGAAGGTAAGACCGAGAAAGTCTTTCACCTGACCTATAACAATAGTAAGCGCAATACCCGAGGTGAAGCCCGTTGTTATGGTGTGAGGTATGTATTTTATAAGTGAACCGAATTTGAATATACCCATGAAAACAAGTATAATACCTGCCATAATGGTAGCGATTATAAGACCGCCCGTGCCGTGCTGGGCAACAATACCTGCAACTATGGTGGCGAATGCCGCGGTAGGTCCCGAAATGTTTACGTTACTGCCGCCGAGAAACGCAATCACAAAGCCTGCAACAATGGCGGTGTAAAGACCTTTTTCGGGAGATACGCCCGACGCTATTGCAAGGGCAATAGAGAGAGGCAGAGCAATAATGGCGACGATGACACCTGCCACAAGGTCGTTGATAAGCTGTTTTTTACTGTAGCTTTTCAGTGATGTGAAAAGCTTGGGCTGAAAGATATTCATAGAATTTACCCCGTTTATATTTATTATTCCAAAACAGTATTATACAACTTTTCCTGCCCATTACAAGGCAAAAACCGTATGTTTTTCATTTTCGGAAATGTGCACTGAAAAACAAAAGCTTTGCAAAAAAATAATGTTTATTTTTATTGCAAGGGAACAGGGGTTATGGTAAAATTTAAGCTGAGCAAACCGAAAGGAAGATTATTATGAGATTAAGAGCACCCGCAGTTCCTCTGATTACGATGGACCCCTATTTTTCAGTCTGGTCCTCCGATACAACCCTCAATGTATCAAACACCGAACACTGGACAGGCAAAAGCAATTCAATTATCGGCACCGTTACCGTCGACGGCAGCCGTTACCTTTTTCTCGGATATCACAGGGATTATCATAAAATTAATCAGGTTTCCCTTGATATTGATGCGCTTTCAACCACTGCGGTTTTTGAGAATGAGCAGATACGCCTGAAAGCAGTGTTCACTTCTCCCGTGATTGCGGATGATTACCGTCTGCTTACACGACCCGTTACATATCTTGAAGTATCCTACGAAATTCTTGACGGTAAAGAGCATACCGTAAGCGTAAACATTGCCGCAAGCGAAGAGCTTTGTCTTGACGAAGGCGGACAGAACGATGTTATCACCGAAGCTGTTGAATACGGCAAGGTAAAGGGTATGCGTATGGGCAATACGGAGCAGAAGCCCCTTAACCGAAGCGGTGACGATGTGCGTATCGACTGGGGATATTTCTACCTTATGACCGATAAGGCTGGTGCGGAAATAAGTGCAAACAAAATCTGGGACGATGTTCACATCAATGTTGCATCGGAACTTACACCTTCCGAAAAGCTTATGTATTATTTTGCGTATGATGATATTGAAAGCATTGAGTATTTCGGCAAGCATCTGCGTTCATACTGGAATAAAGACGGACAGACAATTCTTGAAGCCGTTGATGAGGCGGCAGGCGAATATGATGAGGTAACGGGCAGATGCAAGGCTTTTTCGGAAAAGCTTTATTCCGATGCCTTTGAAGCTGGCGGTGAGAAATACGCAGAGCTTCTCAGCCTTGCTTACCGTCAGGTTATTGCCGCACATAAGCTTGTGCTTGATGAAAACGGCGAGATTCTTTACATATCAAAGGAATGCTTTTCAAACGGCTGTGCCGCAACGGTTGACGTTTCATATCCCTCAATTCCCATGTTCCTGCTTTATAATCCCGAGCTTGTCAAAGGTATGATGCGCCCTGTTATCCGCTACGCAAAGAGCGACGCCTGGGTGTTTGATTTTGCACCTCACGATGTAGGACAGTATCCTCTCGTCAATGGTCAGGTTTACGGACAGAATGCCCTTAAATATCAGATGCCCGTTGAAGAATGCGGCAATATGCTGGTTATGGATGCCAATGTTGCCATTGCAACAGGCTCGGCGGATTTTGCGGCAGAGCATCTTGACCTGCTTGAAGGCTGGTGTACCTACCTTATAAAATACGGTGCAGACCCCGAAGACCAGCTTTGCACCGATGACTTTGCAGGCCATCTTGCCCACAACTGCAACCTTTCCCTCAAAGCTGTTATGGGCTTGCAGGGCATGGCAATAATCACCGATATGCTTGGCGACGTCGAAAAATCCGCCTTTTATCACGGCGAGGCTGAAAAAATGGCGGCAAACTGGATGAATACCGCACTTAATCCCGACGGCACCTCAAACCTCGCTTTCGACCAGCCTTATACCTATTCAATGAAGTACAATATGGTATGGGATAAGGTATGGAAAACGGGTCTTTTCACTCAGAAATTCATGGATGCCGAAATTGCGGATAACAAGAAGCATTTCAATAAATACGGTATGCCTCTTGACAGCCGTGCGGATTACACCAAATCCGACTGGCTTGTGTGGACAGCGTCAATGGCATCTGAAAAGAAAGATTTTGAAGAATATATTGCACCTTTGTGGAAGGCTTATGACGAAAGCCCCTCAAGAGTGCCTATGACCGACTGGTACGATACCGTCAGCGGCAGGTGGGTTTCCTTCCGTCACCGTACCGTGCAGGGCGGCTTGTTTATGAGATTGTTAATGAAATAAAAAAAGCGGATTGCAGAGAAATAAATCTTTGCAATCCGTTTCTTATTTGTAAAGCTTATTTTACGATGAACTGTGAGTTTGCGATTTCTTCAATTTCCTCTGCGGTTGTTGCTTTGTTCATTCTGTCGGCAACCTTGCTTCTTCTTTCACGGAGTTCAGCGTACATCTGATCACGCTTTTCTGCCGAAATGGGGTAGAAGAGCTTGGGAATGATGCCGAGAGCACCCGTGATGATGGGAACGCCTGTACCGAGAGCGAAAATCCACCATTTTGTTCTGTCGGTCTGTGTTCCGATTGTAGCTCCCTGAACATAACCGATACCTTTAAGAACGAGGCTGTTGATACTGCCCATAACAGCCATCTGAAGCTTTGCGATTGTTGTTTGTGCAACGCCTATCATAGCCTCTGCACGGTAGCCGTTTTTCCATTCGCAGTAGTCCATTGACTCGTTGCTGATTTCTGCGGGAATAACTCGTCTTAAGCCGTAGATACACATCTCGAAGATTTCTTCAATGCCCATCATTGGCAATATAATATGCTTTTTCTGGAAGTTGTTGTTGATTGAACCTATGCCGAAAACGATCATCCACAGCATATCGGTCCAGGCATCCTCGAAAATCCACAGAGCTTTTGTTGAAAATCTCTTTCTGAGCGGCTCAACGAAGCTGTAGCTGATAAACTTAACCGGGAAAGCCGGAATACCGACAATGGTTTTCCATGTGATAGAGCCGATAACGTCAATATAGAAGTTCGTTCGGCTTGTGCCGACTGCGAAACCGTTAAGGAATGATGAAAGCACCTGAATAAACATCGGCTTGTTTGTGATGATAGCCTTCAATCCCTGAATTACACTCGGTTTTTTGATTGTCTGAGCAACTCTTTCTCTTGTGGTGAGGAAGAAATAAAGGCAGAAGGCAGCACCGAGAACTGCAAATGAAACACCGAAGCCTGCGAAAAGCTTGGGAAGCTTGACCTTAATCTTGTTGTTGATTATGAGGTCATAGACAATACCGAAAATCTGCTTCGGCACATCTTCAACAAAGTGCGACATAAGGTTCGCCGTTGCAATAAGCCTCGAGCGGTCCAACGGCTCGGGCGTTATCGTGGAGCCGAAGCCTGCACGGGAAATGGCGGTGAAGGTGTTGGCTGTTTCGGTGATGATTGACATTGCGAAATAGAAAATCCATTTGGGAAGATAATCTCCCGGGGTATCGGGAAAGATAAAGGGAATCAGCCAATACCATAATCCCAAAATTGTGAGGGGAAGCTGACCGAGGAGAAGGTATGGTCTGAATTTACCCCAGCGTGTTCTGGTCTTTTCAACGATGACGCCGATAAATGTGTCGTTGAAAGTGTCCCATACAGTTGCAACAATGTTTTGGATTGCCAGATAGCTGAAATCAATTTTGACAACATCATATATGTATCTGTCTTTGAAATCGTTGATGTTCAGGCTCTGAGCCGTGTCTTCAAGAACATAGGCAACAGTTTCTTTTATGCCTACAAAGCGTCTGTTTTTTAGAAGTATAGAATTATCAGTTGTTTCAACAAATTCTCTTTCTGCTGACATAATTCCGCCTGCCTTTCAGTTTTTACCTAAGAATAACTTTTGCTATTTTTTTATTTTACAATATATGCAGCCTTTCGTCAAGGCTTTATGCGAAGGAAAAGACTTGGCAATAGTGCTGAAAAATGCTGTCCGAAGACAGCATTTTAACTAAAAGCATTTTCCGTTTTTACAGTCAACGGTTTCATCTGTGCGGAAGCAAAGCTCATTGGAGCACTGACCCTTTTCGAAAAACTCCGAAAGATTTTTTACCGTTGTTTCCGCAATGTTTTCAAGGGCTTCTTCAGTGAGAAATGCCTGATGTGAGGAAACTATGACATTAGGCATTGAAATAAGCCTTGCAAGCGTGTCGTCTTCAAGAATGTGACCTGAGTTATCCTCAAAGAAAAGGTCGGATTCTTCTTCATAAACATCAAGGCAGGCGGCACCGACCTTGCGTGATTTTATGCCTGCAAGCAAAGCCTCAGCATCAACAAGCGCACCTCTTGAAGTGTTGAGAATAACAATGCCTTTTTTGCACTTTTTCAGTGCGTTTTCATCGATCATGTGGTAGGTTTCTTCGGTGAGAGGGCAGTGGAGAGAAATGATATCGCTTTTTGCAAAAAGCTCGTCAAGCTCCGTGTATTTCACATTTCCGTCAGCTTCGATTCCCTTGTCGGGGAATTTATCGTAAGCCAGCACCTTCATACCGAAGCCTTTGCAGATGTCAATAAATACTTTTCCTATTCTGCCTGTGCCGATAACGCCGACGGTTTTGCCGTAAAGGTCAAAGCCTGTAAGCCCCGAAAGGCTGAAATTAAAATCACGGGAGCGGATATACGCCTTGTGAATGCGGCGTACGGATGTGAGAAGCAAAGCCATGGTGTGCTCTGCAACTGCGTAGGGTGAATATGCAGGTACTCTCAGCACATGAAGCCTTCCGAATGCGTGCTTCATATCAACATTGTTGAAGCCGGCACAGCGAAGCGCAAGCACATTAACACCCGTATCATAAAGTCTGTCTATAACCTCGGCGTTCACTGTGTCGTTTACAAATGCACAAACTCCGTCAAAGCCTTTGGCGAGCTCTACCGTGTCGGTGTTGAGTTTTGTTTCGTAGAATTTAAAATCAATTCCGTAATCCGCACCGTATTTTCTGAATGCGGGAATATCGTAGGGCTTGGTGTCAAAAAATGCAATTTTCAATTTTTTGTCCTCCTGCAAAGATTGCTGAGATAAGGATATCATAAAACAGCGGTATTTTCAACAAAATATAGTTTCACTGTAAAATTATTCGTTATTTATGCAGAAAAATTCAAAAATACATTGTTTTTAGTAGATGTAGGTGATATAATTTCTGCGTTAAATTATGTCCTACCGAAAGGAAAAACACCTATGCTTACAGACAGACAGTTTGAACGCACGTTCAGAAAGCTCAGAAGATTTGAAAATACACTCAATTCAATGCTTTTCAGAAAAGAAGCCGTAATTGATAAAGTTATGTTTTATGAAACGGCTGAAAGACTTTATGAAATACCGGAAGATTCTTTGTGCAGACCCATGCAAAGCGGTGAAACCTGGGGCAGTGAAGAAGCCTTCGGTTGGTTCAAAGCAGAATTTACCGTGCCCGAATCCCTTGCAGGCAAAGAAATCTTCATTATGCCTCACACAGAGGGCTATGAATCCCTTCTTTGGGTAAACGGAAAGGCATTCGGTAACTTTGCCACAAAAATTGTTTTTACGGGTCACGGCAACCATTATTGCGACCTGCTTGTGCAGAACCCCGAGGCAGGAGATAAGATAGAAATTGCCCTTGAGGTATATACGGGTCATACCCATTACGGCACACAGCCTCTTGAAAACGGAAAGCTTCTTAAAAGCTATACCTATCATTTTACAGGTCTCGATATCTGCACGAAAGATGAGTTCATTCAGGAGTTTTATTTCGATTTAAGAGTTATTAATGACCTTTACGAAACTCTGCCCGATTCATCTTTCAGAAAAGGCGAGCTTGCAAATGCTCTTTATGAAGTTCACAAGAGATTGTATTATGCTTACGATGATGTTGATGAAGAATCGTTCAGAGAAGCGATGGCTCAGGCACATCCCTTCCTCAAAGAGGTGCTTGCGGTTAAAAACGGCCCCGATGCACCGGAGGCAGGCGTTATCGGACATTCGCATATGGATACCGCCTGGCTGTGGAAAACCACGGAAACCATCAAAAAATGTGCCCGTACATATTCAAACCAGCTTTCTTTGATGGCAAGATACCCCGAATTCAAATTTGTTCAGAGTTCAGCCTGCCACGGCAATATGCTTCTTGAACATTATCCTGCGCTTTTCGAAGATATAAAGCAGAAGGTTGCGGAGGGCAGATATGAGCCCAACGGTGCAGTGTGGGTTGAGTGCGACTGCAACATTACCTCGGGCGAGGCAATGGTAAGGCAGTTTTTGTGGGGCCAGAGATTCACAAGAAAGCATTTCGGCTTCACATCAAACAGCTTCTGGCTGCCCGATACCTTTGGCTACAGCGGTGCAATTCCTCAGATTATGAAGGGTTGCGGTGTTGATTACTTCCTCACCACCAAAATTGACTGGAACGATACAAACCACTTCCCCTATGATACCTTCTGGTGGCAGGGCATTGACGGCACAAAGGTCTTTACACATTTCAATAAAACGTTGGGTCTGCTTACTCCGACTACGTTGCATCAGACCGTTTCGGGTGATGTGCGTGAAAACAAAACCATCAACGAAAGAAGTGTTACAAGAAAGCGTCTTACCGCATTCGGTCACGGTGACGGCGGCGGCGGACCTCAGTTTGAAAGCATCGAAATGGGCAGAAGAATGCTTGACCTTAACGGCTGTCCCAAGGTAAAGTATTCAACCGTTACCGAGTATATGAAAGAAATGGAAGCGGAAACAAAAAATCCCAGCACATATACCGGCGAGCTTTACCTTGAACTTCACAGAGGCACTCTCACAAATCAGCACAGAATAAAGCATAACAACAGAAAGTGCGAGCTTGCTCTGCGTGACCTTGAATTTCTTACCGTAAGCAATGCGGTAAAGGCAGGCAAGGTTTCAAGTGACGAAAAAATTCATCCTCTTTACGAAAAGCTGCTTATAAATCAGTTTCACGATATTCTTCCCGGCACCTGCATCAATTCCGCCCACCGTATGTCGCTTGAAGAAACCGACAGTGTTCTCAAAACCGCAGGTGAGCTTATTGCGGAATATACAAAGGGCGAGGGCGATTTTGTAACCGTTACAAACACTCTTTCCTATGACAGATGCGACCCCATTTTCCTTGAATGTGAAGAAGGTTTTGTTGCGGATATTCCCTGCAAACAGCAGGCATATAAAAACCTTGACGGCAAGAATATTCTTATTATCAGCGGCGTTACGGTGCCTGCATTCTCGACCCTGAAAATAAATCTTGTAAAGGGTAATGCGGATGCACAGAGTGATATCACCGTTAACGAAAACGGTGTTTCAACTCCTTTTGCAGATGTCGTATTTGACGAAAGGGGTTACATTTCATCATTTATCGATAAGAAGTGCGGCAGACAGGTCAGGGGCGACGGCTATGCACTCAACACCTTCATTATGGCAGAGGATTTGCCCTGTGCCTGGGATAACTGGGATATCGATGCGGATATAGAATGCAAATTTGAAGATACATCGGAGCTTATAAGCCGTCAGGTCGTATCTCACGGCAGTGCGGCACTCGTAATCAGAAGTGTCTATAAGATATCGGAAAAATCAACAATCACTCAGGATGCGATTTATTTTGCAGACAGCCCCGAAATCCGTTTTGATACCCTTATGGATTGGCAGGATAACCACCGTTTCCTCAAAACGGCATTTGATACCTCCGTTCAGAGCAATTTTGCACGCTTTGAAATTCAGTTCGGCAATGCTATGCGACCCACAACAAGAAACGATTCCGTTGAAAAGGCAAAGTTTGAGGTTGTCAACCATAAATTCACCGACCTTTCAGAAACACGCTACGGCGTTGCGATTCTTAACGACAGCAAGTACGGTATAAGCGTTGAGGGCGGGAAAATGAGACTTTCACTTCACAAAGGCGGCACCCGCCCCGATATTGAAGGCGACAGGGGTCTTCACAGAACGGTATATTCCTTCCTGCCCCATAACAGCGGCTTCGGTGCGGAAACGGTTATCAGACCTGCCTATGAACTGAATATTCCCGTTATTCAGGGTAAGGGCGAATTTGAAACGGTTGCGCTTGTCGTTCCTGAAGAAGCAAACATTATTGTTGAATCTGTAAAGCCCTGCGAGGACAACGAAAAAGCCTTTATCGCAAGAATTTATGAGGCAGAGGGTACCTTCACCAACAGCTCGGTCAGATTCTTTGAGGGTGCAAAGAAGGTTGAAATAACTAATATGCTTGAAGAAGTTCAGCAGGCATTTGAAGGTGACAAGCTTCCGTTCAGACCCTTCGAAATCAAAACACTTAAAATCACATATTAAAAAACAAGACCTTCGGTTCAGCCGAAGGTCTTGTTTTTTCAAGCACTTTTTATCTGTGCTCATATAAACTTCTTTTCAGAGTTTTTCAGTCTTTCTGATATGCGCCTCTTGCGTAGAGAATCCATCTTGAACGGTCAAGAGGATTGACTCCGCGGCGGGGATTTATATGTTCCGCTCCGTCACGGCATTCACGGTAACCGTAAAATGTCTGATTGAGCACCGCCTTGCCCGACGAGAGAATCGCAAGCCGTGCAGGCAAATCCATTGAGGTTGCAACGGGCACGATTGCTTCAAGAACAACATTGTCCGAGCGGATAACAGGGGAATCGTATTCACCGCCCGTTCTCACAATTTCCGAAAGCAGCTTGCCCGAAAGCTCCGCAGGTGCGGAAATGCGTATTTTAAGCAGTGGTTCAAGAATTGTTGAACCGATTTCATTAAGTCCGTTCATAAATGCCATAGGCGTGCACACAAAGAAATCCAGCGGATGTGTATGGATTGTGTGGTGCTCGCCGCCGACAAGAGTGCATCTGAAATCCGTAACCTCCCAGCCGTAAAGACCCTGTTCAAGGCAGGAATTGAAGGAAGTGCGTATATGCGACTGATATCGGTAAAAGCATTGATTTGAAGGAAGTCTGCCGTGATAGGATACTCCGTAGCCGCGGGGCATAGGCTCAAATAAAAATTCAACAACCGCCCAGCAGGGCTTTGGCATTGTGTAGCTTGCTCTTGCAAATCCCTTTCCCGAGGGTGTTTCTTTATATATAACGGTAGGGGGTGAAAACTGAGCCGAAAGCCCGTAACGCTCTTTGATGAGGTTATCAAGAACTTCAAGCTGAATTTTACCCGTTGTGCTTATGGTTATTTCCTTCTGCCCGTTTTCCCATTTTGCATCAATATACGGCTCTTCGTCTGAAAGCTCACCCAAAGCCGCCGCAAGCGCAGGCAGTTTAAGCGGGTCACCGTCGGAGGGAGTAACTTTTACACGCAGAAACGGGTTGACGAGTTTTGCACTGTCGCTGACCGCAAGCGAGCCTACAAAAAAGCCCGTTTTTGCCGATGGCAGACCGCATACCGCACCGATATCGCCGCTTTTTACAATGCCCGAATCCGTGTGTTTTGCACCCGAAAAGCTTTTAATCTGTGAAATCTTTTCTTTCACGGCAGGCTTTTCTTCCGTTTCAACCGCATCGCTTTCGGCAAGCTGTTTTACGGCGGGGGAGATAAGCTCGATTTCATCGCGGTTTGAAAGTTCACCGCCAAAAAGTCTTATGTGAGAAACCTTGCCCAGGGTTTTATCGTGCTCGATTTTAAAAATTATTCCGCATAAATCATCGGTTGCCCTGCGTTTTGCCGAGGGCATAAGCTCTGTCAGCATATCAGCAAGTTCTTTGACACCGATTGAATTTTTTGCACTTCCGCACATAACGGGAATGAGCCTGCATGAAGCGATTTCTTCACAAATAAGCTCCTTTGCACGGCTGTAATCAAGAGCCTTTTCTTCAAGGAACAAATCTGCCGCTTCGTCGCAGATATCCGCAAGGGTTTCTGTGGCAAGAGCTGAAAATTCTTTCTCATCAAGAGACTTTACAGAAGGATTTTCAAGACCTTCGTTTTCGGGTGCCGTAAGCAAAAAACACTGCCTTGAAGAAATCTGTTTCAGTTCATTCAGTACGGATTTAACATCCGAGCCTGCACGGTCGATTTTGTTGATAAAAACAGCATAGGGGAGTTTTGCGGTGTCAAGTGATTTGAGAATTGTTTCTGTATGTGCACGCACACCCTCAACGGCAGAAATTATAACCACCGCATAGTCAAGTGCCGTAAGTGCACGCTCAACCTCGCCTGCAAAATCAACGTGACCGGGGGTGTCGATTATGTTGATTGTAATGCCTTTCCATCGGGTGCTTGCCGTGGCTGTGCGTACGGAAATACCTCTTTGCTTTTCAACTGCGAGGCTGTCCGTTGCGGCAGTGCCGGAATCAACGCTCCCTGCACTGCGTATTGCACCCGTAAGGTAAAGCAGCTGCTCTGTCAGTGTTGTTTTACCCGAGTCAACGTGGGCAAGTATACCGATGTTGTGGATTCTGTCAGGCATCGCAATTCTCCTTCATAATGATAGTGCCATTATAAAACAAAATCACTGCATTTTCAATAAAGATTTTTGATTACCCGCTTTTTGTACCCGGTGAATTCCGCTGTCAGAGAAAAAGCCTCGTTTCTCGGTTTGGGGTAATCAATGATGATTTCATCAGTGATGTGTGCGGGGCGGCCGGAAAGAATATATATTCTGTCCGAAAGAAGAATTGCCTCATCAATATCGTGGGTAATGAAAAATGTTGTAAGCTTTATATGTTCCATAACATCCAGATACCATTTGTGTACTGCCGCTTTTGTTAGAGTATCAAGTGCGGAAAAAGGCTCGTCAAGCAGAGCGACATCCTGAGAAAACAGATAGGTGCGAAGCAGTGCGGCTCTTTGGCGCATACCGCCCGAAAGCTGTGAGGGATAAAGCTTTTCCGTTCCTTCAAGCCCGAATTCAGGAAAGAATGAGATAGCTTTTTTGCGGGCAGTTTTCTTGTTTTCCCCCTTCATTATCAAGGGTAGTGCCACATTGTCACAAACAGTACGGAAAGGGAGCAGTAAATCCTTTTGCATCATATAGCTTATTTTGCCGGTTATACCTGTTATGTCCTCGCCGTTAAGCAAAACGCTGCCGCTGTCAGGCTGCATAAGTCCTGAAACAATGTTGAACAGTGTTGTTTTACCGCTTCCGCTGACTCCCAGAAGACTGACGATTTCTCCCTGCCTGAGATTCAGCGATATATTTTCAACAATTTTTTTGCCGTCAAAACTTTTGCTGACGTCACATATTTCAAGCTTATTCATAGGGCAGATAATCATTTGTAAATCCCTTGTAAGGGTCAATGGGTTCTTCAAGGATATCAAGAGTGTTGAGCCATTTGTAGAAACCTGCCCAACGTTCGGGGTCAAATTCGCCCCATCTGTCGCATTCTGCAACATATTGAGCCGAAAGATATTTCTGGCTTTCATAGATAAGCTCGGGATTGCTTTTTAATTCGGGTGCGTACTTCATAAGAATATCGGCGGCATCGTCGGGATTTTCAACGGCATATTCATAGCCTTTTGAAAGTGCCGAAAGAAATGCTCTGACCGTTTCGGGATTCTCTTCAAGGTATTTGTTGTTTGCGATAAGAAGGGGAGTATAATAGTCAAAAACCTCGTCAATGTCCGCAAAGTGGAAATAATCTGTTTCAACTCCCGCAACACGGCAGGCAATTCCTGCCCAACCGTAAAAAACCCATATCGCATCAACGGATTTATTGCGTAATGCCGAAACCTCGTCCGTAACCGTTGAAGGAATAAGCTCAACCTTTGAAAAATCGCCTCCCTGAGCCTCCATAACCTGTTTGATTGTCGCTTTTTCAACAGGTGAATCCCAGGTTGCATATTTGTGCCTTTCAAGACCTTTTGCGGTGTTCATTCCTTCGCCCTTGCGTGAAATAATGCCCGATGTGTTGTGCTGAACCAGTGCGGCAACCGCCGTTACCGGTAATGCGTTTTCACCGGCAAAAGCAGGAGCAAGACCGTCCTGAACGGAAATTCCGAACTGTGCTTTGCCTGAGCCTACAAGCATTTCCGCACCGCCCTCGGGAGGCTGAACAACCTCTACTTCAATTCCCGCATCGGTGAAATATCCTTTTTCTGCGGCAACATATATGCCCGTGTGGTTAGTGTTGGGAGTCCAGTCAAGGACAAGGGTTATCTTTTCTGAATCCGTATTATTGTTTTTATCTTTGCAGGCGCCGAGACCGCAGGTCAACGTTATTGCAAGACTCAGCAACAAAAATTTTTTCAGTATTTTCACAAAATTACTCCTTTGCATTGTTTATGTGCCTGTAAGGCATTGATTTTTTTTCGGCAAGGCTCACAAGAGCCGTCAATACCAGTGAAATTGTTGAAATAAGAAAAATAACGGCAAACATTCTGTCAAAAGCGAATGCTTTTTTAACTCGGGTCATATACACACCCAGTCCGCCGAAGCCTCCAAGCCATTCGCTTATAACTGCCCCTACAACCGAATAGGATGCAGCGATTTTCAGTGAAGCAAAAAACTCGGGCAGTGCAGAAGGCAGTTTTATGTAAAGAAAGATTTGTTTGCGGTTTGCGCCCATTGAACGAAGCAGGGCAACGGTATCTTTATCAGCACTTTCAAATCCGCCCAGAAGACCTATTGCAACGGGAAAGAAAGTTGAAAGCACAATCAGAATTATTTTCGGGGTCATTTCATAACCGAACCACAGCACAAGAAGAGGTGCGATTGCAACGGTGGGTACGGTTTGTGACAGAACCATAAGAGGGTAAATCCCACGGCGCAGAAATTCAACACTGTCCATAATCACTGCTGCCGTAAATCCTACGGTGACACCTGACAAAAGACCGATAAAAGCTTCTTTGAGAGTAATGACCGCATTTTCAAAAAGCAATTTACGGTCATCAATAAACGCTTTTACTACGTCTGACGGCGAGGGGAGCATATATTCCGGAACAGCACCAAGGGCGCAGAAAAAGTGCCACAGAACAAGAAAAATTATTATTCCCCATGCCGCAGGAAGGTTACGGCGTATGGTGTTTCGAAACCTTTTTCTCAATGGTCAGCACCTCTCCCTCCGGTTCATACACAACCTTGATGTAAGCAGAAATACGCGGTGCACCTGCACGGATTGCAATGTGCTGACATTCTTTGGCTATATCCATCAACAGGTCATAGTCGTCACCCTCAATTGCCGTTTCAAAGGGACCTACATAATAGTTGAGTCCCGTGCTTCTGATGTAGGCGATAACTTCGTCTACAATGCGGATTGCTTCATCACTGCTTTCTGCGGCGGGAAGCACCTGAATTGCTACGCTTGCTTTCATTTTGTTTTACCTCCATATCGGTGAAATAAAAAAATTGCCCTTGCCGTAAATGCGGCAAGGGCAACGGTAACACAAAATAAATTGCAGTGTCATAATTCTGCAACCCAATAGCTGTGCATCGGTATTTTCCCTACGCCGGCATTATCCGGATCAGGTTAATGGGTCGCAGAAAAACATCTGCCTCTCAGCCCGTCGGTTCGAGCTCCCCTTTGTTGCGGACAGTATACACCTGTTAAATTTTTTTGTCAAGACCGTTTTCTTTCAGCTTCAATGGCAGCACTTTTGATAACATTTAATAAGAAAGGGATGTGCAGAAAAATTTTTTAAAAGTGATGACAAAAGGATGAAAGTGATATATAATAGTGTCATATCCGTGAAAAGGAGAATTGACATGAGCGATAAAATTATAAAAGTGGGTGTTGTAGGTCTCGGCAGAGGTACTGCCATTGCCCGTTGCCTCAAAGGTGTAAAGAATGCAAAGCTTGTTTCTGTCTGCGACCATAATCCCGCTATTCTCAAGTCGGGCTACGAAGAGCTTTCCGAAGCAGTGAACGATAAAAACCTTATTCAGTTCAGCGACTATGATGAATTCCTCAAATCCGATATCGATGCGGTTATCGTTGCTACCGAAGCGGTTTACCACGTTCCAATCGTTATCAAGGCTTTTGATGCAGGCAAGCACGTGCTTTGCGAAATTCCTTCGGTTAATTCCGTTGAAGAAGCTGTTGAACTCAAAGAAGCTGTTGCGGCTCATCCCGAGCTTACATATATGGCGGCCGAAAACTGCTGCTACTGGGCTTTTATCCAGACCTGGAAGAAGATGCACGAAGACGGTCTTCTCGGCGAAATCGCATATGCCGAGGCAGAGTATCTTCACGCACTCAATCCCGATGAATTTTCACCCACATATTACCCCGAAGGTCATTGGAGAACCTATCAGCCCGCAATCCGTTATCTTACTCATGAGCTTGGACCTCTGCTTTATGTTATGAATGATAAGGTTGTCAGCGTAACCTGTATGGAAGCGGATGTTCATTATGACCCCTATACTCCCGAGCGCAAAGAAACGGGTGTTGCACTTTTCAAAACCGCAAAGGGTGCAGTTATCAGACTTCTCGTAAGCTTCGGCGCATACACAGCATATGACCATAACTACCGTATCTGCGGAACGAGAGGAACTCTCGAAACAGACCGCAGAAAGGTTGTTGACGAGGCGCATACCCTTGCAAGCCTTCACAGTGTGCCCGGTACCTTCGGCGCAAACTCAAAGATTGATATTCCCGTTACTTCCTGCTATGAAGGCGAGGATTCAAGCGGTCACGGCGGTGCAGACGGCAAAATGGTTAAGGATTTCATCGATTGCCTTGTTGAAGGCAGAAGACCTGAGCTTGATGTTGATTTTGCCATCAATATGTCACTGCCCGGTATTATTGCTCACGAATCTGCGGTTCAGGGCGGTATGCCTATGGAAATACCTCTTGTATAAAATCGAAAAAATTTTCAGCGGCCTGCACGGATTTGTTCCGTGTAAGCCGCTGTTTTTATCTGAAAAGATTATGATAAAGTTTTCTGAAATCCGCATATGCAGATTCAATTCTGTTTGCGACAGCTTCGAAAATCTGCCATAAACCGCCGCTGTTCTCAGGCTCGGTTTCTCCCGTTGCGGTGCTGTCAAATACAAATGCAAAGCGTCCTCCGGGTGCTGCATCGCCGTTTTGGTAAAATGCAGTTGCGTCTGAACCTTGAAGGTTATCCGACCACTTGAAATTGAATTTTACATTGCTGCCTGTAAGACCCAGTGCATTTCTCGGCACTGCAATTTGAAGCACATTGCCGTTGACGGAATAATCAACCTTGCATACTTCTTCAAAATCAAGACCGCCCAGAGATTTTTCAAGGGTTGCCTTGCCGTCTTTCGGGGATTCTCTGTTTATGACAAATTCAAAGCCTTCCCAGTTTGCGGAAATGCCGCTTGTGTCCGTATCAATCAACAGACGCATCCAGTCGCTGTCCGTTGAAGGTGTAAGATTCTCAGCTGTTCGTACACAGAAATAAATATTGCTGCTGTCGTATGCAACCTTTGCCTGAACGATATCATTGCGCAGGGTGTTATTGGTGTAATAATATCCCTTCCAGCCTTTGCTGTCACGGTTTTCGCCGCCTTCGTAGTGGTTGTATTCAGGCATAACATCATCCCACTGAGAAAGACTGCCGTTTATATCTATTGATTTTTCAGCATTGTTGGCAGGCAGAGGTTCCGTACCCTTGAAACGGCGGATATTTTCAACAAGCTGGTAGTAATAATGGTCTTTAAGCACGCCCGATGACGGCTCAATGTCACGGCTGTATTCAGGGTTATACTGGTCGGGAAAGGCATTTTCGATGCCTGTCCAGTTCATCCATCTGCCTGCAATCCATTCGTTGAAGCCTGTTACGAATATAAGCTCAGGGTCGCTTTCTATTGCGTAATCCCACTGCTGCTGAAAATTAATACCGTAAAGCTGAGAGTTTTCAATGCTTTTATCAACTGTGATTTCCTTGCCTGCGTATGTATAGCTGTATGAATAATCGCCGTCTGCAAAGCTTCTGCCCTGAACGGTGCCTACGGGGGAATTCATTGCGGTGAGTCCGTGTTCATTTGCGTTCTGAGCAACGGAAACGCACATTTCTTCAATGCCGCCGAAAAGTCTTTTTCCGAATTTTGTTTGCTTGTAATCGGAACACCAGCCCCAGGTGTCATCAAAGTAGTTGGTGTCGTCGGCAAAATAAGTGGATTCATTATCTCTGAAAGTGAAGAAATTAAAAATCTCTCTGTCTTTTTTGTCAGACAGGTAGAGCGAACTCACATCAGCCATAAGCATAGGCTTACCGTCCCACATAAACCACATATCACGGTATCTGTTTTGGCTGTAAAGATTATCATAAAGGTCGTGCAGCTGAGTGCGGGTATCGTCCGAACCGCCAAAATTCAATATGAATGAAATCGCCGGTGCAGCAACGCCGTCTTCCCTTGCTTCGCTCCATACTTTGAGGAGTGCTTCATATGCTTCCGTAAAAACAAGGGTGCCGTTTGTGGCATCGAAGAAAACAACATCAACATCTGCGTCTGCGAGCAGCTCTGCGTGCTTTCGCAGCACATATTCATCGGTGTTGGTGTAGTAGCCGTAAAGAGGCTCGTCCCAGAAATAGGGTCTGCCGTCGGGGGTGCCGCCCCATGCAGGGTGTTCCCAGTCGTTTACGGCTTCGGGGTATTTGTCCAGCACGCTGCCTGTGGTTATGGGCTCATGGGTATCAACCCACGGGTAATGCCATGTCCAGTAAAACATTGCAACGTATTTATCTTTTTTTGTGTTGCCAACTGTATCATTCATTGAAAGTGTGCGTCCGAGACCGTCAACGGCAGTCCAGGTTGAGGGCTCAATTTCATTGCTTTTATTGTGAGCCGATACTCCGCTGACCGAAATGCCCAGCACAGTAAGAAGACACATTATAACGGCAGTGATTTTCCTGAATTTCATAATAATCCTCCCTTCGGTTACGGCTTTATGATATCACACGAAGAAATTCAAGTCAATCAAAATGAAAATCATTCTTAATGAAACCTTAATATTTAAGCCGCAACAAAACATCATTTCTTTCGACACTTATATTATGAGGGGTCAAAAGACCTTCGGGGGATAAAAATATAAAAAAGGGGACGAAAGAAATGACACTGGGAAGTAAAATTGAAAATCTGAAAATTATGAAAGGAGCAGGCTTGCCCGTGCCTGATTTTGAAGTTTTTTCATTTGATGAGCTTGTACCGTCAAAAGAAAGAATTCAGGCGGCACTGACGGCTTGCAAGGGCAAAACAACGGCAGAAAAAAGCAATTTGCTGAAAAAAGCCGTAAGAGAATCCGTTAAAAACGATTGGGATATATCCCTTGACGGTGAGCTGTTTTCCGTACGCTCATCATCAAGCGTTGAGGATTCATCCGACAACAGCTTTGCAGGTCAGTTTGATACTTTTCTTAATGTTGACCGAAAAGACATCTGCGGAAAAATCGTTGAATGTGTCTGCTCGCTTTATAATGAAAATGTGTTGATATATATGGAGCAGAAGGGGCTTGACCTGAGCCTTATGCGAATGAATGTGATTGTTCAGAAAATGGTGAATTCCGAGGTTTCGGGTATTCTTTTTACTGCAAATCCCCAGGGAATTCTCAACGAAAGCGTAATTGTTGCAGGCAGGGGACTTGGCGAAAATGTTGTGTCCGATAAAATCGATACCACCTCATATTACTACTCTCTCACCGATAATATTTACTACTACGACGGCAAGGAAAATCTGCTGACGGATGAGCAGGTGCATAAGCTTACAGGCATTTCAAAAATCATCTGTGATAATATCTGCTCTTATTCCGATATTGAATTTGCCGTGGAAAACGGTGAAATTTATATTCTGCAGGCAAGACCTATTACAACAATAGACGACAGCAAGCCCTTGCTTTTTGACAACAGCAACATTGTTGAAAGCTATCCGGGTCTGAGCCTGCCTCTGACAATTTCATTTGTTGATATGGTTTTTGCAGGGGTTTTCAAGGATGCGGGCCGCAGACTTCTCAAAAATAAGAGAGAGCTTAAAAAACGCTATGATATACTGGAAAATACCGTAGGCAACGCAAACGGAAGACTTTATTATAATCTCAACAGCTGGTATTCCGCAATAAAATTCCTGCCCTTCAGCAAAAAAATCATTGCAATCTGGCAGGAGCTTGTGGGCGTCAAATACAAGGAATATGACGAGAAGAAAAATGAGATAAATCCTCTTGTGAAAGCATCCGTATATGTGAATACTCTGACGGAGCTTATCATGACTCCGCATAATATGAAAAAGCTTAACGAAAGCTTTGTTGAAATCAAAAACTATGTTTACCGCAGATTTGAGGAGGATATGTCACCCTCTGAAATACTTGAGCTTTTTGATAAAATTCAGGACAGACTTCTCTCTTGCTGGGGCATAACTTTACTTAACGATACATATGCTTTTATCTTTACGGGTCTGCTGAAAGCAAGGCTCAAAAAGAAATATAAAAACCACGAGGAGCTTGCCAATTCTTATATTTCGGGCATTTCGAATATTGAAAGCATGAAGCCAGTGAAGGAAATGATAAGAATTGCCGCCGACAGGGATAAAATCAGCGATGCCGAATATCGCAGGCGCGCAAAGAAATATATTGAAGTTTACGGTGACAGATGCCTTGAAGAGCTGAAGCTTGAAACCGAAACATTCAGAACAGACTTTGAACTTTTTGACAGAAAAATAAATGAATTCGCCGCCGATAAAGACAGGCTTATGTCATTGCTTGATGACGGTTCGGAAAGCGGTATAGACCTTAAACACGACCCGATTACAAAATTTCTCAGCGGCAGATGTATGCTTGGTATCGGCAACAGAGAAATTCAGCGTCTTAACAGGAGCCGTATTTTCGGCATGGTCAGAGAAGCGGTGCTCCGTCTCGGCGGAATTTATGCTCAAAAGGGTTATATTGCAGAAAAAAGAGATGTGTTTTACCTTACTCTTGATGAAGTGCGTGCCCTTGCGGATATGCCCCGTGATATGAGAGAAACCGTTGAGGCAAGAAAGCAGAAATATGAAATGTATTCAATGCTGCCTGCCTATTCACGCATAGTTTTCAGCGGTGAAGCCTTTGATAAAAACCACAGAAGCGTTAATATGACGGCGGTACATTCGGGTAAGGATGAAATGCTGGGAGTGCCTTGTTCCAACGGAATCGTTGAGGGCGAAGCCTGCGTTGTGACGGATGTGAAAAAGGTAAGCAGTGTAAAGGATAAAATCCTTATCACAAAGATGACCGACCCCGGCTGGGTATTCCTGCTTGCGGAGGCAAAGGGCGTTGTCAGCGAAAAGGGCTCGCTTCTTTCACACACCGCAATTATTTCAAGGGAGCTTGGCATACCTGCGGTTGTGGGCATTGACGGACTTATGAATACCGTAAAAAACGGCGACATCGTACGCCTTGACGGCGCAACGGGTATTGTAAAAATAATCAAGAGAGCATCATAAAAAACGGGACAGCCTCCAAACGGAGACTGTCCCGAAGTTTTTATAAAATTACAGTTTCATTGCGATATCCCATGCACCCCAGATAACGGTACGGAGATTGCCAACTTTAGCGGCATCGCCGATAACATGAACGTGCTTTGCCTTGGGAGCAACGGGTGTGGGAACATAACCGACTGACATAACAACCGAATCAGCAGGAATCTCAAAGGTCTTGCCTTCCTTATCCTTAACGGTTACGCTGCCGTTGTTGATTGAGCAAAGTGATGTTTCAAGGTGAACGGGAACTTTGTTTGTCTTGAAGAAATCACGCAGGAAGCTTGTGTTGGCAAGTGCAACACCGGGTGTTGTAACAAGGTCATCCTGCATTTCAACGATTGTGGGCTTCTTGCCCTGAAGGTAAAGGTCATATGCGATTTCACAGCCTGTAAGACCGCCGCCGATAACTGTTACGTTTTCGCCGACTTCCTTGTTGCCGAGAAGATAATCAACAGCTTCAACAGCCGTGTCTGCACCGGGAACGGGGATTTTTCTTGCCTTTGAACCGGTTGCAACGATAACTTCGTCTGCACCGAGAGCGGCAATATCCTTAACCTCTGTGTTCATATGAATGGTGATTGCGCTGTATTTCTTAACCTCGCGGTTATACCATGCAATAAGGTCGCGGTCCTTCTCCTTGAATGAGGGAGCTGCGGCTGCAATGAATACGCCGCCAAGCTTATCGCTCTTTTCGTAAAGGTCAACCTTGTGGCCTCTCTTTGCACAAACGATAGCAGCTTCCATACCGCCGATGCCGCCGCCGATGATTGCAACGTTCTTTGACTTCTTTGCAGGCTTGATGCTGTATTTCTTTGACTGCATTGTCTGGGGGTTAAGAGCACAGCGTGAAAGACCCATTGTGTCAGTAAGATCCTGAGTGTTTGCATGACCCTTTGATGATGAGAAGTTGAAGCAGGCACTGTGACAGCAGATACAGGGTTTGATATCTTCGATTCTGTCTTCGATAAGCTTTGTAACCCATTCGGGGTCGGTAAGGAACTGACGTGCAACACCTACGCCGTCAATCTTGCCCTCTGCAACAGCCTTTGCACCTTCGTCGGGTTCCATACGGCCTGCGCATACAACGGGAATATCAACAAACTTCTTGATGTGTGCAACATCTTCAAGGTTACAGTTCTGGGGCATATACATGGGGGGATGTGCCCAGTACCAGGAGTCGTATGTACCGTTGTCGGCGTTGAGCATATCGTAGCCCATATCCTGAAGATATTTTGCAGCCTTTTCGGATTCTTCCATTGCACGGCCTACTTCTGTGTAATCTTCGCCGGGCATTGCGCCTTCGCAGAAGCCCTTCATCTTTGATTCAACGGAGTAACGGAGTGAAACGGGGTAATCGTCGCCGCAGGAAGCCTTGATAGCCTTAACAACTTCTGCTGCGAAACGGTATCTGTTTTCAAAGCTTCCGCCGTATTCGTCGGTACGCTTGTTGAAGAATTCGATTGCAAACTGGTCAAGAAGGTAGCCTTCGTGAACGGCGTGAACCTCAACACCGTCAACGCCTGCGTCACGGCAGAGCTTTGCGGTTTTTGCAAATGCTTCGATGATTTCGTGAATCTGCTCAACTGTCATTTCGGGGCAGATAATGTCGTGTGCCCAACGTGAGGGCTGGGGGCTGGGAGATGCAAGCTCGTGTGAAGTGTCAAGAATGGGCTTCACAAGAGCACGTGTGAATTTATTTCTGTGAAGGGGAGCAACAAGCTCGGTGATAGCCCATGAACGGCCCATACCTGCCGTAAGCTGAACAAAAAGCTTTGCGCCTGTTTTATGGATTTCATCCATAAACACTTTGAGCTCTTCAAACATTTTGGGGTTCTGCCAGAGCCACTTGCCCCAGAATGTATCACGCAGAGGTGCGATACCGGGAATGATAAGACCAACATTGTTGTTGGCTCTTTCAAGGAAAAGCTTTGCTGCTTCCTTGTCGAAATGGCAACCGCCGAGCTCAAACCAACCGAAAAGCGATGTGCCGCCCATGGGGCACATAACAATTCTGTTCTTGATTTCAACATTGCCTATTTTCCAGGGAGTAAACAATGCTTCATACTGCTGATTCACTGAAAACCACTTCCTTAATAAAATTAATGTCAACAGGTATATAATAAAATATTTAACTGTCGATGTCAAGGAGTAAAAAACAAAAAAGGGGACTGTTTCGCTGTGAAAAACAAAACAGTCCTTTGCTTTTATTGCATACATTCCTGCACAACGCTGTATACTTTTTCGGGGTAGTCCGTCATTATGCAGTCAGCTCCGTTGAGGGTAAGTGTTCTTACTTCTTCCTCGTCGTTGATTGTCCAGTACTGAACCGCAATGTTGTTGCTGTGAGCGTAGTTCAGCATTTCTCTTGTACCAAGGTTGATAAGGTTGTCAAATGCGCTTGAACCGTAGGGTATCTGCAATGCGACATATGAGGGGCTTACGTCCTGCAAATCCCAACCCATTCTGAAATAGAAATAGAACTGAACCGCTTCGATGGCATCTGCGGTTCTTGCAATTTCGGGGTATTCCGACTTCATGTAAGCCGAAACATCGGGTGCAAAGGTTGACCAGATAACTCTGTCCTGCAAATTACGCTCGGTTATAACGGAATAAAGTCTGTCAACAGCTTTTCTGCCGTTTATACCGATGCTCTTTATTTCGATGACATATCTGTATTCTTTATCGGCATTTGCTTCAACATAATCAATAACGCCGTCGCAGGTTGCAATGTGCAGATTATAGGGAATGTCGTCGCCTCTTAATCCGCGGTAAGGGTAATCGCCGTTGCCTTTGAAGTTTTCGCCCATGTTGAGCTGCATTGCTTCTTCAAGAGTGAGGGATGAAACAAAAATATTCTTTCTGCCGAAAAGCTCGGCTGCGTTTGAAGTGCCGTCATATGTAAGGTCGTGGTGAAGCACAAGCTCACCGTCTTTTGTTACCTGAACGTCAAATTCAAGAGTGTCAACACAATTCGAATTCTCAACAATATTCTCAAACGCCATAAGGGTATTCTGAGGTGCATTGCCCGCACCCGAGCGGTGAGCCGCAATATCCGGATCAAGATATTCGTTTATGTACGGATTTGTGCAATCGGGGTATACAACCGGAGTTTCGGGGTCTCCTGCATCACCCATTGTCAGAAGAATGGGGATAAGCATTGCGGCGGCAATGAAACCGTTGAAAATATTCTTGATTGTTAAAAATATTCCTGCCATATCAGTCACCCAGAAGTCCGTGATATCTGCCCATCCAGTAGGGGAGAAGGTAGATATAAGGCATCATTGCTTTCATACCGTTTGCACCTGCGGTTGCGGGAAGGGTTGATGTTTTGTTAACGATTTTACTGTTGATATCAACAAATCTTTCCGCACCCGAATCGCACACAAATGGATTGCCGTCATAGTGAACAAGAACTCTTGCGGAATACTCAACGGGGTACTTGAGTTGGGGAGGAATACCCATTGACTCCTGCTCCGTATCCCATACGATATCCTTTCTGTAGCTGTTGTATGCAGGCCATCTGATAAGGTCAAGATTCATTTCTGAAAGTGATTTTGCGGCGTTTTCAATGTCGCAGTAATTCTCTGTCAGTGCACCGTAAACAATGTTGAAGAAGGGTGAACGCTCAACTCTTTCGTATTCCCAGTGGTGGGTAAGACCCATTTTGAATATTTCTTTGTGAGCATTATTATCGGTGTAAACGATAAGGGGATAGATGTTGACAAAATCAAGCTGGTCGTCGATATGTGCAACGTGACCGTCCTCGCACTTATACTGCATGCAGTTCATTGCATAGTGGTGCTTTTTAATAAGCATATCGTATACTTCATCGTATTTCTTATCGCCTGTTACGTGATATGTTGTTTTGAGGAATGAAAGAATTTCAAGTGAGTTTGTGCCGCGCTCGTAATACCATCTGTCGTCGTTGTTGAGAAGGTCGGGCTCCCAGTTTGCCCAGGTGGTGGGCACTCCGTCAACATCGGTCAGGTGGAAGTTGTTTTCAATGATATGGTCGGTGATTGTTTTTACGACCTGAGCAATCTTCTTCTTTTCTTTTTTGTCTGCGACAAGGTCGTAATAAATGCCGTATGCAAAGTAGTGGCCTGTCATTTCGTCGCTTGATGTTTCGCCAAGCCATTCGCAGTCGGGATTTTCGGGGCAGATGTGCCATTCTTCACGGTTGCCCGTGCCGAAATCGGGCTCGTGTGAATATCTTGTTGCTCTTGCGGTGAAGCCTGCCTTGCCCGTAACCTCGGTAAGCTTAATCATAGCCTCAACAGCCCTCTTTGCGTTTGCCTTTGCTTTTTCATCGCCTGTTACCTTGTAGCGGAAGCACTGTGCGGCGCAGTAAAGACCGGTGAAAAGACCGTCGTTATCCGAGTTGGGAAGTCTGCCCGAGGTAAGGTCGCCGTATTTTGAAAGTGACCTTGTTACCTGATAGCCTTCGTTGCGGGTAAAGTATTTTTCGGCAATGTCGTCATAGTGATTTGCCTTTTCTTCAAGAGTCATATCCTTTGAAGTGATAAGGCTGATGCCTTCGGGAGTTACGGCGGCGATTGTGCCGCTGTCTGAAACGGTAATCTGTGTTACCGTGGGGTGCATAAGCCATGCACCGTAGGAATAATATGTAATTTTGCCTTCAACAAGAGTAATGATGCCCGTGTTCGTTGCAAAATACTTTTTGCCGTCTGCGGCAAAGAACATATCGTTGAATGAGCCGTCGGGAACGGAATAAAAATCGTTGCCGTTGAACCAGAAGTTTCTGCCGTCGTAGATGTTGAGACCTGCGCTTGTGCCTACCCAGAGATGACCCATTGCATCAATGGCGGTGCACTTTATATCCTTACTGAGCACGCCCGACATATCGGGTGTCATTTCAGCCCAGTGACGGCGCTTGCCCTTCATTGAAAGCAGACCCTCGGAGGTTGCACCGATATAAACGGTTTCGCCGTATTTTGATTTGTTGTCAAGTGCGGCAAGGCATACCGTATCTTCGGGCACGTCAACTATTCTTGTGAAACTGCTGTTTTCTTCAAGGTAAAGAGCTTTTGAAGTAACAAGCCACAGTGAGCCGTCAAGAGCAACTGACATATCGATAACGGGAGCATCGAACTCGGCAATAACGTGAACCTTGCCCTTTTTAATCTGAGCAAGAGCGTTGCCGTTTGCGGCGTAGAGCTTACCGCCCTTTGAGAAAAGCTTTGAAGCCTTTATACTCAGTTTCTTTGCTTTGCCGTCTGCAAATTCAACAATGCCTTCGGGCTGTGCGATGTAAAGATTTTCGCCCTCAAATGCAACGGATGTAACGTTTTCAAGGTCAATGCCATGCTCGGCAGTGATGAAAATTTTGTCATACTGTCTGAATGAACCGAAATTAAGAGTAGGTTTTTTCATATATATCTCCTCAATATGTGATGGTGTAATCTTTTTCGAAAGTCAGACCTATTCCGCAACCTCATAAGCTTCAATAATATCGCAGACCGCACCTACGCCCTTGCCTGCGGTGGGGAGCATTGCGAAAACAAGCATTGCCGCAATAAGTGCGGATAAAACAGATTTCTTCATAAGTCAACTTCCTTTAAGTTATTACTTTACGGGCTTTTTGACTTTGTTGAGCATTGTGTTGATTTCAAGAATCTGCTCCTTGGTGAATTTGCCGCCCAGCATTGAGAATACACGCTTTACGGTGAAGCCCTTTGCCATACCGTAAACATTTTTTATCATTCCCATATTCATGCTGAAGCCTGCAACCTCAAGACCGCCGCCTTTTTTGCCTTCCTTGCCTGCGGTCATTGCGTTCTTGATTTTAAGCAGAATTTTCACCATTGCGATTTTACCGCCGAAGGTGGACATAATATCGCCGATTGTATCGTTGATTGAGAATCTGCCGTCGGGCATTGTGATATCAAACCAGTTGATAACCTCGCCCTCTTCCTTCATAATGTATGCTTCGTTGGGAGTATCAACCCTGCGGATAGTTGCTGTATCTTCAAGACCGTCGGCCTTTGCGGTGAGGGTTGTTTCGCCTTCATTCTTTACTTCAAAATAGAAGAAGGGATATTTGCCCTTTGTCTGCTTGCCTACGCTTACGCCGTTTGCAAAAAGCTCAACCTCGCTGCAGTTTGAGTAAACGGTAACCTTTGTTACATCCTCAACACGGTCAATATAACGCTTTGAGCAGATATGCACCATGGGTTCAGGGTTAAGCCATGCCTTGTAAGCGTAGAAGGAATCTTTCTTGTATTTTCTGTCGAAGGTAACAAGACCCTTGTGGTTCATTCCGTTTTCGCCGCCCTCTGCTCTTGCATCTGCGGCAAAGTCAAACATATTCCATACGTGGGTTGCCCAGAGGTAGGGTCTTTCGGCGATTTGCTTGATAAGCTCTTCGTGATAATATGCCTGATATTCCTCGGTGTAATCGCCCTGAACAGGAGTTGAAGTGTGCCAGTCAAGTGCTTCACAGCCGTATTCGCTTATGCCGATGGGCTTTTTGGGATATTTCTTATGGAAATCGTCAAACCAGGGACCGTTCATATCCGTTGTGCCGCCGTACCAGCCGAAATAGTGGTTGTATGAAAGCACATCGCTGATGTGAACATATTCCGCGTCGATTGAGCACATTGTAACGGAAGCCACGGTTGTGGGTCTTGTCTTATCCATTTCGTGGCAAAGCTCATTAAGCTTTTTATGGTTTCTGATAAGGTCGGGGTCGGCCGCGCCTGCAATTGTGATTTCGTTTGAAAGGCCCCATACAACGATTGAAGGATGGTTGTAATTCTGAACGATGAGCTCCTTCATCTGTGTGATTGTGTTGTCGTAGCCGCCGGGCATATGCTTTGAAATATAGGGGATTTCAGCCCAGAGAACAAGACCCGCTTCATCGCAAAGGTTGTAAAAATACTGTGAGTGCTGATAGTGTGCAAGTCTGATTGTTGTTGCACCCACCTCGAGAATAAGGTCAAGGTCTTCCTTGTGATGTTCAGGCAGAAGTGCGTTGCCGATGCCGGGTCTGTCCTGATGGCGTGATACACCTCTGAGGGGGTATTCTTCGCCGTTGAGAATGAAGCCCTTGTCGGGGTCAATCTTAAATGTGCGGCAGCCGAAGCGTGTGATGATTTCGTCAACTTCCTCGCCGTTACAAATGAGAGTTGCCTTTGCGGTGTAAAGAAAGGGGTCTTTTCTGCCGTGCCAGAGATGAACGTTTTCGATTGTCAGCTTAACCTCGTCATCTTCGTCGCCTACGGTGCTTGCGATAACCTTGCCCTCTGCAAGAATTTCATATTTTACCTTGCAGTCATCATCATCTTCAATGAAAGTTTTGATTGTAACTTCTGCATTACTGCCCTTGATTTCGGGAGTAACCATGATTGAGGGTGAACCGTAATATTCAAGGTCAAAATGATTTTCGGGTACGCCGATAAGAGTAACATCACGGTAAATACCGCCGTAGAAGGTGAAGTCTGCATTCTGGGGGTAAACCTTGTCGTTGGGTGAATTGTCAACAGCAAGAGCAAGAATATTTTCAGCCTTGATATCCTTAAGCTCTGCTCTGAATGTTGAATATCCGCCGTGATGCTCGCAGATTTCTTTGCCGTTCCAGTAAACCTTGCAGGATGAATTTACACCGTCAAACTGAGCGTAAACCTTCTTGCCTTCGGGCATATCCTCCGCTTTGATTCCTTTTGCAAAAAAACAGGTGCCTCTGTAATAATCGTTGCCGCCGTCCTGACCGTCGGTGCCGTTCCAGGTGTAGGGCAGATTTATTTCATCCCAGCCTGAGGGCAGGGCAGCGGGTGCGGCTTTTGCTTCCTTTGAAAAAAGCCAGTTTGCATTAATGCTCTTTATGTTTCTCATGATAACCTCCGTGTTTTGAATTCACAAATTACCATTCTGATTATATAACAAAAAAATAAAATTTTCAACGAATATATTTGGTATAATAAGTAATCTGTTTATTGACTTTTGCATTTGCACATAGTAGAATCAATTCCGTATACGGAATTTTCGGAGGATGAAATGAAAAAGGAAGTCAAACAGAAAGCGCATATATTCAGAAATACCGCATTTATGCTTAAATGCGCGTGGAAAAGTGCGCCTCTTTCACTGATTACAATCTACCTTGCGTACATATTGGAGAATGTGTATTACTCGGTTGTTATCAGCGTAATGTTTTTGCAGACCGCACTTTCAATTATTGAAGGTAACGGCACCTTTAAGGAATTTGCAATCAGAATGTGCATTATTGTATTCGGCAAGGTGTTTGTTGACCTGTTTGCGTATATCGATATGTATACGGTCAGAACAAAATTTGAAATCAAGTGCGAAAGCTACATAAACAGCCTGATTTTCAAAAAAGCTCAGGAGGTTGAGCTGGGCTGTTATGAAAATCCCGATTTTTTTGATAACTACAACAGAGCAACCTGGGTTGTTGAAAAAGGCGGCTTCAAGCGTATTATTGAAGGCTCGGCATGGACAATCGGCTCGGTTGTGAGCATAATATTCCTTGTGGCTTACCTTATTTCCATTGACCCGTTCCTTCTGTTCTTTATTATCTGCCCCATTATTGTTATCGGCATAAGTGCAAAGAAAAACAATGTTGAGCTTGAAAAAGAAAAGGCAATGACCCCGTTTGAAAGGCAGAAGGATTACACCAAAAGAACTATTCTGCTCAAAGATTTTGCCAAGGAAATCAAAACAACGGGCATATTTGAGGTTGTGAAAAAACGCTTCAATAACGCCGTTGAAAAGAATATTGAGGTTATCAAAAAGTACGGCTGGCGCATTGCCCTTCTTGAAACGCTTGCGGATTTCTTCGGTGAAATAATTCCCGTGTGCGGCGGTTTCGGATACGGATGCTACAGACTTATTGTGCTTCAGAACCTTGAAATAGCGGATTTCTCCGTGCTTATTTCCGCAATTACCACAACCCGAAACAAGCTCAATCAGCTTGCAAGATATTTTGCAATGCAGCAGAAGCACTGCCTCTGGGTGCAGAATCTCCGTGATTTTCTTGATTATGAGCCTAAACTGACGGACAACGGAATTGAACCCGGTGAATTCGAAAGCCTTGAATTCAGAAATGTTTCGTTTCGCTATGACGGCAACAGCAAAAATACGCTGAGCAACATATCATTCAAAATCAATAAGGGCGATACCTTTGCCGTTGTAGGCCATAACGGTGCAGGCAAAACAACCCTTTCAAAACTTATTATGCGGCTTTATGACGTAACAGAGGGTGAAATTTTATACAACGGCATTAATATCAAAGAATACGACCTGCTGAAATACAGAGATAAATTCGCAAGCGTTTTTCAGGATTACAGAATTTTTGCCATGACCGTTGCGGAAAACGTGCTTATCCGTGAGGTGGATGACGAGAACATTCAGCTTGCCCGTAAAGCACTGGGTCAGAGCGGTGTTTACGATAAAATTCAGACTCTGCCCGAAAAAGAAAATACTCTGCTTACAAGAGAATTCGATAATCAGGGTGCCCTTCTTTCAGGCGGTGAATCCCAGAAGGTGACCATTGCAAGACTTTTTGCAAAGGATTTTGACGTTGCCATTCTCGACGAGCCATCCTCCGCTCTTGACCCCGTTGCGGAAAGCAGGATGTACGACGCACTTATGGAGGGTACGAAGGGCAAAACGGTTTTCTATATTTCACACCGTCTTTCAAGTGCAACACGCTCGGATAAAATTCTTGTTTTTTCAAAGGGCAGGCTTATAGAAACGGGCAGCCACGATGAATTGATGGCACTTGAAGGGGAGTACTGTGAAATGTTTACCCTTCAGGCGTCAGGTTACAGAGAGGAGGCTGACGGTAATGAGTAAAGCACCCAAAAAGAACAAAGAAGAAAAAACTCACGGCACGATAAGCAACAACCTCTTTATGCTTGGCTTCGTTGCGAGAAACGCACCGGGTATGCTGTTTTTTAACATTTTCTTTGATTTGCTCACCAATGTGCCCTGGATACTTTCAAGCGTTGTGCTTCTCAAATACATAATCGATGTTGTTACCTCGGGAGTTGACTATTACAGAATTGCCGTTGCCTGCGGAATATTTGCGGTGCTGGTTATAATCGGTACAATAGGCAGCACGGTTTTCTATGAGGTATACAGACCCAGACAGAAGGAAAGGCTTCATTTCAAGCTGTATTCATCCATATACGAAAAAGCGGCAAAAATGGATTTTGAGGCATACGATAACCCTGCTTATTATAACGACCTTGTGCTGGCAATGACCTCTATGAGTGAAAGGGTAGACAGTGTTATTTCCGACACTCAGGATATAGTCCGTCTGCTTACTTCCATACTTTCAATAACTGCGGTTATTGCATCCATTGACCCCATATGCCTTGTGTTTATTTTCCTTTGTGTTGCCATAATGATACCCATAGGCAGGCTGATTGCAAAGGTCAATGTTGACCGCACCGAGGCAATGACTCCTCTTGACAGAAAAAATCTTTATTTCAGCCGTGTTTTCTACTTGCAGGATTATGCAAAGGAGCTCAGGCTTAACCCTGCCGGCAGAATGATTGAAGACAGATACAACAAAAATGTAAAAGACAGAATTTTTACAATTGCACCTTTCCTGCGTAAGCAGTGGCAGCTTTACTTCTGTCAGGAAGCCTTGCCTATGACACTGCTTGTGTATCTCGGAATCGCTCTGCTTATGGGCTACAAAGCCATTGTTACAAAAGAGATTTCTCTGGGTGATTTTGCCGCAACCTTTAACGGTGCAAATGCTGTCAGCAGATGCGTTTTTGACCTGACAAGCTGGTTTTCAATAAACCTGAGAGAAAATTCACTTTATGTTGAAAAATACAGAAAGTTTATGGCGGCAAAAGAAAAAATCATCGGCGGCGAAGATAAAACCGTTTTTGAAAAGCCCGTAAGCATAAAGCTTGAAAATGTATCGTTCACATATCCGGGTAACGAAAAGCCCACGCTTAAAAACATAAATCTTGAAATCAAGCCTTATCAGAAGATTGCTTTGGTCGGTTATAACGGAGCAGGAAAGACCACGCTTACCAATCTGCTTCTCAGACTTTACGATGTAACCGAAGGCAGAATAACCGTTGACGGCAAGGATATCCGTGAGTGGCATATTCCGTCATATCACGCCAACTATGCGGCGGTATTCCAGGATTTTTCCCTTTTCGGTGCAACCGTAGGCGAAAATGTTGCAATGAGCGGTACTCACGATAAAATCCGTGTTCTCAATGCGCTGAGAGAAAGCAATTTCGGCAAAGAGCTTCATAACGGCACGGATACAATGCTGCTGCGTGAATTCGACGATACGGGGCTTTCCCTTTCGGGCGGCGAGGCACAGAAGGTTGCCGTTGCGAGAGCTTTCTATAAGCAGTGCCCCTTTGCAATTCTTGATGAACCCAGTGCAAACCTTGACCCCGTTTCCGAATATGCACTCAACGAAGCAATGACCAGAGCTGCGGCGGATAAAACCGTTATCTTTATTTCACACCGACTTTCCACAACCGTTATGGCGGATGTGATTTATATGCTTGAAAACGGCGAAATTGTTGAAAGCGGTTCCCACGACGAGCTTATGGCGCTGAACGGTAAATATGCTTATATGTTCAATCTTCAGGCAGAGAAATACCGTGACACCGAAGAATAAAAAAGCCCTCACAGCCGTTGATTTACGGTTGTGAGGGTGATTTTTATGCGATGTTGATTATGCATAAATGCACTTCATAATTGTGGGCTTGCACTTGTTGGCGATGTCGAGAATGCGGATAATAAGCTCAAAACATTCTTCTGCGGCAGAGTCGCCTGAAATAAGGGCGTCGTCATGAATGACAAGGTCGCCTTCTTTGTCAACATAGAATGTTGCCCACTTGTACTTTGCGTTGAGTTCGTTGCAAAGGAAAATAACATCGGCAAGCTTCTCTTCGGGGATTTTTTCAAACACAAGATAGATTGAAAGAAATTTATCGCCGCTGAAGAAGCATTTTATAACTTTTCCGTCAAAAGGAAGGTCGATAATGCCGTCACCGTTTTCTGTTGTGCGCGATGCATAGTTGAGCGATTTTTCGTCAAGTAATTTTTTGAAAAGTTCAAAATTTGCCATATCCGATACCTCCGTGATTGTTTTACTAGATTGTATCACCGCGGATTTTGACTGTCAATAACACAGCATTTTTTTGTAGAAAACACATAAATAACGCAGCTCCCGTATAAGCAATATCAACAAAGAAGGACATGGCGAAGCGGTTAAAAGTTTATATGCAACAAGGTTAAGGTGTTGTGCTTTCGTTGATAATAAGTATGATATTCAAAAGCAACAAAGACAATGTAAACAAATGGAAGGCAGTTTTTAAATGTTTTATTGCTGACATGTAGCGAACATGGTCTTCAGGAATCCATATCAGTCCTATAGACACAATAGCACTTGTAATGTTGAAGATGAATAAAACGGAAATGCTGTGAGAGATTGTTCCTAAAAGTTGTGCGCAAATCGGCAACAGGAATGATATTATGGCTACCAACATTTGGGTGTTGTTTTCGGTAGCGACAGAACGGTTTTCATACCATTGAAATTTTTCGGATGTTTTCCCTAATTTTTCATCAAAAGTCGAGAAATACAAATTAGCTAAGAAGAACAGGTTTCCTACTAACCAAGGGAAAAAGAAACTGTTTGTGTTTTTGTTAAGCCAGCCGACATAGTACAGAGAAAAAATAATAAGATTCCATAAAACAACAGAGATGTAGAAAAGTGCGGTTGAAAATTTTACCAAAAGGTAAGTTGATGTTTTGCTTTGCTTGCTTTTTTGGTTGATTATTTTGAACAGCGGATATCCGAAACTGAGCATTAAAATTACATTTGAAAAAAACCAGCGAAAAAAATTATCCCAATATATATTTATTTCAGTCAGCGGCATATCTTGCAAGGAACCTATTGTTGCACCTGTAAAATTCGGTATCAAAACAACAAATAAAGCAAATTTTAAAAGTTGTCCGTCTCTTTTTTTGAAAAAATCGATGATGTAAATGCACACCAGAAAAACTAAAATTACACTTGAACCAACGGTATAGTATTCATTATGCAAAAAGCTGAAGAGAACATAAGCGGTTCCGGCTATAAACGACAGCAGAGTGGTTGTTCCGATAGCAGAGTCACTGCGTGCAGAAAATCTGAAAATTTTAAATGCGGAGTATATTAAAACAGCTTGAACAGTATTGGCTAAGACTACTGTAAAAAAAGCCGCGGGTTCTTGGTGTATGGAGAAAAGAAACAAAGCAGAGGAAATTCCGGCAGCAATTACGCCGTAAAAACCTATCTTATATATGGACAGTGTCAAGAGTACTATGCTGAAATACAAGGTGACAATAGCTTGTGATGTATCGTTTCCGGAAGAAGACAGCACCTGCATCAGAGTGGCTAAAATGACACACAGTATAAATGCATATGGTTTGTATGATTTGCCTTCAATTTTGAGTGTGATTTCACTTTTTTGATTATTAAACATATTCATCCTCTTTAAAATCAAGTTGGATTATTTGGTGTGCAGATTGTCTTTTGCTGATATTACTTAGCAGGGGCTGTTTCTTCTGTATTTGCAGAAACAAATAACTGTTTTCACATATTTTATCATATAATGTCAAAGTATGCAAGTTGCAAAATTTGTCCGCAGAGTTTATTTCTCTTGATTTAAGCAAAAGAAGTGTTTATAATATTACAAAGGTTGGTGATACACAGTGAATACCTATTTTAACGAAATAACCTCAAAGCCCGTCAATACCGCAGACGGTGAAATTTTATACAAAATACCTGCAGGTGCCTTCTGCAGTAACGGTGACTTGGGTGTTGTTTTGGATAATGACGAAAACGGACTTATCATTCATATTTCGAAATGCGATTTCTGGAAGTTTACAAAAGGCGCACACAAAAGCGGCGGCATAAAAACCGTCGGCAGTCTTAAGATAGATAATGTTGATTTGTCGGAGTACAACGTAAAGCAGTATTTTGACAAAGGGCTTCTTGAATGTAAATTCGGCAATGCGGAAATTGAATTGTTCATAGCTCCCCAAAACATTATTTACTTCAAAATCAAATCACCCGATACGGAAGAATTTTCCCCGGTTTCCGTTGAGCTTCCCGATACCTGCGATTCGAAGAATTCCGAAATCTCCGACGGGGGAGTGAAGTGCTGTATCCGTAAGTTTGAGGGCGGTGATGTTGTCCGTGAATCGGCGGTTGCCCTGGGCTTGCGTGAGATTGATTCGGTTACATCCGACGGCATCACAGTTGCCCGTTACTGCATTTCTGTTGTTACGAATTTTGATGATTCCGATTACACAAAAAAAGCCGTTGATACGGCACTTAACTGCGATTATGACGGCGACAAAGAAAAAACACGTGAAAAATGGGAAAAATTCTTTTCCGCATCCAAGGTTACGCTTGAAGATAAAGAGATCGAAAGCTGGTATAATTCAAGCCTTTACCATCTTGCCGGCTGTATGGGTAACAAGGAATTCCCTCCCGGACTTTTCGGCAATTTCGTAACAGATGATTTCTTCCCCTGGGCGGGAGATTATCATATGAACTACAACTACGAAGCGCCCTATTACTGCGTGTTTTCTTCCAACCATCCCGAGCTTTTTGACGGCTATATGACCCCCGTTAACGATATGGCGGAGGATGCAAAGCGTTTTGCAAAGCTTTTCGGCTGCGGAGGTTACGCACTCCCCGTAAGCTTCGGTCCCAAGGCTATGGATGTCTACACTCAGGAGGACTGCAAGGAGCACGGCATACTTTTTCTCGGTCAGAAAAGCCATGCCGCCTATGCCTGCGTGATTCCCGCCATGCACTGGTTTTCAACCTATGATAAGGATTATGCACGTGAAAACTACTATGATTTTGTGCTGAATACAGCCGCTTTCTGGGAGGATTATCTGGTCAAAGAAAAGGGCAGATATGTTATAGAAAATGATGCTGCCCACGAAATTCCCTATTACCGCGGAGAAAAATTCAGATATATCACCCATAAGGGTCAGATTGAAGCCGTGAATGCCATAAACTCTCTCGGTCTTGTAAAACTTCTTTTTGCCGCCGTTTACGATATGGCAAAGGAACTTGGTCTGAACTCAGAAAAATATGCTCTGTGGCAGGATATTATTGAAAACTTAAGCGATTTTCCCACATTCATTAAGAAGGGTAAAAAATGCTTCCGTTACTCAAAAAGAGGTATCCGCTGGAGAGATGACAACACAGTAGGTCTTCAGCATATTTACCCCGCATCGCAGATAGGTTTTTCGTCGGGTGAAAAGCTGCTGAAAATTGCAAGGAATACATATTTCATCAATGACAGACGACTTGACGATAACGGATCCAATTCTTATCTTCCCGCAGGTGCGAGAATCGGTGTTGACCCCGAATTTCTGCTTGAAGGACTTCGTATGAATATCAAAGAATTCGGGCTTCCCAACAGGCTTTTCCGCCATCACGGCGGCGGAATAGAGCATCTGACAACCGTACCCGTAACCGTCAACGAAATGCTTATGCAGAGCCACGAAGGGGTTATCAGACTCTTCCCTTGCTGGGATAAAAAGATGAACGTATCCTTTGAAAATCTGCGTGCGGACGGTGCTTTTCTTGTTTCCTCCGAACTTAAAAACGAGCAGGTTGAATCACTGAAAATCAAAAGCCTCAGAGGCAGAAAATGCAGTGTTGAATGCACGGGTATCGGCGACGTCATAAGAGAATCCGATAATGCAAAGATTCCGTGTGAAAAAGAAGGAAATACCGTCGCCTTCGAAACACAAGCCGGTGAAACATACATTCTGATATAACCGAAAAACCGTCCGTAACCGAAACGGGCGGTTTTTTCTGTGAAAGTGAAAATCTGAGAAAAATTTTTGTTCACAGTTTGCTAACAATTTCAGGCGCATAATTTGCTAATATAGAACTGAATTTATCAGCACAAGAGGGATTGAAGTGAAAAGAATATTTTGTTTGATTCTGGCGATTGTAATGACATTGAGTGCTTCCGCTTTTTCGTGCTTCGGAATACCGCTTTCATCAGGTGTGATTGCTTACGCCGGAAGCTTTGAAACCGAGAATGGTGTTCAGGTTGAAATGGCTCCGTTTCTTTACAAATCAACTCTTTACCAAATGGAATTCCCGAGCCGTTTGTCTTATGAGATAAAAGAAAAGAGTACTGTGGGTGATTATACCGTATCCCGTGAACTCAACGACCTGTCCTACACATTTGTTTTTCCTGCCGGAACAACAAAAATAGAATGTTTGGTATCTCTCAACGGTGAAACCGATTGGCGCGGCTTTTCCCTCAACTCCACGGATAATCCGTCTTATTGGGCAAAAGACGGGGAAGGCAATATTGATTACAGTCAACCCATGACCTTTAAACGCGACGAAATACTCGCTGAACGTGACGAGTACGGTGTCCTATACAGGGATTACTTGCAGGGCAAAGATATCAAGGGCTTCAAAAACTACGACAGGATTTATTGGAAGCTCAGCTACATATGCAACGGAGAAACATTTACGGACCGCCATGATGTAAAGCTTTACGATTACGATGAAGCCGAAAAGCACGTTCTTAAAACAGTCAATTTCAATGTTGCGGGTCTGCCGTTTGCGGTTTTGCAGGGTAAAAATGTGATTGCCAACCAAAAGGCTGCCGCCGAATATCTTTCACAAAACGATTTTGATATTGTTGCCGTTCAGGAGGATTTCGGATATCACAAACATCTTGCCGGAAATATGAACGGTTTCAGGTATATGACCAACCACACTGGCGGTATTCCCGGCGGCGACGGGCTTAATATATTTACAAAAAATATGCCTGTTTATAATGAAATGCGAGTTAGCTGGAACGAAGCCTGCGGTATTCTTTCGGACGGCTCCGATGCACTCACGCCAAAGGGCTTTGTTTACACCGTTATTGATATTGGCAACGGTATTTATGTGGATTATTACAACTTACACGCAGATGCCTACGGCGGGGAGGGTTCAATCGCCGCAAGAACAAGCCAGTACAAACAGCTTGCCGAATTTATACAGGCACGCTCAGCCGAGAATGACAGACCTGTAATCGTAACGGGTGATTTCAACAACCATATGCATACTCACGAAGATGACGGAGCACTCTATAAAACACTTTATCTCCAATGCGGTCTGAAAGATGCCTGGATAGAATATCACAATAACGGTGACTATTTTAACTTGTATGATTGGCATATAACGGGGCTTCCGGCCTGGGGTAACTGGGATTCGGTTGAAAGATTTATGTACAAATCCGGAGGCGGTGTTGATATTGTCGTAAAGGATTTCAGATATGTTGAGGTTTGTAATGATGACGGAGAAGCGGTATCAGACCATTCTTCGGCAGAATGTGATTTTACATTCATAAAAACCGCGGATTTTGTTGAAAACACGCAGAAGCTTCGGACGGTCGAAAATACGGGAAACGGTCTTCTTCATCGTATCAAGTGGATTTTAAAGGACTTAATTATGATCCTTTCGGATCTTAGAAATCTTCCCGGACTGTTGAAAGAATTAACCGCATAAAACAAGTGTAAATCGCCATCCTTGAAACAATGATTTTCAGGATGGCGATTCTTTTGATATAAAAAATCGAGTATTCACAGGAAAATCCTTTAAGAATACTCAATACGATTGCGGCAACTGTTTCTTATTGGTACGGATACCTGTAAGGGACATAGGAAAGCCCTTATACATCAAGGCTTACAGTCACAGCAATGTTTTTGAAGTATATGTTACAAAGCTGTAAATTGACATAAAAGAATTCTGCAGATATAATAAAATTATAACAGAAGAAGGAGTGATAACCATGAAAAAAGCTTTAACCGTTTTTTTGCCCATATATATTTGTTTATTGCTGGTTGTTTTTTTGTCATCATGCTCTGATTCCCGGCATGATTTGACCGATACAACAACAGAAACCGTGACAACAGAAAAAATTTATAAAACAAACGGGGCTTACAACAACACAGTAAAATGGAAATACGATGAAGCAAGCCGCACTTTCAGCTTTTCGGGGACGGGCAAGATAGATAAAGACGGAAATCAGTCTGTTGATAATCACGGAGATTATTGGACCGCAGGTACGGAAAGCATAAAAATTGAAGAAGGCATAACAGATATTGATAATAATGACTTTCTGATTTTTGAGTTTGCGAAAACGCTTTATCTGCCGTCAAGCTACAGCGGCTCTGTGCCCGAACTTAAAAATATTGAAAAATATGTTGTTGCAGAAAACAATTCAAAATATTCTTCTGATAAAAACGGCGTTTTATTTAATCACGACAAAACAGAAATTATCCGCTATCCCAAAGGAAACACCTCTGAAATTTATAAAATACCGGACGGAGTAATCCATATCAGTTACGGTGCTTTTGATGAAAGCAAGTATTTAAAAACCGTTATCATTCCCGAAAGTCTTAACGATATTTCAAGAACCGTATTTGATAAATCTTCAATTTATTCAAACCCCGAAAACTGGGAAAACGATATTTTTTATGTTGACACCTGCCTTGTCCGGGTCGATTGGGAAACAACCGCCGAGCACATTATTGTGAAAGACGGAATACAAACAATTTCCCCGTATGCTTTTAATCAATGCCAAAACTTAAAATCAATAACTATCCCCGACAGCGTAAAAACAATCGGAACCGGTGCATTCGAAAGCTGCTCCTCTCTTGAAGAAATTTATATAGGCAGCGGTGTTGAAAAAATTGAAGATATGCCGTTTATTTTTGAGGTTGAAGGCTTGCCTTGCAGCAGTCTCAAAAGTATTGAAGTGAGCAAAGATAACAAACACTATACAAGCGTTGACGGCGTGCTGTTCAACAGAGAAATGACAGAGCTTATCCAATATCCGATAGGCAAAAAACAGAAGGAATATGTTATTCCCGACAGCGTAACCGAAATCGGTAACGGCGCTTTCCGTTTCTGCAACGAATTAACAAAGCTTACTGTCGGTAAAGGTATAACTGTAATTGAAAATTCCCTTTTATTCCACTGCGAAAACATTGAAACGGTAATTCTTCCCGAAACCTTCACGAAGCTTGACGGCGGTGCTTTCAAATATTCGGGAATTAAATATATTGATATTCCCGACAGCGTAACTTATCTCGGCTGCGAAGCAATGACAGGCTGTGACCGTCTTGAAACCGTGAATATAGGCAAAGGTGTTTCGTTTATTCACGAAATAGCAATTCACAGTCCGATGCTTAAAGCTGTTAATGTTGACAGTGAAAATGGATATTTTTCTGATGTTGACGGTGTTTTGTTCAACAAGGACAAAACCGAGCTTTTGCTGTATCCTTCAAACAAAAGCGGAGAAGAATATCATATTCCCGGGAGTGTAAAAACAATAAAAATCGGAGCGTTGAGTTACGCAAAACATCTTGAAAAAGTATATGTAGGCTCAGGCGTCGAAAAAATTGAAGAAGGTAATTTTTACGAGAATACGGAATATGATGAATCGGGTTACACAGAAGAAACAAACTACGAGATATATTATGACGGAACAAAAAGACAGTGGAACAAGCTTTTCACAAATGAATACGAAAGAGAATATATAGACAAAGAAAAAATCAAATATCTGAAATAACAGAAAAAGCCTTGAAACCGTAACGATTTCAAGGCTTTTTCTATTGGTTGCGGAGACAGGACTTGACTCGCGCCGCTGCGGCGGCTTGGTCGCTCGCGGTCACAACAGTCCACCGGACTGTTGCTCTGTACCGCTCGTCCTTCAAGTCCTGCCTGAAAAAGAAAAATCACAGACCATCTGACGATGACCTGTGATTATTGGTTGCGGAGACAGGACTTGAACCTGCGACCTCCGGGTTATGAG
>SVOC01000018.1 GCA_015066625.1 Oscillospiraceae bacterium
ATCAGAAATAAAGTCCTATGTGAGTGACTTATTCACTTTTCAATGTTCGTGAAAGGCTTTTGAAAAAATACCCTTCACTTATTTGCACTGGGAGAAGCCATTTGCACACCCTAAAACAGAAAAAAATCTAAAGTTTACAATTTGTTCATAAATCACGGTAACAAAATACACCTATTTCAAAGAAAAAAATAGGTGTTTTAGTTGGAGTTACTGCAAATAAAATTGTTATATAAACAAAAAAAGCAGGCAAACCACAAAAGTGATTTGCCTGCCGGAACTATTTAGATGAATACTTCTACCGTTAAATCTTCCCATTGTTTCTGACGAAGATACATACCAGTAGATTTTCTATATTTCAAAGCTTCATCAAAATTGATTTTGAAACTGAAATGTTATGGGGCAACCCCTTTTATAATTTTAGGGGCAATTCTGATTATAAAACTACTATTTCATAATTCACTTAAAAAATGATTATAAAATTCGTGTTTTATAAGCTTTTTCAAGGGTTTTCAGTGTAAAAAAAGACCTCATAGGATTTCTCCTACAAGGTCTAATTTTTATATTCGGTTTTGCCTTATTTTTTCAAATTGGCTTTGCCCAAAAACATAGAAAACAACCTTGTGGGATAATTATAGCACAAGATCGGTATCTTTACAACGGTATTTTGTAAACTTTTCTATATCCATTTCAAGCAATAACTTTTGCAAATAATGCTCCTCATATTTAGGGACAAGGCGCGGAAAGAACCTTCCCTTAACCAGATAAAAATCTTGATTGCATATTTTACCGAGGTGTTCTTTCCTTATAGCCCATTTGTTTTTGCCAAGGTATTTTAATAATTTGCACAGCTCTGCATATCCCTCGCAGTAATACAATAAGCGGTGCTCTTCTTTTCTCAGATATGAAAAACAAATTCGATATCCGCTGCCGTCGTAAGCCGCAATCATAGCAAAAATATCTTTATAGACACGCTCGAAATGCTCTTTTTGGCTATTCGCCTTTCTTGGAATAAAAGATAAATTATATATTCTGTTATTTCGCTTATCACCTTGCAGGTGATCTATGCACCAGTCATTATCATTGAGCTCTTTCCTGAAATCAGAAAGAACTTGCAAATAATTCTCTTTGGTTAAATTGCGATAATGACAACAATAAACGATGTGGTGGAAATATACAGTGCCACATTTACAGATGAATTTTAGATAACCGCCGCTTACAGCAGCGCTTCTAAAAACACCACTTGTCATAATATCATACAATTCGTCGGTATAGGTGGCAACAAAGTTCTTTCCATTACTGAGAATTTTTATATGTAAATCATCACCGATTCTGGCTATTTGATATCTCCATACAGTTACAACATCGGTCATATACATCCTCCTTTGTTTTCAAATTACAGCTAAACCACCTATAAGAACAAGAAAACAACGACACAACAAAAGCGAGAAATACACGAAAGCATCACACTATTGTTAGTTTTTTCTCATTTCAGTTTTGTCGTGAGCCAAACCGTATGAAAAAATGATGTTTTCGCCGTTATCATATATTCTTGAGGGATTTCATTTTTGTCTTCATGGGAAAGGTGCGAATTTTCGCTATTGTCGGCAGAATTGCCCCAAAATTTTCACTTCATCCCAATGTGAACCTTTATATAGTATATTGGGATTTACATATATTTTGGCATCGCCGACATTGTTCAAGCTTGACACAAAAGAGCAGAATAATTCGGTTCGCCCCTCCACCTCAAACTGTATCTGAGCGTATGCTTTTATAAGCCGTGCTCTTTGCTCGACCGTATATCCACACTCAACACAAAATTCATCGAGAGTCATAGGGACTATATAATCCAAATTCTGCTCTGTGGGATTATGGCAGAGAATGTTATATTCCATATTCAAATACGGAAGCAACTGAAAAATATAACCTAAATAGCGATGTTTTGTCACCGGAATTACATCATATAGCTCTCGGATTGCATCAATAAATAATTTTTGCCACTCGATGCCAATTTGAGACTTTGGCATTTTGCCTCGTAAAAAATGAACATTCGATAATTGAATAGTACCGTCATCTTTTTCGATCAGGTACTTACCGTATACATCTTTCCAAAATCGCCAGAATGTAACAGGCGATAACCGCAAGACTCTTGGTAAATCTTCTTTGCGAAGCTTTGTTTTCTGTGTTGCAGCCAAAACATCTGAGTTATAAGCCAAGAAGGTACACAAATACATAAGTCTGCCTACGGAGTTGGGGTCAATATCACGATAATTGTACTGTGCGTTCACGAATGCAAACTTCTTATTTTTGTTTCGCCGTAGTGCAGCAACCAGTTCCTTTTCTTTACGCTCTTTATATTCCCGTTGTTGTGCGGGAGTGTAGGCGACGGTACCGACAGGCGCTTGTATAACTACAGTGTTGAGTACTTCGCCGGTATCCTCGTCTATGGCAACGACCTCACCGGTTTCCTCAAGAGTTACATATTCATAATAATCTTTATATTTTTTCGGCATTTCACACCTCATTTATAATAATTGCTTGTATATCCGTAATGGTGTACTTTTATGAACACCCCTAAACGACCTGCTTTTTGTGTTCGTAAATGTACCTTTTCAAAAAACGGATATGTCCGCTATATCAACCAACTTTACGAACACATTAAAGGAGAAAAAACAATGAATAACAAAACTTTTTATTATGCTCGCGTTTCCACCAGAGAACAGAACCTCAACCGTCAGATCGCTGCCTTTTTAGCGCTTGGTGCTACCGAGAGAGATATTATCACCGATAAGGAAAGTGGGGCGAATTTAGACAGGAAGGGCTACACCGCACTAAAAAACACACTGTTACGACGCGGTGATACTCTGGTTATCAAATCGTTAGATCGCCTTAGCCGCAATAAGACCGACATTAAAAACGAATTGCAGTTTTTTAAGGATAACGGTATTCGGCTAAAAGTCTTGGATCTTCCTACGACTCTTATGGAATGCCCGGAGGGGCAAGAGTGGGTATGGGATATGGTTAATAATATCCTTATTGAAGTAATAGGAACTATTGCTCAACAGGAGCGTGAGACTACAAAGGCGCGTCAATCGGAAGGGATAGCCGTAGCAAAATCTAAGGGTGTTCCTTTTGGAAGACCCAAGGCACAACAGCCGGACAACTGGGATTCTGTCATTTGCGAGTGGCGAAACGGAAATATAACCGCCAAAAGAGCAATGGAACTCACACAGACTAAGCGGACGACCTTTTACAAGCTTGCAAAATCAAATATATAGTGTTCTGGGGTGGGCTACATATATAGTAGCTTTGTTCGGTGTGGTAAAATGCGCAAATAGACCGCCATTGCTGACGGTCTATCGCTTTTATGTAGTACGATTGTATGCCTTTGATTTTTAATAATAGATTATACCGTCAATTGCTTCCATACCAACCATATAGCGCGAGAGCTTCACAAGGTCTCTACCGTCGATTTCTCCGTCCTTGTTCACATCCGCACCGTATGTGTTGATTTCCGTTTCCAAATAAACCAGATAACGAGCAAGCTTAACAACATCAGCACTGCTAATAGACAAATCGTTATCCACATCGGCGATAAGATAGCGAAATATCGTAATTTCCCCCGCCTCCACTGTCAGGGGAATGCGAGAGCCGTTTTCATTACAGATATCATTTTCATTGTATTCCAAGGTTACAGAATAAGTACCTTCTCTTGCACTGGATTTTACTTGAAATACCAAGGTGAAAATTTGGACTCCCCCTGAACCTGAAAAATCGTAGTTTTGAGTATTGTACCAAATAAATTTCGGATTGGTGGGGTCTTCGTTATATAAAAAGCTACCCGTTTCAATTTGGTTTTCAACAGCAACTAATTCAAGCGCTGTGTGATCGTATGTAGGTGTAAAGGTTAAGCAAGCTACACCATCAGAAAGGTCAGCAGAGACCTGAACCTCTAACATTTCGCCCGGCTTCGCTTTGCCACCGCGAACATAAATATGATTTAATCCATCATCGGCGGCAGAAACGGAAACAGAGCATACGCTTACAAGCGTAGTCATAAGGCATACTGCCATTAAAAGAGATAGTATTCTTTTCTTCATTATTATGTACCTCGTTTCGTTTTGTTTTCCATAAACACATTAACCATCTCGCATACTGCTGCGGCTTCGCGTTCTGTTAATCCCGATATATCCAAATACCGCTTGCTTTCCACACATAGCAGGTAATCGGTTGTAACGCCGTACAAAAGCGCAAGTCGTATCAATATCCCGTTTGATGGTTCTCGTAGTGCGTTTTCATACGCACTTATAACAGCGCGGGTAACACCGACCAACTCGGCTACTTGCGCCTGCGTTAAATTACGGTCTCTCCGTAATTCCTTTAATCGTACTGAAAGGCATACAATCATAAACATCACCTCTTTATAAAATTTTACCAAGAGTGATGTTTCTTGTGGAAACATTAGCGATTTGTTTCGTAGCATCACGAAAAAAATCGAAAAATGCTACAATTTTCAAGCATAAATGTTTCTGTCAGTTGCTTTATTCACAATTTTATGCTATAATTATCATTGGAATTTTATATGCACAGGGGAACTATGCAATGAAAAGAATGATGATCGCATTATTGGCGGTAGTGATGTTACTTTCAATTACCGCTTGTAGTGATAATAATAGCAACAATGGATCCACCACCGATGGGACTACAGTATCTACATCTGAGTATGTAGGCGAATGGAAAGCCAATACGGTATCGGGGCTCATAGATGGTGAAAAAACCTATACCGTTTCGGTAATTGAGCTTAAAGAAGATGGCACCGGCACATATAAGGGACGCGAGCTGTCTTGGAGTTATTCTGAAGAACAAAATACAATCAATGTAACGCTGTTGAAAGAAAATCAGACCACCGCCTTTGAAATACAAGAAATGGATGGTGTTACCGTACTCAAATTTTTTGACGATGTATATTATCGAGCTGAAGAATTTGTCCCAATAAATCAAGAGTGAGGTGATGCAAGTGGGAAAAATTTATTGCTCCAAATGTGGCACACAAATAGAAGATACTGCATCATTTTGCTATAAATGCGGAACCCCTGTAACTGTAATGGAAGAAAGCAAAATGGACACTGCCACTTCTACTTCAGGTAAAAAGCTTCGTAATCCCTTTACTAAATGGATATTTATTACAATCGCCGTGCAAATTGGCTTAATCATACTTAGTGCCAGACCGGGTGACTTGGGCGGATTTGCTTTTGGTTCTGCGTTGGCATTGACACTTGTGGTCTTATCTTTAGGTATTATAACCATCTTAAAATCTAAGAATTATAATAACACGGGTAAATCCACAGGTATCGTATTTACCATTCTTTCATCCATAATTATTCTCATTGTTGTTTTGGCAATTTTGTTTGCTGGCGGGGACAACAATACTAATGATAATGATGATGGAAATTCCGCTACACAAAGCACTTCTGATATATCCACTTCTCAACCAGAAGAGGACAAGAAAACACCAACAGTGACTCCTACAAATTGGGATACTTTTGAGTGCAATTATTATGGTGATATTCCTGTTGGCTTGTTGGATACCCCCGACGCAACCAGCGACATTGTTACAAAATATATCAATGAAAAAATCGGCAGAACGGATACATACGAAGTAAAACAGGTCTATAATGCTTATCACGCTAACCTGATAGAGATAGAGAATCTCTTTACAATATATAACTGCAAAGGTACCGCGCGCTTTTACTTTGACTGGGCAGAAACATTGTATAAGATTGAATTTGAGTTTTCTGAAGACGGCGGAATTACCCCCGCAATTATGAGTAAAATTCACGATGATATAGATAATATTGTAGGCGGCAAATGCGCGACAAATTATCTTATCGACAAAGGTGCTTCTAACCCCCATGACGAGTTTACCAATAACGGTATGTGTACTTGCGGTTGGCATCTGCAAGAAGATCTGAATTGTACCGCCAGAATGACCAGCTATTTTAATAATAGACCCATCGAATGCACATTCGAGCTTGAAAGAAATAAATATACAAACAAAACAAATTACAATGTTTCTGGTAACATCGGAGCAGGTTCAGACTCTATAACCGTAAGCGGCGTGACAATTAAGGGCACTTACCACGATGCATCCAGTCCTTATGTAAGCGGTACGGCTACAAACAATTCATCTAAGACCGTTGAGTTTATAAAAATTAAAATCGCCTTGAAAGACAGTTCTGGCAAGGTAACAAATACCGTGTGGACATACGCTGTTGGCGCGGAAGGTTTGGCTCCGGGTGAAACAACGCAGTGGACGGTTTACTGCACAAAAGCAGAAGATATCGAAATCACGATTTTTAATTAACAGTATAAAAAGCAAAACGGCAGGGGTGTTTACCAATGAAACGCTCCTGCCGCTGAACCTTATTCAATTTCTTGCTCTAACTCGTCAAATAACGGGGAATCGAAAAAATCCTTTAGAGACATATTTAACCCATCACAAATGATTTTTATGGTAGCAATCTTCGGGTTTTGACTTTTACCATACAATATATTCTTTAGTGATGAACGGGACAACCCCGCAATCGTTGCAAGAGCATTTATTGTAATATCGCGCTCTTCGCATAATCTTAAAATTCGTATCTTTATCGCTTTACAAAGCGGTGTTCTATTATCGACCATTCTATATATACCTACTTTCCCACCCTACTATATATAGAATAGCCTTTTTTTATAAACTTTATGGGCTACGCGTGCCACTTTGGGCTATGTGTAGCCTACAAGGAGAGAGTTATGAGAGAAAAAACAGCTACTTTTATTGGACACAACGAGTGCTATGGCGTAGATCATAGTGCCATACGCATCGAGGTGATATCCCTTATAGAAAAAGGTGTTACGGATTTTTTGAATGGAGGAATGGGCGGATTCGATTGGTTGTGCGCAAGAGTTGTCCACGAACTTAAAAATGATTATCCTCAGATCCGCAATTATCTGGTGATACCGTATCTCACATTCTCTATCCGGAACAAAGACATATTTGATGATATTATTTACCCTGATGGTTTTGAAAAATATCACTTCAAGGCTGCGATACCCAAAAGAAACCGTTATTTGATAGATAATTCTGCATACGCAATATGCTATGTAAAGCACGGTTGGGGTGGTGCCGCTAAAACTTATGAAATGGCAAAAAAGAAGAAGATCGAGATTATTGATGTCTAAATCATTTATATCTGATTTTTTACGAGCAGCAGTTTTTCTGTTGCTCTTTTTTTGCACAACTTTCCTTCGTGTGCCACTGCTTTATCTCACGGTAAGCAGTTTGCATAAATCCATTGCAAAGAGGTGGTCAGCTTGATTGTTTTGGCTTGCGGCGTATAGTGCCGTAGTATGCACAAGTACACAAAGGAAGGAGGTAATCATCCTATGGAAGAAACAACGCCAATATTGGCAAAATTGGAGGTAATGCAATATGGCAAAGAAGCTCGACGCTGAGCGCATCGAAAACCAAAGACGGCAGTACGAAAAAAATGACCGTAAAGCTGAAGAAAAACAATACATACGGGAAACGATTGAGAAAAACCGTCGCGGTGAGCGCAAAGGCAGAGTTATTATGCCAGCTCGTAAAGAGTATGCATATCAAGATGCTCCCAAGATACGCGTTGCTGCCTACTGTCGAGTAAGTACGGCAGAGGAAGCACAGGTGGGAAGCTTTGAAATGCAGGTGCAACACTTTCAATCGGTGATCGACAGCAATCCTCGATATGAATTGGTGCGAATATATGCGGATGAAGGTATTTCTGGCACTTCTATTAACAAGCGAAAAGAATTTCAGGAAATGATAGAAGATGCACAAGCCGGAAAAATCGACCTTATTCTAACAAAAAGCATCAGCCGTTTTGGGCGTAATATCGTGGATATCTTGACAACCTTACGGTTATTAAGCAGCTTAAATCCACCGGTTGCAGTCAACTTTGAATCTGAGGGTATCAACACCAGCGATGGCAAGAATAATTTGGTAATTTCCATATTATCAGCACTTGCCGAGCTGGAAAGCCAACAGAAAAGCATAGCTATCAAAGAAGGCATACGCTATCGGATGCAGGAAGGGTTATATAAATTTACCGTAAGAAACACTATTGGATACTATCGCGATTATACGGGACAAATAAAAATTGAGCCTGCTGAGGCTGAAATTGTCCGTTATATTTACGATAGTTTTCTGGAGGGCGCTTCTCCGCAGGATATTGCAGACGCGCTCACAGAGCAAGGAATAAGCTCTCCAAAGGGTATGGATACTTGGAAAGCTGCAACCATCAAAGGTATTCTTTCAAATGAAAAATACTGTGGCGATGTGCTGTATCAAAAAACATACTCTAAGGATTATTTGTCTCATAAATCTGTAAAGAACCGCGATGTTCTTCCACAGTATTTCTGGGAAAACAACCATAAAGCCATTATTAAGCGCGAGATATGGGAAAAGGCACAGGAATTACTTTCTGCTCGTAAATGGAGCCGCAGTAAGCAAAAGATTGAAAAAATGCAGAAAAAGTTTACCGTGGCGAAGGTTAAGAATGGTGTATTACGCGGCTATTTCCTTTTGGATATGGGATGGAATAAAGAGGAGAGAGAGCAATTTCTCAATATTATTAACAGTATTAACGACCTTGATGACGGTCAAGAAAGGATGTAATTATTATGGCAATTGATTTTTCTAACATTAAATTTGAGGTAATCGATATTACCACCAATGCAACCCCCGATCTGTTTATCAATCAAAACGGCGTTACCTTTAGTAAGCGTATTTTAGAGGATATGGGATACCCTCAGAATGTTCAGTACTCTATTTCCCCTGAACACAAGGTTTTCTCTATCCGTGCTTGCAAGAGCAATGAGGCGAAAGCAGCGCCGTTCTCGAAGCCAAAAGCAGAGCAAACCTCTACGCTAAGTACGAATAATAAGAATTTGCACGATACTTTGGCTGCGTTAATTCCTAATTACAACGCTAAAATGAGGTATAAAACCACAGGGTTTTGGGATGCAGAAAATAAGGTGATGTATTTCGATATGTCTTCTTCAGAAGAGTCGGTATTTAGAGCTACTAAAGAATAACTACACATAAAGAGGCGACAGGGGGAGTTAATGCCCTCTGTCGCTGTTTTGCGTTATGCGAAAATGTCTTAAAGTACCGATGTTTCCATACTATTCACGCTAATTATAATTTGCATTTTTCTCGGAGAAAAGCAGGAAACATCCATCTTTTCGTTCATTTTAACACTTGCTCTTTTGCAAAATCTAAAGAAAAACCGATGAATTCCATACTTTTATTCTTTTCGTTAAGTTCATTAAAAGTGCGGAAATATCCATCCTTTTTAATTAACAAAAATGATGTTTTTGTTCGGGGATTAAATAAATATTTTTGCTCCTGAAAATACAGAGATTAAGCGGTTTTTTCGCAGCCAGATTTATTCAATACGATAAGCTTGGAAAAATGTGTATTACCAATCGGCGAGAAAAAGCCGCATTTTTCCGACCAATTTAGCATCACCGGTTATAAAAACACTCCCGCTGATTTTTAATGCCTATACTCCCTCTAAAACGGAGCCCCCTGAAATTCTTAAAATAGCCCCCACCCCTTCAAAATAGCCAGAAAGTAAAGGAAGTGAAAAAGATCAAAGAATTCTTTAAGAAGTTGGATTTGAAAAATAATTCCAACACGGTTTTAGCAATCATTATGGAAGTCATCTTGCTGGGCGATATCGTTATCGCAGCGGTCAAGGGCATTTCGTTATTTGGGTATATTAGCACTGCGGTTATTGCTATGATGTATGTCGGATTGTCCGAGTATAACCTACGGCGCTTTCTCAAGCACAAATACAAAAAATGATTATAAAAGTACTATTCTATTATTCGTATTATATCTCTGGCGACCTTTCGTGTGGTTTGTTTCCTTATATGAGGTATTACCTTTTCAATGTTTGATTTCTTTACTCCGGTAAGTGCTCTAATATCAGACCAATAAAAAGGCTTGTTTTCACGGGATAGTTTCTTATATGCCCATATAATGCGACGCGCCCAATTCTCCTCATAGCTCTCAGTGTATTTATCAAACACAGCTCGGCACATAGGGAGTATTTCCAACCTATGCTGTGGAAGCCCCATTTCACGGTATATTATTTTTTCCGACACGCGCTCTGGTCTCCCACTATTATTGGCAGTGCCGTCATATATGGAACGCGCCATAGCTTCTAATTTGGGCGCTGTTTCTGCATCATATAACGACCAGTCGATTATCTCTCTGTTCTTTATATAATGAGAGTCTTGCTCTTCTGACACTTCTTTTTCGGTCAGCGTAGGCGATGTGAGTTCAGAAATACTCATACCCAGATAGTAGGCGATCTGACATACCACAGAAAAATCATAGCGATTCCCCAATAGCACACGCTGTATTTGATATATACTTGCAATATCCGGCAAACCAATATTTCGGTAAAACACCTGCATATCATCTGCGAGCTGCTTTGTGTGGCGGCTTCTTCCTGAGTTTTTCATATATCTGCTTTTCTTCATAGCTTTGTATAGCGCTGCGCTTATCGGTATATCCTTTTCAAAATCGACCGGCGAATTGAAAACATCACACATATATTTTGTAAAAGCATATCGGTCTTTGTTTTCATCCATAACAGGCTCTTTTGTTTCGATGTTTGTTTCTGCCGGGCAGAGGGTGAAATCTCCTTCGCTTTTTGCAGGAACAGTGGAATTTTGTAGCATACACCCGTGGTTAGCACATATTTGAATATTACGAAGTTGGTGTAGTCTATGCCAATAAGTTTCGCCGTATTTTTCACGATCCTCGTTTGCGCATATAGGGCAATACTTCAAAAAAGCGTCGGTTTCGTGTCTTGGCAATATTGCAAATAAATGGTGCGCATCACAAAAATCATAGCCAATATGATAAACGGCATTTTTCTTTTGATCGAGGGGGATGAATCTGGCATACTGTGGCACCATTGTGTGCTTTAATATTATATCTTCAATGCTATATTTTCGTTTGATAGCTTCGGTCATATCAAAGCCGAGCCGTCCCAAAAACTCCTTGCTTGGATTGTTATGACGCTTATATAAGATATCCTCCAAAGCAGACTTGTGCGTTAAATATCCGGAGTGCGCATAATATCTGCAAAACCAGCTATAAGCCAACTCGTCCGGGTAGAGTTCAGGTAAATAAGCTATCATACTCGCACCTCCTCTACAGGGAAGTGTTTTTTCAGAAGTGTAATAATGTTCTTATTTTTCCTTTTTGCATCGTTAACAGTTTGAGCCACCGATACTGCTATGTCCTCAACGATGTCATTCCCAAGGATATTAACTTCATATTTAGCATTCCTGTTTGTTGCTGTTTGCTTTCCTTGGTTGATTGTTGGTTCAATATATTCGTGGAGAAGCGCCAAGCGTTGTTTATATGCCATATTTAAGGTCTCTAAGCATAATTGCTCCTTTCCACCTAATATCGCAATTTCTTGAGCATCGTGTATTAAAGAAACCACCACAGCGATAATACCGCCACTATGTTCATATAGCCATTCTGTTATTGCATCGTTTATTTCGGTTTTCTCCCGTGTATATTGATATGAAAATAAGGTTTTGCACACTTTTGAAAAGAATTCATTATATGGTAATGCTGAATATTGTAACCCAAGTGAGCGACGGGCGAGCTGCAATGCCTGTTCAAAGAAGATGCTGCATTCGGGAGTACCTACCATACAAATCGAAATGCCGCTGTTGTTAATTAGCTGAGTCAGCATACCAACCAGATTTCTACCGTTTTTACTGCTGACAACATTTTGTATTTCGTCAACAACCAATAATCCAATATGGTTTATTGCCACTTGACTCACGCTGCCGATCAGCATATCTGTGGTAACACGGGTTTTTAAGGATTTATTATAATAGTCGCTTCCTATGGATTCATCGACTTTTCTTAAAATCTCCAAAAGTAAGCCTTTAACAGAGGAGTCAAACGGACATTGTACCACAACACACGGAATAATTCTCCGATATGGTTTTTCGGTTTCGATAATACCGTTGGCAGTTAAAAGACTGATGGATCTGTCTATAGCGGAGCTTTTACCTATGCCGGATGTGCCTATAATAGTAAAGCTATCTGAACCGCCTATGATACCGCTGTAAGACTCTCGTTGCAATCCACGATAATTTTCGTTTTGCTGTAATACTGTAGTTCTTGTTGTTTTCTTTTGCAATGAGCGCAGAAGCGCCAAATATATCTTGCTGTAAATTTCAATGGTCATAGGTGAAGGTATATAGAATTTGTATAAGTCAGATAATGCGATTAAACGCTCCGCTTGGCTATGGTTGCGAATATTATCGTCATAGTCGGGCAACTCAGAGAGAGCAGAAAATAAATCATCCCCGGATTTCATATCAGGCAGTAATTTTAATACATCATTCATTGTTCGCACCCGCCTTTACATAATCTATATGTGTCTTGCGCTGCTCGCGCTTACGGTTATCTCGAATCCCCTTTATTTGCGTGTTCCCTTGGCTTACTGCGGTTTCAGTAACAACAGTAATATGTTTTGCTAAATCAATTCTTGCTTGCATATTCGCCTCTGTAGCGGCTTTTACGGCGGCTTTATGTGCCTCTTTTATCAGTTCGACATCTTGTGTGCCCTTGCCGTCAAAGCGTCTCTCAATGAGTGTAAACGGGCTGTAAGACCCATTCTCTACAAGCCATACCTCAGATACATCATCGGGATTATATGCTACAGTTGCATTCCCTCCGGTTAAGTATTTTTCGGTGTAGTCATTGTTCTTATATCTTAATTTATTTACAGTAAGCCCTTTCCTGCTGAACTTTCCTATTGTTCTGGGAAGTAGCGTTAGGATCAGTGTCGGATAATCCACCGGAATAACACCTGCACCAGCTTGGGTAAGCCCATAATTCCAAATACAGCTTGAATACGGCTCTATGCCTTCAGCAAGCATCGCTTCTGTGTATGGGAAACTATCGTTTACACGCTGGCTATTGTAGTAAACGATGCAGCGGAGAATTATTTTTTCAAAATCCGCCATTGTCAGTCGTGCATCTTTCCTATAATCGTGTGCGCCGCGCTCTCTGTAGTTAGGTTCAATAAATCCTTTGCCTTTTAGATATGGCTTATAAAGCCCCTGTATTACATCAAAAAACTTCTCTACAGCGCCTTTTAGTTCGGGTCTATACGGTGGCAGGTTAACAACGGTTACGCCCAAATCTGCAATTTGCTCAAAAGTTGATGATACATATTCTTTTCCCATATCCGTAACAAGAGTAGAAGGAAGCATATTACAATTCCATTCCTCTTGCGTTATTATAATACCGTGCCTTTTGCATAACTCTACTTTATCGGCAATAACCGTCGCCATAAGGTTTCTGAGGCTATAAACACCGCCTTCCCAAGAGAGCGAATAACCGCAACACAAGCCGCTATAGGCATCTACGCAAGCCGTTAATATAGGTCTGCCCACAAGCTTTCCAGCTTCGTTTACAAGGTATATATCGCATACAGTGGCATCCAGCATACCCACTCCGATATTAGGCGCAAACGCTTGTATGCCGTCCCCCAGAAGAGGTCTGTTGTTGCGCTGATAGTTTTTAAGACCATCTCTGGAAATGTAATAATTCTGCATTTTCTTATGTTTCCGGTAATAATAACGAAACTGGTAGAACGAGGGATATGGCTGTACCAAAGTACCATTAGTATCGCAATACTTTTCCTTGAGCATTAGTGTATATGCGGTGTTTAATGTATTGCCGTTTTGAGTGTAAAAATACTTATTAAGTGCCCAGCGGAAGTTCTTTTCTTCTGGTGATAATTGCTTTTCTGTTAAAAGAGCTTTAGGTGCAAGGGCTGATACAGTTTGGTGTACAAGGTATAACCACAAATAATTATATATCGTCTGCTTGCTTATACTGTTGTATTCAGCCACTCGCGCTATTGCCGCACATCGTTGTTTCTTATCTGCAATATAGGGGAGAATACCGGCAATTAAGGTGTATCTCTCATAGGCGATTTTTCGGCTTTGAGGATCCAAGTCATTGATATCAGGTAACACTGAGAACACATCTTCACAGGGGATATATTCAGAAAATGCGACGCGGGATGCCCATTTTGGCATTTTCTTATCAATGCAATCTACAAAAAGAAATTCATTCTCGTTACTTTCAAGTACTCGTATTATTGCCTGCCCGTGCTGTAATAGCTGATTATTCTTCATTTATCACCAACCCCCAATCTGTTACACCGCGACGGAGCCAGTAAAGTCTCGATTCGTCCAGCAGTTTAACGGTTAGTGGTTTAGAGAGATACTTCCTATTAACACACTCTCTAACAAGGAGATCTCCATTGGTTCTGGTACACAGAAAATCTGTTGTGTATTCACCAATATCAAGGTTCTCCAAAAGGACATTGCACCTAAAGGATGCAATATCGTCATTTTCTTGTAAAAAGGTAGCATAGACATATTGAATGCCGTCGTAGGTTCTGCATATTTCTGAACACTTACCGAGACTACGCTTTTCACATCTTCCTTTGTAATTCTTTTTTCTCATGCTATGAAAACCCTTTCTGAATTTATTATCAATTTCCCCAAAAACATTCCCAAAGACGAGATTGCCTTCCCAAAAAGGATTTCTTCTCTTGATTTTTGGGGATTTGAATGTGAGAAAACATTGATTTTACCGCATTTTTCGGTATTCCCAAAAACAAAGTGTGTTTCCCAAAAACATTATATTGGCATTTCACTATGTTATGGGGCAACCCCTTTTATAATTTTAGGGGCAATTCTGATTATAAAACTACTATTTCATAATTCACTTAAAAAATGATTATAAAATTCGTGTTTTATAAGCTTTTTCAAGGGTTTTCAGTGTAAAAAAAGACCTCATAGGATTTCTCCTACAAGGTCTAATTTTTATATTCGGTTTTGCCTTATTTTTTCAAATTGGCTTTGCCCAAAAACATGAAATATAAATTACTCCCCAAATCTGATAGCTGCCTGTGTCGCAATTCTGCTTGGTTGGCAGTTTTCCGCCAACCACAGAAACAGAACTGTTTTTTCTTCTTTTGCCCTCGGTTTTCATGTGAAGAGGGTCATTGGGGTCGCCGTCAAAGCGAAGATACCAATCAAAGCCGTCTTGCCTTACCACAATCTTCACCACAAAGGCTTCAATAACACTTTCGGGGATGTCTTTTTCATCCGCATTTGTGTACTGCTCGAGAGCATATTGAAGCACCGTCAGCTTGTCTTTGTAATCTGTAATTACAGGCTCTTTGTTAAGCTTCAGCTGAAGCTCCTCGATTTCGGCAGTCAGCTTTGCAATCTCTTCTTTAACCTCGGCAGTTTTCTTTGTGTAAGATTCTTTATCAATTTCACCCTCTGCCCTCATATCAATGAAATTACTGAGCTTCGTTCTGTGCCTTTCAACCTCTCTGCACTTTTTCTCGATTATAGCCGCATAATCCACATCATCCTCTTTGTCGTCAATGTGAGCTTCAAGCATTGAGTTGGCAAGAGCCAGCACCTTGTCCTTTTCAGAAAGATAGTTGCGGAAAATATAATTCGCCATCATCTGCAGTTTCCACTCGGGAATCATTGGCACACGGCATATTCCGTCAAGAGGCAAGCCTTTTTTCTTTCGGCTCTCGTATGACCCGGTACGCACCGAGTCATAGCATTGATAACCGATAATGGATTTATCTCCCTCTTTTCTCCAGAGCTTTGTATTGAATCTGTGACCGCATTCGCAGATGAGGAGCTTTCCCCATACTGTTGTTCTCGGTCTTTTGCCGGTTGTACTTCTTCTGCCTGTGTTAAGATTTTTCATCTGAGCTGTTTTACTTGCCATAATTAATTGCACCCTTTCAAATTGTTCTTCAGTAATAATCGGCTCGTGTCTTCCCTTTACCTGTATCAGTTCAACCTCACCGTAATTTTTAATCTTTTTCTGTGTGAGATAGTCGGGAGTATACTCCTTGTGATAGGTTATGATTCCGCAATAGAAGGTGTTTTTCAGCACATGACCTATTACGGTTTCGTACCACCTTGTTTTGCCCATAGCAGTTTTTCTGCCTTGGCGTTCAAGCTCTTCCTTTATCTTGGTAAGTCCGTTGCCTGCAAGATACATATCATATATGAGCTTTACCGTTTCCGCCTGTTCCGGGTCGATAATGAAATCCACCTTTTTCTTGTTGTCGGGCAGAAGCTCCTGATGTCTTCTGTAGCCTAAGATATTGCCGTTGCCGTAGAATGTGCCGTTGTTCATTGAGGTCTGCTGACCGCTTTTCACTCGCACCGAGGTTTTACGGCTTTCATCCTGAGCAAGAGTCGCCATAATGGTGAGACGAAGCTCGCCGTCACCGTCAAAGGTTTTGATGTTATCATTGATGAAGAACACCTCAACGCCCTTTGCCTTCAGATCTCTTGTGTACTGCAGAGTGTCAACGGTATTTCTCGCAAATCGTGACACCTCACGGGTGATAATCATATCAAACTTTTTCTGCTTGGCATCGCGAATCATTTTCATAAACTGCGGTCTTTTCTCGGCAGAGGTACCCGTGATACCCTCGTCAATATATCTGCCGACGAGCTCCCATTCAGGTCTTGCAGCAAGGATTGGCTCATACCAATCCAGCTGATTTTCAAGAGCTGAAATCTGCGCCTCGTGCTCCGTAGAAACTCGGGCATAGATTACAACTCTGCGTTTACCGAAATCAGAATTTATCATGCACATTCCTCCTTTATCTGATTGTGGTTTCCTTTTACAAATTCGGTTTCATCAACAATATCCGCATATTCGCTTAAGATATTGCGGAACATATACCCGGGAATTTTCCCGTCCCTGAACAACTGCTCAATAAGCTTCAGCGCCGCAAAACAGTAATCAGGATTTTTACTTAAATCATTTATATCAATTTTACTCATACAATTCCTCCTATACAAATGTGTGGATTACCGTGCGTCACGGTCACGGCTTCGCTGTCGCTGAAGATATTTGTAGTAATGCTCGCAAGCCTTCAGTACAAAATCTTCAAAATCTTTATCCTTAACCTTAGGTGCGATTTTCTGCAGCTTTTCAATGGGCACCTTGCACATCGGTTTCTGATTCGGTTTTTCTGATGCAAGTGTGTTTTCGATACTTTCGATAGTGAGTGTACCTTCATTGAAATCCCTGTGCATATGCCACGCCTGTGAATATGAGGGTGTGCAGTCCAGCTCCTCAATTACACGAAGCAGGTCATACTGCATCTGCTCATCAAGGAACGAAAGCTCAACACCGACTGATAAAGCAATTTTATCTTCGTCCATCATTTCAAGCAGTTCGGGGATAAGGTTTGTAAGACGGATATATCTCTCAACCGTTTTATAACCATCTCCCATACTTTCACCAATTACAGACAATGTTCTGTTACTATCTGACTTTGGGACAATTTGTCTCAAAGTTAGGTCTGTTCTTTTGCCCTGAGATTTTAATGCATCATATTTCAGTTTGTAAGCAAACGCCTTTTCACTCGGTAAGATATGCTCTCTGTGAAGATTACTGTCAACGAGCATAACTGCCGCTTCATCACGGCTTACGGCATAAATTAAAGCAGGTACTGTTTCCAGCCCTGCTTTTACTGATGCTCTGAGTCGGCGATGACCTGAGATTATCTCATACTCATCGTCTGTGTTTTCGAGTGGTCTTACAACAATCGGCGAGATAACGCCCTTCTGCTGAATACTTTCTATCAGATAGTTCATCTCTTCATTGTCTAAGACCTTATAAGGGTGTCCCTCAAAGGGACGGATTTTTTCTACCGGAATATTTACCGGTGATTTCAAATTATTATTCATTTATTTTCCTCCATAATAATATAATCTTTTACTTTCGTTTCTCTGCCTGCGTTCTTCTTGCACAAGCCTTAAGAATTTTCTGTTAGAAAAGTATTTAGTACCGAAATACATATCAAGATATTCGTGCGATGTCATTTCACGCTCGTACTCCTTCTCTTCAGAGTTATTAGTTTCATTGCTTTCAATAATTCTGCAAAGCTCCTCAGGATGCATACATATCACCTCCCTTCATAATCTTTTTCTTTGTTCCTTTGCCTTTCGGGGAAGTACCATTCACGGATAAGTTGCTTTTCCGTTTCAAGCTTTTCCTCAAGTCCGGGACTGTCTTTTATAATTCTTTTGGCAAGCTTCAGCTTTTCACGAAGTTCACCGATTTCAGCCGTAAAAGAATCCCGACGGGCAACAAGGTCTTCCTTTGCCGTCGGGTCATTACATCTTCTTATCTGATTGTAGATTTTATTACGCTGACTTTTCAGCTCCTCAATACGAAGCTCTGTCTTTGAAATGAACTTATCAACCTCTGCAAAATCATAAAGCTTTTCATTTATTGCAAGGTCAATCTGGTCCTGCATAAATTCAATCCTCGGAGACGAGTATTTCATTTTAGGTGTAAACGGATGCGGGTTGCAGTTATTTCTTTCGGCTATTGCCCCTGCAAAAAGTAAGGCAAGAAATAAAAGTGAAATAACAGGTGCACCAATTACGGCACCGCCCACAATCAGTTTTGTAAAATCAGAAACCATTCGGTTGAAATGCTCAGGATGTCTGTAACATTCTCTTGATTCTTTGAATTCATAACCTCGGTAATTAAAAACAAAGATTTGTCTCTGTAGAAAATCATTAGCATATAAATAATTTCTGAAATTGTTGTTTGCCGCAAATTTATCCTGAGAGTAAATCCGTTCTCTGATTTTTTCATAGGTGTAAATTTCACCGAGGGTTGTGAGCTTCACTGCGTGCTCATCATTGCGGTAAGCTATCTTTCCGTTGTCAAACCAATAACCCTTCTGAGTCATTATTCTGAAGAACTGTTTTTCATTTGCACTTCTCACAACTGCGTAATCAATATCGTCACGCATATAATCGTATTTTGTTTTGATGCCTTTCTGCATCGCTTTGTAAATGTTATAAGGTATGCGTTTGCCTTTCGGTTTTTCGATTACAGATAAACCGTGTTCAAGACAGACGGCATCACTTGTTTTTCTAAAAAGCTGATACATAGCTTTGTTTTCATTCATCTTTCTTCCGTCAGTCATTGAAACAGAATTAATGACTATATGACAGTGAACACAATTAGCATTAAGGTGAGTTGCAACAATCATTTCATAATCCTTGCCCCACATTTTATTTGCAACTTTCATTGCAACCTGCTGTGCTTCTTCGGGTGAAACCTCACCGGGCTTGAAAGAAATATATGCGTGATAGGCAACAATACCTCCCAACTTTCCATACATTTCTTTTGTATCAATCATCTGTCGCGCAGCAATATCGGGATCACAGTTGATGCCTTCAACAAGTAGCCTTTGCTCGTTTTCGAGATTTGTTTTATCTTTGTCAGCGGCATAGTGAAGCGAAGAAACCAGTTCAGAATATTTTGATAAGTCAGTTTTACTTTTATTTGAAGCGTAATCAACAACCTGAGAAAGATTATTTCTGACTGCCCAAATTCTTGTTACAGCCATTCTCGGTTCGCTTCCTTACCGGGTTTGAAATATTTTGAGATATCTGCTTCAAGATTTCTGACTTCATTCAGAACATTTTTGCATTCATCAGCATCAATATATCCGATTGAATTAGCCTTTGCAGTTAACTGATTAAGGTTAGTACCGACTCTGCGAAGCTCAATAATAAACTGTTTATAGTCAACAGGCGGAGCCTCGACCAACCTTTTGCCGAGAATTAAAGCGCGGATAAGCACGCTTCTGTTTACTCTTAATCTACTGCAAAGATTTTCTAATATCTGATTTTCTTCTTTGCTGAGATACACATGAAAGTCTATATCTCTTGTTCTTTTACTCATAGGAATTCTCCTTTCTTATAAATAATATTTTTTCTGTGTTGTAAAAACGGATGTTTTTACGGATTTGAGGATACAAATCCAATGCTTGCTAAACTTCGGACATAGGAAACTCAAGCATTGGTTTGTCCTCGTTTTAATACCGACCGGAAATAAGATTAACTTCCGTATCAGTTGCGTTTCTGATTTTTAAGATTCTTACTGTTCCGCTTTCCGTTTTCGGAAAAAGCCTTTTTGGTTTTTTCAGACTGCGGTTTTATTGTTCTGAATGTGAGCCTTGTAAGCTTAACCGCCGCACGAAGAAAACCCGGTTCTTCATCATCGATGATTACTACATCGTCGGGAACTGTCTTCTGCAAATCAAAGATTGCTTCATTAAGGTCCTTCCAATAGCTCTCAACCTGAATTTCATCATCACCGTTTTCGAACCATAAATGAGTTTCTTTTACTCTCGGCATCTCTCTTGCCTCCTTTCATAAATTTTCAATACGCCTGTTTTTGGCATATTTTTATCGGACCAAGCTCCGTGTTTCTTGCACTTTATCGGATAGATTTTCCCTGAACGATGATTTGTTCAAAGAAAAATTTCTATCGGCTGAACAGAAAATCCGATAAAAAAAAGACCAACTTAAAATCAGTCGGTCTTAAAGTTCGGTTATTCTTTTCAGCAATGTTTTATCACCCGGCAGTACAGACTCAAGAAAATATCTGCAGACAATGTGACTTGGTGTTATGAGCTGTGGGCAGATGTGTGTATCGCCGTCATCAAGTAGCAGACAGTTATCTTCATGACAGTTACAGCACTGCGTTTTAATCAGTGTTGATACATTCTCAAACAACTGCGGGTTAAGTTTTAATTTTTGCATTAGGCACTTCTCCTTTCTTATATAATTTGGATATAAAATACACCCGTCATAATCTGACGAGTGCTATGTAAAAATAGTGAAACTGAAAAAATGTGACGCAGTATCCATATATCAAAATTTGCATTGGTGGGGGCAGTTATTGTATAATCAGGTTATGTTGAAAGTTGTGGTTTAGTTATGGTATAATTAGTTCTGGAAATAGAAATTTGTAGAGGATTGATAAGATGCAACATAATATTGAATTTTGGAACGCATTAGATGAATTGGTGAATATTTCAGAAATAATAATTGATAGACCAAAAGGGACTTCACACCCCAAGTATCCTGATTTCATTTATCGAGTTGATTATGGATATTTGAAAGATACAAACTCTATGGATGGTGCAGGAATAGATGTGTGGGTTGGAAGCGGCGAGAAAAAGGTTGATGCAATAATGTGCATTGTTGATTTAATGAAGAAAGATTCAGAAATTAAAATATTGATTGGATGCACGGAAGAAGAAAAGGAAATAGTATACGAAACACATAATGAAACACAGTTTATGAAAGGTGTTTTAATACGTCGATAAAATCCAATTTGGAGAGGTGCTTTATGGTCGAGATGTGGGATGCATATGATAGGCAGTTTAACAAAATAGAGACTGCTACATTGGTAAGGGGAAAAACCGTTCCTGATGGTATGTATCATTTAGTGTGTGAAATAATTGTTAAGCATAATGACGGAACCTATCTGCTTATGCAAAGAGATTTTGAAAAACATTTAGGCGGAATGTGGGAATTAACGGCAGGCGGTTCTGCATTGAAGGGTGAAACACCAATGGAGTGTGCCGTCAGAGAATTGCGAGAAGAAACAGGCATCGTATCTTGCAATTTGCAAGAGCTTAAAAGAATTATACATGATGGACACCATTCTCTTTATGTGGAATATTTATGTATTACTGATTGGGATAAAGATGCCGTTACTTTACAAGATGGAGAAACAGTTGACTATAAGTGGGTAGATAAAACTGCACTTTTAGAAATGGGAACAGATGCTCTGGCATCATCTAGGGCATTAGAGATTGTTAAAGAATTAAACATATAATTTCCAATTTGTAGATCAAATATTTTAGGGAACGAATTGTACTTATTTACAGTCAGTTTGTTTCATAAATTTTTATTAGGAACTCCAAAACGGATAATATTTCAAGTGACCACATTGGTCTCTTGAAATTTACGAGCATAAAAGTGGTAAAAGGGTCACAACGACCCTTCACCAAAAATCTGACGCTGTATTCATATTCCGAAATCTGCATTGGTGATGGCAGTTATTAAATATTTCCACACAATTGAAAATCGTTATAAATATGTGATACAATTGAAAAATGAAGGGAGATATATTTATGATTTACTGCACGGGCGATACACATGGCGATTGGACTAAATTCTCTACAAAAATATTTCCTGAACAAAAAGAAATGTCGCGTGATGATTTTGTAATTGTTTGTGGTGATTTCGGTTTGTGGAATGATAACAATGAAGAAAATTATTGGTTGAAATGGTTGAATGACAAACCGTTCACAACACTTTTTATTGATGGCAACCACGAAAACTATACACGCCTGAACAGTGAGTTTGAAACTGTTGATTTTCACGGCGGTAAAGCCCACAAAATTCGTGATAATATTTATCATCTGATGCGCGGCTATGTTTTTGATATTTGCGATAAAAAGATATTTGCTTTTGGCGGTGCAAAAAGTCACGATATTAATGACGGCATTCTTGACCCTGCTGACTTTAAAACAAAAAGAGAGTTTAATAAAGAATATAAATGTTGGTCAAAAGCTAATAAGATGTTTCGCGTAAACAACATTTCTTGGTGGAAAGAAGAAATGCCAACCGAAGAAGAAATGAACTTCGGATTAAATACGCTTGCCGAACACAATTATGAAGTTGACTTTATAATCACTCATTGCGCTCCCCAACAAGTTGTCGCAATGTTTTCAGGTGGTTGTTATAAATCCGATGAGTTAACTGAGTATTTTGATATCGTTAATGAAAAGGTTAAATTCAAAAAATGGTTTTTCGGACATTATCATGACAACAAACAAATAATGTGTGACTTCATTATGCTTTACGAACAAATAATCAGAATTGCTTAAATCAAAATCAAACATTTTTAGGGAACAAATTGCACTTATTTGCAGTCAGTTTGTTCCCTGAATTTCTATTGCGAGCCGAAAAATAAAAAATCAGACCGATTGAAAAGCCGAAATCTGACTGATTGAAAACTCGAAATCTGACCGATTGGAAAATCAAAGGGTCTTTTTGTCCCTTTGATTTGAGTGTAACACTCAGTTCTCAAATCAAACATCGTTACAGTTGTAGTAACGGGCCATTTTGACCCATTACTGTAACCGTAACACCATAATCATAATTTTTTGCGTTACTGTTATTCCAAATGGCCAAAATGGCCACTTGGGGAAATGTCGTTACAGTTATAGTAAGTGATCTTTTGGGTCACTTACTACTTCCGTAACACGCTCACGATAGGCCTTTTGTCTGCAAGCATTACTGCAGTACACCGCACCTGACCTCTTCGGTGTAAAAGTATTACCGCAGCTTTTACATACTGTGTTTTCACGCCTTTCAAGACTCTTTCTCCGTTTTACATACATTGCACCCACATTGCCTTGCTGACAGTGATAACAAAACTTTACACAGTGAACCTGAGTAAAATATACCCGTTCACAACCCTTGCAGACAATCCTCCTGACGGTTGCATATTCATCTCCTCTGCCGGAAATCTGCAGATACCAAAGGTATTTCAGATCTTCCTGATACTTATATTCATATTCAGCGTGTGTCATTTTTACATTCTCCTTTATTGATAGTTTAGTGATTCGGAAAACTACTGTGTTAATCTCTTTAAGCAGCTTGCCGAAAGACGAATAACCTTTTGATTTCCCTCCTCTGATTATTTAATGTAGAAAAAATCGAAAATCATACAGAATCACGAAACAGTAAAAAACGATGTGCGAAACAAGGCTCAAATCCTTATATATCAAGGCTTTTAAGCATACATATAACTTTCATAACAAAAATCGAAACAAAGTTTTTTATAAAATTATCTTCAAATCCCATAAAACAAAAAACTACCTCGCAGGATGACTATTCCTTGCGAGGTAGTTTGCAATTATAATGATATTTATTTGTTATTTATAACAAACATCAAATGCTGGGCGCATCTCTTCAACCTGTTCACGATTGATTCCGTATTTTATTGCGAGTTGCTCCCAATTGTTTCTTACTACACACAGAATTTCTTCAGCGATGCTTTCAGCATCATTACTTTTTATATCAAAATACTCTGCTGCTTCAACAGCCAACTCGATTGAAATACTGTTGTCGTAGCTGTCAACATTCAAGGCTAATGTATCTCCGTAAGGCACAGGATTTACATCATATAACGGAGACAGCTTCCATCCTTTTTCTGCCAGAATAAAGCCGTGGTTTCTCAGATGGTCGTCTGTATTTGATACAGCCATATTAAATACTATACGCTTAAAAAGCTCAAGTAAATCCTCTTTGGGATATGCACCGTAGGACTTTATGAATTCAACAATATCAATATAGCTTGAACCGTCATCACCTGATGCACCGTCACTCTTACCGAGCATCGTCATAGCAGATGCAAAATGAATTCTCCTTTTTTCGTCTCTGTCAAAGCGTTTAACAAGAAAGGTACTTCCATCCTTTGAGAATTTTTCTAATTTTGATTCAGGTACATCTAACTTACACATTCTTGCTAAATCATGTACGACCTTTTCCCATGCACCAACATTGAAATCGTCATTTTTAGAGGGGAATTTAGCAATCCACAGGTTACCCTTTTCATCTTCAACAGTTGCTTTTGGTCTTGCACCGCCAAGTGACGAGCCGGGCTTCAATAATTGCTTGAGCCACTTTTCATTCAGGATGTTTTCATCCTTTTCAAACTGTCGTGATGCTTCTTCTAAAGAACGCAGAGTTGCCCATGGTGGTGCGGCTGTTTCTTTATCGTCTGATAAAAACGGACCATCTTCTGTTTCTTTGAATCTGATTGCTCCTACTCGGGTTTCGTCATATACCCCAAGCAAAAAATCGCTGTCATAGAGCTTGTTTGGTTTTCTGTCTTCTTTTCGTGCCTGTATTGCCTCACGGCGTTTCATAAGCACTCTGCCCCAACGGTCAGGCGAAGCATCTGCAAACAACCCAAAAATCTGTTTTGTTGTGTACTGCCTACCCGTAAACATTGAAAGATCAGGGTCAAGATGGTAACGGAAGTTTGTGTTTCTCAACCACTCTTCATCATATTCAAATGAATAATGCTCTGTACCGCGAAGCGAATCCACATACAGAATGCCTAATTTATGAGGCTCCGCAGAGCTGAAATCCTCATATACAAAAATCTTCTTTTCCATTATTTATCTCCCTTCGGAGCTCTCTTTTTTACTTGCATATTCATATCCTGCATCTTTTTGCCAAACTCATCATCCTTGGCAACGAGCAATAAATCTTTATCCATATTATTAAGAGCATGTAAAACTGCAGCATAAATTCCTATAGCAACAGACGGACTTCCTTTTTCAACATTCCAAAGCGTTGCACGGCTTATTCCGGCTCTCTCTGCAACAAGCTCTACAGATAATTGTCTGCGAAGTCGGGCTAATTTAATCTGTTCACCCATTGTTTCCAATATTTTCTCTGTACTCGGCAATACCGTTACTGCTTTCTTCCCCATATTAATCACCTCTTATAATGTTTATAATTATAAACGAAATGTAGCAATTTGTCAATATATATAAACATTATTATATTATGCTCCATTTTAATAATTATTATTCTCCGGACAATAAAACTACTCAAATCCTATGGAACACGCTTTCACAGAGCAAAGTCCGTTTTATTGGACAGTAAAATTTGTATAATGACTATGGACTATGATATAATTTTTGTCAGGAGGTGGTAAAGGATGAATGATAAAGGCTTCTTTTATGCCGATTACAGTGTCGGTAAAGTAACCGTCGCATCAAAAACTGTTGATGCGGGACAATATGCGGTTGACCTGCTCAATCAGTATTACAAGGACGATACCGCTGCAAGAATATCTGTTTTCAGAGCCGAGAATTGGGAGCTTGAAGACACGCTCTCCAAAGGCTATCTGAACCCTCGACTTTTTGTTGAAGCTGTAACCGTAATCAACAATATATTTACTGCCCTGCCGAAGCTCAAGCCCTTTAATCTGATTGACATTGGCCAAGAAAAGGAAAGAATTGCAAAGCTTTTCACCTATGAAAATGCAGAAATATTAAGTGAATACTTCCGTCGTAAAGGCAAGGTGCAGAATATCAAAGAGGAATATATTATCCTCGGAATTCTGCCGTCTGAATACGATAAAGACTTTTTCACTAAGGCAGAAAAGCTGCTGAACGAGGTAAACACAACTCTCGGCTTTTACGATAACCTCGGTGATGATATTACTCTTGCGTTCAATAAGCTCAGAAGGTTTGTGTTAAGACTCGATGAATTGGAGAAATTCAGCAAAGAACATCTGTCGCAACTTGCCACCGATATTTTCGGTGAAAAGGTTATTCCAACGAACACGGAATACACATCGGAAAGCCTTGTCGCCCGAAGGCTGTATTTTAACAGCTTCTACAGCTTTATTGTTACGGATTTGTTTGAGGGAATACAGTACGGACATTATCCGAGGCAATGTGAAATCTGCAAGAAGCATTTTCTTATGCTGACGGCAAGACGGCAAAAATATTGCAATGGCTATGCACCTTTCAAGTACAAGGGTAAACGGGTCACCTGCAGAAGATATGCGGCATATATAAACCTGAAAGAAAGATGCGAAAACGACCCGGCACTCAGAATATACAGAAACCGTTGCGGTTCAATTCGTGTAGATAAAAGCAGAGGCAAAATCACACCTGAGTTTGCAGAGTTAGCAACAAGGCTGGCCGAAGACAGAATGTACCGTGCAGTCGAAGAAACAGAATATGAGTTTACCCAATATCCGAAGGATATGGAAAAGAAGAAGCTGTATGAGGATACGGCAAAATCAATGAAGTAAGGAGGTGTCGCCCGTGAGAGAATGGCAACAGGATCTTGTTATGTACAGAATAACACCTGCTCCGCCGAAAATGGAGTTACAGGAATATATTGAGCTTTTTTGCAAGGATAAGGATGAAAAATACTTTCTGTGGTTTCTTCATTATTATGAAAATACGCTCAACACAAAGGTTATGGGTTGGGTGCAGAACTATGCGATGCCCGGTCATTTTCAGGATATGAAGCAGGCTTTCATCATAGGTATGTGGAAAGCCTTGCAGGAATACGACCTTTCACGGGATATACCTTTTGTGAAATTCAAGGAAAACACGGCAAAGCGTGAGGTTCACGAGTACATTCGTAAAATGAGACGGGGCTTTACGGTACAGAGCTTTGATGAAGATTTAAGGCTCCGCAAAGCAATGCGCCTGTTTTACGAAAATGAAGAAAAAACCGATAACGAAACAGTGGAAAAAATAGCAAAGGAAATCGGTACAACAAAGGAAAAAGCAGAAGAAATTATCCGTTCAGGCTTGCAGAATACACAGTTCATTGAGTTTTACAAGCAGTATGCTGACGAAGACGGAGAAGAAAGCCGTGAAGAGGTTGCTTCTGATGATAGCTCCCGCCCTGATGTTCTGTGTGTTAAATTTGAGCATGCAAATCTTGTGATGGATGTATTTGAAGAAGCTCTCAATTATCGTGAGCGAGCTTTGGTTTCGGAGCACCTTGCATTCTGCCGAGAATGTTATTCAACCGATGTTCCCGATTATGAAAATCCTGACTACAAAGGCAATCCCACCTACAAGCCACGAAAGCCTAAAACCTTTGACGAATTGGCCTTCGACCACAGAGTTTCATCCCCCGCAACAGCAGATTCGAACTACAGAAAAGCACTCAATAAAATGAAAAAAAAGCTGATTGAAACAGGATATGATTTTTAAGAAAAGGAGCTGAAACAATGTCTGACCTTGGTGACTTTTATGCATTCAAAATGACATCTTCCGGTGGCGGTTCAGGTGGTGGTAAGAATAATAATTCAAGTGGTGGAACAGGATGTTCTACTGCACTGATTGTGTTGGCAGTTATTGGTTGGGTGTTGTGGTTGATAGGTAAATAGAGTTTTGAATATTACATAGACAAGATCTTCGGTTATCACCGAAGATCTTATTTTTTGCTTTCACAATCTTTCAACTACACTTATTGTATGTAGACTCATTGTATGCTGTGCGGTACAATTATTATATATGTTATTTGAAGGTGATAAAGTGGATATATTAAAAGTTTTTGGCAGTAACGTTCGTAAATATCGTACAGAAAAAGGCGTATCGCAAGAGAAGTTTGCCGAGCTTTGCGGTTTACACAGAACATATATCAGTGATATTGAGTGTTTCAGAAGAAGTATCTCTTTGGATAACATTCAGAAAATTGCAGATGCACTTGAATTAGATACGTACAAACTGTTTATTGAACAATAAATAACAGGTGAATTATGGACAGACATACCCCTGAACAACGCCGCAAAAATATGCAGGCGGTAAAAAACAAGGATTCAAAAATTGAAGTAATTCTCCGCAAGGAATTGTGGAAAAGAGGCTTACGCTATCGCAAAAACTCCTCAAAGGTATTCGGGAAACCCGATATTGTTTTTATCGGGAAGAAGGTTGCCGTTTTTTGTGATAGTGAGTTTTGGCACGGGTATGACTGGGAACATAAAAAAGATGAGATTAAATCTCGCAGAGAGTTTTGGATACCTAAAATCGAACGCAATATGCAACGAGATGTTGAAGTTACCGAAAAACTTACAGCTGACGGTTGGACCGTTCTCAGATTTTGGGGCAAAGACATAAAAAAGAATCCCGGCAAATGTGCCGATGTGATAGAAAAGGCGGTAAAAGGAACTATGCCAATTTACAAATCAATAGATTTATTTGCCGGTATAGGCGGAATACGTCTGGGCTTTGACAAAGCCTTCGGCAAAAATATAGAAACGGTTTTTGTAAGTGAATGGGATGAATGTGCTCAAAAAACTTATAAGGCGAATTTTACCGATAATTTCGAAATTGCCGGTGATATAACTCAAATAAAAGAAAAAGATATACCGTCTTTCGACATCTGTCTTGCAGGCTTCCCTTGTCAGGCTTTCAGCCTCGCAGGTCAGAGAAAAGGCTTTGAAGATAATTATAAAGGCTTATGCAGAGGTACATTGTTTATGGATGTAGCTCGCATTTGTGAACATCATAAACCTAAAGTTATCTTCTGTGAAAATGTTAAAGGTCTTGTAATTCATGACAAAGGCAGAACATTTAAAGTTATAACAAAAACTTTTCAGGATTTGGGTTATACGGTTTACAGCCAAGTGTTAAACAGCAAAAATTTTGGCGTTCCTCAGAACCGAGAAAGAATATATCTCGTAGCTTTCAGAAATGATATAGCTCCCGATAATTTCCGTTTTCCTACAACAACGGATGACACCAAGAGAATCAGAGACATTATTGAAGAAGAAGCTGTTCCTGCAAAGTATTATCTTAGCGAAACATATCTTCAGACACTGAAAAATCATAAAGCTCGCCATGCCGCAAAGGGTAATGGTTTCGGTTATGAAATCAGAGCTTGGGATGACATTGCCGGTGCTATTGTTTGCGGTGGTATGGGCAGAGAAAGGAACCTCATTATTGATGAACGTCAAAAGGACCTTACTCCTACCACGCATATAAAAGGTGAAATTAATAAAAAAGGTGTTCGTAAAATGACACCGAGAGAGTGGGCTCGTTTACAGGGATTCCCTGATTCATTTAAACTACCCCTTGCCGATGTTCATCTTTATAAACAGTTTGGCAACAGCGTAACCGTAAATGTAATTGAAGCTATAGCCGAGAAAATCAAGGAGGTGCTTGATAATGCCTAAATTGTCAGGTAACAAAGGTGAATGGAGCGAAATTTATGTCCTTTTCAGACTGCTTGAAATAGGAAAGTTGTACGCTGCAGACGCTGACCTCAATAAAATCGACGGTGTATTTTATAACATTTTAAATATTATCAGAACAGAGAATATCGGTGATTTATCTTTCAGGATTGACAACACCGAAAACAAAATCAGTATCATCAAAACAGACTCAGAAGAAATACTTCTGACGGTAGATAAAACCGAATTTAAAGCTGCTGCCGATAAGTTATATCAGGAAATAGTAAATGCAGAGACTTCTACTTTTGTATTAGAAGATACGGAAGCATTTTTAGATAAGATTTTCATCAATACATTAAAAGCAAAATCAACAGATAAGGCTGATATCAGAATGAAAATTCATGATATCAACTCAGGAATTGAATCTGTTCAGGGATTCAGCATTAAATCAAGATTAGGCGGTGCTTCAACCCTAATCAATGCCGGTAAAACAACTAATTTCTTGTATGAAGTTGTCGGAAGCATTGATGACAGCGTAGCTGAAAACTTCAACACCTGTTCAAAGAAATTTAAGGACAGATTTAATTATTTACAGACTCAAAACTGCAGTCTGAAATTTATAAAAGCAGACCACGGTGTTTTTGAAAGTAACCTTTTGCTTCTTGACGGAAGCTTGCCGGAGATCTGTGCATATATGCTGGTTGACTATTATTCAAGCGGTATCAACAAGGTAGCTGTTTCACTTGCTAATGTTTCGGAAAAGAATCCGCTTAACTTTAATCTTGTAAACGGACAGCCGTTCTATGAATACAAATTCAAGAAACTGCTTACGGAATGTGCACTCGGCATGCTGCCTTCAACTCCGTGGAACGGAAAAGCAGATGCTACGGGCGGATACATTATCGTAAGAGAAGACGGTGAAGTTTTATGCTATCACCTGTTTAATCGCAACGAATTTGAGGATTATCTTGTAAATAACACAAAGTTTGAAACTGCAAGTACAAGCCGTCATCAGTTCGGTGACATTTACAAAGAAAACGGCAAGTATTACATCAAGCTTAATTTACAAGTCAGATTTATTAAGTAATCGGATATGTTAAAAGTCGGAAGTTTATTTGCAGGTATAGGTGGTATTGATTTAGCTTTTGAACAGGCAGGTTTTGAAATTGCGTGGGCTAATGAGATCGATGCTGCCGCTTGCAAAACATACAGACACAATTTCCCGAACACTAAACTTATTGAGGGCGATATAAGAAACCTTGATGCGAAAGCACTTGAAAAAGTCGATGTATTAACTGCAGGTTTCCCGTGTCAGTCGTTTTCGGTGTGCGGTAATCAAAAAGGCTTCAAAGATTCAAGAGGTAATCTGTTCTTTGAGATAATGCGAATTGCAGATGAACTGCAACCGCAGATTATTTTCTTGGAAAATGTTGCAAATCTCACCGAACACGATAACGGAAAGACATTCAATGAGATTCACAATGAGCTGGCAAGCAGAGATTATTTTATAAGATATCTCATCGCTGATGCATGTGATTACGGTGTACCTCAACACAGAACAAGAACTTATATTATTGCTTTCAAGTCGAAGGAAGCGTGTGATAAGTTCAGGTTCCCTGAAAAATGTGAGCTTACAAAGCATATCTTTGATGTTATTGATAAGACGGTTAAAGCTGATGATTTATATTATCTTTCACCCGATTCTTATCAATACAAAAAATTGCTCCCCGCCATAACGGACGAAGAGCAAATATACCGTTTTTCGGATTACGGTATTCAGAAGAGTAAAGACGGAATATGTTTTACACTTAAAGCTAATATGGGAACCTGGCGAGACAGAGTTCCTTTTATAAAGGATAATTACGGAATCAGAAAGATTACACCGCAGGAGTGTCTTGCTCTTATGGGATTTCCTAAAGAATATTCTTTTCCTAACACAGTGTCGCAAAAGGAGCAGTATAAACAGTGCGGAAATAGTGTAATTGTGCCTATTTTGATGGCTATGGTTGTAGAAATAAAAACTAAAATAAGAACACAGGAGTGAGAGTATGGCAAAAGTAAAGTTCAAGATGCCTACAAAATCAAATTTAAAAGGTAGAAGTTCCACTATAAGTAATGCTTTTGCTATATCAATTACTCCTTATATTTATCCAACTGAAACTGAAATTGAACATTTCTATGAGTTGCTTGATATAAAAGAAGGGCAGTGTGCCTATTGTTTGGGTGATGGAAACGGAAGAGATCATTTAAAACCTTTGGTAAGGGATGGATTGCCAACAGGATATATTACAGAGATTAATAACCTAGTGCCTTGTTGCCAAGCTTGTAACAGTTCAAAGGGAGCAAAAGATTTTTCTGTATGGTATAACAGCCCCAAAAACTTAAAACGACTCCAGGCACGCGGCTTAACAGATGAAGATATTCGGCATCGTTTTGAAATCATTTCATCCTATGAGCAAAGAATATCAAAACCAATCAATTACGAAAAACTCGTCGGGAAAGAAAAATGGGAAGAATATAAAGCAAGAAAAAAGAATCTAATAAAACAATTAAACGAAAATCAAAAGTTTTGTGATGATCTTAATAATATTATAATTTCTAAAATGGATAAAAAAGATTAAGGATATATATTTCACAAAAAGAACTATTAGGGAGAGATAAAATGCCAGTTCAAGTTGTTGATTTATTTTGTGGTGTAGGCGGGTTAACTCGAGGTTTGCTTGATGCAGGGTTAAATGTAATTGCAGGCTTTGACATTGACCCTACATGTCAATTTACATATGAGCACAACAACAATGTCGAATATAATCTTAGAAATATCAGAGAAGTTACCGGCGCAGAAATACAAGGATTATATGACGAAAATGCAGTTAGAGTGTTAGTTGGATGTGCACCGTGTCAACCGTTTTCACAAATGAGATTTAAGCTTCGGGATGCTAACGAGCAAGATGAAAAATATGACTTATTATTAGAATTTGGTCGTCTCATTGAAGAGGTTCATCCTACCATCATATCTATGGAGAATGTTCCTAAAATCAGAGAAACAGATGTTTACAATACCTTTCTCGACATACTTGATAGGAATGGTTATCATGTTTCAGCACAGGTTGTGTTTTGTCCTAATTATGGTATACCACAAACAAGAAGACGTTTTGTGCTCGTTGCTTCTTTGCTTGGTCCGATTGATATTATAGCTCCAACACACAATCCTCAAGATGTACACGTTAGAGATTTTATTGGCAATCTTCCTGAATTAGCAGCAGGAGCCGTAGATCCTAACGACCCCATGCATCGTTCTTCAGCATTAACAGATATAAATCTACGCAGAATACGAGCATCTGTTCCTGGCGGAACGTGGCGTGATTGGCCGGAAGATCTTCGATGTGCTTGCCACAGAAGAGATAGTGGTCAAACATATAGTTCAGTTTATGGCAGAATGACATGGGAACAGATTGGCCCAACCATAACGACTCAATTTTTCAGTTATGGTACAGGAAGATACGGTCATCCTGAGCAAGATAGAGCTCTTTCTTTGAGGGAAGGCGCATTGCTTCAAACATTTCCAAGAAACTACAATTTTATTAACCCAGAACAACCATTTGTTTTTGGGGATGTGGCAAGACATATCGGCAATGCGGTACCAGTAAGATTGGGTGAAATTATTGGTGATAGCATCGTTGAACATCTTAGATTACATAATGTAGAGGTATGAATATGGATAGAGAATTTAAATTAAAAGTTAGTCCCCGTATGCTTGAGTTGTTAAGTAAAGATCTGTATACAAACATGTATTTCGTTTTAGCAGAACTCATAGCAAATTCATATGATGCAGATGCTGAAAATGTATATGTTTTTATAGATGATAACGAAATACGCGTAGAAGATGACGGTTCAGGAATGGATGCCGATAATTTGGATGACAAATATCTTTTGGTTGGTGGAGAATCTCGTACTTCTGAAGAAAATGCAAGAACCATTTCTAAACGACGATTAAAAATGGGAAGAAAAGGTGTTGGAAAATTAGCCGCTCTTTCTATTTCAAATGGTTTCAAGCTTATTACGGTTCAAAATAATAATTGTATAGGTGTTTTTATTCCCAATAGAATTGAGCGTGATGACGAAAAACTTAAAATTCTTGACAAATCGGAGTTTTCGTTAAAAAAGATAAAAGACCATGGCACTGCAATTATTATGGAAAATCCTAAAGTTTCTATTCCTAAGTTACATGATACTGTTTTGAAAAATTTAGCAAAAATATTTCCTAACGATATTGATAATTTCAAAATTCATGTGATTTTTCATGGTGTGGAAAAAACACTTATTCCAGATGAAAAAGATGCGATCACTCGTCTTGCATCTTTCATTTCTATAGGTGACGAAAAAAAATATTTAGAAAACTCTTTAGCTACCGATGAACCTAATTTACAAAAAGACCATTTGGATGCTTTTTCAGAAACTATTGAGATGTTAAATTCAAAAGGCGAATTGGAGAATATTACTGTACGAATTTATGGGTGGATAGGAACCTATAAGACAACTCGTGGTATGAAAAAAGAGATCAATGAATTCTCCGATAACTATTTGGCAATATTTGCACATAATAAAATGGGATTAAGAAATGTTTTGTCAATAATTAGCAAGAATAGGGTTTACGAAAGTTACATTGTCGGAAACCTTTATATAGATGCTTTTGAGGCACCGAATTTTCCCGATATGGCAGGTACTAACAGACAAGGCTATAACGAGAATGATCCGAGATGGACGGTTGCCTTAAAATACATCAGAGAAATTACCGACAAAATAGTTAAAGCACACGAAACATTCGCTGTTGCGGAAAGAACAAAAAAGGAGGCTCAAAAGCAAGCACTGAGAGCTGCTGAAGAAGCTAAATTAAGAGAACAATTAGAATCTACCACCAAAAAAATAACAGAAAACATCACCAAGAAAATTTCGCATCCTGACGGAGAAATTTCAATAGCCCGTGCAGTATCAGATGAAATTGAAGCTATGAAACCATTGTTAGGTTTTAAATCAACAGTAGATGCGAACAAAAAGAAAATAATGATTAGCCAAACACTAAAAGATAAACTTGTAGCGGATACTATATACAAGATGCTACTGTTTAATGGGGTACCTAAAGAAGATATAATATATTCAAATGGTCCCGATCCTGAAACCAATCTCCCTGAAAAAGATATATACGGTTATCTTCAAAAGTTTTTTATCAATAGTGCATCCACGGAAATGATTTACGTGCTTTTTGTAACAAGCAAAAATGTTTTAAATGTAGATCCTCAAAATCCATCTGCAAGTTGGGGCGAATTAATGGAAATCGGTGCAGCTTGGGTTACTCAAAAAGATCATTGGATTTTTAATATCGATGATTTTAAACCAGAACAGCCTTTAAATATTGAAGACAAGTGGGTAGCTATTTATACCAAATCAGGTGATGATGGAGAAAAAATATTATCTCTTACTGAAGCAATGGTTAATAGTTTTTGTATTAAGATAATACAAACTTGTACTGCCTGTGGTTACAATGCAAAATCATTTGAAGCTAATAAAGAATATTTAACTAAGAATTATATAACAATTTATGAGTGATTTTTCTTTATTTCTGCAATTATTGGGATTCTCTTTAGGCTGATTCCTAAATTATCAAAAACCTTTTCTGTCACATTATCAATATCGTTTGCATCTTTGAATAATGATACGATATTAAATACTTGGTGATCAGATAAAACATTTTCACTTAACAACAGGTGTTTCATATCGTTACATTCAATTATAATGCCACACATATAAATCTCCTCGTACTAATAATTAAATTGTAGTCTTATTATGACTTAAATATTCATTTTTATCTATTTCTATGTTTATGACGATTTTCTTTTTCATATCCGCCATTTCTTTAAACTGTGCCGCACCGCCATAAGTGCGAGTAACATACGTCACAACAAGATCCGACTGCTGTATCATCCACTTGTTCCGCCAAGAGATTGCGAAGCGTTTGGGTACGGTTTCAAGGCCTTCGGGGTAGATGGTGTTTGTTAAGTTGTCATACTTGCTTTTCTCAGTTGGGAGGTAGGCTAAAACTACACTATAGGTTATTGGGTAGGTTCGAGATAAATCTTCAAGCTGATGGCGTACCATTGTATCAAAGTTGCCGTTGTTGCCTACATAAAACGCAGTTACATTTTTATTTTCAATCAAATCTATAAGAGTCGACCTCAGGGTCGGCTCTATTTCTTTTGGTGTGTCCTTGTGACCAAAGAAGGTACAAACCATAAAATACCACCTCTCAATATGGGATATATCGCAATTATAGCACAAGAATTATAAATATGCGATATGTCCCACACGATTTATCGCAGATTTTATTAAACTTATATTAGCGATATATCGTAAAGGTGGTATAGATATGAATATTAAGGAAGCGGTTGAAAAGAGAATACTTGAACTTTGCAATGAAAGAAACATTGCAATTAACGCACTTGCAAACATCTCAGGAGTTTCCCCCTCGACAATTTACAGTATGCTTAATGAGAAGAGCAAGAATCCCGGCGTTGTTTCAATCAAAAAGATTTGCGACGGTCTTGAAATCAGCATCAGAGAGTTTTTTGATAGTGATTTGTTCGAGGACTTGGAACAGGAGATAAAGTGATATAATGAAAAATGTATTTTTAATTGGAAATGGGTTTGATTTACATCACAAACTTCCAACAAAATATCTTGACTTTATGTGCGTGGCAGAATATTTAACAAGTAACACTTTAAAAGCGCCACTTAATACAGGAAAGATTTTTGAAAAGTGTATTAAAAGTGCGAATATACAAATGTGTTATCAGGCTCATAAAGAAGCGTTTGATTCTATTGAAATACCTTTTGAAAAAGCTGGTGAAATCACCGACCTTTTGCGAGAAAATTTATGGTTTAATTACTTTTTAAAAACCCTAGATACAGATGCCGGATGGATTGATTTTGAAAAAGAAATATCAATGGTGATTGCTAAACTTGATTACAATATTGACGAAGATAGTAATACAGTATATTTTTCGAGAGAGGATACGTTATCACCATTTATTTTTTCTTTCTTTAAATTCTTTATTGATGTAGAGGATGATACAGAAATATGTCCCGGTGATGATTTTGATATTAAAGATAACTATTTGAAGGAATATCCTCATAATTCTAATATTTTTATTGTCGATAAAAAGATGATTTTTACAGAACTTTACAACCATCTTATTAATTTCAGCAAAGCATTAAGTTTATATTTAAGTTGTTTTGTAGAGAGTGCATTTGATTTGATTCACAAAGATCGTTGCACAAGCGAACAAAGAATCGACTTATTAAACATGGCTAATAATGCTATTTCTTTTAATTACACTAATACACTGGAACGGTTTTATTTTAATAAATTTGCTTATCATATTCATGGAAGCACAAAGAACGCTAACATAGTTTTAGGCGTTAATCCAAACGAGGCTGATGATAGAGGTACAAATGATACATCATTGATTAAATTCAAAAAATATTATCAACGGGAGGTCTTCGGAAGTGCAATAGAATACATTAAGTGGTATCGAGAAACAATTGGAACCAACACAGAGTATCGAGTAATTACTATTGGACATTCCCTAGATGAAACTGATAAAGATATAATATCCGATATGTTTCTGCATGCAAAAGAAATATATGTTACATATTATGATGCCAATTGCAAAGATGATTATATTGCTAATATAATCAAAATATTTGGTAACGATGGGTTTAACAAATTCCAAAAAGAGCAAGGTTTGGAGTTTGTGCCATTATCTGATATCGAGCAATTAAAAGATAAAATCAAACCACCAAACTATGAATTTTATAAAACAGAAGACCATGGGAAAATCGAAGTGGTTTAAATAATAAATAACAGCGGAGAGTGTAACCTCTCCGCCTTAATTTTTACCACGAAATCCAAATCCAACTTATGTATATATCAATTCTGCATACACTATTTCACTTGCTCTTTCGTCAATGCTATTCATTCGCTGTACCCATTCGAGTTGGTTTTGGGATTTGAGTTGTTCGGTGATGTTTTCAGTTTTTATCATTTGAGATACGAGGGTGTTGAACATCTGCTGTGCTTGGGTGTCAATCTCTGCACAGTGTTGATAGAGCTTGCCTTGGGTAAGGAGAGTGGTGAAGAGAACGGGGTTGTGTTTTTGTAGATAGTCCTTATGCAGCATACCCCATTTGCCGAGGCGGACGGCTGATTCTTCGGTTGGAAGTGTGAGGTTGGGTATCATATAATCTGCGACTTGTCTGTATGTAATGTTAGCCATAAATTTCATCCTTTCTTGTTGTCAATAAAAGTGTCGTATGTGAATCTTGCTCCGAGCCTGAAGCCGACGGTGAAGCTGTCTGCGTTGCAGAGGCTTGAAAACTTGATGTAGGTTGCTACATAGTCGGTGAAAAGCTCCTGCTCCTTATCAGTGAGGATTGATGTCAGCTGCTCCTCTTTGCCGGCAAGCTCGCTGAGGCTCTTTTTAACCTTTGCCGTCAAATTTGTAGTGCACTCCTGTGGCTCGATGTTTCCGTAATAAAAATCTTCAATGAAGTCAGCCATAGTATCACCTCCTACCTTTCAGATTTGGTGATGATTTTCAGGAGCAGTTCGTCAACATCTTCTGTGGGGATACCATCCGAGAGAAGCATATTTCGGAACTCGTTCATTCCGTTGATTAACAGGTTACACTCAAAGTCCGTGAGCTTCAGTTTGGTTTTCTTGCTGAACATTAAAATTGACCTCCTTGTATTTGGTAATACCATTTTACAAGGAGGTCTGTGTTTTGTCGAATGTGTGGATTATTAGATTTTTATTTTTAGAATATCTATTTAAAGAACAACTAAATTTGTTCCAAAGAAGTCGTTATATCCTTCATCAACCATCTTTACTAATTCGTCAAACTCATCGTTAATTTTACCCATAACATAAGAATCCCTCAATATAGGCTTCTGAACCAAGCTCCATTTAAGCTGTTTATATGAATACCTAGCAAAATATATCCATTGCGGATAGTTTATTGCTACAGGATTTTGTGAAAAATACACCTTACCTGCATTTGCTGCTGTTGCAAGTGAATGTGAAATAAATAGCATAGTAGCAAGTTTTGGGTGTGTTTCTCTATTTAATGAATACGGTATAGCTTCTTTATTTGAGCACCCCTCTTTTTTTCTTTTAATAGCATATCCTAATCTGACGATTACTTCATTTAACATAGAGGGGATTGACATAGAGCAGAAGTGAATAAAATCATATCCTTCATAGTACATTCCCTGCACTATTTCAGCTATTGTTTGTTCTTCTTCTCCTATACTACCGAATTGCAGGAAATTAAACAAACTCATAAAGGGTGCCGGCAATCCCATTGATGTGGTAATATCTGATTTCAAATGACAGAATTGTTTGGCTATTGCTGCAAAAATTGTGCTTTCTCTTCTTCCTTCATAGTTTTCCATGAACTGAGAACAAAACTTGCCCATCTTATCAATAGTTGTCATATTTCCTGTTAATATATCAGCTACTCCAAAAACAAATCCAAGGATAGGATCATGGCCTAATTGCAATAATCTGTGATAATATGCAGACAGTCCTTCAACATGAATTGGTGTATTCCTGTTGTCCTGAGCATCATACGGAACTTTGCTTTTTTTAGAATTTGCAAGTTTTTGCATTTCTTCTTCCGGAAATTTCTTATCAAAATAGTCCCTAATATAATTTGATAAAGGCGCAGCTTTCAAACCTTCTGTTGTTTTTTGTGGTATACCCACCAATAATATATCAACGGCAGCACTAATCAAACCAGCAAAAACCGAAATCATTATATCATATTTATCAAGATGGTGAATCATATTATATTCACTATTAAGTTGCTTTATATACAACTTATTTTCTTGTAATTCTTCTTCTGTAAAAAGATCGTCCAATTCGCAATTCAAACCGAATTCATCAACTGCATTATTTCGTAAAACATCCCAATCCATCTTTTCTGCTGTTCTTTTGTTCCTTGTATTATGAATTGCCTTTTCCGGCAAATCATAGCCAGCCTCAATAAGAGTTCTTTCTACAATATGTTCCTCAGTTTTATTTTTAATTTCAGAGATGGTCTTTTGTAACTGAGCTAACTCTTTATCTTGATGATGCAAAACTGCATTCATCTCTTTTTCGAATTTGGAATATTTATTTTTACTCAACAGACTTTTCCTCCTCTGAAAAACTTAAAGAATTCGCATTATCAACTTCTTGAGGCAAAATCTCTGAAATTTGATTTTTTAAAGATTGTATTTCAGACTCATGTTGTATCATTACTTTTTTTGATTTTTCGGATGTTTTAATATATTGCTTTTGGTCTTTTCTTCTTGCATGTCTTTGATAGAGATCATCGGCCCCCAAGAACATTAAAAGAGAAGAAAGTGTAACTTCTACCTTATGTTTTTTACAAAAACCTACAAACTGATTGAATGATTTACCTACTGCACCGATAATTTTATTGAAATCAATTTCAGAGATTACTGTTTTTAATTTCATATAAGCACCTCTTTACGCAGCATCTATATCAGCCTTTAAATCTTTAATTGCCTGTTGAAGGAGTATATTAAGACTTTGCAAATAATCAAGTCTTTCTTTTGTTGCATTTACTTCTTCTTTAAGTGCTTTAATAATGGCTTCGTGTTTAAGCAATACTTCCTTATATAAGCGTTCTTTTTCTTGCTTTAACTGTTTGTTTTTTAAGTGAATCGCAACACCCACACCTGTTGCAGCAAGTCCTGCAATAGGTGCTGCTAAAACAAAAATACCGGCAACCATACCGCCACCAACAATTGCACCTGCTGTCGCTAATCCAGATGTAATTCCAGCCGCAGATAAACCGACAACACCTAAACCATACAGTGCCGCAAAAGAGCCTACTCCACCTATACCTGCTCCTAAAGCTCCTGCTAAAACTTCTGGAATCGCGCTTTCTTTTATTGTGCGTTTAGAGTCATTTAATGCAGATGCCGCTTCATTTACTACATTAACAATCTGCTGCAAGGAATCAACAGATTTAAAAATCATTTCTTTCTTTTTGGCTTTCTTTTTCACATACATCATTCTTTCTGTAAATTAATAGAATTGATATAACCTACTAAAAAGTATAACATATTCAAAAATATAAATAAAGCCTCAAAACACAAAAACTCCTCACCGATTGCTCGATGAGGAGTTCATTTTAAATATAGAGTTTTACTTCAATATCTCGCCAGCCTCTTACACGCTTTGTTGGGGATATGGAATAGACATATTCCTGTGCATCCTCAATCGTCAGAGTGAATTCGGCGAACTTAGTGAAGATTACTTCCTGCCATCGGCAATAGCTGCCTGAGCTGCTGCGAGGCGAGCGATGGGAACACGGAAGGGTGAGCATGATACGTAGTTGAGGCCGATCTTGTGGCAGAACTCTACTGATGAGGGATCGCCGCCGTGCTCGCCGCAGATACCGTAGTGAAGGTTCTTGCCGCTTGCCTTGCCCTTTGCAACTGCCATTTCCATAAGAGCGCCAACGCCGTTCTGGTCAAGCTTTGCAAAGGGATCGAACTCGTAGATCTTTGTATCATAGTATGCATTGAGGAACTTACCTGCGTCATCACGGCTGAAACCGAATGTCATCTGAGTAAGATCGTTTGTACCGAAGCAGAAGAATTCAGCTTCCTTAGCGATTTCGTCTGCTGTGATGCAAGCTCTGGGGATTTCGATCATTGTACCAACTTCATATTTGAGGTCAGCACCTGCTGCTGCGATTTCAGCATCAGCAGTCTTAACAACGATATCCTTAACGTATTTAAGTTCCTTAACTTCGCCAACAAGGGGAATCATGATTTCGGGAACAAGGTTCCAGTCTGCATGAGCCTTCTTAACGTTGATAGCTGCACGGATAACAGCCTTGGTCTGCATTGCTGCGATTTCAGGATATGTTACTGTAAGACGGCAGCCTCTGTGACCCATCATGGGGTTGAACTCGTGGAGACCTGTGATGATAGCCTTGATGTCTTCAACTGACTTGCCCTGTGCTGCTGCAAGAGCTGCGATGTCAGCTTCCTCTGTGGGAACGAACTCGTGGAGAGGAGGATCAAGGAAACGGATTGTTACGGGGTTGCCTTCGAGAGCTTCATAGAGAGCTTCGAAGTCGCCCTGCTGATAGGGAAGAATCTTATCGAGAGCTGCTTCTCTCTCTTCAACTGTATCTGCACAGATCATCTCACGGAATGCAGCGATTCTGTCTGCTTCAAAGAACATATGCTCTGTACGGCAAAGGCCGATGCCTTCTGCGCCGAGCTCACGAGCCTTCTTAGCGTCAGCGGGTGTATCTGCGTTTGTACGAACTTTAAGAGTTCTGAACTGATCAGCCCAAGCCATGATTCTGCCGAATTCGCCTGCGATTTCAGCGTCAACTGTGGGGATGATGCCGTCGTAGATGTTACCTGTTGAACCGTCGATTGAAATGTAGTCACCTTCGTTGTAGGTCTTGCCAGCAAGAGTGAACTTCTTGTTTTCTTCGTCCATGTTGATTTCGCCGCAACCTGATACGCAGCAAGTACCCATACCACGAGCAACAACGGCTGCGTGTGAAGTCATACCGCCGCGAACTGTAAGGATACCCTGAGCAGCCTTCATACCGGTGATATCTTCGGGTGATGTTTCAAGACGAACAAGAACAACCTTTTCGCCTCTTTCGTTCCATTCAACAGCGTCTTCAGCTGTGAATACAACCTTACCGCAAGCAGCACCGGGTGATGCGCCGAGACCCTTACCTGCGGGAGTTGAAGCCTTGAGAACCTTAGCATCAAACTGAGGATGAAGGAGAGTGTCAAGGTTTCTGGGGTCGATCATAGCAACAGCCTGCTTCTCGTCAATCATACCTTCGTCAACGAGGTCACAAGCGATTTTAAGAGCAGCCTTAGCTGTTCTCTTACCGTTTCTTGTCTGGAGCATATAGAGCTTGCCGTCTTCAACAGTGAACTCCATATCCTGCATATCTCTGTAATGGTCTTCAAGGATAGCACAAACCTTGTTGAATTCCTCGAATGCTGCGGGGAACTTCTCAGCCATCTCAGCGATGGGCATGGGAGTACGAACGCCGGCAACAACGTCTTCGCCCTGTGCGTTTGTGAGGAACTCACCCATAAGACCCTTTTCGCCTGTTGCGGGGTCACGTGTGAAAGCAACGCCTGTACCGCAGTTGTCGCCCATGTTGCCGAATGCCATCATCTGAACGTTAACTGCTGTACCCCATGAGTAGGGAATATCGTTGTCACGGCGGTAAACGTTAGCACGGGGGTTGTCCCATGAACGGAAAACAGCCTCAACAGCGCCCATAAGCTGCTCTTTGGGATCTGAGGGGAAATCCTTGCCGATCTTGCTCTTGTATTCAGCCTTGAACTGACCTGCGAGAACCTTAAGGTCTTCAGCAGTAAGCTCAACGTCCTGAGTAACGCCCTTCTCAGCCTTCATCTCGTCGATGAGTTCTTCGAAGTACTTCTTACCAACTTCCATAACAACGTCGGAGTACATCTGAATGAATCTTCTGTAGCAGTCCCAAGCCCAACGGGGGTTGCCGCTCTTAGCTGAGATAGCTTCTACAACTTCTTCATTAAGACCGAGGTTGAGGATTGTGTCCATCATACCGGGCATTGATGCACGGGCACCTGAACGAACTGAAACGAGGAGGGGATTCTCCTTGTCGCCGAACTTTTTGCCGGTGATTTCTTCCATCTTAACGATGTATTCCATGATCTGAGCCTGGATTTCATCGTTGATCTTCTTGCCGTCTTCATAGTACTTTGTGCAAGCTTCAGTTGAGATTGTGAAGCCCTGAGGAACGGGAAGACCGATCTTTGTCATTTCTGCAAGGTTTGCGCCTTTGCCGCCGAGGGTGTTACGCATTGAAGCGTCGCCTTCGGAGAACAAATAAACGTACTTGTAAGCCATTGGTATCTACCTCCGTAAAATATAATAAACATAGTTAATACGGCAAATTCCCGTGGTGGGAATGAGCCATTTCAAATTATAACAGATACTTTACCAAATTTCCATACATATTTGAGAAAATATATAAAATTTTTACAGCACCTTTTTAGTAACATTTTACATATTGGGCTGATTTTTGTGTTTTTATTCGGTTTTACGTCACACTTGAAAAAAACTGCGGAATGGTATATAATCGTTTGCAGTTTTATTTTAATCGGGTGATTGAGTGGAATTTCTTTCTCTCGCACTGTTTTGCCTTGCACTTCTGGTTTGCGTGATATTTGACATATCGGTGCTTTATGCGTTGGGTGTGGGGCTTGTTGTTTTCAGTGCATATGCGAAAATAAAAAAGCATACCTTCAAGTCAATATTCAGAATGATTTTTGACGGAATCAAAACCTCGAAAAATATTCTCATAAACTTTCTGCTTATCGGTTTACTGACCGCATCCTGGCGTGAATCGGGCACCATTGCATTCATTATCAGCTCTGCCTCGGAGCTTATCAATCCTCAGGTTTTTGTGCTGATGACCTTTATTCTCAACGCTTTTGTTTCGTTCCTTATGGGCACGTCCTTCGGTACATCGGCAACAATGGGTGTTATCTGTATGACAATGGCAAAATCAATGGGAATGAATCCCGTTATTGTGGGCGGTGCAATGCTTTCGGGTGCTCTCTGGGGCGACAGATGCTCGCCCGTTTCAACAAGTGCACTCCTTGTTTCGGAGCTTACAAAAACCGATATTTTCACAAACATAAAAAATATGTTCAGAACGGCGGCAATACCAACCGCTGTAACCTGCGTGATTTATCTTGCCCTGGGCATATCGGCAGGGGATTCGGGTGCGGTGCCCGACCTCAAAGCTCTTTTTTCGCAGGAATTCAACCTGCATCCCCTTACGGTAATCCCGGCGGTTGTGATTCTTGCACTTTCACTTTTCAGGGTCAAAACAAAATACGTGCTTCTGGCAAGCCTTGTTTCAGCGTCGGTTATCGGCGTTGCCGTTCAGGATATGGAGCTTGTTCAGGCACTGAAAACGCTGATTTTCGGCTATGAAGCAGAAACGGAAGCACTCAGGCATATGATGAACGGCGGCGGACTTGTTTCAATGCTCAATGCAACGGCGATTGTATGCATTTCATCCGCATATTCGGGTATTTTTGCCGCAACGGGTCTGCTGGATTCCATGAGAGAAAAAATATCGTCGCTGGGCAGAAAAATCACGCCTTTCGGTGCAACAATGGTGACCTCCGTTCTGACCTCGCTTATTTCCTGCAACCAGACGCTGGCAATCATCCTTACCCATCAGCTGAGCGACGGGGCTGAAAAGGATAAAAACACGGCGGCAATCAACCTTGAAAATACGGCGGTTGTTATTTCGCCGCTTGTTCCCTGGTCAATCGCAGCGGCGGTGCCTCTTACATCATCGGGTGCACCAACCGCATCGGTGCTGGCGGCAGTATTCCTGTATATTTTACCTCTGTGGTCATTCATAACAGCGTTACATAAAAGAAGAAAGGAAAATCGGAATGAACAGAATAACAAGCTTCACAGTTGACCATGACCTTCTTGCGGAAGGCATTTACGTTTCACGCATTGACGGCGATATCACAACCTATGATATGAGAACAAGAATCCCCAACGGCGGCGATTTTATGGACACAACAACCGCCCACACCGTTGAGCATATGTTTGCAACCTTTGTGAGAAATTCCGAAATAAAGGATGATGTTATCTACTTCGGACCTATGGGCTGCCGTACGGGATTTTATCTGCTTGTCCGTAATGCGGATAATGCAAAAGTTCTTGAAATAACAAAGAAAATCCTTGCGGATATCATAGCTTATGAGGGCGAGGTTTTCGGCAATACAAGAAAAGAATGCGGAAATTATCTTGACCTTGACCTTGCAAAAGCAAAGGAAGAATGCCGCAGATATCTCAAAGCCCTTGAAGCAGAGCAGACCTTTGAATACAAATCATAAAAAATCCCCCGAAAGTCCACACGGATTTTCGGGGGTATATGTTATTTTGCAACAGTTTCTTTCTTTATGTCTTTTAGTGTGTTTGCATCTGCATGGCGGTAGGGCTTGAATTTGATGATAAGATATGCGATTGCCGCACCAACGGTGTTGAGCACGATATCCGCCATTGTGTCCATAATGGGCCAGCGGGCATCAACAATGGGGTCGAAAAGGGTCTGCTCCTTAGGTGTGCCCAGAGCAAGCTCCAATGACCAGTGCTGCGCATCGCCGGGATAACCGCCCATCATACCCGCAACCTGGTCGAATGTGAACTCAAACACTTCCCAGCAGGTTGCCGCAAAGAATGAAAAGCCAACGGATGTAAGAAGGATAAGTGTCATGGGCGCCGTGGATTTTTTGCAACGGAGAATTGCACAGGCGAGTTCGTAGCCGAAGAATACACAAGCCGCACCGCCGAGGAAATGGAGAGCAACATCCCACCACCTTGAATCATAATAAAGATTGAGGAATTTTCCGCCGAATGAACCACACCACACTCCGATTGAAAGCACGGTCTGTACCGACGAAGGCACATAACGGAAGGTGCTTTTTTCAGGGAACAGCATAAAAATTTCCCATACGAACGTGGCAAGGAAATTTGCGCCTACCTGCAGTGGGTCGGTGATGTCAAATGCCTCACCGGGTGCAGGAAAAAACCCTTTAACAAATGCAAAAAGAAGGCTTGCACGGATAATCCACCAGAATATGAATCTGCGTGTTGAACAGTTTTCTTTCAAACGGGCAATGTAATTTTTCATTTCTTCTCTCTTTCTGTGCGTTACAATATTTGTATCGGTGTAACGCGGATAAAAAACAGTATACCACAAAACAAATCTTTGTCAATAACGGTTTGATTTTGATAAAAAATTATGATATTATGTAGTCAGCAGATTTTAAGGGAGATAATTATGACAGAAAAGCTTTATTACAAAGACCAATACATTAAGGAATTCACCGCAGAGGTTCTTTCCTGCGAAAAGGGCGACAGAGGTTTTGAGGTTATTCTCGATAAAACCGCATTCTTTCCCGAAGGAGGCGGTCAGCCGGGTGACACGGGATTTATCGGCGGCATTGAGGTTATCGATACAATCGAGAGAGGCGAGGATGTTGTTCATATCTGTGTGTCGGAGGTGTCGGGTCAGGTTGAGTGCAGCCTTGATTTTGATAAAAGATTTGCCAATATGCAGCAGCATACGGGCGAGCATATTATTTCGGGCTTCATACACGCAATGACGGGTTTTGACAACGTGGGATTCCATATGGGCGAACACAGTGTAACCGTTGATTTTAACGGCGTTGTGACCCGTGAACAGCTTGAAGAAGCGGAAAGACTTTCCAACGAAGCGGTGTACAGAAATCTGCCTGTAAAAATCATTTATCCTTCGGATTCCGAGCTTGCGGATTATGATTACAGAAGCAAAAAAGAAATAAAGGGTCAGGTGCGTCTTACAAGCATTGAGGGTGTTGATTTGTGCGCCTGCTGCGGCACTCACGTTGCTTATACCGGTGAAATCGGCATAATAAAAGCGGTTTCGATGATGAATTATAAGCAGGGTGTGAGAATCACTCTGCAAATCGGCAGAAAAGCCTTTGAGGATTACTGCGAAAAGAATAAAAATGTGCTCAGAATCTCCAATCTTCTCAAGGCAAAGCCCGAGGAGGTTGCGGATGCGGTTGAGCGTGTTCAGGCTCAGATGCAGGAGCAGAAATTCAGATATAATCAGCTCAAAAGAAACTATTATGAGCTTGTGGCAGAGGATTGTGAGGGCGATAAATGCTGCTTCTTTGACGACAGCGGAAGTGCCGATGATGCCAGAATGCTTTGCGATATCCTTGCGGATAAAGCCTTTGTTGCCGCGGTATTTTCTGGAAATGATGAAATCGGCTATAAGTATGCCGTTGCAAGCAGAACCTATGATGTAAGAAAGGTTGCGAGGGAGCTTAATTCCTGCTGTGCAGGCAGAGGCGGCGGCACACCGCAGATGGTGCAGGGCTCACTTGCAACATACAGGGATATGATTGAATGCTGCTGGAGAGAGATTGAACTCAATGATGACTGATGCTGACAGACTTCTGCTTGCACGTCTTGACGATAAAGCAAGGCAGTGCAGCGAAAATTCAATGATAACAAACAGCGATTTTCTGGATATGCACTCACGGTCGCTGGCGGCTCAGATGCGTCTGAATTATCCCGATGTAAAAATGATTTTTTACGGTGTTTTTGAGGGTGCGGAAAGGTGTATTGCAGTGTTTCTGCCCGAATATATCGAGGCTGAAAATACGGATGAACTTGCTATATATTTTGAAGAAAACCCGTCGGATAATCCCCTTGCCGCAGTCGAGGTTGAGAAGGACAGATTTTCACCCGATTTAAGCCACCGTGATTACCTGGGAGCCCTTATGGGGCTTGGGATTCGCCGCGAACTGACGGGTGATATAAACGTAGAAAAAAACGGCTGTAAAATGGCTGTTGTTTCTAAAATCGCACCTTTTATCATCGATAATATGGATAAGGCAGGCAGAGGTACTTTGAATGCAAAAATCATCCCCGCAAATCAGGCTTCCGACGGTGCAAAGCCCACGGGTATTGAGGACAGCTTCACAGTATCTTCAATGCGGCTCGACAGTGTTGTGAAAAACGCATTCAGAGTGTCCCGTACCGAGGCGGCAAATGCGGTTGAGGGCGGCACGGTTTTTGTAAATGATGCGGAATGCCTGAAACCCGATAAAAAGATAGGGGCAGGGGATAAAATTGTTTTCCGCCGTAAGGGCAGAATAATAATCAACGAATGCTCGTCTGTATCGAAAAAAGGCAGAATCATAGTTGAAATAACACGATTTGTGTGAAAGGACACTTCGGTGTCCTTTTTAATTTTATGTAAACTTATCTTGTATCTTATTGACCTTACGTAACAAAACTGTTATAATAAACTGAATTGTTATAAGGGGGAGTGTCAGGTGATTAAAATTTCTCCGTCTGTGCTTGCAAGCGATTTTTCAGCTCTCGGCGCGGAAGCGGCAAGAATGGAAAAGTGCGGCGCGGATTACCTTCATCTTGATGTTATGGACGGCAGATTTGTGCCGAATATCACTTTCGGTGCACCCGTAATCAAGAGCATAAGGAACAAAACAAACCTGATTTTTGATGTTCATCTTATGATAGATGAGCCTTTGAAATATATTGAAGATTTTGCAAAGGCAGGAGCAGACCTGATAACCTTTCATATCGAAAGCTCGTCGCCTGCCGATGAAACCGTGAATAAAATCATCGACTGCGGATGCAAGGCGGGAATAAGCATAAAGCCAAAAACTCCTGCGGAAGAAGTTTTTGATTACCTTGACAGCCTCGAAATGGTGCTTGTAATGACGGTTGAACCCGGCTTCGGCGGTCAGTCATTTATGCCCGAAACAATGGAAAAAGTAAAGACCCTGCGTGCGGAGATAAAGCGCAGAGGTCTTTCGGTTGATATTCAGGTTGACGGCGGAATAAACGAAAAAACAGTTGAAATTGCAGCCGCCGCAGGCGCAAATGTGCTTGTTGCAGGCAGTGCGGTTTTCGGTGCCGCTGACGGCACAAAGGCTATTGCGGATTTGCGCGCCCTTGCGGAAAAGGCATACAACTGAAAACGCATTATTGGTTGAGCAACAGAGAAACAGCATTTTTGTGTGCAAGCAGATTCCAGTGCTCTCTTGTGTATTCACAGGTAAGCCCGTCGCATTCCGTAACGATACCGAATTCTGAAAAACGACGGGAGATGTTTCGGATATCGTCGGTGCTTTTCAGAAAAAGACGGTATTTTCCCTTCGATTCATAAAGGCTGCTTTCACCTGAAAAAACGCAGTTTTCAGCAGCGCGATAAAGAGAATCGAGATTATCAAATTCGCATAATATGTATCCGCTTTGTTTTTTGAGAAATTGCTTTTGAGTATTTATGCGTCTTGCGGTGTCAAGCAAAGTGAAGTTGAGCACACAGCCTCCCTCGCTTTTGGGCACGGCTTCGATTATCATTCTGCGTGAAGGATCAAGCTCTCTGCCCAGTGCCTTGCCTGCCTCGTCAAGCAGAGTCCATATAACGCGCCTTGTTTCTATTGTAGAGTAATCCATTTCCTCGTATGTAATGTTGAGCTCCGCCATATCCTGTTTGGTAAGGTCAACGGTGATTCTGTTGTCGGCAGATGAGTTGATTTTCATAATAAGCCTCCTTGGGTGTGGTGTAATAATATATTATGCCTTTCACGGCAGGTATGCAATGAATAAATAATGGAAGTTCAGAGGTGAAAAACCTTGTCGGATAAACATAAAAAGCAGACGGCAGTGAAGCTGTCGGGTCTTTACGGCGATTATCTTGTTATGCTTGTTGCACCCCTTGTGCTTGCGGTGTATCAGTACGGAGCGAGAGCCCTTGCGGTTGTTGCCTCGGGCATAGCAGGTGCGGTTGTGACAGATATCATTTTTTGTCTGCTTCTGGGCAGACCGTTTCTGCTCAGGGATTTAAGTAATGTTTTCACGGGTGCCGCAATGGCACTCATGATGCCTGCGGGTGTACCCCTCTATGTGCCCGTTGCGGCTTCGTTTTTTGCGGTAGGCATAGTGAGAATTCCTTTCGGCGGTTCCCTCAGGTCTCCGTTTGTACCCGGTGCGGCAGGCTTTGCCTTTGCATCGGTGTGCTTCAAGGAACAGATTTTTGATTATTCATACAATTCCGCTTCAAAGCTTATGGGCGAGCATTCACTGGGCTATATTCTTTCTCAAGGCAAATCTGTTCATCTTGATGCAATAAATGTTCTTGATATTCTCAGCGGTAATGTTGCAGGTCCCATGGGCGCAGGCTGTGCACTGCTTATGGTTGCCTGCTGTGCCGTGCTCTTACTGAAACGTAAAAACTCACTTCTTACCGTTGCGGGATTTGTTGCCGTTTGTGCAGTATATGCGGTAATCTTCCCCAGAGTGAATGCTTCTGCTTTTACGAGTGTATTTCTTGAGCTTTCGTCAGGAGCGCTTCTTTTTGCGGCGGTATTTTTCCTGACGGACTACGCTTCCGTGCCCGACGGTGCGGTTGCGAAACTCATATGCGGCGGAATATGCGGTTTGTTCTGCATGCTGATGCGTACTATGGGAACCTACGAAGAAACCGTGTGCTTTGCGGTGCTTCTCGCTAACGGTTTTACTCCCGTTATAAATTCGGGAATCGGTGCAATCAGAAACCGATTCGGTAAGAAGGAGGCTGCGCAATGAACAAAACTCCTTCATTCAAAGATATATTTTTGAAGAATGCGGTTATTTTTAATCCTGTGCTCATTCAGCTTGCAGGGCTTTGCCCCGTTGTTGCGGCATCAACAAGCCTTAAAAGTTCGGCAATGCTTTCGGCGGTTGCTTTTGCCGAGCTTATAGCGGTCAGCGTTATTGCAAGTGCGCTGCTAAAAAAACTGCCTCGTTGGGTAAGAGTGCCCCTTTACTTCGTAATCGGTCTTGCACTTATTTGCCCTGCATTGTGGTATGTTGAAACACAGACTCTTACCGTACTCTCAATGAGTATGAAAATATTCATTCCCCTTATCGCCATTAATTCCGTTGTTGCGGTTCACTGCGAGCAGTTTGCGGTGAAAAATGATGTTAAAACCGCCTTTTTCAGTTCGGCGGCGGCAGGCATCGGCGCATCGCTTGTTTTTGTTACGGCAGGTGCTCTCAGAGAAATTATCGGATCATCCTCAATCGGCGGGATTGAGCTGAATCTTCCCGTTGCGTTCAAGGGCATGACACTGCCTTTCGGCTGTCTTATATTGCTTGGATTTATGTCTGCGGTACTGAAAACCTTTATCGGCAAAAAATATCCCGAATATTTCGGGGTGCATTCTTCCGTTGCGGCAAAGCCCGGGGACGAATTGCCCGAAAAAGAGGATATTCCTGCACAGCAGCCCGATGAAGCATCTCTGCCAGCAGAAGAAAAAATTCCCGACTCTGTATCCGAGGAAGATATAAAAATCAAAACAGAAGAAGAGATAGAAGAATTTTTCAAATCCCTGGGTCTTGATTTTGAAGAAAAGGGGGATGAAGGATGAAAGCTCTTACAGAACTTTTTATCGTTGCATTTTATACCGTATTTGTTCAGAATCTTGTGCTCAGTTCGGGTCTGGGAATAAGCGAAGCAATAAGAGTTTCCGCAAAACCCGGCACCTTCGGCAGAATTGCCGTTATGATTTCGGGATTTTCCGTTGTGACGGGTACATTGTGCGGCCTTATTGACATGATTCCCGCGGTGTCGGGCATAAGCTTTGCAATGCGCGGACTTATCTACGGCGGAGTGCTTGCGGCGGTTTTTGCACTTGTTGCGGTAATTGCGAAATTCATATTCGGAGCATCGGATAAATTTCTGAGCACTCTGGGAATTGCGGCGCTGAATACTCTTGTTTTTGCCGTTCCCCATATCAACAACCACGCCGCATACTCCCTTGCAGGAAGTGTCGGTTCGGGTATCGGTGCAGGTGCGGCCTTTGTGCTTGCGGCACTTCTGATTAATAAGGGTTCACAGCTTTTGAAAGAAAATGAAGATATCCCCGAGGTGTTCAGAGGCACTCCTGCAATGCTGTTTTATGTAGCGATGATTTCGCTTGCATTTGCAGGCTTTTCGGATACAAATATTTTCGGTTAAGGTGCGGTTTTATGCCTAAAATAGGAAAGATAGAAAAAACGCTCAAGCCCTCTCAACGTAAGAGCATAACGGATTTTTCAGACCGTTTCGGCGAGGGTCCCAGCTACGAGGAGAGAGTAAGGAGCAAAAAAATTGTGTCGGGCGTGCTTATCACGGCAGGTCTGCTTGCCCTTATGGGTACGGGCTATTTTGTGACCGATGTGCTTATCGGCATCACGGAATTGCCTTATATTCCGATGTGAGGAAACAAAGAATGGATTTTATACCCTATAATTCAAGACTCGGTTACCACAAAAGCCCCTTCGGTGCGGTCCGTGAGGGAGAAAAGGTAACTTTCAGAATAGTTCTGCCCAGAAGCATATGCTGTATCGGCGCAAGCCTTGTCATTAATCCCGACGAAGGCAAGCCCGATGTATACCCTATGACATGGGAGCGTATGGAGGGCAGGGATGAAGAATGGTGGAGCGTAAGCTTCACTCCCGAAAAGCAGGGGCTTTACTGGTATCATTTCGCCATTGCACAAAAAAGCGGCGGAAATTTGATAACAAGGTATGACGGCTCAACGGGCAGGATTTCTCCCGACGGCAAAAGCTTTCAGCTTACGGTTTATTCAAAGGATTTTACAACTCCCGATTGGATAAAAGGCTCGGTTATATATCAGATTTTCCCCGACCGTTTCCGTAATTCGGGAGAGAAGAAATGCGAAATACCCGCAGACAGAGTTATGCGCTCCGATTGGGGCGGCGACCCTATGTGGCAGCCTGACGGTGACGGAAAAATCACAAAATACGATTTCTTTGGCGGCGACCTGAAAGGAATAGAGCAGAAACTTGATTACCTGGAATCTCTGGGCGTGGGCTGTGTGTACCTTAATCCGATTTTTGAGGCACAGTCAAATCACCGTTATGACACTGCAAATTATGAGAAAATTGACCCCGTACTGGGCACTGAAAAGGATTTTAAAAATCTTTGCCGTGAAGCGGAAAAGAGAAATATAAAAATCGTTCTCGACGGTGTTTTCAGCCATACGGGTTCGGACAGTATTTATTTCAACAAAGAAAAAAGATACGGCGAAAGCGGGGCATATAACAGTAAGGAATCCCCATATGCCGATTGGTATAAATTCGAAGAATTCCCCGATAAATATGCCTGCTGGTGGGGCGTTGACATTCTTCCCGAAATTGACGAAGAAAATGACAGCTACATCGAATATATTGCAGGCGAAAACGGTATACTCCGCAAATGGCTCAGGGCAGGCGCCTCGGGCTGGCGTCTTGACGTTGCGGATGAACTTCCCGATAAATTCCTTGATGCCCTGCGCAGTGCGGTGAAGGATGAAAAGCAGGATGCCTACATTCTCGGTGAGGTGTGGGAGGATGCATCCAACAAAATCAGCTACAGTCAGCGCCGCCGTTATCTTCAGGGCGCACAGCTTGATTCGGTTATGAATTATCCCTTCGCGGATGTGCTCATCGGCTTTGCAATCAGCGGTATTGCGGAAGGCTTCAACAACCGTGTATCCGAGATATGCGAAAATTATCCCAAGCCCGCGGTGGATTGCCTCATGAATCATATCGGCACTCACGATACCTGCCGCGTACTTAACAGGCTTGCAACTCTGGGACATTACGAAAGCAGTCATCTTGAAAGATACAAGGGCGGTCTTGACGGTAATCAGAGGGAATGGGGCAAGACCCTGCTGAAACTTATTTCATCAATGCAGTTTACCCTGCCCGGTGTACCTTGTATTTATTACGGCGACGAAGCAGGTGCGGACGGCGGTGAAGATCCCTTCAACAGAGGGTGCTACCCCTGGGGTGAAGAAGATGAGGAGCTTATCGAACATTACCGTTTTCTCGGCAGGATCAGAAAAGAGCACAGTGTGTTCAAAGACGGGGAATTTGTTCCCGTTTCCGATGCGCTGGGCTGTGTTGCCTACGAGAGAAGAAACGGCAGTGAAGCGATAATGACGGTTGCAAACCGCAACAACCATTCAATAGTTTATGTTTTGCCCGAGGAGGGCTATGTTTCCCTGACGGGTGAAACCGTCAAGGGCAGAGAACTTTATCTTGAGAAAGAAACTGCGGCAATATTGGTGAGAAAATATGGCTAAAAAACCGAGAAACGTAAAATTCAGAACGGTCCGACAAAGCAACGATGCGGAAACAAAAAGGTTTGCCGCCGTGCTTGTGGGATGCGTTGCGCTTATACTTGCGGTTTCCGTGCTGTTCATACTCAACAAACACGATTTCGATTTCAAAAGTGCGCTGGGCGGTGACGCGGAAACCGAAACAACAGTTGAGGAAACTCAAAGCGTTCAGACGGATATTGAGGCTGACAAAACCTATCTTTTCTGGTGTGAGGACAGTTCAACGGGTGAACTCCGTTTTGCCTGGACGGTTAATTTCAGGCTTCCCAAAAGAACGGTATCAATATGTACTCTTGACCTTGACACAAGAATTGAAGCCGGCGGTGAAAGCATAAGCATACGCAAAGCAAATCAGACCGCAAGCCTGAAAGAAATTGTGTGGGGCATAGAAAAGCTCTATGACATAAAGATTGACGGATATATCGGTTCCGATGACGAAAGCTTCAAATCAATGGTCAATTACTTCGGCGGATTTGATGTGACCGTGCCCGAACAGATTGAATATAAAAGCGGCGATTTGTCGGTTATTCTCGTAAAGGGCAAGCAGAATCTGAAAGGTGATTCGCTTTTCAGATATATGCGTTATCTGTGTACTCAGGGTGAATGGGGCAGAAAGCTTATGGCTTCTGCTCTGGGCGAGATACTTGACGGTGTGTTCAAGCCTTCAAACACAAACCGCTGCTCAACCATTTTTTCAAGAATTTCAAATACATTGAAAACAGATCTTACGATAGTTGATTTTTCATCGTCGGAAAAAGGAATAAAGGTGATTACGGAAAACGGCTTTTCCTCTAAGCGTACACTCGAAACTCCCGACGATGCCGACTGAGGATTGTACTTATGAAAAAATTACTTTCCGTTCTGGCAGTTGCACTGTGCCTGACCGTAGCATTCACGGTTTTCCGCGACTATATCGAAGATATGGGCAGTGCGCTGATTTTCAGGCTTGAAGAAAGCAAGCCGCCCGTTGAACTGACGGATGTGGGCAGTCCGTATAAATTTTATTACAACCGTCTTGACGATGCGGAAAAGCGTGCATATAACGCTATTCTTTCGGAGATATATTCGATGCCCGAAAGTATTGATGTGCCGAGAATTAACACAATGCAGCTTGACGATGTTTTTTCTGCATTGCTAAGCGACAACCCCGATTTGTTTTTTGTGGGCAGGTGCTGTACGCTGATAACAAGTGTTTTCGGTACAAACTGTTCAATAGAATACTGTATAGAAAAAGATGAATACGAAAAGCTTAAAGCGGAGCTTGACGGCGTTTGCGCTAAAGTAATTTCGTCGCTGACAAATCCTCAGGATAAATGGCAGACGGAGCTTGAAATTCACGATTATATAGTTGATAACTGTGAATACCGTATGACCAGAGGCGATTACCTTTGCTCGTCTGCATACGGTGCGCTTGTTGATAAAGCGGCGGCGTGCGAAGGATATTCCAGGGCCGCAAAGCTTTTGCTTGACAAGGCGGGAATCGAAAGCACGGTGCTCAGCGGAATTTCTACTGCGGCAAACGGTACTGAGGGTGCCCATATGTGGAATGCGGTGAAGCTTGACGGTGAATATTATTACCTTGACTGCACCTGGGATGACCCTGTGAGCGATGACGGAAAACCTGTTAAAATCTATTCCTACTTCAATATAGACGACGAAACCATTGCCGCCACGCACTCCGATTTTTCTTATGATTTCAAGTGTACCGCAACGGCGGAGAATTACTATATAAAAACCGGCAGACATTTTGAAACATACAGCCGCGGCGACGAAAAAAAGCTTGCTTCGGTAATTGCGTCGGAGCTTGATTCGGGCGGTACCTTTGTCGAAGTGCGCTTCGGTTCGCAGAAAGCGTATAACAATGCAATCAATGAACTCATAAAGAAGGGCAGGATATATAATGTGCTGTCCGAAACGGCAAAGCTGACGGATGCGGATATATCGGTGAAATCACTGAGCTACTACAACGACCCGTCACTGCTTACCTTGTCGGTTATGCCTGAGAAGAACTGAAAGGAAAATGCAATTATGGATAAACAGAGAATAGAAGCGGCGGTAAGAGAAATTCTTATTGCCATCGGCGAAGACCCGGACAGAGAAGGTCTTGTTGAAACTCCGTCAAGAGTTGCCAGAATGTATGAGGAAATTTTTTCGGGACTTGCAGATGACCCCACAAGACATCTGAAGCTTTTCAATGAAAGCGGCAACGAGGAAATGGTTGTTGTCCGCGATATTCCTCTTTATTCGATGTGCGAGCATCACCTTATCCCGTTTATGGGTAAGGCACATATTGCATATATTCCCTCGGAGGGCAAGGTTATCGGCCTTTCAAAGCTTGCCAGAATTGTGGAGTCTTTTGCAAAAAGACCCCAGCTTCAGGAAAGACTTACGGCACAGATTGCGGATTTTCTTGACGAAAACCTCAATCCCCAGGGTGTCGCGGTTGTGATTGAGGCAGAGCATCTTTGTATGACAATGAGAGGCGCAAGAGCTTCGGGTGCAAAAACAAGAACATCCGCACTCAGAGGCACAATGAGAAGCAACGCAAAAACAAGAGCGGAGGCAATTTCACTTCTTACGGGAGGTGTATGATATGTTCAGAGCCCGTGATTTTGAATTTCCTCTGGGTAAGCGTACCTATGTTATGGGAATTCTCAACTATACACCCGATTCCTTTTCCGACGGAGGTCTTTATAACACACCCCAAAAGGCGCTTGAACACGCCTTGCTTATGCAGGAGCAGGGTGCGGATATCATAGATGTGGGTGCAAATTCAACAAGACCGGGTGCGGTTATTCTTACGGCAGAGGAAGAAAAAGAGAGAATAGCTCCCGTACTTGAAACTTTGTGTAAAAGGCTTGATGTTGCGGTTTCGGCGGATACATTTTACCCTTTGTGTGCCAAAACAGCACTTGAAGCAGGTGCTTCGATAATCAATGATGTAAGCGGAGTTTTCAATCCCGAAATAGCTTCTCTCTGCAAGAATTACGGCGCCGCATATTCGGTTATGCATAATCCTTGCGGCTCGGCACAGACATCGGAATATCCCCAAGGAGTTGTTAACGATGTCAGGCAGTTTTTTCTTGATTCACTGACTCTTGCGGCACAGAGCGGACTTGATAAATCTCACATTTGTCTTGACCCGGGCTTTGGTTTCGGAAAAAAATATGAGGATAATATTGAACTTCTGCGTGAAATGCAGTGGATCAAATTCAAAGGCGTGGCATTGCTTGCGGCAGGGTCGAGGAAAAGATTCATCGGTACTGCAAGCGGCGAAGAAAACAGTGCGGAAAGAGATTGGGGCACCGTGGCAGCACATACTGCGGCAATTTCAGGCGGTGCGGATATAATCCGTGTTCACAATGTTTCAGCCGCCGTGCAGAGCGCAAGAGTTGCGGACGTGATATACAGAGGTAAAATCAATGGATAAAATTTTAGTCAGGAATTTAAAAATATTCGCGTATCACGGCGTAAATCCCGAAGAGAAAGAGGACGGGCAGAATTTTGTGCTGGATATTGATGCTTATGTTGATATTTCGGTGCCCTGTCTTACGGATGATGTTGAAGATACGGTGAGTTATGCAAAAATTATAAAAGAAACGGTGAAGATATTTACCTGCCAAAAGGATGACCTGCTTGAAAGGGCGGCGCAGAGGGTTGCGAACGGGCTTTTTGAAAGCTTTGATAAAATTCAGAAACTCCGTATTGTGCTCAAAAAGCCCGAGGCTCCAATCAAGGCGGATTTCGGATATGTAGCTGTTGAAATTTTCAGAGAGAGGGATGACATATGAGCGAGGCGGTTATTGCTCTGGGAACAAATGTGGGCAACAGAATTGAAAACATAAATCAGGCAATCAGAGCCATCGCAAAGCTTTCGGGTGTGAAAATTATAAAGGCTTCGTCGGTTTATGAAACGGAGCCCGTCGATTGCGAAAGTGATGCAAAATTCCTCAATGCGGAAATACTTATTGATACAAGCGTCTCGCCTGCGGTGCTTCTGGGCGAATGTCTGGGTATCGAAGCGGCGATGGGCAGAATCAGAACAAAAAAGAACGAGCCCCGTATAATCGACCTTGATCTTATACTTTACGAGGGCTTTAAGTCGGAAAGCTATGAGCTTACTGTGCCTCATCCCCGTGCTCTCGAAAGAGCTTTTGTGCTTACTCCGCTTATGGACCTTTATCCTGCGGGCAGAGCACCGGGAATGTTTTTTGGTCCTCGTCTGCGTGAATTGGGCAACGACGGAATAAGAAAAACGGAATATGAAATCATTATTCCCATCTATTAAGAGGTGAAGTTATGTCGGGCGGAATATGTGAAAACTGTGCTCACTTTGATTACAACGAAGAATATGAGTGCTACGAATGCCTCGTAAATCTTGACGAAGATGAGCTTTACCGATTTATGCAGGGCGGAGAATTTGAATGTCCGTATTTTAATCCCTACGATGAATATAAGGTTGTAAGAAAACAGAACTAAGGAGAATTTCAATGAGCAATAAAAAACAAACCAAGAAAACTGCAGCAAAAGAAAAGAAGTCGCCTAAAGGTATAATTATTGCCGCAGTTGCATTGCTGCTTGCGGCAGCGATTATCGTTGCGGTTGTTCTTATAAGGAAGGACGGCGGCACACAGAATCCTTCGGGTACAGAGATTGAGACTCTTGCAAACGACGGCGGTCAGTATACCTATGCAAAATACAAAGGATCAAGTCTGCCCGTGGAGTTTGTTGAAATTCTCAATAAAGCAGAGGCGGACAGTGCCGCAGCCTGCAAAAACCGGGGCGTTGTGCTTGAAATCGGCGACAGAGAGATTTCAGTTCCCGAGTTTGTGATGTACTACTATGACGAATATTCATACAAGGTGCAGTCTGCTCAGTATTCCATACAGCAGACAGGTGCAAACAGAACAGGGTTTGAACTTGATATTTTGCCTTCAGAGCAAGCATCCATTAACAGTGGTGAAACCTGGGAAGAAACCTTTATTGAGGATGCCATCGCCAAAATGAGAGATGTATATATGATTTTTGACCTTGCACTCAAAGAAGGTACAAAGCTTGATGTTATAGCCATAGCTGAAATTCTTCAGAATATTGATATGATTGAAAGCGCAGCGGAAGGAGAAAACACGACGGCAGATGAATCTCTTGCAAGTTTCTACGGTGAAGGTATGACAGCTGCTATGTATTTTGCAAGGGATATTATGATGTATTATGCCAATGCATACGAAACTGAGAAAATGGTAAAAATGAGCGAAAGCTATACCGAAAAACAGCTTAATGAAGTAATCGAACACGATAAGCACGATTATACGGTCTTCCTCGGCAGAGTGTATATGATTGAAGGCGAATACAATGAGGCAGAGGCCACTGCGATAACTAATGAGCAGGAATTTCTGGCATATGCATCCAAGAATTATCCTATGGAGGGTTACGACGCTGAAAGTATGACGAAATGTGTGTATACCGACAGAGAAACAATTTCAAGCGCTTATGGTGAAGAAGTGGGTGCTTGGATATTCAATGACGCGCGTAAAGCAGGAGATATAGCCGTTGTTCAGGGTGCCTTGTTTACATATCTTTGCTATATTGAACAGCCTCCTCATCTTGCCACCAGCCGCAATATAATAACCTGCCTGCAGGAATATCCCGAAACAGTAAGCGAGGAAGAAAAAGAGAATTTGTACAATAATATATTCAAGAAGTACGATGAGTGGAAGAAAAACGACGGCACACAGCAAGGCTTCCTTGATATGAGTATGACCCTTGGCGGCACGGGAGAAACTGCCGTCAGAGCAGAGGAATACTATTATGAAGTCAGCGAGTGGATTTTTGACCCTGTAAGAAGACCGGGTGACCATGAGATAATCGATACGGAAGCAGGCTGCGTTGCTGTTTACTATGTGGGTAATAACGAGGAAGATTTCGATTGGAAATACTACGCAGGTGTTAAAAGAAGCGAACTTGAACTCAAGGACTATTACGAAACCATCAAGGCTTCCGACTACAGAGATAAGAGAGATGCTCAGGCAGTGAAAGATGCTTGCGACGGTGCAGATGTTTTCATTCAGAGAAAAATCGATAAACTGAAAGCGGAAACCACTACTCAGGCATCATAAAAAATCAAACATATAAAGCGGATTGCAAATTTGTTTTGCAATCCGCTTTATATATAATGTATGGATATGTATATGACTTGGAATAAAAAATATCTTTTTATGTTGTTTTTCGAAGAAAAATCAGTCAATATAAAGCCCCAAAACACATATATATCAACATTTTCAGAATCTGAAGCAACACTGAACACACGGCATAGTTGATAAGAGAGATAAAAAAGATTAAAAAAAGGTGTTGACAAACGGAAAGAGATTTGGTAATATAGTCGAGCACTCGCAAGTGAGCGGAGTGCAACGCACCTTGAAAATTAAACAACGATTGATTAAAAAAACCCTTGAAGATTAATTTGAGTATGTACTTCAAGTACAGCAGTAATTCTCGTGAAGAACGAGGAAAGATGTCAGTGAATGACATTTTGAGCGATTGATGCTCTAAGAATGGTTTGAACACCTACGGGTGTTTAGATAAAATTTTTAGAGAGTTTGATCCTGGCTCAGGATGAACGCTGGCGGCGTGCCTAACACATGCAAG
>SVOC01000027.1 GCA_015066625.1 Oscillospiraceae bacterium
GTCTGGATCACCGTTTCCCATAAGTACACTTCCGCCATATCGTGCCGGTTCTCTTTGTACTTGTATTTCTTCTGCCGGGATGACAGCACCACATATCCGGAGCGTTCTTTCTTCGGCTTGATACCTCGATCTGCGTTCGCACGTTCGCGGGCAATCCGCTTGAAGTCCCGGTTCAACCCGATCTGATATTCCTTGCCCGCCCGTTCCGTCTCTACTATATTTTGCAGCTGCGCTATTTTCTGCGCCGCATCATCTTGAATTTTCTTAACCGCTTTCTCTGCGTTCGCCGCAGATGTTGCAGCCGCACGGGCAGCTTCTTCTTTTGCACGTTTCCCATCATTTATTGCTGCTATTGCTGCACGAATCCGCTGATGCAGCTCATCATATTCATCCAGCGTGAGAATAACGTGCGTACACTCCGGATCAGAGCTGCCGCCGGCAACCGCTTTATAGCCACCGACCATTGTTTTTCTTACAAACTCGCTTATAACGATTCCTCCTGTCTTATAATCCACGGATGTAATTGTTCGCCACGACCTCGATCCGGTTATGTCCGAGAGCCTTACTGCAGATCAGCATGGCAGCCTTGTCCAGCTTACGCCCTGCTTCATCCTTACGGCAGACATATACATCCCCCTGAAACTTCCTTCCGGTGCCTTTGTTCACCCGGTCATACGGAATATCTTCTATCGCCCGCGCATGAGCCTTGTACATTTCCGTTGCATACTCCGCACGGTATCCGTGAATGTCAGCGTTCTCACTGACGTGCTGCCAGACCTTTTCATCCGGCGCTGTGTTCTTCATGCGCTCAATGATCTGTTCCGCATTGGCGCCGATGATGGGACTCATCCGCACTCTGCCGCCCTTACCGCAGCGAACGTGGGTGAAGTATTCGCCCTGGAACATCCTGGTGTCCCGCAGCATCTCCAGCCGACGTTCCCGGTTCGGATCGTGCGCTTCCTCCTGCAGCTTCTCAAGCTGAGAGATCTCCGCCTCGATCTCGGCTCTGGTGATAAGATCTTTCCCTCGAAGATCGATAAGCTCACTCCGGCGCAGACCGGTTCCTTTGCAGAACTTGATCAGTTCATCGTTGTTTGATTTTGAAAAATGCTTGTCCCGGACACGATCCACCCGGCTTCTGGTGATCTCCTTCCGCTCCCGTTTCGGCGGCTGGAAATAATTCTTATCGTCGGGATCGATGCCGAACAGCTTACCGAGAGCTTTCGCCTCGAGGTGAATTGTCCATGGTGATTTCCCTTCCTCCGTTCTCATCTGCAGCCATTCATTCATGTACTGCTTGGCAGACTTCAGCGTGGTACACTCCGGATGTTTATCCTGAACGTACTTGATGAAGTATTTCGTGTGTTTCCAGTATGCTTCATAGGTCTTATAGGCAAAAATCTTATCCTTTGAAGTCCCATCCGCAACCGATTCTTTTTTTGACGTGCCAAAAGCTTGCATCCCCATCAGACGATCATACGCCTGTTGATGCAAGTCCTTGACATAGGATTTATTTCTTCTCCCCATAAGAGATTGCCTCCCTTGCGTTGAGATATTTTTTAAGGATAATGCGTTTTGTTAAGGTCAGACCGCTTCATACCCATTCATGAAGAACGCGGTAATCAGCAACACTTTTTTAAGTCTTATGTGTGACTTTTGTGGGATTACTCCCCGGGATAACTCCCAACACTTTTTTACTGCTTATGTGTGCAGCCGGCTTGTTATAACATCTACGGCAGACCGGAACTGTCGGATTTTTGACGGAGAAATCAACTCCACGGCACTTTTTACAGCAGCACCGCCCGCATTTCGATACGTTTTACTTACAACACGCTTTCAAAAGGATTACTTACGTGAAGGTCCATAATGCACTTTTCCAATTCACAAAGGTTACTGCGGCGAGTCCGTGCATTACACAGGTGTATCAAACCCGAATGACTCCTGATAGCATAGTGCTAACTCCCAGCGAGAACCGGAACGCTCTGGGCTTAATAGCTGTTTACCCTCGCCCAGACGAGCGCAGACTATCTCTGCATGATATATTATAGCATAAAAAGAAGAATTTGTCAAGAGCATATAACAAATTTATCCGCTTATAACGGTTTACCCGTTCACGCTATAGGCGCAAACGGATAACCCGTTATTTTCCAAGAAAAGGGATAAAAGGAGTGCCGTCACCGGCACTCCTTTTATCCCTTTTCTTGGATCGAGCCTGCAGGATCGTCCTTCTGCGCCGCCGAAGTCACCGCATCAGCGGCAGCATCACCGGCACATTCGTCCGTTCCTGTTGGGGGAACTCCCCCGTCTGTCTGCGGACAGTTCCCCTATTTTCGATATTCCGGCACACATCAGATCGCCGTAATATCAATCTTCATAGTGTCCCTTGCACGACAGAATCTCAAGCACACCATTCTCGATACGGTACACAAAGCGGTTCGTCGCATCAATCCTCCGGCTCCAGAAACCGCTTAATTCGCCTTTCAGCGGTTCCGGCTTTCCGATACCGTCAAAGTTGTTGCGTTCGATGTCACGCAGTAGCTCGTTGATCCGCTTCAGCGTTTTCTTATCCTGGCTTTGCCAATACAGATAGTCCGCCCAGGCTTCATCAAACCAGACTTTCTTCATTCTTCCTCTACCTCAATCGGTTCGTGTTCTTCACCCTTCCCCGCATTGAGTGCTGCAATACCACGGCGCAGATGTGCCATGTTGCTTTCGGAATAAAACATATCCGCCGAGATCTCAAACGGGATCCGGCGTTCCCGTCCTACGATTTTTGAAAAGATCGTCAATGCCGTGCTCACGGACATTCCCATATCAGCACAGGCACTCTCAAAGAGCTTTTTGTCTGTTGCGCTCAGTCGGAAATTTACGTTTACCACTTTATCCAAAATGCTCACTCCCTTCTTGTTCACTATTATTATACACCATAGCGCGGATTTTTGCAAGCATTTTGCATTACATTTGCTTGCTATTATTTGTAAATTTTCTGTCGCGCATCCGGATGAGAAAAGCACCCCCGTCCGGGAGCCGATATCGGAACAGAGGTGCTTCTGTTATTTTATTGAGAAAGTCATTCAGTCGGGAGATTTTCATCCGGCAGTTCTGTCGACTCTACATTCCCTGCAGTCTGTTCTGCGCCGTCCTCAAGCTCCACCTTCTTCATATCTCCGATATACAGAGTCTTACCATACGCAGCAAGCAGCTTGAGTACCGTGCTCATATTCGGTGTGTTAATGCCATTTTCAATGCGATATATCATCGGCTGCTTCACGCCGCTTCTCGCCGCCAACTGATATTGGGATATATGATTGCTATGTCTCATCTGGATAAGTTCATTTATAATATCTTCACATAATTCATATGATGAGCTTTTTGTGGGGGGGGCATTCTCCTTTCTGATCATCTCAGAGTCACATTTCATTACATTTACGCTTGTCATGATAAATCACTATACTCCTTGAATATTTCGGATAGAATTGTCTAGAACGGCAGAAAACAGCCGCTCGATCATCGGTCGTCATTATACATTTCATCCATCCGACTTCATTATACCACACCTTTCAAAAAAAAGCAATACTAAAATGTTTTCAAATATATTGACAAATCCAGCAATGTATGATATAATGAAATCGATCAGATGGAATATTGTCCCAACAAGTTCCACACAGACAGGTCAGTTCACCTTATAGAAAGGGAGTGAGATGAATATGGTAATCGAACTGAGCCGCCTTACATGCCATCCTATGCCAACACCATCGGTCGACATTCTGATCCATACCCTACCATATCCGATCAAGCGTATTCATTTAGGCGCATAGATTGGCTGTAAGTTGTCCGTCATAGCTTGCAGTTCCGGTCTATGCGCGTTTTGTTATTAAAGAAGTTCAAATCCATCACCGTCATTTTCAAAGAAAGGATACATCATGAAAACAATGAAGCTTCATAGATTCGCAGCGATTTCTTTGCTGCTTTGCATGGTACTTTCATTCACAACGCAGGTTTCTGCCGAATGGTATGGTTCTGCTGTTGCTACTTATACTGATGCAACTGCTGCAGTATGGAATGACTCTGGTGCTACTGGAGATTTGCTCGCTAGAGCTCGGGTAGATTTCTATAGCAGTGTTGCTGATGAAGGTATTCAGAGTTCTGCATATGCATATAACAGCGGTGCGACCTGGGACACAATGGCTACTGCATGGGTAGGTAATACCGAACTCGCATGGGACTGGAAACGGTGGTAAACCATCTCCTACATTGCGATCCCACTATAAGGGTTTCCCAATATTTAATTGTTTAGCTCGCATTATACCGTTCGTGTAACAGCAAATAACTTTCTCATAAAAAGTTAGTCTTTGTTATTTCTATAGGCTCGGTGTTGGATTTACTATTCAGATATTTCCATGATTTGCAGATTGGAAACATATTCTGTAACTTTCAACTCCGAGCCTTGCTTGTACCATCCAGCAAGCACACACAATCTTTTTTCAATTTGTATCACTGAAAGGAATATTCATTATGAAGAAAATTACTGCTATCTTCTTACTGGTAACTATATTGATTTTTTCCTCGTGTCGTGACTTGTCTGTCGATGAAAAAATATTGAATAATGCAAACAACGAAGCACATCTATTTACCATTAATAGATCATCTTCGCTAGTTGAATATTATGGAGACTACGCCAAAGAAGACACATATTCTCCAACATCAACCGAAGATATAAAAGGGATATATTCTCCTCTTTATCGAAAAATAAACAATGAACGATATTACTTCACCGTAAAAAAACGTTATGAAACAGAAACTCAACAAACCGCAAGAGAAATTTATGCTTACATCAACACTGCTAACGGCGAAAAGCATTATATTTGTGCCGATCCTCTTTGTACACACACAGAATTAGAAGAATGTAAGTATCTTAATCTTATTGGAAACATATATTTCGGAGAAAATAATGTATTTTATATGGCTTTCATGGATGGATTCTATACTGGCAAATCTGATGTTCGCTGGTCTATCTATGAAATCAATCTAAATGATGATAGCATAAACATTATCTATCAATGCAATAAAGATAGATCACAATCACAAATAAATATTTTATTCTTGTACGATAACAATATTTATTTCCATGAAATAGATAATATTGAATCTGCAGACGGTTCAAAAGAATACGATAGTGCTTACACATTAAAAGTACTCGACTTGACAACAAAAAAAACAAGAACACTTGATACTGTTTCTTCTGCGTATATCAAAGGTTTAACTCCTCTTTACATGAGCCAGAGTGTATGTTTATTTGCGGCCGATGGCAAAATTTTTCAATCCGATTACTACTTCAACAACGAACAAGTTATTTACACTTTCTCCCCAAATGAAGCACTGCAATCTTACTATTATGATGAAAAAAACAGCGAACTCTATTTTAATACTTGGAACACACTCGACAATCACGGATCTATCTATAAGTTTGATGGAACCAGTGTAAGTCTCGTTGAGATGCCTCACGATAACATATATTGTTTCCAACTTACAAACAGCAAAATTTACTACTCTGCATATGATCCTTATTATTATGGTCCGGGCATGCGTGGTGGAGAAGTGTATGATTACACGAATGGGAAAATATACTCTACAGACAGACATGATCCTTCTGAGTCAGTTTTAATTTTTGACGATGGAATCGATTTTTCAATGAATTCGTCATATGCATATCTCATTCTCGGAGATTATTTGTATTTCGATTATATGGAACTCCGCCAGGAAAACGGTTATGTATGGTATTCTATGGCACTCGAATTAAAGAAAGTTAGGATCAATCTAAAAGAACATACCGTTAAATACTTAAGTTTTGATTAAGTGAGGACTTTATGCATTTGGTAAAATATGAGATACGTAAACACATTACTAAATTCAATATTTCTTTTATATGTGTCATGCTCATTTTGAACATTGTTATCACATGTTTTGCTTGCATTGACCATTCTATAGACGATACAAAAAAAATATTGTCTATACAATCCGAAATTCTTAACAACTACCTTTTTGATGAAGCTGCATTCAAAGAGGCAGTTGAGGATTTTTCTCGTCGTAACTCCGAATATGAATCGTCTTTAAGACTATCCGCGTTATCTTCAGACCAACAATCTTTACCGATATTTGAGAACAAATACATTGATTTAGACTCATACGGCGATCGGGAACTCTTTGCTGAAATCGATAAAACGATCCATCGGTCTGAAGATTATCATTTCGCTATCAGTGATATTCTTAACAAGGCATATTCCAAAGTTAGAGAACTTGGAATCCAAAGAGGAAACTTTGTGTATGAGTATCAAATCGCTCTTATACAAAATTATGAGCATTTATATGAGTTAGATATTCCAATCGAGTTGGTTTATGGGTGGGATGAATTTTTCAACCTAAAAGCTCCGATCATATTACTTATAATTACATCAATTGTTGTTTTTGCCGGTGTATATCTTACTGATAAACGCACTGGTGTGGTCAGCATAATCAGAATAACCAAGAACGGATGGAGCAAGACTGCTTGGGCTAAATTGGCTTCAACATTGATTATTTCAACTCTGTTGACTTCTTCATTCTCATTATTGCCGTTGCTTACCATTTTTCTTACTATAGGACTATCAAATCCATTTCAGTATGTTCAAGCAATAGAGTTATTCAAATATTGCCCATTTAAAATCGAGATTTGGAAATTTCTCATAATATTTTTGTCTATAAAGATATTAATAATGTTCTTGTTTGCGCTGTTTGTTACTGTAGTAAGCCAGCTCTCAAAAAATGAAATAACTGTCTATACTATCTCCCTCGTTGTTGTATTATTAAATTACTCTCTATCGTTTATCTCCGCTAACAGCCCCATCGCGTTTATAAAGAAGTGGGGTTTGTTTGAACTTCTTTTTGCTACAACTCTTTTTGATCGTTATCGTGCCATTAATCTATCTGGCTACTGTATCGGTTTTCTTTACTCCATATTGCTAACCATTACTATCATGATATGTGTTCTTGGATTAGTTTCTATATTGCTAAAATATAACGCTAAACTTCAGTACAAATCTGCTTTTAAGGAATCGATATATCCTCTATATAAAAAAAATAGGACTATTCACAGTTACTCCAATACATATCACTCTCTTTTGTTTTTTGAAACACAAAAAATTTTCACAAAGCCTATATACCTATGTGTTATCCTACTTTCACTTGTATTGAAGATAGTTACATCCACCATCACGTTCGCCCCACTGGATACACACGCCGAACAGATATACAAATCATATATTTCCGATTTATCCGGATCTATTACAAACGAAAAAATTGATTATATCGCAGAGGAACGTGAGTATATTGATACCTCGATTTCTGAATACTCGAAAGCCAAAGATGATTATATCAATGGCTTGATAGATTTCGATACTTTTGATATATATAACAGAAAATACAACTATTCGAACTCTGTGAGTAATTCATTTGATCGTGTCGAAGACCGACTCTCTTATCTATCTTCTGTTCTTTCTTCAGAAACGACGTTCAATAATATTGAATTTGTCTATGATTACGGCCTAATTAAGTACCTCTCACCGCAAATGGATTTTATTCTCGTTCTCTTAATGATCGTTATGCTGTGTGATATGTTTTCGTACGAGTACGATTCTTCATTTGCTGCGATTTTGCGAATCTCCCAAAAAGGTGGATTGAAAACATTCTACTCCAAATACATCTTATCTCTTGTTATATCAACTGTTTTTTTCTTCATCTTTTCAGTCATTGATATAGTTCTATTACTCTCCTACTATGATATGGATTATCTCAATGCAGGTATAATGAGCATTCCATTATTTAATTCTACAGGTATGAATACTTGTATTCTTAATTACATCATTCTGTATAAGTTTGTTAGTTATATTGGTGTAATCATACTATCTACTCTTATCACTTCAATATCATCTATTACGAAAAAACTTCCCTTGTCTATTGCAATAAACATCGTAATAATATTTGTTCCTTATATTTTATCAGCATTTGAAATTAATATTTTAGATGATCTGAATATTGTCTATGTGCTGAGTCCTATGCTTATACACAATTGTATTATCCCAGCAACTCTCCTTGCTTTTTCTTCATTTATGCTTATGTGTACATCAAGAAGAATTTGGATATCCAATCAACGTAAAAATAAGAAAAACATCTTAAGGAGTGTGAGAAAAGCTTGAAAATCCAACTAAATAATATCTGTAAGTCATATGGTGCAAACTTAGCCTTAAACAACTTCTCCTGTTGTTTTGAACCTGGTATATATGCACTATTAGGTCCCAATGGATCAGGAAAATCCACACTAATGAATATCCTCACACACAACTTGGATGCAAATTCCGGCGAAGTTCTCTACATAAACGATCATGGTCAGATTAAGGATAGCCGTGATATGGGAATTCATTTCCTCGAAAAAATTGGTTTTATGCCGCAATATCCCGGACTTTATCCCAATTTTTCGATAGAAAAGTTTATGTGGTACATGGCTGTGTTAAAAGGACTGTCAAAGGCAGACGCAAAAAAACAAATTCCTGAAATCCTCACCGCAGTAGAACTGAACGATGTTATCAAACGAAAAATCGGTGCACTTTCCGGTGGAATGAAACAACGATTAGCGTTAGCACAAGCAGTCCTTGGTGACCCGGAAATATTGATCCTTGATGAGCCTACTGCCGGGCTGGATCCGAAACAGCGGATTGCCATCCGAAACTTCATCTCCAAGATCGCTTTCAACAAAATCGTGCTGATTGCTACACATGTTGTACCTGACATTGAATTTATCGCCCGCGACATCATCATGCTGAAGAAAGGCGTAATCGTTGACAACGCCCCCCCGCATGAGCTGACAAAAAAGATCGAAGGAAAAGCCTGGAACGTCCCCTGTACCGAATCAGACGTACATCTGATGCAGGACAAGTTCCGTGTTACTAATATTGCGCGTGACGAGGATACAGGCGAGGTTCTGCTACGTATAATTGCCGATGAGCAGCCTACTGATCGTTCAAAAACGGTTGCGCCCACATTAGAAGACTACTATTTATATGTTTTCGGAGAAACAGCTTCGGTTCTGTAATTAATTCTTACAAGATAGTTGTACTACGGCACAAGCAAACGTTCGGATGTTTTACTGTTATGATAGAGCAGAGGTAATACTAAAATGTTTTCAAATATATTGACAAATCCAGCAATGTATGATATAATGAAATCGATCAGATGGAATATTGTCCCAACAAGTTCCACACAGACAGGTCAGTTCACCTTATAGAAAGGGAGTGAGATGAATATGGTAATCGAACTGAGCCGCCTTACATGCCATCCTATGCCAACACCATCGGTCGACATTCTGATCCATACCCTACCATATCCGATCAAGCGTATTCATTTAGGCGCATAGATTGGCTGTAAGTTGTCCGTCATAGCTTGCAGTTCCGGTCTATGCGCTTATCTCATCTAAATGGTTCAGTCATCTATTGTGCAGAAAGGAGCTAAAAATGAAAAATATCAGATTTGTTGCGTTCGTTTTGATGATTACTACCCTTCTCACATCTCTTTCATTTTCCATCAGTGCAAATAATTTAATAACCGATTCCGACGAAATCACGCTATTCCCCGCATTAAGCCTTTCTTTTGTTGAGGACAACATCAGTTCATTAATAGATATTAGTGAATTACAGCGAATAGCTCAAAGACGCAACATAAATTTCGTTCCGCAAGATTATGACGTCAAACAGTTGACTGATTTTAACGGTTACACATACTATATCGTTGAGTTTTCTCCCATTGGATATGCTATATATGATAATCGATTTACTCATATATTAGAATTCAATGCTAAAGCAATCTCCCCTTATCACGATCGTACAGAAGAACTATTCTATGCTGGAGCTGGTGAATATTACATTAAGTCGAACACATTAGACGATGTTTACATTCACCCAATTTCTGGTTATAGTTTTGCGGATGATACAGACACCGAGTTGTACTTTAAGGAACAAAGTAGCAATATCTCCTCTGCTGTTAACCTGAAAGCTACCTCTATCCTATCGATCGACAGTAATGCATCACAAATTAATGCCACGGCGAGCACTTCTTACGCAAGCTTATCTAAATATTCCGTAATAACCAGTGTTGACACTACTAACTTCAATGTTTGCGGAAATTGTGGATATGTCGCAGGCAGTTTAATTGTGTGGTATCATTATAAAGTTCTCGGATGGACAGATTTTGTTCCAGGTGGAACTATAACAAGCGCATTAGCTCGTGATATTCAAGGAGATCGAGGTCCCGCAACATATGGACCTGACTTACAAGAAGCACTAAGTGCATGGAGCTATTCACACGGAGCTGTAGAAGAAGGTGGCTGGCAAGAAACCCTTCCTGCGTTATTAGATGTTCTTCCTACAGCCTCAAAAATTTATAACCTGATCGATGATGATCGTCCAGTCGCTCTTCTTGGGCTTACACCTCCTCAATCTGACTTGGATCCATCTGGCACCAACAGCCTCAATAACATCTCTGGCACCACGGGTTCGGTTGAACATGTAATAACTATAACTGGTGTAGATAAGGTTACAAATTCTATAATCGATGTTGATTACTACTATTACGCGCATTTTGGGTGGACTCCATCTTATAATGATATCTATATTTCGGATTCCTCTCTCACGAAGGGTGCCATAGTTTATTATTAAATCATGAAAATTGGAATTTTAGTATTGCTCACCGCTATTGTAACCTTTTCTCTACAGTCTCTAATTTTCAAGAAGTGTTCTCGTCCTATTCTTCATTTTTTTCCACTCATATGTATCGGGTGTATATATCTCGTCTCTTTAGGACTATTTATATCGGAATTGTATCAATCCGGCGGTGTTAAAACGTCTACTCTCTATTCATTCATCCTCACAGGTGTTAATACAGTTGCTCTCGTCGCTGATGGTTGTGCATGGTTAATCGAAAAGGTATAAATATTTTTCCTACAAGATAGCTGCTCTGCAGCGCAAGAGTGTAAGCCCTCTTGATCGGAACATCGTGACGCAAAACAGCACCGGCATTCAACGTGTCGGTGCTGTTCTTTTTCTCACATACGATACACCCGTATAGAAGTGCGCCATTAAATGTATTGTTTACTCAATACCAATCTGTTCTTTCAATTCTCGCTTGTACCGATAGTATGTATTCTTTGCAACTCCGGTCATCTGCATGATTTCCACATCAGATAAGTTACCATTGAAATCAGAAGAATGCTTTTCAATCAGCGCCTTGACCTTTACCGATTTTTTTGTGACGTGTTTTTGTCCGGAAGATGCCCCGATCTGCTTTCCATTAAGTCGTGCTGTCTCTATTCCTTCACGAGTACGTTGCCGGAGATCTTCGACTTCCTTTTCGGCCTGCTCAAAGGCAAGCCGTATCTGATCTTTCGCAAGCTCAAGCAGGAACTTATTGATCCCTTCCAATATGTAGTCGACATTCGTATCGGTCATCGGAATGGTGCGAGTCAATGCTCTCTTGAATGTTTCTGTATTGATCTGCGGTTCCTTCAGGAATACTATGTCAATACCCTTATGATAAAGATCCTGATACAGCTCGAAGCCTTCCTCGGCATTTCTGGAAAAACGCGAGACGGAATCAAAAACGATCATGTCTCCGGAGCGGACGGTTTTGTATATCTTCTCCCACTCCTTACGTCCTTCAATCTTCCTGCCGGTGAAAGCCTCCCGGATGATAATTGCAGTAGGATAAACATTTAATATGTTGCGAACCTGACGTTCGATATTCTGTTTCTTCTGGGATATTCTGCAGTATCCGTATATAGCCATCTTTGCATTACCTTTCTTTTTTCTTTATGTGCAGCTGTGAATCATGATGTAAATGTCGCAAGCAAAACGATCGTTTTCTTTGCTACTATGATTCTTCACGACTTTCTGCTCATTTTGCAGCAAGTTTGCTACGATTTTTGCAACCGTCATTTTTGCTACTTTTTCAGATGACGTTCCCGACTATTCTCTCGGATCAGCCTTTTCCGGTTATCGCATCCCATACTCTCTGCAGCACACCACGTTTCTTCGGCTCTTCTCGAAATTCATCATCAAAGGCAGCATAAACATCTGCAGCCTTATCAGCCGATTCTCCATGTTCTCCATCCATTATCTGCTGCCCTTCGATCAATGTCTCCGCAAGGGCTTTCTGCTTCTCCGCGCTTTGACCGACAGCCAATGCAGCCTGTGTCTCAGCAAGCTTGGTAAGTGTGTCAAGGAGTTGTCTATCTTTCTCGCGGTTGTGTTCTCGCTCTTTCTCAAGCTCTCTGTTCAAAGAATCAATCATTGTATCTCGGCGTGATAACTGGTCATTCATCTGTTCAATCTGCTTCCGCAAAAACAACACTTCACTTTTATCATCAGAGTCATCTTCATGCACTTTTTCCGTAGACCTCAATGCCTGATTCTTGCCGACAATCCCTCCATCAAACCCGCCAACCTCACCGTCAACCTGGTTGTCGGTTGACGGTTGATGGTTGACGGTATTGGTTGACGGTTGACAGCCGCATTCTTCACTTTCTACCCCAAAAGCCTGTTTTATCAGCTTTTCACCGTCAACCGACACCATCAACCGACCGTCAACGGTTGACGTCAACCCCATCAACTCGGTTGACAGTGGTTGACGATTGATTTTTTTGAACACTGCCTGTTTAGACACTCCGATTTCATCGGCTATTTCTCTTATTGTCTTTATGTAAACCGTAGATTCACTATTCTCCATCACATATCTCCTAATTTTTTTCTGCAAATGTATTTGCGGCACTTATTCATTAACATCAGCCGTCATTTCGATTGGACTAAAAACTTGTTCAGCGGTCTCCCCTACAGGAATAAGACGAATACGATATCTGCCGTTCTCTACAACAAGCCGCCGTTGCGGTTCTTCTATACGTTTCTTCTGGTCTATCTCAGCTCGGATCATATCATAATACTTTCCAACTGTGTGCCGATCTATCTTCAACGCTGATGCAATTTCAGTTTTCTTTCTGATTTCCGGATGGGCAATCATATAATCACGAATAAGTTGTTCTTTTGATGGACGCCCTTCCTTTTTCAGCTCGCCCGCACCCTTCATAATTTCTTTAGTAAAACGAGCAATTTTGAGATGAGCATCTTGCTTTCTCCAATTCCGTTTGTTAGGGGGAATCGGAATACCAGAATACTTGGCGATATCCGCCCGCGGGAACGTCACGAAATTCTCGTTGTACATCTCAAGCGCCTTGACAACATCTTCTACAGTAAATCGGTTGGAATCCTCATAGCTCATATCGTCAAAAATTCTCATAAGTCTATCCGCATCACGCCGCAGCTCGTCTTCATCAATACTGCACTTCACAGCATAAATAGCCAGCGTCATAATGCCGTAGAACCGGTGTCCCACGTGGATCTCCGTTTCTATCTTCCGCAGCCACCAATCATACAGATCACGCTTCACAGTCCACCGACCGCGCCGTTCGCCGCGAACCACACGCCGTTCATACCAATCCGGATACTTCTTTTCGGCTTCCTCGATGGACAACGTGCCTTTCTCCAAAATCCCGGTCACACGCTGCAGATCGCCATTCGTGTCCGGAACATACTGAAGCAAATACTCAAGAGACACTGACTTGCCGTACCGATACGCCACAACAGGATAATCCTTTCCCAGCTTTGTCCCGCTGCCAACCACTCGGAACCCCTGCAGAACACCCTGAACCTGCGGCTCCTCGATGTTTGACGTAAACCGGTTCCAGATTCGACGTGTCAGAACATATTTCAGTTCTTTCAGAAACTTCTGATTCTGCGGATACATCGCCACAGGACTTTCAAGGACATAATACAAGTGAAGTCCCGTCCCGCTGTTCACAACAAAAGTTGCCGCCGGTATAAAACCACGGTTCATCTGATGGAAGGTATCTCTGAGCTGCGGCATATCCACACCATCCAGATCAAACGTAATCGCATACAGGTATCGAGCATTTTTTCCAACTCGAGATCTTCCGAAGTAGGACACCGGCGACATAATCGCAAACTCCGCCCCAATCAATTCATCCAAGTCTTCATGCCCATCATTGATAACAAAACGCTTGACTTTTCCTTTCGGTTGAACCGTCATACCTATTCCATTTCCTCGCCGTTCTGAGCCGTTTTCAGCCCCGTCAGCGGCTTTTTCCCTATCGGTGACAGTTATACCTATACCATTGCCTTTCGCATCCTCCCAATGTCCCTCACGCTCAAAGGAACCGACAGGAAAGATCTCACGATAGAACGCATGAGGTTCGATCCGCTCATAATGAGCATCCAACCACTCGTTCTTTTCAAGGTACAACGCCCGCTGCTTCTGAATATACGGGCTGACTTCCATAATGTCCTGCATAAAATCACCTCAACGTGCATACAC
>SVOC01000003.1 GCA_015066625.1 Oscillospiraceae bacterium
TAAGTGCCGAGAAAAAGAAACTCGAGCAGACACGGAAAAGAATTAACGAAATCGACTTTCTGATGCAAAAGCTGTATGAGGATATGGCATTCGGCATAATGAGTAAGGAAAGATACGAGAAATTCGCAAAGAATTACGAGGAAGAACAGAAGAAACTTGAAAAGGAATTTTCGGCAATGCAGACACAGATTGAGAAAGCCGAAGCTGTAATCAGCAACATTGATTCATTCCTCAGCTTGGTTGAGAAATATGTTGATATTCCCGAACTTACGCCGAAGATAATCAACGATTTCATAAGGAAAATCGTTGTATTCGAAGCGGAAAAGATAGACGGAAAAAGATATCAGAGAGTATACATTTTCTTCAACTTCGTTGATGAGATTGACATTCCTGCTTCATTCTCCATTGACATACCGCTGATAAAAGCAAAATATGCGGTTCTTTGCCACGGTCTTGACTTGGCTTCATAAGCAATATTTCAAGAAAAACAACGAAAATTCACCAAAGGTTCCTAAAGAGTGTAAATATACCCACTTGCCCTGCTTGCAAAGATAGTGAATGGGTGAAAACCCGAACGGTTTTGCAAGCAGAATTTGCAAAGTGTATTTACACTTGCCCTGCTTGCTATGTTTGTGAACGGTTAAAAATCGGAACAACTCGAAAGCAGCATTTGGCAAGATTGTGTTCACGTTTGCCTTGCTTGCCAATTTAGTGTAGCCGTATGTTATTACAGAAGCAAGTGATGCAACTGGCTCTTATAAGGTGTCGGCTGAAAGGAATATAAGCTTGTATTTATATAAATATTCTGGAAAGAAAGTTGAAATTATAACTGTCGACGGTAAAACTTTTTCAGGTGTTGCCTGTGACTTTATTCCAGCACAAGACAACGTTCCGGAGATATCAAGCATTTCTATTGGTGAAATCGAGTTTTATGAAAACGAAATAGAGTCAATAACCGTGGTTGATTAATTTGTGCTTGAATACCTATGTTTCAACAGCAGCAGTGCTGTGGTAATGTGGGAAATATATTTTCCATATTTCCACGGCTGCAAATAAAATTCAAAAAGAAGGTTGGTGAAAAATGAGAGGAGTTATCTATGCAAGATATTCTTCGGACAATCAGAGAGAAGAATCAATTGAAGGTCAGCTCAGAGAGTGCAAGGAATATGCCGAGAAAAATGATATTCAGATTATCGGTACATACACAGACCGAGCATTGTCTGCAAAGACGGATAACCGTCCTGACTTTCAGAAAATGATTAAGGACAGTGCCGATAAAAATTTTGAGGTTGTGCTTGTCTGGAAGCTTGACAGATTTGCACGTAACAGATTTGATTCCGCTTATCACAAAAACGTTCTTCGCAGAAACGGAGTCAAAGTTTTGTCTGCAACAGAATTGATTTCTCAGAATGCCGAAGGCATTTTGCTCGAGTCCATGCTCGAAGGCTATGCGGAATATTATTCGGCAGAGCTTTCGGAAAAAGTTTTAAGGGGTCTTACTGAAAATGCACTCAAGTGTAAATATAACGGAGGCACTTTGCCGATAGGTTATTACATTGACAGCAATCAGTTCTTTCAGATTGACCCGATTACTGCACCTGTTGTGCTTGCTGCATTCAAAAGTTATGCCGAAGGTGCAAGTATGCGTGAGGTTACCGATGAAATAAACATCAAAGGTATCCGCACAAAGCTCGGCGGAAAAATCAGCGTCAACAGTGTCACCCGTATGCTTCATAACCGCAAGTACATAGGTGAATATAAGTACCGTGACATTGTTCAGCCGAACGGAATCCCGGCAATAGTTCCGCAAGAATTATTTGACAGAGTTCAGGAGAGAATGAAAGAAAATAAAAAAGCTCCTGCCCGTCATAAAGCAGAAGATGATTACTTGCTGACAACAAAATTGTTTTGCGGTAAGTGTCAGAGTATGATGGTTGGCGAAAGCGGAACGAGCCACACAAAAGAGGTTCACCGTTATTACAAATGTGTAGGCGTAAAACGTCATCGGGGATGCGACAAGAAAACAGTCCGCAAGGAATGGATTGAAAACATTGTGATTGAAGAAGTAAAAAAGCTTCTTGCCAATCAGGATATTATTGAGGATTTTGTAAACAGAACCATAGCGGTTCTTAATCAGGAAAATACAGTTTTACCTCTGCTTCGCAAAAGATTTACGGAAACACAGAAAGGCATAGACAATCTGGTCAATGCAATACAGATGGGAATTATCAGCCCCTCAACCAAGCAGAGATTAGATGAATTGGAACGTGAAAAAGCAGAACTTTCGGTTGAAATAATGAAAGAAGAAATGGCGAGACCGACCATTACAAAAGAAAATATCCTCTGCTATTTTGAACAGTTCAGAAAATTAAACACCAATAAAATCGAACACAGACGAAGACTTATTGACAGCTTTGTCAATGCAATCTTTCTCTATGATGACAAAATAGTCATCACATTTAATTACAGAGAACAAACGAAAACAATCACCTTTGCCGATCTTGAAAAATCGGGCATTGGTTCGGATATTAAGGCACACGCTGCACCATAGTACTAATGCTATATTGATACAATCTGTGTCAATATAGCATTTTTTCTTTTGTCCTGTACTGATTAACGGACACGATATGTGTTATTGTTATATTGTAAAACATAAGGAGGATTATTACTATGGAAAACAAAAGAGAGATTTTTAAAGTTGTGAATGGTGAAACTGTTCCGATGCCACAAAAGACATCGCAAGAATCTATTGAATCTGCGTGTGCCGAAAGGGTGGGAGGAGTGTATTTCACCACAACGGATGAACTTGAGAAATATATTGAAAAATTAAAAGAAGAAAAGTATTTGAAAAAGCAAAAAATGAGAGCATACAGAGATAACTGCGGACTCCTGATTGACGAAGCTGCAACCTTGCTCGGAATATCAAAAACATACCTTGTTAAAATTGAAAACGGTGAAAAAGACCCGACCCTCGAATTGGCACTAAAAATCGCAAAGTTTTATAAAACAACGGTTGATGAGTTATTTGTGGAATAGTTTAGTTGAAAATACTGATGTGTGTTATTTATGAGCTAATTTTATTTGATAAAAAATTAAATGCTTTTGTTTATTTTATTTCTTATCTGGGCATATTTTTTTATGAAACTATTGATTTTTTGCAATTGATGAGTTAAAATGAACAAGGAGGATTAGTTCGTGAAATACGAAGAAACACGCAAAAGGAGAAAAACTATGATAGTATTAGATGTAAGATTAGATAATTTTTTTGCTTTTAAAAATTTTCATGTTAATTTTACTTATCCAAAAAAAATTGTTGGTTCTAGCATAAGTGAGGAGCATTTGCCTAACCACCCGAATTTTAGGTACAAGAAGGTCAATGTTTTTTTCGGAGCGAATGCTTCTGGTAAAACTACATTTGGTCTTGCTTTAATGAAAATTTTCAATTTTATTGATAAAAAGAACTTTGATTATATTACGGGTATCGTTTGTGATCGCGAAAAGGAAGCTTCGTTTGTTTTGGACATGGCATCAAGTAATAATGTGTTTTATCGTGTAAGTTGTAATGTTGCACCATGTTTTGAAGGTAAATATAGCGCAGATAACATTAAGGTTGAAATTCGGAAAGTGAATATTGCTACACGTGATAGTTATGAATCTTGTGCTGATAAGATCGAAAATTTGGATTTTGTTCCAGCTGAAAATTATGTTGAGGAATTGGAAAGAATAGAAGCGTTAGCGTGGTTATTTGAGTATCCTCCAGATGGCAGACGAATTCTCTCGTTACCCAATAAAGATGAAAAATTTAGAAGTGTTCTAGAAAATATATTAAAATCATTAGATCCCTCAATAAAAGAGGTTAGAATTTCACAAGATGCGGATAAGGCATATGTTATTCATTTGAGAGATAAATCGATAATACTTCAAGACAGCCAACCTTTGGATACAGGATTACTTTCTAGTGGAACTAAAGCAGGTGTTGAAGTAGCGAATATTGTATCTTCTCTTATGCAAGGTCATAACAGTTTTTATTACTGTGACGAAAAGTTTTCGTATATTCATAGTGATATTGAAAAAGCTCTTTTATCATTAATGATAGAATTTATAGGACCATACGATCAACTTTTCTTTACTACTCATAATACAGATATACTTGATATGAACTTGCCCAAGCATACATTTACATTTTTACGAAAGGATGTTAACGACACGGAGTATCCTATTACTTGTATTGAAGCTTCTTCGATACTTAAGCGCAGTACAGACTCTTTAAGAAATGCAGTAGAAAACGATTTGTTTTCTTCAGTTCCGTCGGTAGAATTAATTTATGCAATTGCCGATTTTGTCAATGAGGGGTAATTTGTATGAAGGATGTTAATATTCAATACTATGTTGAAGGTGAAGATGAGAAAAAACTTTTAGAAGTTCTTAAAAACAAATTAAAAGTTATTAAACCTGGCAAAGTATTAAAGTTAAATGTAGTAACAAAAAGAATTAGCGATGCTGTTTTAAGAACTCTAAAAAACGGAACAATTGTTGTGCTGGTTTTTGATACGGATACAAAAGACTTGGATATTTTAGAACAAAATATAAAAAAACTAAAGGAATATCGCTTTATTTCAAGTGTTATTACAATTCCTCAAGTGCCAAATTTGGAAGGGGAATTGATACATAGTTGCAATATAAAACGAATAACAGAGCTATTAAACAGTCGTTCCAAATCCGAATTTAAAAGTGATTTGATTCATGTTTCGAATTTAGACAGTAAACTAACAGAACATGGGTTTGATATCAAACTTTTTTGGAACCAACAACCCAAACCTCCGTATCATCAAATTTTAAATGAGGCTTACAAAATTAAAATTGAGAGGTGACAAATTACAATATCATAACAAGGTAATGATTATGAATAAAAACACTGCAATCAACTTTATTTTACAAAATGCAAGACCTCTAGAGCTGGCTGTTTATAAATATTTATTTGAAAGTGGATCAACTCAAGCAGTTATTAATGAGCTTTTGAAATTTCAAAACGCCGACGGCGGATTTGGTAATGCTCTTGAGCCTGATTCCTTTAATCCTAATTCAAGCCCTATTGCAACAAATGATGCGATAATCACTCTTTGCCGTGTTAATGCACTCAACAAAGAATCAAACATAGTAAAAGGGATCATTAGGTATCTTGAATCTCGAGATTCTTTTGATGAAAATAAAAAGCGATGGTTGTTTGCGATAGACAGCAATAAGGATTATCCCCATGCAATATGGTGGGAGAAAAAAGGCGACGGTATCAGCGGATTTAATCCGTCAATATCCTTGGCGACATTCTTGATTTGCTACGGTAATAGAACTTCTCTTTATGAAGAAATCATAAAAGAGGGGTTTGACTTTCTTGAAAATGCTAAGGAAGTCAGCGGCGATTCTTTAAAATGTTTTCTCTTGACTTATGTTTTTTTGAAAACTAACGGTATTAGCGACATAATTGATTTAGAGCATTTCAAAGATTTGTTGTGCAAAGCTGTTGATAATTCCATTTGCAAAGATGTCTCGAAATACGGAGTTGAATATGTTCCAATGCCATCCAACTTTTTCTCTGGCACATATTTGGATTTTATCACACCTGAAACAAAAACTCTGATAGCTGCGGAAAAAGACGTTTTAGGCAAATTGCAAATGGAAGACGGTGGGTTTGACATTACTTGGAAATGGTATACTCCGTATCCAGAATTTGAACAAGCAAGAGCCTGGTGGCGTCCTCGAATTACGATTGAAAAGCTTATTTTTGATGAGGTACAGATATGAAATCTGATAACAGCATAGATAAACCGACCGAAAATCAAATCGTATGATTTGATAAAAAATTCGTTCCGTGGTACTTCGCCTTTAAAAAAAGCCTACAAAAATGGGTGCGTGGTACTTTTGACTTGCAGAAAGCGCGCAAAAACGGTGATGTGGTACTTTTGCTGTTTTCAAAAACCCCTCAAAAAGGTGTGTGTGGTACTTTTCCGCTTTCAGAAATTACTTAAAAAACGGCGATATGGTACTTGGTTAATGAAAAAACGAGAAAAAAACGCAAATGTGGTACTTGGATTTTTACTGTATCAAAACCGTCCATCTTTGCCATAGTGAGTATTCATAACACAAGTGAATACTCACTTTTCTTTTTTGCATTTCCTCATAGTAAAATTTAATATGATTTGTTATGTATCGAGCAGGTTTGTAATACTATAGAAACATATCGGACAAGAGGTATTTATTATGGCAGTAACATTGGAAGATAAACTGGTTATCGGCGTTTCGTCCAGGGCGCTGTTTGACCTTGAAGAAGAAAACAGAATATTTGAGGAGCAGGGGCTTGAGGCATATTCAAAATATCAGACCGAGCATGAGAACGATATTCTCAGACCCGGCACGGCATTTCCGCTTGTGAAGGCATTGCAGAAACTCAATGCAGACGGCAGATACCTGACCGAGATTATCATTATGTCCAAAAACAGCTCCGACACAAGTCTGCGTATTTTCAATTCCATTGAACATTACGGACTTGATATAAGCCGTGCGGCACTTGTTGGCGGTGCATCGATTTCGCCCTATCTCGGTGCATTCAAAACGGATTTGTTCCTTTCTGCAAATGAGAATGACGTACAGGAAGCAATCAACGCAAACATTGCATCGGGTATAATCTGCGACAACTCAAATCTGCCGATAAATCCCGATGATGAGATTCATCAAATCAGAATTGCATTTGACGGCGATGCGGTTATTTTCTCCGATGAATCTGAAAGGATTTTTCAGGCGGAAGGTCTGGAGGCCTTTGCAAAGCACGAGCAGAAGAACGCACAGAATCCGCTTCCCGAAGGACCTTTCGCAAAGCTTCTCAAAACACTTTCGCTCATTCAGCAGCAATTTCCGAAGGATGAATCGCCCATACGCACAGCACTTGTTACCGCAAGAAACGCTCCCGCACACGAAAGAGTTATCCGCACTCTGCGTGCGTGGAACGTGCGCATTGACGAGGTATTCTTCCTTGGCGGAGTCAAGAAAAGCGAAGTTCTCAAAGCCTTCAATGCCAACATATTCTTTGACGACCAGTCAACCCACACCGACCCCGCATCAAAACTTGTGCCGTCCGCAAGAGTACCCTATAAGAAATGAAAAATGCCTGCAACGATCAAAGCAAGCCCGAAAGGTTTAAAGATAATCAAACCTCCAAGTATAACAGTAATGGTTTCGCAGCCGCATTACGAAAATACAAGGAGGTTTAATTTATGAAAAATGAAAATGTTGGGCACACTCAAAATACAGATGTCACTACCATACAGTTTCGCACCAAAGTACAGGCGGAAAGAACAAGTACGGAAGCCGTCATTTTGGGTGAAGAGGATATTTCGTAGATACAGGTAGACCAAGTAACAATGAAAGAGTACATGGACCCGTTCACGGGCAGCAAGAACAAGAAAGTATAAAATTAACCCCTTGAGGGGTAGCTGAAAAAGGAATGCGGTCGGCAAACCTTTCAGCGCCCCTTAAGGGGTTTAGTCCGTATAATGCCCTTATAGGGCTTAATCAAGCCTTCGGCTTAGCCGGAGGTCCCGACTGTAATTGTATGAACTTCATTATCCGTAATTGAAAGAGGAATTTCAAGAGTGCCTTTGAATCTTTCAGTGAATGAAATTTCTTTTCCGTCAAGATAAACCTTGTAATCCTTGCAGTCACGGTCATTCATCGTTGCAATAACGGTTGACTTTTTGCTTTTGCCGAAGCAGGTGATTTGTGCCTCAAGCTTCTTGTTGTCATCGCTGAAAACCGCACTGTCAACCCATATGTCAAAACCGGTGTTGAATGTGCCAGCCTTGAAATATGCATTTGCCCACATTGTTATGGGCGTTGAAAGGCCGCCGAAATTATGGAACCAGCCGCCTCTGCCTGTTACAACATTGACCATCTCAAAAGTATAGTATGAATAATCAACCTCACGCTTCCAGATGTCAAGTGCAAGCTTTGCGATTGTGTATGCAAAATCACTTTCACCAAGGTCAAGCATAGCCTTCCATATGAACCACTGATGGGGGAACCATACGTTTCCGTTCCAGTAACCGTTTACCATGAAGTAGCCTGCGGTCATGTCAACCGCACTTATACCGTAGGGGCAGAGCATTTCACCTTCGGTTTTAAGATGCTTCAATATTGCCTCTTTCTGTTCGTCGTTGCAGGCGCCTGCTATGATGGGGTAAATTCCGTCAAGACCTTTGTTGAGATTTTCGCCGTCTTCCGTAAGCATAAAGCCTGTGGGATTGTAGTTCTCATCGTGAAGAACATAACTGAAATATCCGCTTTCCTTGTCCCATGAATATTTTGTCAATGCATCGGTAAGTCTTGCAATATCGGCTTCGTATGTGTTTACATCATCGGCTTTTCCAAGCTTTGAAGCAACCATACGCAGGATTTTTCCGCACCTTATAACCTGTGATGTGGATATAACCGGTGCCGATGTATCACGGATGTTTCTGTTCATCATTGCAACCTGGGGCGGATAATCGTCCATACCGCTTGAGGAATAGAAATAATCGTAGGTTGTGGTAAGTCCGCTCTTGAATTTAGCGGTTGTTGAACCTCTTACCTTGCCTGCGAGGAAATCGTAATAGAGCTTTGCCCTGGGATACATTTCAAGCAGCTTCGATTTATCGTTTCTGCGCTTAAGCAGCTCAAGATACAGATACATCTGCACGGGCACGGGAGAACCGTGATGAAGGAAAGCGTAGTCGGGGTTGCTTTCGTCGCTGAGATATGTATCCAGAATATATTCGGCAAAGGCTTCGGAATAATCAATCATACCAAGACCGATGAAGCCTGAATCCCAGGTGTAGAGGCAGTCCCAACGCTTGCCGGGAGTGTGGTGAATAATGTGTTCGCCGTGCTTGTATATGGGATAAACGGTGTTTATCATTGCCGTAGCTCTGAGAATTTCGTTGCTCAGTTCATAGCCGCGACCGTTTTTGTTGAAAGAAATTTCAGGTGCTTCACTCATTCTTTCTTCGTATATCTTCTCATATTCTTCGGCAGTTTTATATTCGGCATTTCCTTTTAAAATAACCGCATATTCAATATGTTCACCGTAAGGCTCAACAAAAATTGTGTGGATTATCGAGTTGAGGAAAAATCCGTCGTCACTGTGTTTGCGGCTGAATGCACCGGTAAAGCTTTCGGTAACATCATCAAATGTGGGGTCTGAGTTTGAAAGCCTTGCAGTCATACAGTCTTCAAGAGCACCTGTTTCTATTTTGCGGAAACGGGTGTTGTTATTGAAGGTACGCAGATAAAAAGTTCCGTCAACATCCGCATATTTGCAGGATGTGATGTAGCCGCCGTCTGCACATTCCGTGATTTCATATTCGGGAATAAAATTATAAGCAGTCATTTCTGCTTTGATGCTGCAGAAATCCTCTTTTTCACAGATGCAGAAGAAATCAAATTCGATTCCGCCTGTGCCGAGTGCTTCAAGGGAGAAACTGAAATCACCTTTGCGGATTTCATTAAGCTCAAAATATTTGATTACGGGTTCATCGGCAGGCTCAAAATCAAGCTGTGTTTTGCCGTTCATAAGGAATGATGCAACGGTATTTCCGGCGGTGATATTGACACCCACCATTTTGCCCTGCTCGTAATGAATGCCGGATGTTCTGTATCTTACCGCAAGAACGGGATTGGTGTAATCATTTGTGATATCGATTGTAAATGCTGCGCTGTCGCCCTTTTCGCAGCCGAAGGGAGGCAGGTATCTGTGGGGCATATGCCATTTATCCGCTCTGTCACCGAGACCGAAGCCGCCTGTAAATCTGTGGTCTGCAAATTCACCTTTTTTATAACCGTCTGCATTCTGTTCATCCCAGGGTCGGGTTACGGCATACTTGTAGCTGTCGTAGTCGGTTGCCTTTTTGAAATCGCAGTTTTCGGGCAGAGTGAGCTTGCAGTATGAGGGTTCGGGGTACTCGATTGACTCAAAGAAGTTAATTACGCAGTTCTGCATAATTTTCGCGTTGTTCACAAGCTTTGTTCTTATCAGTGTACTTTCGTCGTCAATCTTTACATATGAAACTTCGGCATATACCTTATCTTTCCATTCGATATCGTATCTGTAAGTGAAAACAGAATAATCACTGCTGCAGCGCCAGGGATGGCATCCGCAGGGAACCGTGGTGTTGGGTACTTTGATATCACCGCCGAATATTGCGGGTGCAACCGTAACATCAAAGCGTACACCATTTGCAAAGCTGTGGTCGGCAATTCTTGAAATACCCATATATTTTTTGCCGTAAGGTCCCCATGCAGGGAAGCATTTTGAATACATCATGGAAAACATCCTTTATTATTTAAATTCGCCGAATACTATTTTCAGGTCAGCTCCGCTGACATTGAAATCAATCCATTGTCCGGTTTCTCCGTTTCGGGTCAGTGTGAATGTGCCTCTCTCGCCCGTACCCGTATATGTCCATATACCGTCTTCATATGTTGTCTGAAGATTCATTCCCTGAACCGCATCGGACAGTGCACCCGTGAGCAATGCGCCCGCTTCCGTCTGGGGAAAACGGTTTATATCCGCCTCGAAGGTAAGTCCGTTATATGTGACCTTGCACACGCTGTTTTTGTATTCGAGAAGAAGGGGGGCAAGTGCTTCGGGGGTCAGGAATTTTATTGTGAAATCCTCGGCGGCATTCTGCGAAAGCTGTGCCGTCATTTCTGTTTTACCGTATGTTATAGTCACAACGGAAGCAAATTGTGTAGGTGCAGGGGGAGGGGATATATCGGCTTTGCTTTGCTTTTCACATCCTGCCGTAAGCATAACAAAAACTATGGCAAAAAGAGAAAACGCTTTTTTCAAAAAATCACCTGCTATTCAAATTTTGAAAAAAGCTCAGGCAGAAAGTTAAGTACGTCGCTTGGCAGCATTCCGCGCATTGAAGTTCTTTCCGCAACAATGTCTGCTGCAAGGCCGTGAAGATAAACCGCCGCAACCGCCGCGTTATGAGGCTCCATACCCTGTGCAACGAATGATGCGGTCATACCTGCAAGCAAATCGCCGCTGCCGCCTTTCGACAGACCCGAATTGCCTGTGGTGTTAACATAAACCGTGGGCGAATTCTTACTGCAAACAACGGTGTTTGCTGTTTTCAGTACAACGGTAACGCCGTGTTTTTTTGCAAAATCATTGGCAGTGCCTATGGGGTTTGCAATGATATCCGCAACGGTTTTTCCGCACAGACGGCTCATTTCCCCCGGATGGGGAGTGAGAATAACCGGTGCCTGAGCTTCTTTCAATATATCTATATTTGTGCTCAGTGCATTTATGCCGTCTGCATCCAATATAATCGGTGATTTTATTTCCTTGATAAGATTGTGAACAAGGGTTGTTGTATCTTTGTTGAAGCCCAATCCGCAGCCTATAAGCACCGCACTTGCTCTTTTTGAAGCTTCAATAATATCCGCCATTGCAGAGTATGCGAATGTGCCTTCGAAATTTGATTCAAGAGGAAGAAGAAGGGACTCCGTGAGTTTAGGTGCAATACCCGCATATGAACTCTGAGGAAAAGCTGCTGTCACAAGACCGACACCTGAGCGGAGTGCGCCGCTGACTGCAAGGTAAGCCGCGCCCGTCATCCTCATACTTCCGCATACACACAGTGCATGACCGTAGGTGCCTTTGTTTGAAACGGGCTTTCTTTTGGGCAGCATATTGCGGATTTCTTTTGTACCGAGAGAAACACAGGTTACTCCGTCAAGATTTTTATAGTCATTTTCGTTTATGCCGATATCCGCAACATATATTTTGCCGCAGTATTTATTGCAGGGCTTCATTATGTGAATGGGCTTGTATGCTGAAATTGCAACTGTAATATCCGCTTTGAAGCATACGCCCGATACGGTAGCTTTATCGCAATCCGTACCGGCAGGAACATCTATTGATACAACTTTGCCTTTGGCGGCATTTACAGCCTGGGCAAGCACGCTGAGTGAATGGTTGAGCGAGCCGGAAAATCCCGTGCCGAAAACTGCTTCTACAATAATATCTGCCTGCTCGAGTATGGGTCTGTGAAGGGTAAGATTATTGTCGTATCTTATAACATCAATTCCTGCCGCTTCGATAAGCGAAAACATATCAACGGCATCTGCCGCCTTTGGTTCGCCGCAGGCAAGCATAACGGTTACTTTACAGCCCTGTTCCCACAGTGCACGTGCAATAACAAAGCCGTCACCGCCGTTTTTGCCTTTGCCGCAGATAACAAGCACGTTTTTTCTGTTATCCTTGCTTATTGCGAATTTGTTTTTGATTATTTTTGCACAGGCCTGACCTGCATTTTCCATAAGCTGAGGGAATGAAATGCCTCTTTTTACCGCACTGCATTCCGCCTGATACATCTGATTGCCGGTTACAACAAACATATTTATTTACCCCCATATCAACTTGATTATATCATACCATATACGGGTTTGCCTGTGAAGATAAAAAACAAAATATTATGTACTTTTTCAAAGATTTTTATTGATACCTTGAATATATGGTGATATAATGTATTATGGATATTTGTATAAGGGGAGAACTCCTATGGAAGAATACATAAACGGGTACATACGCCCCAGACTTCAGGGAGACGGCGGTGAAATCACATTCGTAAAGCAGGAGGGAAATGAAGTAACCGTGCTTTTGCAGGGCGAGTGTTCAAAGTGTCTGATACTTGACCGTTGTCTTGCATGGATTGAACAGCGTGTTGAAGCTGACCTTAAACAGACCGTCAAAGTTATCGGAATACGTAAAAAGCCCTATTTTCAGGATGTGTGAGGTGAGTTATGGCTCATATCAAGGTTATAAGAAGAAGCATGCGCCCGGAGGAATGGGTGACACTGCGTTTCGGTTGGCTTAAACGGTATATTTACAGCGAAAAAAACGAAATAACATCATTTATGATAAGGGATGCCCGTCAGGTTTCCGAGATGAACTTTGAATACTACGATGAAGAGTACAGACCTCTCAGAAAAGGCGATATGTACTTTACTCCCGACGGTACCGCATTCATTAAAGCGGAATATGAACTGCCGGAGCATCTTGAAGGGAAAAAATATTGCTTTTCGCTTAAAACCGCCGCTGAGATGATAGTTAAGGTCAACGGTGTTTATGTAGGGGGAATAGATCCCAACAGAGAAAGACTGGACCTTTCCGATTATGTTGAAGGAACAAAGCTCAGCTTTGAAATTATGGGCTATAACCGTTCAAAACCCGACGATGAACGAAACCCCGAAAGCCTCAGTGTAAGAGGATGCCGTCAGATTTTTGAAGGCGGATATATTTCTGTTGTCAACGAAGCGGTGCAATCCCTTGTATACGATATTGAAATGCTGCTCGATGCGGCTCTCGGCGAAGCGTTCAACGAAGATTTTTCCGGTTTTGTTATCCGTGAGCTGGATTCGGCACTCAATCTGATTGATTTTGACGATGTCAGAGATGAGGATGTGAGAGCTGCTTCGGAATATATAGATAAAAATATTTTTTCAAACAAGAGCTACAGAGGCAGCGGCAACGTTGCACTTATTGCACATTCACACCTTGACATCGCATACTATTGGCGAAGAATTCATGCGGTTCAGAAAAATCTGAGAACTGTGCTTATCCAGCTTCGCCTGATGGATAAATACCCTGATTTCAGATATGCACATACTCAGGCATATACTTACGAAACGGTTGAAAAATATTATCCCGAAATATTTGAGGAGCTTAAACTCCGTATTGCAGAGGGCAGATTTGAGCCCGTAGGTGCAATGTATGTTGAGCCTGACTGCAATGTTCCGTCTTGTGAAAGTCTTATAAGGCAGTGCCTTTACGGGCAAAGCTATTTCAGACAGAAATTCGGCTTGACGGTGAATAACTGCTGGCTGCCCGATGTTTTCGGCAACAGCTGGATTCTTCCTCAGATTCTGAAAAAAAGCGGTGTTGACTATTTTGTTTCCAATAAAATGTCCACATGGAATGATACGAACCGTTTTCCTCATAATAATTTCATATGGCGCGGCATTGACGGTTCTCAGGTCTACGCCTGCGTTCCTCCCACACACTTCATTTCATGGAATATGCCAAGCCAGGTGCAGGAAAACTGGGATGCATATCAGGATAAAAACGAAGGCGGGCAAACTCTGCAAATGTTCGGCTATGGGGACGGCGGAAGCGGTGCCACTGAAGAAATGGTTGAAATAATGCACCGTTTCGGTAAGCTTTCGGTTATGCCTGAAACCGAGCATACAGGTGCAAAAGAGTTTCTGTCAAAGAATTTTGACGGTAACGATAAGCTGGCAGTTTGGGACGGTGAGCTTTATCTTGAAATGCACCGAGGTACTTTTACAACGAAATCGAAGCTTAAAGAATATAACCGCAAGCTTGAATTTATGCTTCGTGATGCGGAGCTTATCAGTGTTTTGAGAATGAAAGACGGTTGCGAGTATCCTGCTGAAAAAATAAGAGAAATTTATAAAAAGCTGATGATAAACCAGTTTCATGACATTCTTCCGGGCAGTCATATAACTCCCGTTTACCGTGATGCCATGGAGGATTATGAGCAGTGCGAAAAAGAGCTTCTTGATATTCTGGGCGGAGGAAGCAAATATTTCAATACGCTGAATTTCAGACGCGGGGAATTAACGTTTATTCCTGACAAAAACGGTACGGTTACGAGAAAAGGTGAAAAAGGATTCTATGCCGTGCCTGATATTGAGGCACTTTCCTGCGGAGAAATCACATGCAAAAACGGTTCCGATGATTGGATAACGGTCAGCGGCAAAAAAGCAGAAACTCCGTTTTACCTGATTGAGTTCGGTGATGACGGAAGCATTATTTCGTTATATGATAAAGAGCTTTGCAGGCAGTGGGCAGGCGGAGATTTCAACAAGCTGAAAATGTACCACGATACACCGGGCAATTATGATGCATGGGATATTCTGCCCAACTACAAGGACAGACCCTGCGACTTACCGGTTCAAAAGCCGCTTGAATTTACAGGCGCAGACGGAGAGTGTGCGGAATTTGATGTTGTTTTCAAAACTGAAAACAGCACCTGGCATATGATAATACGTTTTTTCCGTCAGTCGAGAGGAATCGAAATTGAGAATAATGTTGACTGGCACGAAAAGCATAAGCTTGTGAAAGCGGAATATGATTGCAATGTGCTTTCGAGAGAATTACTTTGCGATACCTCGGCAGGTATAATACGCCGTGAAACTCACCGCAATACAAGCTGGCAGCAGGCACGCTTTGAGGTCTGTCATCATAAATGGTGTGATATGGCAGAGCAGGGCGGTGGTGTTGCGCTTATAAACCAAGGTAAATACGGCGTTTCGGCGTTGAACAATACAATGGCACTTTCACTTCTGCGTTCAACCATAAGACCTGACCCTACATCGGATATGGGCAAACACAGCTTCTGCCATCTTATTTACCCTCACGGCGGAGATGCGGTTTTGGCAGAGATAAACAAAAAAGCGTTTGAATATAATATACCGCTGAGAAGAGCTGATGCGGAGTTGCAGCTTCCCGATTTCGGTTCCTTGTGGCTTCAGGCAGTAAAGCTTTCTGAGGACGGAAACAGAATTGTTGTCCGTCTTTGCGAACAAAACGGCGAAAGGGGAGAGATTGTGCTTCCCGAAAAAGCAGATGTTCTCAATATGATTGAGGATAAAATCGGTGAAACGGACAGAATCCCATATTCACCGTTTGAAATTATAACACTCGGATTTGACAGATAAGGAGAGATTGAAATGAACAACTATGAATATTGGCTTACCTTTGATGAGGCAACCAAAGCTGAGCTTGAAGCCATAACCGATAAGGCAGAGCTTGAAGACAGGTTTTATAAAGAACTTGAATTCGGCACAGGCGGTCTGAGAGGCGTTATGGGTGCAGGCCCAAACAGAATGAACAGATATACCGTTTCAAAAGCGACAAAGGGTCTTGCGGATTATCTCAATGCAAACTATGAGGGTGAAAAATCCGTTGCAATCGCATACGATTCAAGAAACAATTCACAGCTTTTTGCGGAGGTTTCCGCAGGTGTGCTCTGTGAAGCCGGCATCAAGGTTTACCTTTTTGATTCTCTTATGCCTACTCCCGTTCTCTCCTTTGCGGTAAGATATCATAAGTGCACGGCAGGTATCGTTATCACTGCCAGCCATAACCCCAAGGAGTATAACGGATATAAAGTTTATGACAGCGAAGGCTGTCAGCTTGTGCCCGAATATGCAGATAAGGTTATTGCCTGCGTTAATGCCGTTACCGATATCAGGGATATCCCTTGTGCCGACCTTGCAGAAGCACAGAAGGACGGCAGACTTGTTTATATCGGTGATGATACGCTTGCAGCTTTCATAGCAGAAGTCAAGACACAGAGTCTTTACAATGAACCCACAGAGCTTAAAATAGTTTATACTCCTCTTCACGGTACGGGCAATATTCCCGTGCGTAAGGCGCTTGAAGTCAGAGATGTTTCAATCGTTGCTTCTCAGGAGCTTCCCGACGGTAACTTCTCAACCGTACGCTCACCTAACCCTGAAGAAAAGGATGCACTCAACCTTGCTCTTGAGCAGGCAGAAAAAGAGGGTGCCGATATAGTTATCGGCACAGACCCCGACTGTGACAGAGTAGGTGTGGGCGCACTTCATAACGGCAGTTATGTTTTGCTTACCGGCAATCAGACGGGCGCGCTTCTTATGGACTTCATTCTCAGATTCAAGAAGGATTCCATGCCTGCAAATGCAGCGGTTGTAAAGACTGTTGTAACAAGCGGTATCGGTGCCGCCATTGCCGAAAAGCACGGTGCAACAACCGTACAGACTCTTACGGGCTTTAAGTATATCGGTGAAAAAATCTGCCGGTGGGAGAAGAGCGGAGAATACAGCTTCCTTTTCGGTTATGAAGAAAGCTACGGCTGTCTCGCAGGCACTCATGCAAGGGATAAGGATGCGGTTTCAGCTTCAATGCTTATTGCGGAAATGGCATCTTACCACAAGAATAACGGCAAAACTCTTGTAGAGGCACTTGACGAAATCTATGCCGAATACGGATATTACTACGATTGCCTTGAAACCTTTGTGCTCAAAGGCAAGGAAGGTGCAGAAAAGATTCAGGCAGCAATGAAGGCACTCAGAGCTGACGGTGAAAATCTTTTTGATGACCTTGAAAGACTTGCAGACTATTCTCAGGGTGTTGACGGTCTTCCCAAGGAAAATATGCTTATCTTCGAATTCAAAGACGGTTCGTGGGCTGCTGCAAGACCTTCGGGTACAGAGCCCAAGCTGAAGCTTTATTTCTCGGTTAAGGGAGAAAACAAAGAGCAGGCATCCGAAAGACAGCTGTTAATCAGAAACAAGCTCGCAGAGAAGGTTGTGGGCTGATTATAAAGCAAATTAAAATCAAGGAGGCAATAAAATGAAAAGAATTCTGGCATTTGTTCTGGCGGCAATTATGGCATTTTCAGCATTTGCAGTGATGGGTTATGCAGACGGACATCCTGTTACTGCATATATTGCGAATTACGATGAAGTCAATGACGAGTACAGCAGAGTAATTGATTGGTACAAGGCGAACGACAAATATTATTTCTTTGTTCCCGCATCAATTGATTTTGACACAGCGAAGCTCTGTATTCCCGGTTCCTACACGGTTGACGGTGCGGAATATGAGAAAGCTGAAACACTTGCAACGGTTTTCGGTGATAAAACCGAAGTGAAAATCGGTGCTGACGGTTACACATATGATGTTGTTATCATAAAGGAATCAAAGACTGCTTCTGTTTTCATTACAACCGAATCAGGCTCTCTTGATTATATCCACGCAGTAAAGGGCAACGAGGAAGAAGGCACAATCGAAATCGTTGATGTTGACGGCGAAGTTCTTTATGACGGAGCACTTGAAATCAAGGGCAGAGGTAACTCCACATGGCAGATGGAAAAGAAGCCCTACAACATAAAGCTTGATAAGAAAACTGACCTTTTCGGCATGGGTAAAACAAAGAAGTGGAGTCTTATCGCAAACCACACCGATTTATCACTTATCAGAAATGTTCTTGCATATGAAACCGCAAAAGCGGCAGGTATGCCTTATTCGCCTCTGTTTGAGCCCGTTGATGTCTATATCAACAACGAATATAAGGGTGCTTATCTTCTTACAACAAGAGTAGGTGTTGACGGTACAAGCGTTGATGTTGAAGACCTTGAGGGCAACACAGAGGATGCTAACAAAAACGACCTTGATACATATCCCAAGGCAGGTTATTACGGTACATACGCAGGTCTTCTTGCAGGCACAAAGAAGTGGTACGATATTCCCAATAACCCCGATGATATCACAGGCGGTTACATCATTGAGATGGAGCTTGCCAACAGATATGCAGACGAAGCAAGCGGCTTCGTTACAGACCGTGACCAGCCCTTTACAATGAAAAGCCCCGAATATGTTTCGGAAGCTCAGATAAATTATATCAGTGCACTTTATCAGAAGTTTGAGGATGCTGTTTACGCAGGTGCGGATATGGCTGAAATCGGCAAATACTGCAATGTTCAGTCGCTTGCTCAGCTTTACCTCATCAACGAGTGGGCATCAAATATGGACGGCGGTCTTACAAGCACATATTTTTACAAGCCCGAAGGTGCAAACGAAACCCTCTACGGCGGCCCCGTATGGGACTTCGATATTGCATTCGGCAACAATGAAGGAGAACGCTTCGGCAACAAATACAATGACCCCACAAAGTGGACCGTTTGCTACAACAGAATGTACAGAAACACTGTTTTCGGCACGTGGGATATTGATGAACAGCCAAATGTTTTCAATATCATCACTAAGAACGAAGGTTTTGTTGATGTTCTTGAAGCTGAGTGGAACGGTACAATGAAAGCGGCAGTTGCCCAAACCGTTGAATGGGTAGAAACCGAATATGTACCTTCAGTTGAAGGCTGGGCAGTTGCAAACGCAATCCGCTGGAATATTTTCGGTACATACGATGTTAACGAAATCAAGAAAGCTTATTACGATGAGGTTAAAGCTGTTGTGAGCTTCGCAAAAACAAAGGCAGAAACGATTACTGCAGGTGTGGGAGAGGTGCAGAATGATGCTCCTCAGACCAATGCGTTTGTGAAGTTTTTCAAAGGCTTCCTTGTGGGTATCAATGATATCTTTGAAAAGGCTATTGTTGCACTTGACCTTGTGAATAAGATCTGAGACGGTTCAAAATAAAAGAGGTGCTTTTATGAAAAGATTTATTTCTGCTTTATTGGCTCTTGTTATCGCTTTTTCATTCTGCAGTCTGACCGGCTTCGCTGCAGATGAAGCAATATCCGCTTTTTCCGTGGGAACGGTTGAGGAAAAAGAGCACGGTGCTCAGCTTTCTGTTGATTGGTACAAATCAGAAAACGGAATATATATGTTTATTCCTCAGTCGGTAAACCTTGCAGAAGCTGAAGTTTATTTCACTGCAAACGGCGATGTGTATGCTGACGGAATCAAAATAACAAACGGTTCATCCGCGGCTTTTCTTGACGGTAAATCTGAAGTTACTCTCACAAGCGGCAGCACCTCGTACAAAGTGAAGATTGTTGCAATATCGGGTGTTTCTTCTGTTTTTATTGAAACCGAAAGCGGCTCTCTTGACAGTGTTCATGCCGATAAAGAGCATAAGGAAAAGGGTGAGATAACAATCATCGGTGCAGACGGAAATGTTGAATGTGACGGAGAGCTTGATTACATCAAAGGCAGAGGTAACTCCACATGGGGGCTTGATAAAAAGCCATATAACATCAAGCTTGAAGATAAGGCAAATCTTTTCGGTATGGGCAAAAGTAAAAAGTGGAGTCTTCTTGCAAACTATGGTGATGCATCACTGCTGAGAAACAGCCTTGCTTTCACCGCTGCCGAAAGTGCAGGTATAGCTTATACACCCAAGTTTGAGCCCGTTGACTTATATATAAACGGCGAATATATGGGTGCATACCTTCTCACAACAAGAATTGAAACTGATAAAACAAGAGTTAATATTGATAACCTTGAAGACCTTAATGAAGAAGCAAATCCCGATGTTGATATTGAGGCACTTCCCAGAGGCGGTGTTTACGGCAAATATTCGGGATACCTTGAAGGCACAAGAAAATGGGTTGAAATCCCCAACAATCCCGAGGATATCACAGGCGGATACATAATTGAAATGGAGCTTCCCGGCAGATATGACGATGAAATCAGCGGCTTTGTAACTAAAAACAGCCAGTCAGTTATCCTTAAATCACCCGAATACGCTTCGGAGGATGAAGTTATTTACATTGCAAGCTATTATCAGCTTTTTGAAAATGCAGTTTTTGCAAAGAAGAGTCTTGATGCTATCGGTGAATACTGCAATATAGAATCTCTTGTTGATTCATATGTATTCAACGAATGGGTTGCAAACCACGATGCCGGTCTTACAAGCACTTATTTTTATAAGCCTGCCGATGATACTCTCTACGCAGGTCCCGTCTGGGATTTTGACAAAGCCTTTGGCAACTGCGATGTAATCAGATACGGACTTAATTATAATAAGCCCGCTCAGTGGACGGTTTGCCACAGCCACCTTCGCACCGTTACCCTTTGGGGCGGTGCTGATGCGGACAAAATTCCCACATTCTATAATCTTCTTGCAAAGAACGAGGATTTTGTGAAGCTTTGCAAAGATAAGTGGAACTCAGTGTTCAAGAGTGCGTTCACCTCGTCAGTTGAAGAAACAACGGGCGAATATGCAGAGAAAATTGAGTCATCAGTCATCGCGGATGCAATACGCTGGAACACCTTCGGAACGGATGATGTGAACACAATCAAGTCGGCATATGCGGCAGAGAATAAAGAAATTGCGGATTTTGTGCAGGCAAAAACATCGTTTATAGATGCAAATATAGGCACTGTTGCCGTCCGTGAGAACGAAGAAACAACATCCTTCGGAGACAGGATAAGCATAATATTCGGAAATCTTGTTGAAAAGCTTATTTTGTTTTTCGGTCTTGAAAATATAATCTGATTTTAAATCCCTGCGTCATTTGCGGCGCAGGGATTTTTAAAAAAGTGTTGACAAATTCTTTTTTCGGTGTTATTATTACTGACATAAAAGCTGTGACGAAGAAGGCAGAAGTGTAAAGCTTCCAGAGAGTCGGCGTTTGGTGCGAGCCGTCAGCGGAGCATTTCAATGCTATCCCTTCTGAGCCGAAGCCCCGAAAACTTTTGAGTGAGTAGACGGCTTCCGTAGATGCTGCGTTAAGGCATAGGGCTTGTTGGAGTCCGATGAGTGGCGTGAAGAACGCAATTTGAGTGGTACCGCGGGTTAGATTTTACTCGTCTCAAAGCAAAATAATTGCTTTGGGGCGTTTTTTATTTTTCCTCAGAGCGAAAGGAGAGAAAAAGATGATAACTTTTGGTCAGGGTTCAGTCGAAAACAAAATAATGGAGGTTGCTCAGCGAATTATTGCTCTTCGTCTGGATATGGGTCTTACCCAGGGCGAAATGGCTAAAAAAATCGGTATGAGCGAAGAAGAATACTGCTACTACGAATCCGGCAGCAGAGATTTCAGTTTCACTTTTATCTATAAGCTTGCTCAGGTATGCAATGTTGAAATTACCGATATCATGGAAGGCAGCAGCCCCAGCTTGACAGAGTACACTCTCACAAGAAAAGGGGAAGGAATGCCCATAACAAGAAGGGAAGGCTTCGTTTATAACCGCCTTGCACCTTTCTTTAAAAATAAAATAGCAGAGCCTTTCAGAGTAGTTATTCCCTATTCGGAAGAAGCTCTCAATCCTCCTTATCACTGTGTTTCACACGAGGGTCAGGAGATAAACATTGTTACAAAAGGCACGCTTAAAATGATTATCGGTGACAGAACCGAAACTCTCAACGAAGGCGACTGCATTTATTTTGATTCATCTGTTCCTCATAACGAAATAGCCGTAGGCGGTCACGAATGTGAATTCTATGCAATCGTTATTTCACCCGACGGTTCATCGGAAATGAGCGAATACATTGAAGAAATCAAAACGCCCAGCACAACAAACGTAGACCTTGCAAATCTTTCAAACCCCGTTTATGCAAAGTTTATAGATACAACCGTTGATGAAAACGGTGTTCTTAACGGCATTTCATTCAAGAATGACGATAAGTTCAATTTTGCATTTGATGTTGTGGATGAGCTTGCAAAGAAGTGTCCCGATAAAACCGCAATGCTTCATATCGAAAATGACGGCACCGAAAGAAGATTTACATTCGGCGATATGAGTCGCCATTCGGCAATGACTGCAAATTACTTCAAGTCTCTCGGCATCAAAAAAGGTGACAGAGTAATGCTTGTCCTTAAACGCCACTACCAGTTCTGGTTCTCAATACTTGCACTTCACAAAATCGGTGCAATCGTTGTTCCCGCAACAAATCAGCTTGTTGAGCACGATTTTGAATACCGTTTCAATGCAGGTCAGATAAGTGCAATCGTCTGCACCGCAGACGGCGATGTTGCCCGTCAGGTAGAGCTTGCCGCTGAAAAAGCGGATGTTCTCAAAACCAAGATTATTGCACACGGCACCCGCGAAGGCTGGCACAGCTTTGACGAAGAATACAATAAATTCAGCGATGTGTTTGAAAGACCTTCCGCGGAAGATGGCGCATTCGGCTATGACCCCATGCTTATGTTCTTTACAAGCGGTACAACAGGATATCCCAAAATCGCAATGCACAGCCACAGATATCCTCTGGGTCACTTCATTACTGCGAAATATTGGCATAATGTTGACCCCAACGGTCTGCACTTCACGATCTCCGATACAGGCTGGGGCAAGGCACTCTGGGGCAAGCTTTACGGTCAGTGGCTTTGCGAAGCGGGAGTATTCACCTATGACTTTGACCGCTTTGTTGCTGATGATATTCTTAAGCTTATCGGCAAGCACAAGATAACAACCTTCTGCGCACCTCCCACAATGTACCGTTTCTTCATCAAGGAAGACCTTGCAAAATATGACCTTAAATCCATCAAGTATGCCACAACTGCAGGTGAAGCGCTTAATCCTGAGGTGTTCCAGCAGTTCCTTAAAGCAACGGGCATAAGACTTATGGAAGGCTTCGGTCAGACGGAAACCACACTTGCAATCGGTAACTTTGTAGGCTCGTCAATTAAGGTGGGTTCAATGGGTAAGCCCAGTCCTCTTTTTGATGTTGACCTTATTACATCCGAAGGCACAATCGCAAAGGTAGGTGAGGTCGGTGAAATCGTTGTAAGAACAGATGCAGGTTCACCCTGCGGTCTGTTTATGGAATACTACCGTGACGAACAGAAGACCACCGAAGCATGGCACGACGATATATACCATACAGGCGATACCGCGTGGCGAGATGAAGACGGTTTCTTCTGGTATGTAGGCAGAGTTGATGACCTTATCAAATCATCCGGCTACCGTATAGGACCCTTTGAAATTGAAAGCGTTATTATGGAGCTTCCTTATGTTCTTGAATGCGCAGTTTCAGCCGCACCCGATGAAATCAGAGGTCAGGTTGTAAAGGCGGATATCGTTCTTACAAAAGGAACGGAAAAAAACGATGCTCTCAAAAAGGAAATTCAGAAATATGTCAAGGAGCGTACAGCACCTTACAAGTACCCCAGAATTGTTGAGTTCAGAGATGAACTTCCCAAAACAATCAGCGGTAAAATCAGGCGTGTTGACCTGAGGGCAGGTAAATAATCATAAAAATATCCCCCGAGTTCCGAACTCGGGGGATTACTTGTTGTCTTGTTATCTTATTGCTTCAAATCCGGGCTGATATGCTTTGAATACGTTTGTCATATCGCCATATGCAACCACAGTGAAATCCTTGCTGTCTGCGGCAACCGAAACTCTTGAAGTAACCTTTTCAGCCATATTTTCGGCTGTGATTGTGCCGTTGAGAAGGTCGAATGTGCTGTGTACCGCACCTCTGAGGAGGATGGCTGCAAGGGGAGTTTTGTAGATATAAAGCTTGCCGAGACCTGTTGTGTCAGCCTCAACGGCAGCCTTTGCACTCTTGATGTAATCGTCAACATCTGCAGTTTTTTCGGGTGCTGCAATATCATAAACCTCGCCTACGCCGTTATAAGCTGTGGGGAATGAGGGGCAGATATAAATGAGACCCTTTTTGTTTGCCAGTTCAACAAGAGTTGACTGCACCGCACTGTCTGTTGAGAAAACTGCAACATCCTTGCCTTCAACATCGCCGTTCATATAGTGTCTTGCGATTGCCTCACGCACATATTTCTGTGCGCCTTCAATCTGAACGCTGTTTGTATCAGCACTGCTGTCATTGATGAATTTGATTTCCTGAGCTTCGCAGGCAGTTTTGATTGCATTTACCGCATCTCTGATAAGCTTATTGCCCGACATTGTGCGAGAAACAAAGAAGGTGATGAAGTATTTTGCACCTCTGTCTTTTGCCTGAGCAACAATATCCTCAGCGGCCTTTGCCCAGTCAACACAGAGAACAAGGTTTGAGAGTTCTGCGATTTCTTCAATGTTATCTTCGGGTTCGATGCAGGTGGTGATGATGTTGGGGTTGATTTCCTTTGCTTTGTATATTGCATTTCGGGTGTACTGAGTTGCTCTTGCGTAGATGATTGCACTGATTTCGGGGTCAGCGGCAAGCTCTTTCGAAAGAGTGATAATTCCGGGGTCGCCGCCTTTAAGAATACGGCTGTCATCATACTGCTTGATTACTATCGAGTTGGGATATTCCGCTTCAAGCTCTTTTGCAGCTCTGTAATCCTCGGGGTACTGTGCTTCGGGTGCAACAAGAATTGCAACTTTCTTCTGGGGAATGACAACATCTTCACCTTTTGCACCGGGGTTGTTCTTACATCCTGCCATTGCAAAAATGAGAGCTGCTGCCATAATCAGGGCAAGAATTCTTCTGAAAGTTTTGCTTGTGAGTTTCATAACACTACCTCTTTTGTATTTAAGATATTTTTTGCTTTATCTTCAAACAACTGTCTGATTTTTATTGGTGCCACAATTTCAATCTTATCTGAAAGAGCAAACAGCCAACCGAGAAGCTTATCGTCAAACACCGTGAATACCTTTGCGTTGCAGTATCCTTCCGTTTCGTCTTTTCTGTACTGAACGGGGGTGTTGAATCTGTTTTCGATAAGTTCAATGTATTCAGACGGAAATCTTATTACAAGCCACTCTTTAAAATAATAGCTTGTTTCCATGGGACTGCCGTCAAAATAGCTTGTTGCCGAAACAAGGTCATCGGTGAATTCCGTTGACTCGGATTTCATTATTTCAACATTCTTTATCCGCGGCAGATTTATATATTCAGCTTTTTTCGGAGTGTCTGTTCTTGTGAAAACAAATGATACATTTCCGTCTGCAACGGTAAGCACAACAGGGTTTGCCGTAACTGTTTCAAAATCCACCGAGTCTGAAAAAGCATCTCCCGGTCTTGAACGGGAAACGGTCACTGCAACCTGCTTTTTATCCCGTATTGCAAGCCTGAGACTGTTCAGGGTTTCCGATGATGTTTTTCTTTTCGGTGCATATGAATTAAGGTTGATTGTCGTGCTGAGAATAAGATCGAGAGTTGGTATACAGGTGCTTCTGCGAAGATATTTTTTGATATATTCGGTTTCGTCTTCCGAAAGGATGTCAGAGGAGAATATTGCTTCAAGAATAAGTCTGACCGCATCCTGAGAAAAATTCTTTACAATATAGTATCCTCTCTTGGGCTTTGAAACACTTACGATTTTTACCGTTGTCTGATTAACGGCTTTTATATCTGATATAATGTTTCTTTTTGAAACGTTATAGCCGTAATCGTGCATATGCTCGCTGATTTCATCCAAAGACAGAATGTTGTTTTCATCGGAAAACATTGTAAGAATTTCTGCCAGAACGATAAGTCTTGTTCTTGCGTTGGGGGTTGTTTCCAAAATAACCGCCGCCTTTTGTATGTTCTCAGTATGTCAGCTTGCTGTTGACATCGATAAGAACATTTTTATCAATTTTAAGAACCTCTCTGTCGTAGCTGTATATGCCGTTGACCTCAAATTCAACGTCGCTTACCTGAGTGTAAACCGTTGCACAAAGACCCTTTTTGATAAGTCTGTATATCTGCTTTTCGTGCAGATGTTTGTATGCAGCAGAAAGCTTTTCGCTGTTTGCGAACATTATATAGCCGAACGAACGGCTTTTGTTCCATACGTGATTATCAATGTTCCAGCTGTATCCGCCGAATTCGCTGAGAACGAAGGGTCTGCCTCTGGTAGTGAATCTTGTGGGTGCGGTAACAGGTACGGTGTATCTGTGCATACTCTTGAAATCGGGTCCGTTCTGGTCGTGCCAGCCGCTTGCGTGGTCAACAAATCTTGATGGGTCGATTTCCTTGATTTTTGTGCCGATTTCTTTTGCGTCAAACTGACCCCAGCCTTCGTTGAAGGGTACCCAGCAGCAGATGGAAACGCTGTTGTAGAGGTTATCAATCATTGCCCAAAGCTCTTCTTTGAACTCTTCACGCCATTCGGGTTTTTCACGCTTGAAGCTCTCGTAGAGATTATCCTTTACATGAATGCTGAAAATGGGCAGTGCGCCTGCAAGCAATGTTCCGATATACTGACCGCCGCTTATCATATCCTGCCATACAAGCATACCCAGTCTGTCGCAATGGTAATACCATCTGCGGGGCTCAGCCTTGATATGTTTTCTCAGCATATTGAAACCAAGCTTTTTCATTTCGGCAATGTCAAAAATCATAGCCTCGTCGCAAGGGGGAGTAAGCTGGCTTTCGGGCCAGTAGCCCTGATCAAGAAGACCTCTCTGGAAATAGGGTTTATTGTTGAGTGCAAGTCGGGGGATGCCGTTGCTGTCATTCATTATTGAGAATTTTCTCATTCCGAAATAGCTCTTTATCTCATCTTTTTCACCGTCGCAATCAAGAGTGACATAAAGGTCGTAAAGGAAAGGCGACTCGGGACTCCAGAGCTTTGCATTGGGAACGGGGATTTTTGCATCTGCGGAAATCTCACCGTCGTAAACAACACTGTTGCCGTCGGTGATTTTTGCATAAAGCTTGCCGCCGCAGGCACAGTTGTGATTTACTTTAACATTTATAACTCCTTCATCGATATCGGGCGTGAGCTTTATGCTTTCAATGTGGCAGTAGCTGACGGGTTCGAGCCATACGGTCTGCCATATACCCGATGTGGCGGTGTACCAGAAGCCTTTTGACTGATGAACCTGCTTGCCTCTTTGCTGATGACCCGAATCGGTGGGGTCGTAAACCTTCACAATAAGCTCATTTTCGCCGTCTTTGAGCGCATCGGTAATATCGAAGCTGAAGGGATTGTATCCGCCTGTATGCTCACCCATGAGCACCGAGTTTACCCATACGGTGCACTGCCAGTCAACAGCATCAAAATGAAGAATTGTCCGTTTGCCGTTGAAACTGTCGTTAAGCGTAAAATATCTGCGGTACCAGAGGCGTTCTTCGGGCTTCAAGTGCTTCTGCACTCCCGAAGCGGCAGACTCGATTGCAAAGGGAACAAGAATTTTCCCGTCAAAGCTTTCGGGCTTGTCTGCGTTTTCACTTGTGATTGCATAGTCGTATTCGCCGTTAAGGCAAATCCATTTTTCTCTTTCAAGCTGTGGCCTGGGATATTCGGAAAGGGGACAATCCTTATTGATATCCTTGAACCACCTGGTTTTAAGTTCACTCATAATTTACTCTCCTGTGTGTATTAATAAAACATATCTTCAAGTCGGATATCGCCGTCAACCGTGACGGCTTTAACCGTAAATTTCTGCTTTAATCCGTGAACCTTCTTTACGGAAACTTCAAGCTCATATGTGCCGTCCGTAACACTGATAACCTTGATATCCGTTTCATTCCAGTCATAATCTTCGGCGTCGGATTCGGCATACTTTGTGTTGAAGTAAAGCTTACCGTCGATTTCCGCATATCTGTCGGATTCGGAAAGAATTTTATCTGCGGCTTCTTTGGTATATGTTGCTTCGAGGGTTGTGCGGAGTTCATCGTATGTGCCGATTTCATCGGATGCAACAAGGGCATATGTGCCGTTTTCGTTGGTTACATCCTTGCCCGATTCGGTGGGAAGATGATTTTCGGCAAACACATCCTCTGCAAAAAATCCGTTGGATTTGATAAGATATCGCAGCACCGTCATCTGACCTTCACCCACGTAGTTTACATCAAGTGCATCGGGTTTGAAAGAACATCCCGTGAGCAAAAGTGCAAGGCATATTGCCGCGGCAATTATTTTTTTCATAAGCATAAATCCTCTTTCAGGTTATAATTAAGTATATTATATATAAAACATCACAAATAGTCAATTACTTTTCAGCAAAATGAACAATAAATTAAGATCATAAATGCAAAAAAGGGGAGCAGGCACAAAACCTGCTCCCTTATGCTGTTGGTTATCTGAAATCAAACAATTCCTTCGGCGTTATTTCAAGCACTTCGCAAAGCTTGAAAATGACGTCAAAGGATACGCCCACTTTACCCAGTTCGATGGCACTTATATGGCTTCTGTCGATATCTGCAAGCTCTGCAAGTTGAAGCTGAGTAAGTTTCTTTCTTTTGCGGTAAAACACAACATTTAATCCGAATTTTTCATAAAGCTCTCTGTATTCTTGTTTCAACACAATCACCCTGAATTATTATTTACCTATATTTTATGGTGATTTACACAAACATTAAACCTTGTGATAATCGCATAACGCTATTGACACAAGTCAAAAGTTGATTTATAATAGCTATTAAAAGAGAAAGGCGGTATAAATATGAATTACAAAAGAAATCAAATCAAAAGAATTTTATCACTGCTTCTGGTGGTGGCGATGTGCCTCGGCTTGTGTGCTTGCGGTGACAAAACACCTACGAAAGAAGAATTGCTGGCAGTTGCAGAGGAATTCAGCGCAAATGATATTCAGAACGACTCCATACAGAATATCGTGAGTGCCAAGCAGAAGTATTGCAACAAAACCCTTTTGCTTTCCGGTACTGTAAGAAGTATTCAGGAAGATTATATTGAATTATCCGCATCATACGGTTCAAACTATATGATTGATGTATATCTCTCCCTTGACGAACTGGTACTGTTAGAGCAGGGACAAATAATTACTGTTGTCGGTACAACTACGGACGAAATTATTGATGATTCTGAAAGTGTTGCAGAATACACTTTCGATTACAGCCACTACCAAATGCCCGTTGCATATCTTGTGAAAGACAAGGTCGAAAGAACCGGTATACTCAAAGGGCCGAATCACAGTTATAAACCGGCCTATAACATAAAAATCGGAGAAAGTATTGTATTAAACCTGATATATTTTGCAGAAGGTGTTGATACAAGCGCACTTAAAAACGGGCAGGAAATTACATTCTCGGCAAAGGCAATCAGCAAAAACGATGTTTGGCATTATTACGATGCAGAAATAATAGAGTAAACATCAAAAAAGGAGCAGGTTTCAGCCTGCTCCTTTCGTTTGTTTATAGAGTTTTATTAACCGAAATATCTTGCAAGAAGACCTGCAAATGCCTTGCCGTGTCTTGCTTCATCTCTTGCCATTTCATAAGTCACTTCGCTTCGCTCGTGACTTCAAAGCGGTGTTGTGACAAGCATTTTCGGGTTTTGGGTGTTTCCACTTTCCACTTACATAATAGCATAGGATTATGAAAAAGTCCACTACATTAACAGGAGGACTATTCAAAATGGCAGAAACAGAATTCACAGGTGTATTTCAGTTGGATAATGGTTGTTGGGGGTATCGTTACACAGTTACCTACAACGGCAAAAAGAAAGATGTTAAAAAGCAAAAAGACGAATTTGGAAAACCTTTCAAAACAGCAAAAGCGGCGTTCCGTGCGCGTGATAAAGCTATGTTGCGAGAAAAAATGAACCGCATTAGAAAACCCGAAGCCAAGAGAATGACATTTGCAGAAGTGTATCAAGAGTATTGCGAAATGGGGCGTTGCAGTAAAGCCTACTCTACAATACGAAAACAAGACAGTTTATGGAACAATCATTTAAAAGACAAATTCGGCGCGCGCTTCGTTGATGATATTTCCGTTGCAGAGGTAAACGATTATCTTGCATATCTTTATTACACCGAGGGACGAGCTTATAAATATGTGGAGAGCTTTTTGAAAATGTTTTATCTTGTTTTCGGTCAAGCATATTCCCGCGATTATTTAGGCGTGGACGAATACAACAAACTTTGTGTTAATAAAGAAGTGCGTATTTCAATGCCGAAAATGAAGATTGATGAAGATACCGACATTGTAGCATTCAGCCGCGAGGAAACAGACCGCCTTGACGCATATTTTAAAGACTCAAACGCCGAAACCGCTTATCTCTTGGGAAAATGTTGCGGCTTGCGTATCAATGAATGCTACGGCTTGAAATGGTCGAACATAGACATTGAAAACGGTGCAATAACCATTGACCGACAAATGCAGTATCAGGACGGATTGATAAAACTTGTACCGCTCAAAACGCGCAACGCACGCAGAGTTGTATATATGAGCCAAAAGCTGAAAGATTATTTCATCAGATTAGAGGCAGAAACAAAGGCTCACGCGGTAGACTTGAAAGCGCAGAGGGCGCAGAACTGCACTTATATTTATGATGTGGACGGCAACAAGATTTCATCGCTCGAGCTTGTAAACAGTTTACCGAACGGAAAAATACAAACAGTAAACTCAATGAAATATCACAGCCGAACAATTAAGACCGCCTTGAAAATAGACTTTAAGTTTCATTATTTGCGGCATACATACGGAACACGGCTTGCGGAGCTTAACACACCGACACACATTCTTTGTAATCAAATGGGACACGCGAGCGGCAAGGTCACGGAGCGTTATTATCTTGCAGTTTCACAAACAGGCATTGATATTCTTGTAAAAAATCTGAATGGCGTGTAATGATAAAATAACGGTGAATTACGGTTGAATACGGCACGCGTCGGCGCGGTGTATGTATAACAATAGAGCGGGAGGCGCAAAGGCTTCCCGCTCTATTTATGTGTATGCAGTTAAAATATAAACGCTCCCGCTTTTATTTCTTGCGTCGGTGTTGTGTAATCGCATTGGAGGTCATAGCGTAAATAATTACGCATATTATCCAAAAGCAACAAGATTTCTTTGTATGCTTCTCGGTCTTTATCCTCCGTCATATTCTCCCATACTGCTAATAAACAATTAAGCATTTCTTTTTCGGTCATAAGCTCTCCTTAAAAATTAAATCTATCTAATGGCGTGGGAGAAACTTGTTTCTCCCCGCCGCAATTATTTATGATATATGTATTATCTATATTTATTTCTCTATCCTCTGCCGCTTTATTCTTTACGGCTTGCGGTGCAATATAATCGTCTGCCGTAAAGTCATAGCCGTCAACCGTATTGTTTACCGTTGTATGCGTGACGCGTTGCGGTGTTTCATAGAAATCAAAAGTGTTGCTCTCTCCGCGCTGAATAAGATAACCTTTATCTATGAGCTTAACAAATTGGTCGCGGTATGTTGACGGCGGCATTCCAACCGCTTGCCGTATGGCGGCGGGGGAAAGCGCGAGCATAAAGCCGTCGGCATTGGACGCAAGGTATAGGTACAGCATAAGAGCGTGCGCCCCGAGGTCGCGCGCCGCGGCTTGCCAATTATTGTTTTTTATTCCGAGGAAGTCAGCCGAGGCGCGTTCGCGGTTTATCTTAATATTCCTCTAATTTGGATATGTTACATTAGGCATATCTTTTCTCCTTTTTCTCTTGTTTTTTATTTACCTAAATCATTTAAGCGCTTGTTTATTTCATCAATTGCCGCAATGATTTCAGAAGCGTCAACCTTTATATTTAAACGCTGAATAACTCTGTCAGCGATTGCGTCAATTTCTTTGTCAGATAGGAGCTTATCTTTTATCATATCCTTTTGGAACTGATACTATAACATAATATCTCCTGTTTTGGTTGCGGCTTCAAGCCAACGGTCGAACATTGATTTTTCCATAGTTTATCCCTCCTTTTTTATGAGTTTTTTCTATAAGTAAATCTCTTTTTCTTACATTTATATTATACAAAAAATTTTTTGTAAAATCAAAGAAACACGCCTGACGGCGAGCTTGAAATATCATATATACGGGGCGGGGTATATTTTGGGAGAAATAAAAATTGTTCTATTACTTTTGGATATGTGTGGCACGCTCGGCGTTCAAGTGTGATTTTGTTTTGACCGTCACCGTTTTCGTCTGTTTCTCTTGGTTTTTTGTTTATTTTGATAAAATGTGCTGAAAAGCAATCGAAAACGAACAAAAACAGATGAAAACAATGCAAAACTGCCTGAATCTAATCGTTTTTCCTTAAATTTGTTTGTTTTAAAAAGATTTGAAAATATTTCGACTATTTTCGTGTAAATACTTGACAATATATATATATATATAATGGTTGTACGAATTTTGTCTGAATATGACAGTTTCGTGCATTTTTTATTTTGGAGGTAGATAATTATGAGAATTATCATCGACACTGACAAAGGGATTTTTATTGTTCCCAACACATTTAGAAAAACTTTAAAAAAGCAAAACGACATTCTGAAAAAAGCAGGCGTTGGCGAAGACAAAATGATAACTGAACGTAAGTTTATCGAAGATGCAATTAAAGAAGCATTTACACGTCCTATTTTGTCAACAGAACAAGCAAAAGATTGGAATCCCGATTTAGAAAATCAGGTGGCTAAATAATGGGTGCGCCTCGTGTGACACCCGAAGAAATCGTTAAAATGCTCCGCTTGTATGCTCGGCTCGGTAATTATGCCGAGGTCGGCAGACAAATGGGAAGAAGCGGTTCAACGGTTGCAAAATATGTGCAGATGAAAGGCGTGCCGCAAAGTATAAGAATAGCGGTACAGAATTTATCACAACAAAATCAATAATAACGAGGTAATGATAATGAAAAAAATTATTGCAGTATTTTTAGCTGTTGTTATGTGTTTGTCTTTTGTTGCTTGTGATGGCGGAGATAAAAATTTGTATGCAATTGGTGATATGGTTTCTACTGATTGTGCACAGTTGACATTAGAGTCTTTTGAAATTGTTAATGAATACGGTTCTCTCGTGAATGTGGATGGCAAAATTTTTGCAGTTCTCACTTTTTCAGTAAAGAATATAGGAAAAAACGAATTAGGTTATATCAAAACAATAAACGAAAACACCCATTCATTATTATTCTCATCAATGCCTTGTATTGATTATAATGACGGCTATTTATTTTCCTATGATGATAAGTTAGGTAATCTTGATTTCTGTTCAACTCACTTGACTTTAAGCGATTTAACGCCTTTGAGCGATGGCATAACAGTAGAAGTTGTAATTTTAGTTCCGCCTGAAGTCAAAGCAAATGAAGACAATCCTTTGCTGGTTAAAATGGCAGTACCTAAAACTAACGGTACAAAAGTATTTACTTATAAGATTCGCTAAAGATGAAATAGTAAAAAGCGATTGCTTGGTCTGTAATTGAAACATAACGGCGCGGGGCACAAGCTCCGCGCTATATTTTTACATATTCGAGAGTTTGCAAAAGTACACTTTTACAAACATACAAAAACTTTACAAAAAATCTGTTTGTAAAATATAAAAATTCTTTTGTGAATATATTCGCAAATGTATTGACATTTACGAACACTTATGCTATAATACGAACATAGACATAAGGGAGGGCGCGAATATGAACAGCCGCACATATTATTATGCAAGAGTATCAAGCAAGGAACAGAATTTAGACCGTCAGATTGCCGCTTTTGTGGCTCTTGGAGCAACAGACCGCGATATTATCACGGATAAAGAGAGCGGTAAGGATTTAGACAGAAAAGGGTATCAGGCTCTTAAAAATGCAATGTTGCGCCGCGGTGATACACTTGTTGTTAAATCGCTCGACAGATTGAGCCGTAACAAGCTCGACATTCACAACGAATTACAGTATTTCAAAGAGAACGGCATACGCTTGAAAGTTATTGATTTACCCACAACAATGATGGACTTACCCGAGGGGCAAGAATGGGTGTTTGAAATGGTCAACAACATTCTGATTGAGGTATTGGGAACGATTGCCGAACAGGAGCGCGAAACAATACGCAAGCGACAGGCAGAGGGAATTGAAGCCGCAAAGCAGAACGGCAAGAAATTAGGACGCCCAGCGCTTGTCTTTCCCGCAAATTGGAACGAGGTTTATTCCTCTTGGAAAGCGGGCGAGATAACAGCCAAAACCGCAATGGAACTGACCGAAACAAAAAGAACGAGTTTTTACAAACTCGTTAATATGACAGAAAACAATTAAATAACAAAATATTTCCACTTTTTCAAAATCCACTTTTGCTACTCTTGGAGATGGGGAGCGGACGCAGTTTCCACCCTCTTTCCACTAAAAAAAGAGGGTAGGACTTTATCCTACCCTCTTGGAAATGTTTTAAATTAACCGAAATATCTCTGAAGAAGACCTGCGAAAGCCTTGCCGTGTCTTGCTTCGTCACGAGCCATTTCGTGTACTGTGTCGTGGATAGCGTCAAGACCCTGCTCCTTAGCCATCTTTGCAAGTTCAAATTTGCCTGCGGTTGCACCGTTTTCAGCGTCAACTCTCATTTCGAGATTCTTCTTTGTGCTGTCGGTGATTACTTCGCCCAGAAGCTCTGCAAACTTTGCTGCGTGCTCTGCCTCTTCGTATGCTGCCTTTTCCCAGTAAAGACCGATTTCGGGGTAGCCTTCACGGTGAGCAACTCTTGCCATTGCAAGGTACATACCTACTTCTGAGCACTCGCCTTCAAAGTTAGCTCTGAGACCGTCGATGATTTCCTGGCTTACGCCCTTTGCAACGCCTACAACGTGCTCTGCTGCCCATGACATTTCGCCTGACTTCTGCTCGTTGAACTTTTCAGCGGGAACCTTGCACTGGGGGCAGAATTCGGGAGCTGAATCTCCTTCATGAACATAACCGCAAACTGAACATACAAACTTTTTCATAATACTTTTCCTCCAAAAATTTAAATATAATTTTTTGTTAATTTATGATTATCCGACCTGTTTTGAACAAGAGGGACAATATCCTGTGAATAAAACGGAGTGTGATAAAATCTTTCCGTCAAAAGCCTTTGAGGCCTCTTCGCATAATCCGCAGTCGGTATCAAGAAAGATATCGAAAACACCGCCGCAGTCAAGGCAGGTGAGATGATAGTGAAGATTGATGTTGCCGTCATATCTTGCTGTGCCTCCCGAACCTATTCTGATAATTTTACCGTCGCCTTCAAGCTGAGCAAGATTTCTGTAAACCGTTGCAAGGCTTAAAGCCGGTATCTTGGGTTTGAGTGAAAAATAAAGGTCTTCCGCCGTGGGATGGTCATACCGTGAACACAAGTTTTCAAGTATTGCATCACGCTGCTTACTGTGCCTTTGAGCCTGCATCTGATTCACTCCTTTCACTTTTCGCTAACGATAATCGTTATCGTTATCATTATTATAGCGTGAGATTCTGAGTTTGTCAATAGCTTTTTTAAAAAAATTTCGAAAAATCCGAATAAACACGTAAAATTGCCGAATACATTAAAAATATTGCTTTTTTTCGTCGGTTAAATTATTATGCAGATGTAAGGAGGCTTCTTATGAAATGCATTGTAACTATTGATAAAGAACACGAAGAGGAGGTGCTTGTTTTTGCACACAAAAGAACAAGGCTTGTTGATGAAATAGAAAACCTTGTTGCAAATGGTGCAAACGAAATAACGGGCTATGCTGACGGGGAGATATGTATGTTAAACGTCTCGGATGTTTTTTGTTTTACGGTAGAGAACAATAAAGTATATGCGTTGACAGCGGATAAGAAACTGCAAATCAAACATCGCCTTTATCAGCTTGAAGAAATTCTCGGCGAAGGTTTTATCAAAATCAATCAGTCGTGCATAGCAAATATAAGGTTTATTTCCAAATTCAGTGCGGCATTTTCGGGCGCGCTCAATGTGACATTCAAAAACGGGTATACGGATTATGTGTCCCGGCGCAACGTGAAAGCCGTCAAAGAAAGGTTAGGTGTAAAATAATGAATAAATACCTTAAAGAATATTTTCACAGAGGTCTGATGTTTGCGGGCTTCGGACCCGTAATATTAGGAATAATATACTTCATACTTTCCAAAACAATAAACAATTTTTCGCTGAGTGGCGGTGAAGTTCTTCTTGCTATTGTTTCAATTTATATGCTTGCTTTTGTTCAGGCAGGGTCAAGCGTATTCAATCAGATTGAACACTGGCCTCTTACAAAATCCCTTTTTTGCCACTTTGCAAGTCTTTATACGGTCTATGTTATCTGCTATTGCGTGAATTCCTGGATTCCTTTTGAATGGGGAGTTATCGGAATTTTTACGGCAATCTTTGTTGTGCTTTATTTTGCAATATGGTTTACCGTTTATTTTATTGCAAAATCAACAAGCAAAAAACTGAATAAGACACTGTAAAAAAACGAAACCGCCTTGCCGAAAAGCAAAGCGGTTTTTCTTATTCTGCAAATTCCTTTAATTTCTCACCCGCTATGCGGTAAACGGTCCATTCATCCATAGGGGTTGCACCCAATGACAAATAGAAATCAATGCTGGGTTTATTCCAGTCAAGGCAGCTCCATTCAAGCCTGCCGCAGCCTCTTTCGCAGGCGATTTTTGCAAGTGCTTTCAGCAGACCTTTACCGTAGCCTTTTCCTCTGTGTTCAGGTAACACGAATAAATCTTCAAGATAAATTCCTGCTCTGCCAAGGAAGGTTGAAAAGTTATGGAAGAACAGAGCAAAGCCCACCTCTTTACCGTTTTCAAGTGCAAAAATAACCTCTGCCTTTTTCTTCTCAAATATCCATTCTTTCAGAAGATCAGGTGTTGCAACAACGTCGTCAAGCATTTTTTCGTATTCGGCGAGTTTGAGAATGAAATCAAGTATGATTTCAACATCACTTTCATTTGCAAATCTTATTTCAAAATTTTTATTCATAAATATCACCCGATACAATATAACATTTTCAAGGTGTGTTTTGCAATAAATATTGACATTTTATTTTCTTTGATGTACGATTTAACAAACAAAAGGAGATGGGTATTATGCTTTCATTCAAAAACAAACTTATCACAAAGGTGGGCGTGCCGATTTTTAAATGTCCCGCACTGCCGTTTATTCATATTTACAAGATGACCAATAAGCCCAAAGCCCGTATTTCTCTCAGTGAAAACGGAATCGGTTCAAAGGAAGATCCTGTTTATCTTACCGCCCACAGAGGCGGTTGGGCAGATGCTCCGCAAAACAGCCTGCCTGCCTTCAAAAAATCCGTTGAGCTTGGCTATTATACTGCTGAATGCGATATAAGACTTACAAAGGATAACAAGTGGGTTGTTCTTCATAACGATACCGTTGATTCGCTGTTTTGCCAGAAAGGCAAAATTGAAGATTTTACCTATGATGAGGCAAGAAGCTTTACATACAAGCACGGCCCCAGTTTCTGGGCTTACAAGGATCTGAAAATCTGTTCTTTTGAAGAATATCTTGATGTTTTTGTGGGTACAAACACCCGTCCTCAGATTGAAATAAAGAGCGAAACCTATGATATGCTTTACACGGTTGTTGATGCGGTTAAGGCGAAGGGGCTTGAAAAAAGTGCAATTGTCATTTCTTTTGACCTCAAACAACTTCAAGAAATAAATAAGATTGACAGCAGTATCGAGCTTTGGTATCTCATAGGTAAAATTACACCCGAAAGAATAGCGGAGGCTCAGGCTATCGGCTCAAATGTATGGCTTTCTCCCAACTACGATGAAAACGATGCAGAGTCAATTAAGCTTGCTCTTGATGCAGGTATAGGTGTTTCATTCTGGACAGTCAATACCGTTGAAAAAGCAAGGAAGCTTTATGACCTTGGTGTAAGGTATATAGAGAGTGATATTCTCTGCAAATAATACTGTGGGCAGGCATTTTGTCTGCCCATTATTTTTCGGTTTTATGTTGACTTTTTCGTTTAATATGGTATACTTATTAGAGTAACTTACGAAAGGGTTTGACTATGGGCTTTACTGTAAAAGGCTGTAAAATAAACGGGCAGGGAGCACCTGCTGATATGGTTGTTTCAGGCGGCGTCTTTGGCGGTGCCTGTGATACCGTTTTCGAATTTAATAACTGTGCTGTTTTTCCCGGCTTTATTGATGTTCATGTTCATCTCAGAGAGCCGGGATTTTCTTATAAAGAAACCGTTGAAACGGGTACAAAAGCCTGTGCCCGGGGAGGTTATACCACTGTTTGTTCAATGCCCAATCTGAGCCCTGTTCCCGACAGTGCGGAGCATCTTGATGAGCAGCTTAAGCTTATCGAAAATGATGCGGTTATAGCCGTTGCACCCTACGGAGCAATAACCGTGGGTCAGAACGGAGAAGAGCTTTCCGATATGGAGGCTATGGCAGATAAGGTCTGTGCTTTTTCCGATGACGGCAAGGGTGTGCAGAGTGAAGATATGATGCGTGAGGCAATGATAAGAGCCAAAAAGCTGGGTAAGATGATAGTTGCTCATTGTGAAGATAATTCTCTGCTCCGCGGCGGATATATTCACGACGGCAAGTATGCCGCAGAGCACGGACACAGAGGAATCTGCTCCGAAAGCGAATGGAAACCCATAGAGAGAGATTTGAAGCTTGCGGCGGAAACGGGCTGCGCTTATCACGTCTGCCACATCTCAACCAAAGAAAGTGTGGAGCTTATCCGTAAAGCAAAGGCGGCAGGTGTTGATGTTACCTGCGAAACCGCACCTCATTACCTTATTCTCAGCGATAAGGATATGCAGGAGCACGGCAGATTCAAGATGAATCCGCCCCTGCGTGACGAAAGCGACAGATTGGCGCTTATCGAAGGTATCTGCGACGGCACCATTGATATGATTGCAACGGACCATGCACCTCACTCTGCTGAAGAAAAGGGCAGAGGACTTGAAAAAAGTGCAATGGGAATTGTGGGAATCGAAACCGCATTTCCGCTTCTGTATACACACCTCGTAAAAACGGGCGTTATCACTCTGGACAGGCTTGTAGAACTTATGAGCACGAATCCTGCAAAGCGCTTCGGTTTTGATAATTCGATTGAAAACGGTAATTTCACCGTGTTCAATCTTGACAGTAAGTATACAATCAATCCTGATGATTTTCTGTCAAAGGGAAGGGCCACTCCGTTTGAAGGTTATGAGGTATACGGCGAATGCCTTATGACAGTCAGCAGCGGTAAAACAGCGTGGCTTAAGGAGGATAAGTAATGAACAGAGCATATTATGACATTCTTTATAACAAGCCCTTAACAAAGGATGTATATGAGATGAAGCTTGAGGGTGATACCTCACATATAACCGCACCCGGTCAGTTCATCAACATTCAGCTTGACGGCTTTTATCTTCGCAGACCCATATCAATCTGTGATTATGACGACGAAACAATTACAATTATATATAAGGTTGTCGGTCAGGGAACGGCAGATATGTCTATGCTTGACGAAGGCGGTTATCTTGATGTTCTTTGCGGTCTCGGCAACGGCTTTGATACCTCAAAATGCAGCGGAAAAGCTGTGCTTATAGGCGGCGGCGTGGGCGTTCCCCCGATGTATAATCTTTGCAAAAAGCTTCTTGCAGAGGGTAAGGATGTTACCGTCATTCTTGGCTTTAATACCAAGGATGAGATTTTTTATGAGAACGAATTCAAAGCTCTCGGAGCAAAGGTTTATGTTTCAACCGTTGACGGTTCATACGGCACAAAGGGCTTTGTTACCGATGTACTTAAAGACATTGAATATGACTATTTTTTCACTTGCGGACCTATGCCGATGTTCAGAGCAATCGAAAAAATTGCAACAACAAGCGGTCAGTACAGCTTTGAGGAGCGTATGGGCTGCGGTTTCGGCGCCTGTATGGGCTGCTCATGCAAGACAAAATACGGCTACAAGAGAATTTGCAGGGACGGTCCCGTGCTTGAAAGGGAGGAGATTATATGGTAAACACAAAGGTTAATCTTTGCGGAATTGAGCTTGATAATCCCGTTATTCCTGCGTCGGGTACTTTCGGCTTCGGCTATGAATTCGCAGAGCTTTATGATATCAACTGTCTCGGAACATTTTCGTTCAAGGGCACAACCAAGGATCCCCGTTTCGGCAATCCCACTCCCAGAATCGCAGAATGCGAAAGAGGTATGATAAATGCTGTGGGTCTGCAGAATCCCGGTGTTGAAAAGGTTATCAGTGAAGAGCTTCCAAAGCTCGCAAAATGCTTTTCAAAGCCCGTTATGGCAAATGTCAGCGGATTTTCACTTGATGAATATGCGTATACCTGCGAAAAGCTTGACAAAGAGAAGCAGGTTGGCTGGCTTGAAGTCAACATAAGCTGCCCCAACGTTCACGGCGGCGGTATGAGCTTCGGCACATCTCCCGAAGCTGCGGCAGAGGTTACAAAGGCTGTTAAGGCAGTAACAACAAAGCCCGTTATCATCAAGCTTTCGCCCAATGTTACCGATATAGTTGCCATTGCAAAGGCTTGTGAAGAAGCGGGTGCAGACGGCGTGAGCTTAATCAATACACTTCTCGGAATGAGAATTGACCTTAAAACAGGCAAACCCGTTATCGCTAATAAAATGGGCGGTTTTTCAGGACCTGCGATAAAGCCCGTAGGCATCAGAATGGTTTATCAGGTAAGTCAGGCAGTAAACATTCCCGTTATCGGTATGGGCGGCGTGTCAACCGCAGAGGATGTTATTGAATACATTATGGCAGGTGCAACGGCTGTTGAGGTTGGTGCGGCAAATCTTGTAAACCCCTATGCAAGCTTTGCGATTGTTAATAACCTTCCCGATGTAATGTATAAATACGGTATTAAAAATTTAAATGATATAAAAGGATGTGCACACAATGGGTAAAGACGTAATCGTGGCTTGCGATTTCAGCAGCAAGCAGGCAGTAATGGATTTTCTTGACAAGTTCACAGAGGAAAAGCCTTATGTAAAAATCGGTATGGAGCTTTTCTATGCGGAAGGTCCTTCAATTGTTAAGGAAATCAAGGCAAGAGGTCATAAAATTTTCCTCGACCTTAAACTTTGTGATATTCCCAACACCGTCAAGAAGGCGATGAGCGTGCTCAGCGGTCTTGATGTTGATATGACAAACCTTCACGCCAGCGGCACAATCGAAATGATGCAGGCTGCAATTGAAGGTCTTACAAGAGAAGACGGTACAAGACCTCTTCTTATTGCGGTTACTCAGCTTACTTCAACCAGCGAAGAAAGAATGAGAGAGCAGCTTCTTATCGATAAGCCCCTTGATGAGGTTGTTATGCACTACGCATCAAATGCTGAAAAGGCAGGTCTTGACGGCGTTGTTTGCTCACCTCTTGAAAGCGAAAAGGTACACGGCAGATGCGGCAGCAAATTCCTGACCGTTACTCCCGGCGTGCGTTTTGCAGACGGTGATATCGGCGACCAGGTAAGAGTTACAACTCCCGCAAAGGCAAAGGAGCTGGGCTCGGACTACATTGTTGTCGGCAGACCCATTACCGCTGCGGAAGACCCCGTTGCGGCTTACAGAAGATGTGTAGCTGAATTCGTAGGTTAATAATTTCTAAGGAGGATAATATAAAATGCAGAAGCTTATTGCAAAAGACTTACTTTCAATCGGTGCGGTTTTCCTCCGCCCCGAAGAGCCCTTCACTTGGGCAAGCGGCATTAAAAGCCCCATTTACTGTGACAACAGACTTACTCTCACCGCACCCGCTGTTCGCACGGATGTTGAGAAGGGTCTTGCCGAAATCGTAAAGGAATATTATCCCGAAGCTGAAGTGCTTATGGGTACTTCAACTGCAGGTATTGCTCATGCGGCAATCACAGCTCATATGCTTGATATGCCTATGGGTTATGTACGCTCAGGCGCAAAGGACCACGGCAGAGGCAATCAGATCGAAGGCAAGCTTGAAAAGGGTCAGAAGGTTGTTGTTATCGAAGACCTTATTTCAACCGGCGGCAGTGTAATTGAGGTTGTTGAAGCTCTCCGCGAAGCAGGTGCGGAAGTGCTCGGTATTGCCAGCATTTTCACCTACGGTATGAAGAAGGGCCTTGACAGACTTGCTGCGGCAGATGTCAAGAATGTAAGCCTTACAAACCTTGATGTTATAGCAGAAGTAGCAGCAGAAATCGGCTATATCAAGCCCGAGGATGTTGCACGTCTTATTGCTTTCAGAAATAACCCCTCCGACGAAAGCTGGATAGGGGGAGCAAAATGAGAAGTCTTATAGACATTCTTTCGCTCTCAACAGAAGAAATTGATGAACTTATTGCGGTTGCGGAGGATATAATTGCAAATCCCGTCAAATACCGTGATAAGTGCCGTTATAAGAAGCTTGCAACCCTTTTCTTTGAGCCCTCAACAAGAACCCGTCTCAGCTTTGAGGCGGCTATGCTGGAGCTTGGCGGCTCGGTGCTCGGCTTTTCCGAGGCAAATTCATCGTCAGCCGCAAAGGGTGAGAGCGTTGCCGATACCGCAAGAACCGTAAGCTGTTATGCGGATATCATCGCAATGCGCCATCCCAAGGAGGGTGCACCTCTTGTTGCTTCAATGGCGGCAAGCGTTCCCATTATCAATGCAGGTGACGGCGGTCATAATCACCCCACACAGACTCTTACCGACCTTCTCACCATCAAGCGTGAAAAGGGCAGACTTGATAATCTGACAATCGGATTCTGCGGTGACCTTAAATTCGGCAGAACGGTTCATTCGCTTATCGAGGCTATGGCAAGATATACCGGAATCAAGGTTGTTCTTATCTCACCTTATGAGCTTCAGCTTCCCGGTTATCTCAAAAAAGAAACTCTTGATGCAAAGGGCATTGAATACCTTGAAACAACAGATTTGAGTGCTGTTATGCCCGAACTTGATATTCTTTATATGACAAGAGTTCAGCGTGAACGCTTTTTCAACGAGGAGGATTATCTCAGACTTAAAGACAGCTATATTCTCACTCCCTCAAAGCTTTCAAACGCAAAGAGTGACCTTGCGATTCTTCATCCGCTGCCCAGAGTAAATGAAATTCACACTTCTGTTGACGCCGACCCCAGAGCCTGCTATTTCAGACAGGTTCTCAACGGCAAATTCATCCGTATGGCGCTTATTCTTAAACTGTTGGAGGTGGAGTAAATGCATATTGATTCAATTAAAAACGGCGTTGTAATAGACCATATCAAAGCCGGCAGATGTATGGATATTTACAAACACCTTGAACTTGACAAGCTTGACTGCACAGTTGCAATCATCAAAAATGTAAGCAGCAAAAAAATGGGACGCAAGGATATAATCAAGATTGACTCCGAAATGGAAGTTGATCTTGAGGTGCTGGGATATATTGACCCCAACATCACCGTAAATATCATCAAAAATGAGAAGCTTTGCGAAAAGAAGAAGCTGACCCTGCCTTCAATGATAAAGGATGTTGTAAAGTGCAAGAATCCCCGTTGCATTACCACAACAGAGCAGGATTTGCCACATATCTTCAAACTCACAAATGCAGAAACGGAAACCTACCGTTGCATCTACTGTGAGTCAAAGGCTAAATAAAGTTGACGGGTTGTCTCAGATATGAGGCAACCCGTTTTTTTGTGTGTGTCTTTAGATGTGGAAATAAACCCCATGTAACAGTAATGGTTTGGCAGCCGCATTACGAAAATACAAGGAGGTTTAATTTGTTAAAAAAGATAACAATGAAAGAGTGAATAGACCTGTTCACGGGCAGCAAGACGAAACAGGCAAAAATAAACAGCTGCTCGTGAGCGGTGCCGGTGATGGTAATGCGCCGCTAAACCTTCAACGCCCCTTCCGGTGGTTTATGATTAACATTACAAGGTTGAATAAAATGATTTTTTGTGATACTATTATTCCGATAAAGCAGACTTAACGAGGTGTTATCATGAAACTTGAAACAAACAAATTACAATGGACAAGGGAGCCGGAAAATTACAGAATATCCTATGACAAAATTGAAATTATAACTGCTCCGAATACAGCCCTGTGGCAGAATAACAAATAATAATTTATCTGACAAATCTGATTAAAAGGTGAAATGATTGATATATGAAAGATAAAAAACTCTTTTTAAGCAAGGCACAGAAAAATTTTCCTGAACTTTATTACAGGGATATAAAGCCTGATGTTACCGAATTTTTTGCATCAACCGGCGACAGTTTTCTGCTTGACCTCGGTGAACACGCAGTCGGACACTTCTCTTTTGCGTTTGACAATGCAGACGATTTTATTGACGCACCTATCCGTTTAATCATCAAATTTGGTGAAGATATGAGAGAAATTGAAGATGATTTTTCCGCTTATGAGGAAGGACTTTCAAAAACATGGCTGCAGGAGGAAATAATAAATCTTGACTTTCCTCAGAAAACAACCATGCCCAGAAGATATGCTTGCAGATATATAAAAATAACTGTTGATAAGACCAACAAGCCTGTCAGGCTGTTTGATTTTTGTTTTCGTGCATCAACAAGCGCCGATGTATCTGTTTTGGAACCCGCAAAAACGGCAGATGCTTTGTTGAACAAAATTGATATTGTTGCAACAAACACTCTCAAAGAATGTATGCAGACCTTTTTTGAGGACGGCCCCAAGCGTGACCGCCGGCTCTGGACAGGCGATCTTCGGCTTGAGGCTCTGACGAATTATTATACGTTCAAAAATCTTGAAATCACCAAAAGATGTTTATATTTGTTCGCCGCAGGCAACTGCGACAAGCTCGGATTTCTGCCCTCATATGTTTATGAAACACCGTATTATTTCTCAGGTTCGGCACACATTGCGGACTATGCGCTTTTGTTTGTTGTGTCTGTATGTGATTACTACGAACATACCGGTGATACGGCGGTTATAAATGACCTTATGCAAATCTGCAAATCACAGCTTGAAAGCTTCAGAAAAATACTTGACGAAAATCTGATTGTAACTCATCAGGAAGGCTGGTTTGCTTTTATTGATTGGTGTCCCGAACTTGAAAAACTTACAGCATTGCAGGGTGTGTATCTGTATACACTTGAACGCTTTTCCGAATTATTGAAAGCTATCGGTGATGAAGAACACAAAAAATATTCACTTCACCTCTCCGAAGTCCGTCATGCCTGCAAAAAACACCTTTATGATGAAAAAGCAAATGCTTTTATAAATAAGCTTGATAACGGACAGTTCAGTGTTCATTCGCAGGTATGGATGATACTGGGCGGTGTTATCAACGGCAGAGAAGCGGAAGAGCTTCTTGTTTCTTGCCTTGACAGTAAAGATGCAAAACAATCCGTCACACCTTATATGCGCCACTATGTAACAGAGGCTTTATTCAAGCTGAACTTGAAAGATGAAGCGGTGCAATACTTAAAAAAATTCTGGGGCGGTATGCTTGAACAAGGTGCAGATACCTTCTGGGAGGCTTATATTCCCGAAAACCTTGATTTTTCACCGTATGATAACAGGGTGATAAACAGCCTTTGCCATGCATGGAGCTGCACGCCGTCGTATTTCATCCGCAAGTACGGATTATGATTTGTAAAATTAAAGATGTCACCGCAGATTTAATTATCTGAAGTAAACTCCGCCGAAAATCAACAGGGCGAGCATACTTAAAACAATAAGCATAAAAAGACTCTCGGCCATCGCTCCAACCCTTTTTCACTGTTTTAATAAATAAAGCCGGTTCATCGCTTTGGATGACCGGCTTTGTTTTATTTTTTAACGGAAATTCATATAACCGAACACGAGCAAACCTGCCATTAAGATATGGAAGAACGGAAGAACGGTAATGTCTCCGCCGAAGGAAACAAGGAATTCCTTGACAGATTTTGAGTTCTTGTAATTTTCGATTACTCTCTTGGGTCGGTAGAAATAAACAAGGTCAAAGAGAATATAGCCGACACAGTAGAAAATCCATGTTTCCCAAAGAGTATATCCTCTCAAAATCTGACCTGCAAGTATTACGGCACCCAGCAAAATCAGGAATATGCGTATAAGCTTTACATTCTTATAATCCCAATAGCGTTCAAGACCGTCGTGCTGAGCGATAACATAGTACATGGTAAAGCAGCAGATAATCGATGCCATGGTTGTTGAGCCGAGCATGACAAGTGCAAGAGGACCTACCATATAGCAGGGGCGTTCAAGCACTTCAACGATGTTCATATCAACCTCGCCGAAGGCACGGGTGATCTTATTGCCGTTTCTGCGGTAGGGGATGATGAAGAGGAAAATGGTGAGAATTATCAGTGCACAGAAAACCCACGAAAGAGTTATATCAACCTTTTCCGGGAGCATATACCACAGCTTGCCTGCGGATTCTGCCTGCTCAAGATTCTTGGCAGCGAGAGGCCAGCCGAGAACAAAAGCACTTGCGATGCCAAGGCCGTTAAAGCAGCCCTGAGTGAATTCCATAATCTTCCAGCCGTCAACAATTCTGAGCTTTTCCCATCTGCCGAAAAGCATTTTGCCGTTCTTGAGAGGATGCATCTGCTTGTCATAGAAGGTGATTGCTATAACCCAACCTACCGAACCTGCAAGTGCGCCGCCAACCCACATAATAATGCCGAAAATATCACGGCGGATTGCCATAAGCACCAGTAAGCCTGCAACTATTACAAGATTTCTTCCCCATTCCTCACGGCTGTCCTTTGAGAAGCAAATCTTGGGCATTTTTCCGTGCTCGGGGTCATAGGGTGTGTTGAAAATGCGGTAGCCGATTTCCTGCACCAAAGGTACAAGTGCAAAGAAAATTACAAAATCATACCATTTGTAAACAACGCCGCTCATTGCAGAGAAGCTGATACCGAGAAACGCCGAACCCAGACCGCTCCAGATTGAGCCTTTGAAAGCAAGAGCCAAATAACCTAAAGGCGGATTGTAGCGGGGGCTATCGTGGTCAAGAACGAGCCCCATTGTTGAGCCGTAGGGCTCCATACCGCCGTAGAAATAGCCGAGTGCACAGGCTGCAGCGAACAGATATACATTATCCATCAGAAGTTCCGAGCCTGTGTACCAGACACAAAGAATACCCATGAATGCACCGGGCAGCATTGCACCCTTTTCGCCTCCGATTGCGGAACCGCGGATACCCCAGCCGAAGCACATGGTTATCATGCTGATAGCTAAAAATGCAAATATGTTTTGAGTTTCCATACGCAATAACCTTTCTCAATTTTTAATTTTTTTCCACACGAACAACCGCATAGCCGATTTTCTTTCGTCCGCAGGTGTAAACCATGTGGAGAAGATTACCCTCGGCAACGATTGAGGGATATGAAAATTCCACTCCGGGTTGAGTTTCAAGCTCAATACGGACGGGATAAGTTGCGCCGTTATCCTCGGAAAGGAAAAGACAAAGAGGTGTACGGTCACCCCAGTTTTCACTTACGGGATTACAGATAAGACCCAGAACTCCGCAGTCTGTCATCGATGCACCGATACCGCTGTTGTTATTCGGCATATCGGTAGGTCTTGCTACGGACCATGTGCGTCCGAAGTCTGTTGATTCGCTGCGGTAAATCCAATTAAGATTTGTTCGTGCAAGCATATAAACTCTGCCGTCGTGTGACTGATCCTCCCATACTGCGGGCTGAATCAGGCCTTCGCCATCCTTGGGAAGCTCCTCCTTACGGTTGCATATTGTGCCGTCCGGCAGTTCAAATGCAACGGGAGCGGAAAGCTTCCAGGTTTCACCGTTATCTTCGCTGCAGTCCGTCCAGGATTCCCAGCGGTCACACAAATCTTCGGTTGAACCGGGAGCAAGAAGAGCACCGTTTGAAAGCCTTATCATCTGATTTTTAACGGGTCCTCTTCCGCCGATATCACCGGGAACAAGCTCCTTGGGCTCCGACCATGTTTTACCGCCGTCGGTTGAAACTGTTTTCATCGAGTACCAATGTCCTTCATCGATACCGCTTTTGTAAATCAATGTAAGAATGCCGTTCTCTGAAAAAAGTGTCGGATTCCAGTCTGCCTCGCCGTCATCAGGCGTTACGGGCACGGGAGTACTCCATTCTCCGTCACGGCATGAAAACCATATACGCACATTGGGATTTTTTTCTTTTGTGCCGCCAAACCAGGCAGCTGCCGGCTTTCCGTTGCAGATAGCAACCGTTGCTGCATGGCATTCTCCTGTTTCTTCATTAATACCTTCGGTTGCAAGGTATTCCTGATATAAAAGTTCAGCTTTAATCATTTGTCAATGCCTCCCATTCCGAAATTACCGTATCTGCAACAAAACGGTTTTCTTCTTCGCCAAGATTATAATAATAGAGAATATGTATTTCATTATTAAAGAATGCTATTCTGGGATATCCGATGTCTGTGTTGACAGCATCTGTTCGCAAAGCTTCGGGCTCCGACCAGCTTTTTCCGTCACGGGTTGCAGTAATAAAAAGTCCGTGAGGATTTTGCCTGCGGAAGAAAGCAAGAACAACGGTTCCGTCGGGCAATGAGCAAAGTGCAGGCGGGCTGCCGCCGCTCATGTCTTCATTTATATAAGTAAGCTTTGTTTCATAAACCCATGTTTTTCCTTCATCGTTACTCAGGTATACATCGAGCTGTGTGAAGCCGGGCTCGTTTTCGCTGGCGTAACGCGCAACTCCCAGCAGAGAACCGTCGGGAAGCCTTGCAACAGCAGGCATTATGCGGAAATCGCCCTTGGGAGGGTCTTCACCCATCATGCCCAGCATTTCCCATTTGCCGTCAAAGGTAAGCTTTGCGGCAAATGCGTTGCCTTCTAAGCCGTCAGCCTTAACACCCGTCATGGCAAGAAGAAAATATCCGTCACAAACGAGATAATCGGTTCTTGCACAAACACCGACAAGACCGAAATCAGGGATGCGGAACGGACCGCTCCAGCTTTTGCCTGAGTTGTTTGTGACCATAAGCTGTGTGAACACATTTCCGTCCCAGCCGGAAGGCATAAAATACAAGCCGCTGTCAGCACTGAGCAAATCCGCAGGCAGGTCGGGAAGGGGTGTTGTGTTTTCATAATCAATCGTCGGAATTTCCGGATATTCGTGAATCCATCCTGTTTCGGGACGGAATCTTGCAAACATTCTGATTGTAGGCTTTGTTCTGTCAAGTGCATGCACGTCGGGGCCGTTGTAATGATGAATTCCTTTTTCAAAGCCGACAAGCAATTCGCTGTTAAATTTCCAGATACCGTGGTTTGCAGGCCAGCCGAAGAAGCTGGGTTTATCAAAAGCCACGATATTATGTGTCACTTTCATATTTCTCACCTTTTTGAAGCCAAATTATCAAAACAGTAAAAAGACCCCGAATGAAAATTTCTTATTTCATTCAGGGTATACGCCGAATAATCAGCAGCCGTGACGCTCCTTATAAATGCGGATAACCTCTTGAAGGTCTTCCTCTGTGTCTACGCTGACCGCCTCGTACTGTGCGGGTGCGGGAACAATTTTGATTTTGTAGCCGTGCTCCAGAACCTTGAGCTGTTCAAGGGATTCCGCTTCCGAAAGAGGTGTGGGGGCAAGCTTTGTGTATGTGTTGAGGAACTCGTGTGTATAGGCATAAATTCCCACATGCTCAAAATACTTTGCTGCCTCAGCGTGACGGGGATAAGGAATGGGTGAGCGTGAAAAATAAATTGCATTGCCGTTAACATCGGTTACAACCTTAACAACCGTGTTATTGAGAACGTAATCACCTTCAATAGGCACACTGCCTGTTGCCATAACGCAGTCGGGGCTGTTGATGAGTGCAGAACCGATATCATCAATAATTTCGGGAGGAACAAGGGGCTCGTCACCCTGAATGTTAATTACGTAGTCGCAATCATAATTGCTTGCAGCTTCTGCAACTCGGTCGGAGCCGGTAGGATGATTAACGCTTGTCATAACGGCTTCGCCGCCGAATGCGATAACAGCATCATAAACTCGCTGATCGTCTGTTGCAACAACAACCTTACTGAGAACCTTTGATTTGCTTGCGTTTTCATAAACATGCTGAATCATGGGTTTGCCGCATATATCTTTGAGGGGCTTGCCGGGTAAACGGGAAGAACCGTAACGGGCGGGAATAACGCCTAAAACTTTAGCACTCATTTTAATAATCTCCTTTAACCTGAATTAGAAACTGTATTTGTCACGAAGGGCGTTGCGCATTTTGTTGAGCGAGAACGGCTTGATTTCATCGCAGATACGCTCACGCATTGCTTTGCCTTCCTCTGTATTCTGCGGAGCTGAAGTGAAATCGAGAGTTATGCCGAGCTCGTTGCAGATACGGTCAACAAAAATCGGCCAGAGCTCGCCGATATCACCGATAACGGGAATGCTGTTTTCGAGACGTGTGAAGGCAGACATTTCCATACGGAAGGGGATTTTTGTGAGCTTGGTCTTGGGAAGACCTTCATTGATTGCCTTCTGAATGAGTTCGCTCTGCTTGTTGAGATCCCACGAACGCTTAAGATTTTCATCAAGGTCAAAGCGGATGAGAGTTTTATCCTTGAGGCTGTATGTGGGCAGACCGTTCATTGCAGCCCAGATGCCGTGACCGGTATATGTTTCAAAAGGTCCGTCGTGGATTTCCTGAGTAAGAGCAACCGCAGATTCAATAATAACATCTGCTTCGGAAAGCATTTTTGCAATACGTTTGCAGCGTTGGCTTACGGGAATGCTGTCAGAGATGCAAAGACCGACCTGACCGCCGCCGATAAGCTGAGGAACACTTACGAGAACAGGCACACCCTTAATTGCACCTGCACCGATCATGGTGTCAGGGTCAGCGCCGAGACCTGCAACATACTCAAAGCTTTCGCCGAGTGTCTGTGCAGCAACCATAATCTCTGTAGAAACCGTTTCGTTGAAGTAACCCACGGGATAAGCCATGTTACCCGCCGCTTTGATGATAACCTTACCCTCTGCCTTTTCGCAGACGGAAACAAGCTCTTCGTCAAGAGGCAATTCCGAACGGATTCGTGCCCATTCTTCTTTGCTGAGCTGGGTAAGCTCATAAATATTGCCGCGGCAACGGATGTTTTCCGGACACTTGTCGCCGAGAATATCCGCATCAAAACGCTTTACGCGGTCAAGAGTGCCGCCCATTTCGTGTGAAATAACGGCAGAGCTTGTTGTTACGCCGTCAATAAGACCTGCGTGGATGAGAGCGGCAATCAGAGTTGTAACACCCTCGTGAAGATTGGGACCGCTTCCGATAACAGCCGCAACCTTACCGCCGCGTTTTTTTACTTCGACAACTTTTTTAATTGCAGTATTTAAAAATTCTTTTGTTTCATCGGGGAGCGCCTGATAAAGCTGCTCAACCAAAGCCGGTGATGCCATAATTAATTCTCCTATCTGTAAATTGGTTTACAAAATAATTCATCACTGAAAATTTTATTTGATTTTTTTGCCGAAGCAAGCGTCATCATGGTCGAGTGACAAAAGAGTGAAGCCGTATTTTTTATAGAAATTTACCGCTCTTTCGTTTCTCGGTCCGCAGGTGAGGCAGACTCCGTGAATTCCCTTTTTTGCCAAATGGTCACACAGAGTATCAACAAGCTTGCCGCCCATGCCCATTCTGTGATATTCGGGAAGGATATCAATGTGGAGATGAGCCGGATATTCATTTTTGAACTTTTCCTGAGCATTGTATGCGGTCGAAGCCCACTCATATCTGTCCTCGCCGAAGCTGCTTGAACGGGGGAGATAGTCCCTGTCAAAAATCTCCTTGAATCTGTCAAAATTTTCAGCACAGATTATGTAACCGACCGCTCTGCCGTTATCATCGATAACAAAGCAATTTTCAGGCTCGTGGTCAATATAGTAGTTGCAGAATGTGTTGTGATAAAACTGCCCCGTTAAAAAATCGGGTACTTCTTCGGGACCTTCGCTGTTGTGACATACAAAATGCACATCAGCACGGTCCGATTCCTCGTATTTTCTGATGGATAACATTATAATTCACCACCCTCAATCCGGTTTATAAAGACAGATTATCATAAAATAATATAAAATGCAATAAAATTGCTTGAAATTTTTTGAAATAAGTGTATAGTAAAGATATACAGTTTTCAGGAGGGATGAGTATGAATTTTAAGGACAGTTTAACAAAAAAATCCGTGAACTCCCTGATAAGTTTTATTATTTCAACCATGCCGAAAAGGTGTTTTACAACGCAGAAAATTTCAGATGAATTTATGCTTACCGGTAATGAAAAGTTTTCATCCGTTCCGGGTGAAAAATGGACCTGCGGCTTCGGCAAGGCATCCTATACCCCCGATGATTACGGCAGCAAAACATATTATATAGCGGGATACGACTCCGATAACCCCGTAAAGGGGGTGCTTGATGACCTGTACGCAAGAGCGGTTTATCTTGACGATAACAGAGGCGACGGCGGTGTGATTTTCTGCGCACTCGATTGCGTAGGCATGAGCAGAAGGGATATAAACGATATAAGAAAATCGGTTCTTAAAAGCGGCAAGCTCGGAAGAATTAAATCAATTAATATTTCTTCAACACACACGCACGCAGGAATTGATACCCAAGGTCTTTGGGGTGAAAAGATATACAAAAGCGGCAAAGATACAGCGTTTATGGATAACCTGAAAAAAGCGGCGGCTCAGGCAGTCATCACAGCTTTTGAAAAGAGAAAAGAGGGCAGGCTTTTTATGGGTTACACACCTGTCGAAGATATGCAGGCAGATGTCAGAACTCCCGTAACTTACGATAAAAACCTTACAAGATTCCGTTTTGCACCGGACGATAAATCAGGCGACACTTATATTGTTAATTTTGCTTCACACGCAGAGCTGCTCGGAACAACATCACTTATCAGCGCCGATTTTCCCGCATACCTTATCAAAGAAATCGAGGAAAGCCAACCCGGCTCAAATGCCGTTTTCTTCAACGGTGCCGTTGGCGGTATGATTTCCGCAAAAGAAATAAAAAAGGTTTACAGGGATTCGATTGACTGCGAAGCCTATATGAAGGATTTTGGTAAACAATTAGGTGAAATTGCTCTTTCCGTTAACAACGAAACGGAGCTGAAACCCATTCTTAACATAAAATCCAAAGGTATTGCGGTTCCCGGCGACAACACGGTGCTGATTCTTGCAAGATATCTTAAGGTTCTTAACAACGATATAGGCAGAACAGAAAAGAGAAACAAGGTCTGCATTTATTCGGAAGTGGGATATATGGAATTGGGTGATAAGGATGTTGCCGTATTCCTTGTTCCTGGCGAACTCTTTCCCGAGCTTTATAACGGAGATTTTCTTACGGAAAAAGACAGTGCAAACCACAGACCGGCAAGCTATCAAAAAGTGCTTGCCGATATGACAGAGTGCAGGCACAAATTCGTTATCGGTCTTTGTAACGACGAGCTTGGCTACATTCTTGCGGAAAACGATTTCCTGCTGAACGAAACTCTGCCTTACATCAATAAGGCTACCGACGATATGGACAGAGACCACTATGAGGAAACAAACTCAACCGGTCCCGAAACGGGAAAAATCATTCTCGACGAAACAGAAAGCCTGATTAAATCGGCTTATAATTGATAAACCAACAATATGATAAGGAGATGTAGAAATGAAAAAGCTTTCCCGTTCTTTTATCGCAATTCTTCTTGTGTTTACCATGATTCTCTCTGCAAATTCAACGGCGGCATATGCAAAAAGCGAAGCAGGCGGTCCCATTTATGCCGTAACAGATGTCCTCGGAGGTATCATTGACGGTTTAATCAAATTATTGGGGTTGTTGACTCCTACACCTGACTACCCGACGGTTGAGGAATATTTTGCGGCAGACAGTGAAAATTTCTATGAAGGAACAGAAAATTTTATTGACAGTGCTGCCGACGGAGCAAAATGGTCGCTCGGCTTCGGCAAGGAAAGCATTGTTCCCGAAAATCTTCTCGACGGAACAAAAAAATACTACACCGGCGGATATTTCACACAAAAGGTAAACGGTGTTTTTGATGACCAAAGAGCAGTTGCGATTGCTCTTAACGACGGTTCGGGCAGAGGCACAACAATCTTTGCTTCAATCGACGGCATCGGCGTAAACAACGGCGACATCCGTGCTGTCAGAGGTGCGGTTGAGCAAAAGCTCAAAGCAAACGGCATTGACAGTGATATCAACGCTATCAACATAAACTCAACCCATTGCCATACGGTTATTGACACACAGGGTATAGGACTTGACCTGCTGCCGAAAATTTTTCTCAGCTTCTTCGGCGGAGCAAAAAGGTCAATGAATACCGAGTTCCTTGAGATTATGATCCACCGCGCCTCCGACGCAATAGTTGAGGCATATACAAATATGGAAACGGGCAAACTCTTTTATTTCGAAACCGCAGGTATGGGTAAAGACGAGGAAAACGGCTTATATCTTGAAGACGAATATCCGTATCTCGTAAATAAGAGATATTATACCGAAGGCTATCAGCATGTGTTTGCCTGCTTCAAGTTCGTTCCCGATAACGAAGCGTCTGCAGCAACCGTCTTTGCAAATACAGGTGCACATCCCACTGTTGTTGATGAATCAACAAAGCTTCTTTCTGCAGATTTTCCGGCTTTTATGGAAGAAAAAATCAACGGTGCGGGTATGAATTTTATGTTTATTCAGGGTGCACAGGCTCCTGTTTCCGTCAACAAATGGGCAGATATACCGGAAGTGATTGACAGTGAGGTTGATGCGAAAATTGCCGTAAATCCTGTTGCGGAAGATTATAAAACAGCCATACTTCTCGGCTACGAGTACGCAAGGCTTGTGCTTGAAGCTCAGAATAATGCAAAAGAAATTGAACCTGTGCTCAATGTAAAGATGACAGAATATACAGTCAGGCTTGAAACCGGTCTTTTCGGCTACGGGGCAACAGAAGGCTTTATAGGCACAACAACGGTAAAGGATTCTTCAAGCAAAACCGGCTATTCAATTGTTACGGAAGCAGGTTACATAGAAATAGGAAAAGATATTGTTTTGCTTACCGCACCGGGTGAAATCGTTCCTCAGCTTATCTACGGTAATGTTGTTTCGGCAGAAGACTCATACCGCGGCACGGAATGGACCTGTGAAGCAACCGTTAATCTTATCCCCGAAGGCAAAACCGTTCTTGTTATGGGGCTTTGCAACGATGCTATAGGCTATATTCTTCCGGATAATGACTACGCACACTTTATCACAGATATAATTTGGGACGCAGACGGTGCCGATAAGCTCTTCGGTCCCTATCACAGACATTATGAAGAAATGCTTTCAGCCGGAAGCTCGGCGGGCTCCGTAACCGTTTCTGTCCTTAATGAGCTTGTGAAAAGCGAAAATCCCTGAGTTGTTAATTTGAGCTGTCGGTCCGATATAACAATGAACCGGCAGCTTTTTACCTATTAATGCAGGAGGTTCTTGTATGACAAAAGAAACAGCCAGACAAAAAGCCAAAGAGCTTGTTGCAAAAATGACAGTTGAAGAGAAACTTTCACAGCTGTTATATAATGCTCCCGCAATAGAGAGGCTTGGTATAGAAGAATACAATTGGTGGAACGAAAGCTCTCACGGCATTCACGGTGCAGGCACGGCCACTGTTTTTCCTCACGCTGTCGCAATGGCTTCGGCCTTTGACCCCGAGCTTGTGGGAAAGGTTGCCGATGCGGTTGCAACGGAAGGCAGAGCAAAGTATAACAAGCATATAGAATACGGCGACCATGATATTTTTAAAGGAATTACTTTTTGGGCACCCAACATCAACATTTTTCGCGACCCCCGTTGGGGCAGAGGACAGGAAACCTTCGGCGAAGATCCGTTTCTTACCTCGAAGCTTGCTGTTTCCTATATCAACGGAATTCAGGGCAGCGGCGAATTTCTTAAAGCGGCTGCCTGCTCAAAGCATTTTGCCGCTCATTCAGGTCCTGAAAAAAACAGACACGGATTTAATGCCGTTGTTGATAAGCATGATCTTTTCGAAACCTATCTCCCTGCATTTGAAAAAACCGTTAAAGCCGGTGTTTCGGGAGTTATGGGTGCATATAACCGCTTGAACGGCGAGCCTTGCTGCTCTCATTCATATCTTATCTCGCAGATACTCCGCAAAGACTGGAATTTTGACGGCTATGTTGTTTCTGACTGCGGTGCACTCAAAGATATTTATAAATTCCATAAATTTGTTGAAACAAGAGCAGAAGCTGCTGCTGTTGCTCTCAAAAGCACCTGCGACCTTAACTGCGGCGATACCTATGATGCCCTTGTTGATGCATATGAGCAGGATTTAATAAGCGAAGATGATATCACCGCCGCAGCAGAAAATCTTTTTACAATCCGTTACCGTCTGGGTGAATTTGAAGAAAAAAGACCGTACTCCGATATCGGATACGATAGGATTGACAGCAAGGAGCACAGGGAGCTCAACCTGAAAACGGCAGAGCAATGTATTGCTCTTCTTGAAAACAAGAATAATTTCCTCCCTCTTGACAAGAACACAAACAAAAAGCTTGCGATTGTAGGGCCCAACGCTCTTTCCGTTACCGCTCTTGAAGGCAACTACAACGGTTATGCTTCCGAATATGTAACTGTTGCCGACGGCATCAGAAGAGTGTTCGGGAATGCAGGAATCAGCGTTGAAAAGGGCTGTAATTATTGTGATGAATATTTAAATCATTGGAGCGGATTCCAAAATATGATAAGCGACGGCATTGCAGCCGCTGCCGAAGCAGATATCACAATTCTTGCACTCGGTCTTGACCGTTCGATTGAAGGGGAGGACACAGGCTTCGATAACGATTATACAGCAGGCGGCGACAAACGTTCACTTTATCTTCCTGCAACTCAGCAGAAGCTTGCAGAGGCAGTCTGCGATGTGTGTGATAACGTTATTGTTGTTCTTCTTTGCGGAAGCTCGGTTGATATCGGCGAAAAGGTAAGAAATCACGCAAAGGCTGTTGTTCACGCATGGTATCCGGGTTCACTCGGCGGTCTTGCACTTGCAAATATTCTTGCAGGCAATGCAAATCCTTCGGCAAAGCTTCCCGTCACAATCTATAAGGGCGACCACGATATGCCCGATTTTGAAGATTACGGTATGAAGGGCAGAACCTACAGATATATTGACGGAGATGCACTCTATCCCTTCGGCTTCGGTCTTTCATATACAAATTACAAGTATGATAACGCAAAGCTTATTTCTGCAGATGATGAAAAAATAATCGTCAGTGCAGAGGTTGAAAATGCAGGCGGTATTGCAGGCAAAGAAATCGTTCAGGTTTATGCTTCCTATACCGACAGCCGTGTTGCCACTCCTCATTGGCAGCTTTGCTCACTCAAATCCGTTAATCTTGAAGCGGGCGAAAAGACGGAAATCACGCTTGATATCGACCGCTACTGGGTCAAAGCTGTTACTGCGGACGGAGAAAGAGTTGACCCCGACGGAAAGATTGTACTCTGTATCGGAGGTCATCAGCCGGATGTCGTGAGCACCTGCCTGCTTGGGTATTCCTGCCTTGAAATTGAGCTGCAAAAGGGATAAAAGCAGTTTTTTGATTAACATAATACACGGCGGAAATGCACGCATCCAATCACGTTCATAGTCCCCGTGCCAAAGCTTGGTTGATATTTTTGTACACACCATTTTAAAAATATGTTGATTTATATACATATACATGTTATATTGTTTTGGTAAATATCTCTTCAGGCAAAGTCTCAAAATTTGATTTAAGGAGATGCGTAAATGAAAAAAATTGTTGCCGCAGTTCTTTGTGTGCTGCTTGCTGCAGGTATGATTCCTGTTTCGTTAACGCTTGCAACTGCAGAAGCGACAAGCAACCGTGTTGTTGACGTAAGCACGATGAACGAATGGAAAAACTATTTCGGAGAAGATGTTAAAAGCACAGTCAACGCAGGCGGTGTATGGACAGATAAGTCTGTGTTTGCGGATACTGACGAATTTCCGGACAGCGTCAAAATGACCGACGAGAACAACAACCTTCTTGTTGCTCTTTCAGCAATTGCATCAAAAAAATCCGTTAACGGTATTTCTCACAGCCCGACCGACACAATGATTGTTGTTGACCTGTCAGGCTCAATGTATAACAAAAGCCAGAAGCATGACGATGTTACACCCATGGTAAGTGCGCTCAACACGGCTATAAAAAAATTGAATTCCATTAACGAGCTTAACCGTGTCGGTGTTGTTCTTTATTCAGGCAACCACTCCCTCGGAGCCTCCGATTCCTCTGTTGCAACAGTTGTTCTTCCATTAGGCAGATACGCTTCAAGCAATTCCAACGGCACTTTCTTTAAAGCGGCTGAAGACGGAAGCTACATGAAGGTCAGCCTTGCATCTGGTATAACACAACTTTCCAATGGCAAGTGGGTTAAATTTGAATCAAACTTCAGCAAAGTATCACGAGGCGGAACCTATACTCAGCTCGGTTTATATAAAGCGTGGCAGGAGTTTGAAAAGGCTGATGTTGAGGTTACAAGCGGTGCCCAGCAGGGCGAAACACGCCTTCCCGTTATCGTTCTTATGAGTGACGGTGCTCCTACCACTGCCACGTCAAGCTTTGCAGCTGTTAAAACCTCAAATACGGGCAACGGCAACGGCAGCGGTACATACAGCTGTGCAACCGATGAAATCGCATTTTTAACGCAGCTTACAGCCGCATGGGTGCGTAAAAACACAGAGGCTCATTATGAAAAAACACCGCTGTTTTACACCCTTGGTCTTGCAATGGAAGGCTCTGCCGTGGGAACCAGCGTTCTCGATCCTGAAAATTCAACTTCGGGCATCAACAACCACTGGGATAATTTCCTTGCTCTCAAAAAAGGCGGCAAGCTCACATTAAAAAATGTTCCCGGCACTGACAATGCTTCCAACCCCGGCAAAAAAGATGTTACAATTTATCAGAATGATTGGATTAACAATGAAGCTGACCAAAACTATGTTAACAGATATTTCAGCACAAGCGACGGCGACGGACTTGCCGCTGCGTTCGGTGACATTGTAAATGAAATCAGCGCCCAGTCCCGTTATTATCCCACATTTGCCGAAGAAGGCGATTATCACACCGACGGCTACATCAGCTTTGACGATGAAATCGGCGAATTTATGGAAGTAAAGGATATCAAGGGTATTCTTGTCGGTGAAACACTTTACACGGGCGCCATGCTTGCCTCCAAACTCAATAATAATAAAGACGGTCTCGGAACCGTTGCAAACCCGACCGATCTCGGAAATGAGTTCATCGGATCGGTTAAGACCCGTTTGGGTATCAGTGACCTTGGAACAGCGCAGAAGCTGGTTGAAGATGCTTATAACGCAGGTCAGCTCAGTACACTCAATGAAATCACAGGTGATTTCAGCAACTATATCGGCTGGTATGCCGACGAAAACGGCGAATATATCGGCTTTTGGGAAGAAAGCCATACGGATTCAGATATACCCGACGGCGCAAAATATATTAACCGTTCCTACGGCTTCCTCGGAGGAACACAGGTCGGCATGGATGAGGGTAACATGATGTATATGTCCGTTCAGGTTCATACAAACATTGAAAACGGACATCAGGCAGTTATCTGGAAAATTCCCGCTTCCCTTGTGCCTGCGGTTTCTTACGGGATTTCGTTTGAGGGCGGCAGCTTTGAAGAAGCTGAAAATATTACTGTAGAATACACCGGTGCAGAGCCTGTCAGACTTTTATTTGAAACAGGTCTGCGCTCCGATATCAATGAATCCAATATTGATGAAATAATGGAAAATGCAGGAGATAAGCACAAGGCTCCCGACGGAGGCTATTATTTCTATTCAAACCGTTGGGGCGATGAGGACGGCGGTAATATAGATTACAACGATCCCTACAGTCACCTTACAACAATAACGGACTTTGAGCCTGCACTTGAAAACGACCGTTATTATTACCGTGAGGATTCTCCTGTCTATATACTGAAAAACGGAGAGTACATACTCGCAACCGACATCAGCGACACAACTCAGACATATTACCATGCACGCAGAGTGTTCGAAATTGTCGGCAACGGTGATGAAGCGGAAATTAAATGGGTTTATGAAGAAATCGCACCCGAATCTCTTGAAAAAGCAGTTGAAACACCGACAGGAACTTATTATATTCCCCAAGGCACTGTTTATCGCAGGCTTAATAACTTCCGCTTGGAAAAAGCCGAAAACAGCTCCGAAACACTTGAATATTATAACTATCCCAGCGTCGTAATGCCTGACGGAGAAAACAGCTATCACATTGATACTTTCCTCGGAAATAACGGCCGCCTTAATGTGGTTCCGGCGGAACCGCCGACCGAGCCTTCAACGGAGCCTTCAACGGAGCCTTCAACGGAGCCTTCGACCGAGCCTTCAACGGAGCCTTCAACGGAGCCTTCAACCGAGCCCTCGACCGAGCCTTCAACGGAGCCTTCAACTGAGCCTTCGACCGAGCCTTCAACGGAGCCCTCAACCGAGCCTTCGACGGAGCCCTCGACGGAGCCTTCAACGGAGCCTTCAACGGAGCCCTCGACCGAGCCCACAACGGAGCCCTCGACGGAGCCTTCGACGGAGCCTTCAACGGAGCCTTCAACGGAGCCCTCGACCGAGCCTTCAACGGAGCCCTCGACCGAGCCCTCAACCGAGCCCTCAACCGAGCCTTCAACTGAGCCTTCGACCGAGCCTTCAACGGAGCCCTCAACCGAGCCTTCAACGGAGCCCTCAACCGAGCCTTCGACGGAGCCCTCGACCGAGCCTTCAACGGAGCCTTCAACGGAGCCCTCGACCGAGCCTTCAACGGAGCCCTCAACCGAGCCTTCAACGGAGCCCTCGACCGAGCCTTCAACGGAGCCTTCAACGGAGCCTTCGACGGAGCCCTCAACCGAGCCTTCGACGGAGCCCTCGACCGAGCCCTCAACCGAGCCTTCGACGGAGCCTTCAACGGAGCCCTCGACCAAACCTTCGACTGAACCTTCTACGGGAGCAGGTTCTGACTCTGCAACAAAAGGTGAAACCGAAACAAGTGCAACAACCAAGGTTCAGACCAAACCCGATGCGGGTAATGAAGGCGGAATCATAACCATACCCGATACGGGCAACGGGAACAAAACAACAAGCGAGTCCGTTGTTGATTCGGGAAGCACTTCAGGTTCGGATATACCCGATACAGGAAGCACAACGAATATCTGTGTACTGCTTGCGGCTGTGTTTATCGCTGCCGGATGCTCATTCACAATCGTTACACTCAAAAGAAAAGAGCGCAAATCGGTAAATTGATATATTAACATGTGTTAATTTTTCTTTGCGGTTAAATTTAATACAGATTTCAGACCTTCCGAAGCTCTTGACAAAAACGTACAATGTGCTATAATGTTGTAAAATAAACAATAAATTAAAGGAACCAGCTGTCTGCAGAGGATATTGGTTCCTTTATGTTTTTTTGAAGGAAACTACGGAAAATATACATTGTCATAAAGGAGAACGGGTTATGGAAATTCAACTTAACGAACTTATTGAGCAGATTAAGAAAGACGGCGTTGATGCTGCCGAAACTCAGGCTCAGGCAATACTTGAATCTGCAAAAGCCGAGGCTGAAAAAATCATTTCCGATGCGAAGGCTCAGGCAGATAAGCTTATTGCCGATGCAAAAGCCGAAAATGCCAGAACCGTTAAGTCGGGCGAGGATGCACTGCGTCAGGCAGGCAGAAATCTGCTTATTTCGTTCAGAGAAAGCGTTACAAGAGAGCTTAAAGCCATTACAGGCGAGAATGTGAATGCGGTTTATTCATCGGATGCCTTTGTAAAGCTTATCATAACCGCCGTTGAAGGCTGGGCAGGCAAGCCCGAGGCAGAGGATATATCTGTTATTCTCAACGCCGCTGACCTTGCAAAGCTTGAAGAAGCTCTTCTTGCAGAGCTTAAAGCAAAAATGCTTGGCGGCGTTACCCTTAAAGCAAACGATAATTTTGACGGCGGCTTCCGTATTGCCGTCAATAACGGTGCGGTTTACTATGATTATTCCGCCGAGGCTGTTACCGATATGCTTTCGGCTTATCTCAGCCCCGTGGTTGCCGCACTTCTGAAAGAGGCTGAATAATATGGCTGAATATTATCTCATATCTCAATTACCGTCACTTGACGGAATTAACGAAAATACACCTATCCCCATAACATCCGAAAGATTTGAGGAGCTTTGCCTCAGGTTTCTCGGCAAAAAAGCGCAGACGGAATTTTCAAAGCTGACTCTTGCACCGCCGAGAATTCCCCAAAAATCATCCTCACCGCTGGTTGAAAGGTGGAATGAGGGCGAGAGGAATCTTCGCCTTGCACTGGCAAAACTCCGTGCCGAAAAAATGAATAAGAATTTTGACGGGGATGTTCAATCTTTATCTCCCGTGCTTTTGCAGGCGGTACGCACGGCGGCTGAAAGCGAAAGCCCTATGGAGGCGGAAAAATTTCTCAATAAATACCGTCTTGATTTTCTTGAAACTCTCAGACCCGCGGATTCATTTTCTCAGGAATTTGTGTTTTATTACGGGCTGAAGCTGAAACTCATTGAGCGCATAAGAAAATTTGATACGGAAAGCGGAGAAGCCGCATACAGAAATATTTATAACTCCATTATGAATGGTGAAAAAACGGAGGTTATACAATGACCGAAAACAAAGGTAAGGTAGTAAGCGTTAACGGCAACCTTGTATCCGTAAGGTTTGACGGCAATGTTTCAATGAACGAAATCTGCTATGTTAACGTTGACGATACAAAACTCAAAAGCGAGGTTATCCGTATCCGCGGCAACATCGCACAGATACAGGTTTATGAAATGACAGGGGGCATAAAGTGCGGCGATGATGTTGAATTCACGGGCGAAATGCTTTCCGCACAGCTTGGTCCCGGTCTGCTGGGTCAGGTTTATGACGGCCTTCAGAATCCTCTGCCCGTTCTTGCAGAGCAGGCAGGCTGGTTCCTTGAAAGAGGAATTTATGCCGACGGTCTTAATGCCGAAAAGAAGTGGGAATTCACTCCCGCCGCAAAGGTCGGCGATACTCTCCGTGCAGGCGAATATTTCGGCACCGTTCCCGAAGGACCTTTTACCCATAAAATTTTTGTTCCCTTCAATCTTCTCGGTACCTATACGCTGAAGTCAATTGCAGATAAGGGTGAATACACCGTAAATGAAACCGTTGCGGTTCTTGCGGATGAAAGAGGCAGAGAAATTCCCGTTTCAATGTCATTCAAGTGGCCCGTAAAGAGGGCTGTCAGATGCTACAGCGAAAGGCTTGCACCTGTTGAAACAATGGAAACAAAGGTGCGTCTTATCGATTCATTCTTCCCCGTTGCAAAGGGCGGAACCTACTGCACACCCGGTCCCTTCGGCGCAGGCAAAACCGTTTTGCAGCATACAACCTCAAAGTATGCGGATGTTGATATCGTTATCATTGCCGCCTGCGGTGAGCGTGCAGGTGAGGTTGTTGAAACAATAACCGAATTCCCCGAGCTTACCGACCCGAAAACAGGCCGTTCCCTTATGGAACGCACCATCATTATATGTAATACTTCTTCAATGCCCGTTGCATCCCGTGAAGCATCGGTTTATACCTCGGTGACTCTTGCGGAGTATTACCGTCAGATGGGTCTTAATGTTCTTCTTCTTGCGGATTCAACATCCCGTTGGGCGCAGGCACTGCGTGAAATGTCGGGCAGACTTGAAGAAATCCCCGGCGAAGAAGCATTCCCCGCATACCTTGAATCATATATTGCCGCTTTCTTTGAAAGAGCAGGCTGTGTTCTTCTTCCCGACGGAAGCAAGGGCTCCGTTACAATCGGCGGCACCGTTTCTCCCGCAGGCGGTAACTTTGAAGAGCCCGTAACTCAGGCAACCCTCAAGGTTGTAGGCGCATTCCACGGTCTTTCCCGTGAACGCTCCGATGCGAGAAAATATCCCGCAATCGACCCGCTGATTTCCTGGTCAAAATACAAGACCGTTACGGATTCCGCAAAGTCGGCTTTCTGTAAGAATATTCTTCTTCACGGCGACGAAATCGGCTCAATGATGAAGGTTGTGGGTGAAGAAGGCACAAGCTTTGAAGACTATGTTATCTATCTTAAATCCGAAATGCTTGATTCCGTTTATCTTCAGCAGAATTCCTTTGACCTTGTTGATGCAAACTGCACCAAGGAGCGTCAGCGTTATGTTACGGATAAGCTGATATATGTGCTGGGCAGTGAATATACCCTTGATGATAAAGACGGTGCAAGAAGCTACTTCAACCGTATGCGTCAGAAATTCATCGACTGGAATTATACGGAATTCCAAAGTGAAGCTTTTGCAAAGGCAGAGGCTGAAATCGACACAATGTATGCCGAGGGTCAGGGCAGCTTAAGCCGCGAGGCAGAGCTTTTGTTAAAGGACGGTGAGTGATAATGAATAAAGTTTTCAACAGAATAGAATCCATTACGGGTAACGTTATCACCGTCAGGGCAGAGGGTGTCAGATACCGCGAGCTTGCGCAGATTAACACCCGTTTCGGCAAATCTCTTGCCGAGGTCAACAAAATCGACGGCGATATTGTTTCACTGCAGGTTTTTGCGGGCGGTCAGGGTATTTCAACAGGTGACGAAGTCCGTTTTCTCGGTCATGAAATGCGTGTTTCGTTCAGTGAAGACCTGCTGGGCAGAATTTTTAACGGTTCGGGCGAGCCCAGGGATAAAGGCCCCGCACTTACCGATAATATGAAGCTCATCGGCGGACCTTCCGTTAACCCCACAAAGCGTATTCTGGCAAACCGTATGATGAGAACAAATATCCCCATGATTGATATGTTCAACACTCTTGTTGTTTCTCAGAAGCTTCCCATATTCTCCATTTCGGGCGAGCCCTATAATCAGCTTCTTGCAAGAATTGCCCTGCAGGCTGAGGCGGATGTTATCGTTCTCGGCGGTATGGGTCTTAAATACGACGACTTCCTCTATTTCAAAGAAGAGCTTTCAAACGGCGGAGCTTTAAGCAAAACGGTTATGTTCATTCATACCGCATCCGACCCCACCGTTGAATGTATGATGATTCCCGATATGGCGCTTGCGGTTGCAGAGCAGTTTGCATTGCAGAATAAGGATGTTCTCGTTCTTCTTACCGATATGACAAACTTTGCAGACGCAATGAAAGAAATCGCCATCACTCAGGAACAGGTTCCCTCAAACCGAGGCTATCCCGGCGACCTTTATTCACAGCTTGCTTCACGCTATGAAAAGGCGGTTGACTTTGACGATTCGGGCTCCGTTACCGTTCTTGCCGTAACAACAATGCCCGGCGACGATGTTACTCATCCCGTTCCCGATAACACGGGCTACATCACCGAGGGTCAGTATTACCTCAAAGGCGGACGCATTGAACCCTTCGGTTCACTTTCACGACTCAAGCAGAATGTCAACGGCAAAACGAGAAAAGACCACCGTGCTCTTATGGATGCAATGATCCGTATGTATTCTTCATATAAAGAGACTCTTGAAAAGAAGAATATGGGCTTTGCAATGACACGCTGGGACGAAAAGCTTCTCAAATACGGTCAGCTTTTCGAAAATGAGCTTATGGACCTTTCGGTTAATCTTTCTCTTGAAGAAGCCCTTGACCTGGGCTGGAAAATCCTTGCGGAATGCTTTGAAAAGGATGAAACAGGCATCAAATCCGACCTTACCGATGAGTTTTGGTACAATAAGTAAGGGGGATTGAAGTGGCAAAAATCAAACTGACTAAAAATGAGTTGAAGATACAGAAGGATGCCCTCAAAATGTATCGGAGATATTTGCCTACTCTGACACTCAAAAAACAGCAGCTTCAGGCTGAAATACGCACCATTGAAGCAAAAGCGGAAGCGGTAAGAAAAGAGAGAGAAAACCTTGAAAAAGGCTTTGCCTCCTGGATTGCCGTTTTCAGCGAAACGGAAGCCTTCCCCGAGGGGATAATTTCCGTAAGGAATATCCGTAAGGGTACGGGAAACATAGCAGGCGTTGCCATTCCCGTCTACGAAGGTGCGGATTTCTCACGGGGCGATTACGATTTATACGAAACTCCGCTGTGGGTTGATATAGCCGCAAACCATATGGAAAAGGCGATGTCACTTGACCTTGAGGCGGAGGTGTTGGATGAGCAGGTAAGGCTTCTCGGGCAGGAGCTTCGCGCAACCTCGCAGAGAGTCAACCTGTTTGAAAAGGTGAAAATCCCCGAAACAGAGGAAAATATCAAAAAAATCTCAATTTATATGGCGGACCAGCAGGTAAGTGCCGTTGTCCGCTCAAAAATTTCAAAACGCAAAATTGCGGCACGCAATGAAATATCTTCGGAAACGGAGGTGTGGTCATTATGATAGTGCCTATGAAAAAGGTTTCTCTCATAATTACGGGAGATAAAAAATCCGATACCCTCAAAAAACTCCGTAAGCTGGGTATTCTTCACATCGAAGCACTTGAAGGCTCGGGCAAAAAGCTTGAAAAGCTCAAAGAGAAAACCGCTTTGCTTGAAAGTGCGCTTTTCAGCATATCGGAGAAGAAAAGCAAAAAGACGGAAGCTCAGAGCATCGATATTACCCGTGCGGAGGAAATAGCAAAAGAAATCGCTTCTCTCGAAGAAGAAAAAAAGCTTTGTTCGGCACGGAAAACCACTCTCGCCGCAGAGCTTGACCGGCTTTCTGCCTGGGGCGAAATTGACCCCGAAAAGCTTGGCAATCTTGCGGGAAAGGGCGTTGACCTTGCTCTTTACGAAATGCCCGTATCCGAATACGGAAATCTGGGAGAAAAGGCAAAAACCCTGCCTTTGCAGAAAACAAAAACATCAGTGAAATTCCTGCTGATAAAATCGGGAACGGAAGATGAAATCATCGATTCTCTTAAAGCATACCGCTTTGAAATGCCCGAAGCATCAACGGCTGAAATGAAGCTTGAAGCCGAAAAACTTGACGGCAGAATCAAAGAGATTGACGAAAAAATTTCTTCATACGCAGGCTGTGCCGACGGTATCAAAAAGGCAGTCAAAGCCTGCGGAAAAGAGATTGAGTTTGAGATTTATGCAAGCGGTATGGCAAACGAAAATCTTTCCGACGTAACCGTTTCGTATTTCACGGGCTATGTTGAAGAAGAGAATCTTGACCGCCTGAAACAGACCGCAAAAGAAAATTCCTGGGGACTTATTGCACAAGACCCCACGGAAGAGGATAATGTTCCCACCAAGCTTAAGAATAACAAATTCGTAAGCCTTATCTATCCGCTGACCGATTTCCTCGGCACTGTGCCCGGATATTTTGAATATGATATTTCCGGCTGGTTCCTGGGCTTCATTCTTATTTTCTTCGGAATCATTTTCGGCGACGGCGGCTACGGACTTCTCATTTCAGCGGTTACGGGAATCCTGATTGCCAAAACACTTGCATCAAAAAAGAAGGTTCCTCCTGCATTTTTGCTTATCGGGCTTTTCGGGCTTTCCACAATTCTCTGGGGAACCCTGACCTGCACCTGGTTCGGTCTTTCACCCGAAATGCTGCCGGAGTGGCTTCAGAAATTATCCGTTCCCGTTATCTCCAATGTTTATGCGGATAAAATATGGTATCCCTTCTGGACAAACGGGGAATACGGGCTCACAACCGCACAGAATCTGCAGATTTTCTGCTTCTCGCTGGCGCTTGTTCAGCTTACGGCGGCGCATATAAAGGTTGCCGCACGCAACAGAAAATCACTTAAAATTCTGGGTGATATAGGCTCAATAATGCAGCTTATGGGCATCTTCTATGTGGTGCTCAGCTTCGTTGTAAATGCGCAGGTTTTCCCGTTCGGTCTTGTAATCGGCGGTGTTCCCGTGGGTACGGCTGCGCTTGTGATGGTTATTGCAGGCTTCGTTATGAGCTTCGTGTTCTCAAATTACGAAGGCAATATCGTCAAATCAATCCTTGCAAGCCTTAAAAACATTGTTTCCGTTCTTCTGGGCGTTGTCAATGTTTTCTCGGATATCGTTTCTTATATCCGCCTTTGGGCGGTAGGTCTTGCAGGTGCGGCAATCTCCGCCACCGTCAATGAACTTGCAAGCCCCTTGCTGGGTAACTTCCTGTTTATGATAATTGCCATTGTGCTTCTCGTGTTCGGTCACGGACTCAATATGATACTGAATGTTCTTTCGGTTATCGTTCACGGAATACGACTCAACACACTGGAATTTTCATCACATCTTGATATGTCCTGGAGCGGACATAAATTCAGCCCCTTTGAAGAACAAATTGAAAATTAAGGAGAATAGTTATGAATTTAGGATTATTAGCAACAGCTCTGGCAATGGGTATTGCCGCAACAGGTTCCGCAATCGGTATCGGTATCGCAGGTCAGGCATCAATCGGCGCCTGGAAAAAGTGCTATATGAGCAATAAGGCAGCGCCCTTCATCCTTACCGTTTTTGCAGGTGCTCCTCTTACACAGACAATCTACGGCTTCCTTCTTATGCAGCAGATGAACGGCGCAGACAAAGACCCCGCATTCCTTTTCGGTCTGGGTATCGCATCGGGTATTGCAATGGCGGTTTCAGCCGTTGTTCAGGGTAAGGCAGGTGCCGCAGGCGCAGATGCTCTTGCAGAAACAGGCAAAGGCTTCTCACAGTACATCACCGTTGTAGGTCTTTGCGAAACGGTTGCACTTTTCGCACTTGTATTCAGCATGGTTGCTCTCGGATAATTTATTTTTATATGATTAAACCCCCTCTGCCTGAGGGGGTCATTTTTTATCTGAAATTTTCAATTTTTGCAATCATTTTTCTGCCGATTTGGGCGGCAAGTTTAAGTCCCGTTTCGGTTTCTTCGTAATTGAGGGAATCAAAGAAATGGTTGGTTTCAAGAGTGAAATCCCCTTTGTAATCAACATCCGCAAGGGCTTTTGCGATTTCGTCCCAGTTCATTTCGCTGAGCCCGGGGAGGGTGTGCATATCATCTCTGTAATCGTTATCGTGTATGTGCAGTGCACCCAGCCTTTTGCCCAGCACTCTTATGCAGTCCTGAGGCTCTCTGCCTGCCAGGGCGCAGTGCCCCGTATCAATGCAGGCGACAAACATTTCACTGCCCGTTTCGTCAACATACCTTGCGTGCTCATATGGGTTACTGCATATGCTTCCCCGTGTGGTGCCGACCCTTTTATCCTTGTACCACATATTTTCACAGGCAAGCTTTACTCCGTATTCTTCCGCATAGGGGAGAAGTGCTCTGAAATATTTCACGTTACGCTCAAAAATAATATCCTCATTGCCGATGTATTCGCCCGTGCCTACAGGATGCACCACAAGGGTCTTAATTCCCATAAGTCCTGCAATTTCAATGACTTTTTGGTTCTTTTCAAGCAGAAGTCTGTGGGATTCTTCACGGGTTTCGGCAGGGATATATGTCAGCGCATGTGCCTGATTGAAACAGACGCCGCTTTTCTTTGCTGTTTCGCAAAGCAGAGCAATGTATTCCTTGTATCTGTCGGAGTTTAAAGGATGGTTTTTGTTTTTGATCAGTGACATTGAATAATCAACCGCATCAAAGCCTGCCTTTGCAATCACTTCAATTGCTTCTGCTTCGCCGAAATCCGAAGCGCATTTTATTGTCTGAGATAAAATCATATTTAATCTCCTTATCCTTTAATATGTATATACTACCATTTTTAATTCTTTTGTCAATTTGTTTGCGGTTAAAAAATCACTTACGGCAAATAATATTTCAGGTGATGAAATGAATTATTTATGGGAAAATACAGTGACAACGCCTTCATTCCCTGCTCTTGAAGGCGATACGAAAACACAGGTACTGATTGTTGGCGGAGGTATGGCAGGCATTCTTACCGCGTATATGCTTGAGCGTGCAGGCATGGATTATCTTCTCATCGAAGCAAACAGAATATGCAGCGGTGTTACCGCAGGAACAACCGCAAAAATAACCTCACAGCACGGCCTGATTTACAACAAGCTTTTTGATATTCACGGTGCGGAATATGCTTATAAGTATTGGCAGGCAAATGAGGCGGCGATTGACGAATACCGCAGGCTGTGCAGCATTGTCGAGTGCGGCTTTGAAGAAAAAAGCAATATTATTTATTCCGTCAGAGGCGGAAAACCCGTTGACGACGAACTGAATGTGCTCAAAAGATTGGGTATTCCTGCTTTTTATCGTGCGGAGGTTCCGCTTCCGTTAAAGGTCAGGGGTGCGGTTGAATTCAAAAATCAGGCGCAGTTCAATCCGCTCCGATTTGCCGCAGGTATTGCAAAGGGTCTGAATATACGGGAAAACACAAAAGCAGTTGAATTTGCGAAGAATACCGCCGTGACAAACCGCGGTGTGATTGAAGCGGATAAAATAATTATCGCAACCCATTTCCCCGTAATCAACAAGCACGGCGCATTCTTTGCAAAAATGTATCAGAACCGCTCTTATGTTATCGCCCTTGAAAACGGGCAGGATGTTGACGGAATGTATCTTGACGAAAACGAAAAGGGCTTTTCGTTCAGGAATTACGGAGGCTTGCTCCTGCTGGGCGGCGGCTCTCACAGAACCGGCGAAAACGGCGGCGGCTTTGCAGAGCTTGAAGCCTTTGCAGAGAAACGTTATCCCGCCTCAAAGATAAAATACCGCTGGGCGGCGCAGGACTGCATAACCCTTGACGGCTCGGCATATGCAGGCGAATACGCAAGGAATGCCCGCAATCTTTTTACCGCAACGGGCTTCAATAAATGGGGTATGACTCTCTCAATGGTGTCTGCAATGATTCTCTGCGATGCAGTCACGGACAAAAGCAATCCTTACAGTGAAATCTTTTATCCGTCAAGAAAGCTTTATATTCCTCAGCTTGTGAGGAATATACGGGAGTCTGCACTGAATATTTTCACCTTTTCAAAGCCGAGGTGCCCTCATCTGGGCTGTGCACTGAAATGGAATGCCGCAGAGCATTCCTGGGATTGCCCCTGCCACGGCTCACGGTTTTCCGAAGACGGAAAGCTTCTGGATAATCCTGCAGAAAAGGATATTTTTTAATATTCCTCTTTAAATTTATTCACCTCTGTTGTATAATGTAGCAGGGGTGATTTTATGTTTGCCAAAATTTACGATGCCGAAATTGAATTTGACTATAACAATGCCGACGGCTTCAACAGATATCCCGACGACATAATGGCTGAATACAATCAGTGCCTTGAAGAAGGTATTGATGTTGAAAAGCATAAAGCTTTGTTTGAATCTGTCGCCGCAATGGAAAGCGGCGAAGAGAAAAACCGTATGAGCAACACCGTTTTTGAAACGGTTATCGGTGCGGATATGCAAGCCGATTATAAATATGATGAGCCCAACGACCTGAAAGGTATAAAGAAACTCAGAAAGCCTTATGAATTTGAATCGGTTATGCCCGATGAGGAAATGCTGAGAAAAAAGCTTCTCGGTGCCTGGACGGGCAGAGCCTGCGGCTGTCTGCTGGGAAAGCCCGTTGAAGGTATAAGAAGCAACGAGCTTATTCCTTTGCTTAAAGAAACGGGTAATTATCCCATGCACCGCTATATTCTCAGCTCCGATATTACTGATGAGGTCTGCTCTCATTATAAATTTTATCTCAAAAATAAACCCTACGGTGATAATGTTGACGGTATGCCGGTTGATGACGACACCAACTATGTTGTGCTTGCACAGAAGATTGTTGAGGATTGCGGCAGAAGGTTTGATTCCGAGGATGTTGCAACGGCATGGCTGAAATACCAGTCAATTTATTCATATTTCACGGCTGAAAGAATCGCATATATAAATTTCATTAATTGCATTCAGCCTCCCGCATCGGCAATGTATAAAAACGTATGCCGTGAATGGATAGGTGCACAGATAAGAGGGGATTACTTCGGCTACATCAATCCCGGAAACCCCGAAGCCGCCGCAAAAATGGCGTATACCGATGCAAGAATTTCTCATGTCAAAAACGGCGTTTACGGTGAAATGTTTGCTTCTGCAATGATAGCCTGCGCCGCAGTGACGGAAAATGTTGATGATATTATTCTGGGCGGTCTTGCACAGATACCCTCAACCTCAAGGCTTTTTGAAGCGGTTATGAAGATTTATAATGATTACAAAAACGGGGTAACCCTTGAAGAATGCCGAAAATATATTCATTCTCAGTATGACGAATACACCGACCACGGCTGGTGCCACACCATTTCAAACGCGATGATTGTTACCGCTGCGCTTCTCTACGGCGAAGGGGATTTCGGAAAATCAATCTGCATTGCCGTTGAAAGTGCGTTTGATACGGATTGTAACGGTGCAACCGTCGGCTCCGTGCTTGGCATGAGAGGCGGCATCGACTGTATCGGCGAATGCTGGAAGAAGCCGGTTAACGGCAAAATCCATACATCGATTTTCGGCGTGGGCACGGTTGATATTGAAAAAGCGGTTGATAAAACCATAGAACACATAAAGTGAGGAATCAGTAATGAAAAAGTCAGTAAAAATTATAAGCGTAATTCTTTCCGCCGTAATTCTGCTTACATCTCTTTCGCTTTTTGCATTTGCAGACAGCGGCAAGAATTATTACTACATCGACTCGATTTCGGGTGACGATTCAAACAGCGGTACGGATATTGACAGCCCCGTAAAGACCATTGCAGGTCTGAAAGACCTTGTTATCGGTCCGGGCACTCATTTCCTTTTCAGAAGCGGCGGCGAATATGAATGCACGGTTACTCTCACCTGCAACGGCACAAAAGAGAATCCCATTGTGATTTCTTCCTACGGTGAAGGTGAAAAGCCTCTCCTTTACGCAAAAGGGAAAACAGAAGCTTTCAGACTTTTTGACTGCTCATATGTGACCGTATCCAACCTTCATATCAAAGCTCCCGACGGCGGCGGAATATGGATTGATACTTATACTCAGACCTCCGAGGGCATTGTGATTGATAATGTGTATTTTGAAGATATGCAGAATCATGAGGTCCACAGCCGTGACGATTTTCAGAACGGTGCGGCAGGTGCAAGAGCCGCCGTTATGGTAAAGGGTCTGCCTGCAAAGTCAAGATATGCGGTAAATGACCTGACCATCCGCAACTGCGAGGTTTATAACTGCGGAAACGGCTTTATAATATGGGGTTCCTGGAATGAACAGCAGGCTCCCTGGTGCGAGGAAGATGAAATCGACCCTGTATTCAACGAAGGCTTGCTCATAGAAAAATGCTACCTTCACGATATGGATGCCGAGGCGGTTCTTGTGGGTATGTGCGACGGCGCACTTGTTACCCATTGCCGTGCAATCAACTGCTGTCAGGGCGGCGCCGAGCTTAAAGAGGACGGCGAAGTTGAATATTTCACCGCCGCAATGTGGTTCTGGGGCAGCGTGAACAGCACAATTCAGTACTGCGAAATTGCAGGTCAGAAGAATATCGGCGACGGTATGGCGATTGACTTTGATTCTTACTCCCACAACTGCACCTACCAGTATATCTATTCCCACGATAATGTACGCTTTATGTGCAACTGTCCCAACCACAGCGGACACCACGGCAACACCGTTCGTTACTGCCTTTCCGTCAACGATAACAAAGGCCGTTCAACAACCGCAGTCGGTGCACAGGGTGAGCATAATTTCAGCTTCTATAACAACACAATCGTCAACTGCGGCGAGTTCCAGTTCAAAAACCTTTATGATTCCTATATCGCAAATAATATCATTATTCCCGTTGACGGTGCAACCTTTGCCTATGACCCCGACCCGTCAAGAGGCAATGTGTTTGAAAATAACTGTTACTACAATGTGATAAATCCTCTTGTTGACCTTGGTGCAATGAATACCGTGCCCGGCTTTGCGGGAACGGATTATTCAAATCCCGAAAGCTTCAGGCTTTCATCGGATTCGCCCCTTATCGGCGCAGGTACCGATACGGGAGTGAAGTACGATTTCTTCGGCGATGCGGTTACAAGCAACAACATCGGCTGCTACGGCGGCATCGGCACAAAGGCGGAATACAAAGGTGAAAACATATTTGCAAAAATCATCCGTTTAATCCGCAATTTCTTTGAAACACTTATTCACGAAATATACGTAATATTCGATTGAGAAAAGCTCCCGTGAGGGAGCTTTTTTCAATATTTAATTACCGTATTATCATCATAAATACGGTCAGTATAATCAGAAATGCGAAGTTGAAAACCGAGAAAAGCTTTACGTAATAACCTGCTTTTCCGGGGTTATGCCAGGTGTATTCCCTGAATGTGATAAGGCTTGCAAGGGATGCAATGAGTGTACCCGTACCGCCGATGTTTACGCCCACAAGCAGGTCGCCGTAGTTTTGGGTGAACTGCGAAAGAAGTATTGCCGAAGGTACGTTGCTTATAAACTGGCAGGAAAGTACGCTGAAAAGCAGAGTGCTTTTTCCCATAAGCGAAGAAAGAAAGCTGCGCACAACCTCGATTCTCGCCATATTGCCCGAGAAAATAAAGAAGAATACGAAGGTGAGAAGCAGGGGATAGTCAACCGCTTTCAGTGCCTTGCGGTCTGCAAAAATCAGCACGGCAGGTATGACGATAAGCCCGATAACATAGGGTATTCCTCTGAAAACAATGGCAATTGAAAGTGCAAAAAGCAAAAGATAAAGTGCGGTGCGAAGGGGAGGAAGCTTTGCGGTTTCGCCCTCAATTTTCATAGGCTCGGACTTGACGAAAATAATACAGCAAAGAGTTATGAGCGTTACCGCAAGTATAAACGGCGGTGCCATAATGCCCATAAATTCGAGGTTGGGGATATTGAACTTCGTGTAGAGATAAAGGTTTTGCGGGTTACCGAAGGGGGTCAGCATACCGCCAAGGTTTGCGGCGATATTCTGCATAATGAAGGTGAATGCCATATATTCACGCTTTTGGGTTGTCAGCAGAACGAAATACCCCAAAGGCAGGAAGGTGAGCAGTGCCATATCGTTCGCAATGAGCATTGACCCGATAAATGTGATATAAACAAGGGCGAGAATAACAAGCCGTGAATTTTTGAAGCACTGAACGATTTTCTGAGCAAGTGTATAGAAAAACTGAATATTTTTCAGCGCACAGACCACCGCAAGCACGCAGAAAAGGCAGGCAAGGGTTTTGAAATCGAAATAGCCGATGTATTCTTTGTCAACGGGCACGATAATACTTGTAACCGCCGCCGCAAGAAACGCAACCAGAACAATTGCGTTTTTCTTCAGAAACCAGATTATGTTTTTTAGTGCAGTTGATTTCATTGAATTTCTCCGTCATAAATTTTTACCTCGCATATTATATAACGGCAAATCAAAAATAGCAACAACAAAATTTAATTTATAATTACGAATTGCGAATTTCGAATTACGCATTGAAAAAAGGCACCCGAAGGTGCCTTTCCCTTATCTGCCTGTTATTAAATTCCAAAGATTTCTGAGAGTTATAAGCGGCATTTCGGAGAAACCGTTTGTGCCGTAGTTTTCGTAAAGCCAGAGACTGAGCTTCTGAAGGAATGTTGAAGGCTCCTTCTCCTCAACAACTTCTGCAAGACCCTGCTTTGCAAGGATTGCGGTAAGCCTCTTTTCAGCTGCTGCAAAGGCGCCGTGCTCAACGGTTGAGTCATTGACGGTATCCTCTGCCTGCTTGACTGCGGCGGCGAATTCCGCTGCATCCTCTGCCGAAAGTGAAGCGGTGTCAACGCCTTCGGCGGTTTCAAGAAGTTCATAGAGTATTCTTGTATCTCTGCCGATGTTGAACTGGGGGAATCTGGGGTCTGAATAAACATCGGTGATATCGTCGTGAGCAATAAGCTCCATTGCGATTTCAAGAATAACGTCGTTGTGCTGTGTCAGGTCGTGACGCTGATTGTCAAAATAGAATGTGGTGTCGGGCAGAAGACCTGCCGATGCGTCAACAACTCTGTCGGGTGAAATGTGGTTGTGGTCAGGGTTTGAGCAGTTTGTGTTCTTCTGAACATAATCCTCGGGAAGGGTTTCGCCGATATTTGCAGCGTATGCACCCATTGAAGTTGAATCAAGGTGAATAATGAAGTCCGCATTCTGTGAATCCCAGGTGCCGCCTACGTCAATCATTTTGTGATCATACTGTGCAACGTTGAAAACCTGAATGCCCTTGTCAAGAAGCTTTCTGATGTTATCATCCGAATGAAGCTGTGCCTGATAATATTTGTATGTCTGCTCTTTGATGCTTGCCATTTCGGGGGTTGAGAGATATTTTTCGGCAGCTTCAAGGTAATTGCCCGAGGGGCAGAGCGCCCACATACTCGTGCTTCTTATCATAACCTCTTCAACAAGAGTTTTGACCGCCTTTTCAAGGCTTGTCATAAGCACTTCATCGGGGAGAATTCTGAGAGCGATTTCGATTATTTTTGCGGTGTTCTTGTCAAGCAGACCAAGATTTTCAAGGAAGCCGTTGTAAAGATACTCTTTGTTGAGGAAGGTGATATTGCCTGTGAATACGTCACCGATAATGGTTGAACCGTCGAGGGCAGGTACAATATAAAGCACCTTGTGAAGGCAGTCCGTAACCTCAGGGTAGTATTCAAAAAGTGCGTTTGCAAATGTTCCGCCCTGGCTGATGGGAACAAGATTTATCTTGTCGTGGCCTGTCTGCTCCTTTACCATCTGAATGTAATCGTAAAGGTCTTTGGTAACGTCAATGTGGTTGCCGAAGGAATTGTAAGTGAAATAATAAAGGTGGTCATAGGGCAGGTCTGTGGGGTAAAGCTTGAAGGGAATGTGGTGATTGATAACCTCTTTTTCATCCTCGGTGCATTCCTCATATGACCAGTAGTATCTTTCAAGAATTATGCTGCCTGTATTCTGAGCTTCAAGGTCGCTCTTGTTGATGCCGAAGCAGGAGTCGATTACCTTTGCAAGAGCATCCGAAAGACCGGCATCACGCTGTAAAATAAGTGATGTAAGGGCAGGCACAACAGCGGCTTTGAGTATTTCGGGGAGCTGAATGTATGCGGGGAAAGCGGAGATTTTATTGCCGTCTTTGTCAAGAATGTAATCGCCGTTTTCATCCGCAACCAGAACGTTGCTCTGACCCAGACCGGGGATGATGACCGTGGGGTAGAATTCACAGTTGTCACCGCAGTCGGTGCATTTTTCGTGAACAATAGTCGGATCTGTGTATTTGCTTGCGGATGATGCATAGCAGCTTAACGATGCCGCCGAAGCAAGCATTAAAACACAGAGCAGAACTGCTGTGATTTTTTTGAAAGATTTTTTCATTTACAACTCTCCTTTGCTGAGTTATTATGTTTATGACATCATATTAACATATAATCAATACAAATTCAACAAAAATAACGGGCAAAAGTGTAACACTTGAAGTAAAAATATATAATTCGGGTGAGTGTTTTTGCCGTTCAAGGCGAATAATGGGTGAAAGTGTTGACACGGAGGTGTTCGCAATGGATAACGGTGAAAGTAGCTACCGCCGTTTCCTTGACGGAGACGAAAGTGCATTCGGGGAAATCCTCGATATGTACAGCGAAAATTTAATATTTTTCATTAATCGGTATGTAGGCAACGTTGCCGTTGCGCAGGAGCTTTCGGAGGATGTTTTTGTTGAAATTCTTCTGCATAAGAGAAGATACAATTTCAGAACCTCGCTGAAAACCTACCTTTTCACTATCGGGCGAAACAAAGCCGTCAGCTATCTCAGACGCTGTTCACGGCGGCCTGAGTGCGCCTATGAATACATAGAAAACGAAAGCGACAGGCGGAATATTGAGGATGAATTTATCAAAAAGGAGCGTGAGCGTGAGCTTCACCGTGCCATAAATACTCTCAATGATGACTACAAAACCGTGCTTCACCTCATATACTTTGAGGATATGAGCTATGAGCAGACGGCGGCGGTTATGAAAAAGAACAAAAAACAGATTGAAAATCTTGCTTATAGGGCAAGGCAAGCCCTGAAAAAAGAACTTGAAAGGGAGGCGAAACTTCCGTGAAAAGCAGAGAAGAATACACGGCAAGCATTTATGCCAAAAGAGATGCAATTCTTAAAAAGCGTAAAAAAGCGGCAGGCGGTATTGCGGCAGCTTTGTGCATAGCTGTCAGCTTCTGCACAGCGGCGGCGGTAATGCCGAAAATGATGAAGAAGACTTCACATAAAGAAACTCCTGCCGTTGAAACGACTGCTTTTAACACAGAAAACCTTGAAAACACCGAAGGCGAAATCCTTGTGACTTTTGTTGAGAGTTATATCAAACCCAAACCCGAATATTCCGAAGAGGCTATGGGCGCCGAGAATGAGCAGGGTGAAAATTTTATTGTTGATGCGGAAGGCGAGCCGGAAAACAGAATCGAAAAGGAAGAATGGGCTGATAAGCAGTTTGCAAATCACGTTACAAAGGCTGTAACCGAAATTGCTCTTGAAACTGTTGTGGGGGAGGATGCTTTGCACGAGCCTGCGGTAACGAAAAAGCCCTCATCGTTGGGTAAATATACAAACGATGAAATTCTTGAAGCGGCTGAAAACTGCCTTACCGACGAGGAGAAAAAAGCAGTTGAGGGCGTTGAGCCTATGGTTACCGTAACACGCACAAAGGGCGGTGAAGAAAGCTACGGCATTATGTATATGGTCGGAGATACAAAGATAAAAATTATCCTCAATGCGGAAAACCTTGAATTTGTTGATAAAAGCGGCGGCATCATAAGCGAAGGAACAACAGCCGCACTTCCCTATATGACCACACCTGCATACAACCCTGTCAATTAAGGGGGAATAAAAATGAAAAAAGCAGTTGCGATTTTATGTGTGCTTATGTTGATTTTTCTCGTATCCTGCAAGGATGGCTCTGATACGGATATAACAACCGAAAGCACGCTTGCACAAAGCCTTACGGAAAAGATAATCGAATCCGTTACACAAAATGAGCTTTGCTCCGTGCCCACCGCACCTGACGGCTTTCAGCTTATGACCGACGGATATGAAATGTTTAATCAGCCTGTTTGCGGCAACACAATATTTGTTACCTCAGATTATCTCACGGGAACAAAGTGTCTTTACGGCGAGGACGAAGAATTTATACTGGATATGCTTGAAGGTAAGTGGATTAATTCATATGAGGACTGCCTGCCCGATGCAGAGATACGTTATATGGATATGACCTGTTATTACAGCTCCTGCTGCGGCACGCTTACGGATAATGACGGTCGTTGTATGCCTTTAACAAAATCTCAGGCAGGTCGTCTGAATAGAATTATTGGCAAATACGATAATCAAAAGCAGGAAAGCAATCTCTGGTGGTCAATTCTTTCAAAAGACGGCATAAAGCTGAGGGTTGAGCTGAGCAAAAACCCCGTGAAGCCGGGCGAAAAATTCGTTCTCACCGCAACGGTTGAGAATAATTCGGGCAGAACGGTTTATATCCACACGCCCACGGGCACACCGAATATGCATTATGAGGTGAGAGTCAAAATATCCGACGGAAAGTATTCCTTTGTTGACCTTGATACCCAGGGAAAGTGCTACACCTGTGATACGGGTATGATGACGCTGAAAGACGGCGAAACCTACACCCAGCAGATGAATATGGCGGCAGGCTATTATGTTGACGGTTCAATGCTTGAAGTCAGCGGAGAACCCCTTATCGCCTTCGGCAGCGGAACCTATAAAGGCACCGCAACCCTCTACTGGAACTTTGACAAACCCGACGGCGAACACAAAGCCCTGGAACTTGAATTTAACGTGGATGTAAAATAAAAAAGCACCCTGCGGGGTGCTTCTTAACTTCAAAGTGAATAGTGAATAATGAATAGTGAAAAGTTAAGGAAGGGCTTTGCCCTTACCCATTTATATAATCGGTCATAGGCGGAGCCTATCCGAAACTTTTCACTCTTCACTTTTAACTTTTCGCTTAAAAAGGCACCCGAAGGTGCCTTTTTTTAATCTTTGTATCCTTCCTGTACCGCATAGTAGGCAGGCTTGGGCTGACCCTTGCCGTCGACAAGGCCCCAGCCTGTTTCAACCGGACATTCTGCCTGACCGCATACATAACAGCTGTCGCTGTCTGCCCAGCAGTAAGCACACATACCGATAACATAATCAAGGCTGCGTACCTTCTTGATGACGTACTCGTAGAATTCAGCCTGACCTTCGGGAGTGTGGGGATATTTGTAAAGTCCGTAGCCGTCGGGCAGCTCACAATAGATGTGGTTTGAATATTCGCCGTCAAAAATAAGGTTGCCCACCTCTTCGGGAGTGCGGTCCGAATAATCATGGGTAATTTCTTCCGTCAGGTCATCGGGAAGGTTGTTTACGAATTCCCAGATGTTTGCCCTTGCTTCTTCTTCGCTGTCAAAGCCGTATTTCTGAAGGATAGCCTTCTTTTCAGCCTCGGTTTTGGGCTCGCCGTAGCCGATATAGCCGAATTCGCAGAGAATGATGGGTTTGCCTGTAATACGTCTTACGAAGTTGAGAATTGTCACATACTGGTCAGCGTTTTTAAGCACGTTTTCAAAGCAGCCAAGGTACATGTCAACGCCCACATAATCGCAATACTGATGATATTTCATCATCTTGAAGGGGAGCTGAAGAATTGAAAGACCGCCAAGGTTATAGCCGATGATAACATCGCCTCTGACGGGGTACATTGCTTCAAGCTGCATGCCGATGAATTCGGCTGCTTCGTCAAGGGTCAGGGGCAGGGTGAAACGGTCAATACCCATTTCGTTTGTAACCTGAAAAGCACCTACAATGCCTTTAAGGTCATTGACATAAAATCTTGCAATATCCTGAATTCCTTCGCGGCTTTCGGGCTTGCGAGGGTCAAGACCGTATGCGATATAATCGTCGGGGTATGGTGTAACGCCGAAAATTCTTATGCCGTTGTCAACATATTCCTTAGCCTCTCTCTTCCAGTTTTCGTAGTGGGGAGAAACTGAGCCGTCTGCGGCAAAGGGGAAGGGAATATCGTCGCGGAACCATTCAACGTTTGCTTCGTTTATAAGTTTGTAATCGGGGTCAAGGTGGCATACGCCTTTCATGAATCCGCCGATTTTTTCTTCCGCAACGGGAACTTCCTTGTCAAAATATGCGGTGGGATCCCATACAAGCATTGAAGCAAACGGAGTGATGAGTGCCAGAATAAAACCTACGATTTTCATTAGAATTGCCATAATACCTCTCCTTTTTAGTGAATAGTGAATAATGAAAAGTGAAGAGTTAAGGAAGGGCTTCGCCCTTACCCATTATAATCGGTCATAGGCGGAGCCTATCCGAAACTTTTCACTATTCACTCTTAACTTTTCACTTAAAAACGGTCATAGGCGGAGCCTATCCGAAACTTTTCACTATACACTCTTAACTTTTCACTTGTTCTGTGTTTCTTACCATTAAATCTTAACACAGCAAATCCGCCATTTCAACGAAAATTGAAAGGCGGATTTATTTTTGTTATTCAGCACAATAAAACGTGCTCTTTTTTGTTGAATATTAACAGCGGTCAGCGTTTATAACCTTTTCGGCTATTGCACGGAGCTGATCCATATTTTCAAGAGAGCCGATTTCCTGCCTGAGGGATGCCGCACCTCTCACGCCTTTGATGTACCAGCCCGAATGCTTTCTTGCCTCACGCATACCCACGTAATCGCCCTTGTATTCGCAGAGCTTTGAAATGTGGCGGATCATAATTTCCATTCTTTTCTCAACGGGAGGGTCGGGGAGAAGAATTCCGCTTTTCAGGTATTCGTTTATCTGAGTGAAAACCCAGGGTGCACCCAGAGCACCTCTGCCCACCATAATGAAATCGCAGCCCGTTGTCTTATACATATTTTCTGCGGAAATAGGGTCGGTGATATCGCCGTTACCGATGACAGGGATTTTAACCGCCTGCTTGACCTGCTTTATGATGTCAAGATTTACGGGCGGTGCATACATCTGCTTTCTTGTGCGGCCGTGCACGGTGATTGCCGCCGCACCCGCACTTTCCTGCAATCCTGCAAATTCAACGGCGTTGATGCTGTTTTCATCCCAGCCCGAGCGGAATTTCACCGTTACGGGCAGATCGATTGCCTTGACAACCGCCTCGGTTATCCTTGCGGCAAGGTCGGGGTCTTTCATCAGTGCGGAGCCGCCGCCGTTGCCTGCAATTTTCGGAGCAGGGCAGCCCATGTTGATATCAACCGCCGCACAGCCCGTTGCCGCCGCTTTTTTTGCCGCCTCAGCCATCGTTGCAGGGTCACAGCCGAAAATCTGCACCGCCGCAGGCTTTTCCGTTTCTCCGAGCACCATAAGAGTGTCGGACTTGCGGTCATGCATTGTCAGACCCTTTGAGCTTACCATTTCGGTGACAACGTAGGCTGCACCGAATTCAATGCAAAGCTCACGGCAGGCACGGTCAGCAACTCCCGCCATAGGTGCCAGTGCGGCATATCCGTTTATTTCAAAATTGCCTATTTTCATAAAAATCTCCGGTTTTTTAAGTGCAAAGTTCAAAGTGCAAAGTGCAAAGTTTCGGACGGGTTTTACCCGTACCCGTTTGTGTTGTCAGCTGCTGCAGACGTTAAATACCGAAATACCGTTCAGTGTGTTCTTCTTCTATTATCTCAAATGTGCCTGTGGTGTTGTTCTTGGCGAAATCAACAGCTTTTTTCAATGTTTCGGTATTTTTTGAGTAAACCGAAAACATCCGGGTATCAACAACAAAAACAGCGGTTTCACATTTGCTTTTGAGATAATTTTGAAATGAATTATCCGATTCTTCAACGTCATTTTTGTCTTTGTATCCTTCAAGTGCAATCCAAATCATCATAACTTCGCAGTCAAGTTCTTTCAAAACATCTTTACCTGTTATTATGTTCTTCTTTTCGAGGATATTTTGCAAATTCTCAATATTATAAAAATCGGATTCGTCTACTTTCCAAACATATTTTTCAACATCAATTGCGTTCAGCAGTTCCTTGAATTTTCTTGATGAGGTAGGGTAGTCTTTTTCTACGGTAAACGTTACGCCGTATGTCATTGTTGTTCACCTCGGTTTTTGTATTCTGCCATTAATGTTATCATTAAATTGAATTATTTTCAATATTTTTCAAAAAAATGCTGAAATTTACAAATAATATGTTATACTGTATACTGAGGTGATTCGGAATGAAACTTTTGGCACTTGACGGCAACAGTATTCTTAACCGTGCATTTTACGGCATTAAGCTTCTCACAACCAAAGACGGCACTAAATTCACAAACGGAATTTACGGCTTTCTCAATATACTTTTAAGGCTCCGTGATGAGGTTAACCCCGATTCCGTAGCCATTGCATTCGATGTTAAGGCACCCACCTTCCGCCACGAAATGTATTCGGGCTACAAGGCAAACCGCAAGGGTATGCCTCCCGAACTGGCTCAGCAGATGCCTCCTTTAAAGGAGCTTCTGGCGGCTATGGGCTATAAAATTCTTGAAGCTCCCGGCTGGGAAGCCGACGATATTCTGGGCACTCTTGCCGCAAACTGCGGTGAGGGGGATTTCTGCTATATCGCAACGGGTGACCGTGATTCCCTGCAGCTTGTGCGTGATAACGTCAACGTGCTTCTTGCCTCAACAAAAATGGGCAGACCCCAGAGCGTCTGCTATGACAGAGATAAAATCAAAGAGGAGTATCTTGTTGCTCCCGAACAGATGATTGATATAAAAGCCCTTATGGGCGACAGCTCCGACTGTATTCCCGGCGTTGCCGGTATCGGTCAGAAAACCGCGCAGGATTTAATCAGCCGTTTCGGTTCAATAGACGAAATTTACGCAAATCTCGATACAATCGACATCAAAAGGGGTGTTCACGATAAGCTTGCCGCAGATAAGGATATGGCTTATCTCAGCCGTGAACTGGGTACAATCAAAACCGATGCTCCCGTTGAAACCGATTATTCGGGCTATGTGCCCTCGGCGGCGGATGCATACAAGGTGACAAGCATCCTTGCAGACCTTGAAATGTATAAAATGATTGAACGCCTTGACCTCAAAGCGGCAGAAAAAACGGACAAGCCCGAGGCTGAAAAAATCTGCACCGATTGCTATGAGCAGGAGGATCTGAAACTGCTTTATAATATGCTCAGAAAAGCAGGCGAGGCATATTTCACCTTCGACAGCGGTGTGTTTCTTTTCAAAACCGATAACGGTGTTGCAACCGTAAATCCCGAAAACGAAGAGTATGCGGAATTCTGTTCCGATTTCCTTTTTGACCGTGAAATAAAGAAATTCACCTATAATTCAAAAGCACTTTACGCCTTCTGTTACGATTACCGTGAGGATATCGAAATCAATTCAATCTGCGGCGATGCAATGCTTTCCGCATACCTTATCAATCCCTCGTCGGGAGCTTATGACCTGAAAAGGATTATTGCGGAATACGTCAATGCAGAGGTGCCCGAGGCAGAGAATGAGGCGGCATTCCATACTGCATACCTGCCCTCGGCATTTGCCGGAATGAACGCACTCATTGAGGAGCATAATCAGAAGCGTCTGCTTGAAGAAATCGAGCTTCCTCTTGCAAGGGTGCTTGCTTCAATGGAGCGTGAGGGCTTCCTTGTTGATGCACAGGGCATTGAAAAATTCGGCATTGAGCTTCAGAGCAGAATAGAAGTTCTCGTTAAAGAAATATATGAAGAAGCAGGCTGTGAATTCAATCTCAACTCACCCAAACAGCTGGGTGAAGCCCTGTTTGTGAAAATGGGTCTGCCTGCGAAGAAAAAGACAAAAAGCGGCTATTCCACCAATGCGGAGGTTCTCGAAGGTCTTGCGGCGGATTACCCCGTTGTTGCAAAAATTCTTGAATACCGCAGCCTTGCAAAGCTTAAATCAACCTATTGTGACGGCTTGCTGAAGGTTATCGGTGATGACGGCAGAATTCATTCAAGCCTTAACCAGACCGAAACCCGTACAGGCAGAATTTCATCAACCGAACCCAATCTGCAGAATATTCCCGTGCGTTCCGAACTGGGCAGGGAAATGAGAAAATTCTTCAGGGCAAAGGACGGCTGTGTGCTCATTGATGCGGACTATTCACAGATTGAGCTTCGTGTGCTTGCCCATATGGCAAACGATAAAAATATGATTGAAGCTTTCAATAACGGTGACGATATTCACGCAATCACCGCATCCCAGGTGTTTGATATGCCTCTGATGATGGTGACTCCCCTTATGCGAAGCCGTGCAAAGGCAGTTAATTTCGGCATTGTTTACGGCATAGGTGCATTCTCCCTTGCAAAGGATATCGGCGTTACCCGTGCGGAGGCAGACAGCTATATTAAAGGCTACCTTGCCCATTTCAGCGGAGTGCGTAAATACATGACGGATGTTGTTGAAAACGCAAAGGAAAAGGGATATGTTGAAACCGTGTTTGCACGCCGCAGATATCTGCCCGAGCTTTCATCATCAAATGCGATGATGCGTGCCTTCGGCGAAAGAGTTGCGCTGAATATGCCCATTCAGGGCACGGCGGCGGATATCATCAAAATCGCAATGATAAGAGTATGGGAAAAGCTGAAAGAACAGTGCCTCAGCGCAAAGCTGATTATGCAGGTTCACGACGAACTCATTGTTGAAGCCCCCGAAAGCGAAGCAAAAATCGTTGCAGGTATTGTAAAGAAAGAAATGGAAAACGCTGTTAAGATGCGTGTTGCAATGCAGGCAGATGTAGGCGTAGGCAAAACGTGGTATGAATCAAAATAAATTGAAATTATTAAGTGAATAATGAATAGTGAAAAGTGAATAGTTAAGGAAGGGCTTCGCCCTTACCCATTTATATAATCGGTCATAGGCGGAGCCTATCCGAAACTTTTCACTCTTCACTTTTAACTTTTCACTCTAAATCGGTCATAGGCGGAGCCTATCCGAAACTTTTCACTGTTCACTCTTAACTTTTCACTTAACAAACGGATGCGTGTGAAACTGATAATACAGAGGAAAAACTATGAATATATTATTTGTCTGCACAGGTAACACCTGCCGCAGTCCCATGGCAGAGGGGATTTTTAAAAAGCTCCTTGCCGAGAAAAACATAACGGATATAAACTGTTCAAGCGCAGGGCTTTTTGCAATGACGGGGGATGAAGTGACTCCTAATTCCGTGAAAGCCTGCGAAAGATTCGGTGTTGACATTTCGTCACACAGGGCAAGACGCATAACATCCTTTGTTCTTGACGAAACGGATAGATTTGTCTGTATGACCTTTGACCATGCCGCAAGCCTTTCGCTTTATGTTGACCCCGATAAGGTGCTTGTGCTGGGTGGCGGAATCCCCGACCCATACGGCGGAGATATTGAAACATATATGATGTGTGCCAATTCAATAAAAATCGCTCTTAATGCACAGTTTGAGCAGATAACGGCGGAGGAAAAATAATGGATTTCACCGTTGAAAAAATGAAAGAGGAGCATATTCCCCGAATTGCAGAGCTCGAAAAACAGTGCTTTTCACAGCCCTGGAGTGAAAAAGGACTTGCCGAGGAACTTGAAAATGAAAATTCGCATTTTCTTGTTGCTGTCTGTGATGAAATTGCAGGTTATATCGGTGTGCAGGAAATCTGCGGCGAAGCATATATAACAAATGTTGCGGTGTTTGAAAATTACCGCAAGCAGGGGATAGGCAGAGCACTTATGAAAGCCGCCTGTAAGGGTGCTGAAATCAGAAAATGTGAGTTTATTACCCTTGAAGTCCGTGAAAGCAATTCATCTGCAATCGCACTTTATGAGTCCGAGGGCTTTGAGGTTGCAGGTGTAAGAAAGAATTTTTATTCCGACCCCACGGAAAACGGAGTTATATATACGAAATATTTCTGAGTGAAAAGTTAAGAGTGAACAGTGAAAAGTTTCGGATAGGCTCCGCCTATGACCGATTATATAAATGGGTAAGGGCAAAGCCCTTCCTTAACTATTCACTTTTCATTATTCACTATTCACTTAGCAATTGGGTAAGGGCGAAGCCCTTCCGACACTTTGCACTTATTACCAAGCATTTTACAAATAAAAACAGGAGCTGAATATATGAAAATTCTTGCAATAGAATCATCCTGCGATGAAACCGCCGCTGCCGTTGTTGAGGACGGCAGAAAGGTGCTTTCAAGCGTTATCGCATCTCAGGTCAGCGAACATATTGTTTACGGCGGCGTTGTGCCCGAAATCGCATCAAGAATGCACGCTCAGGCAATCAGCGGCGTTGTGTCAAAGGCAATGTCCGATGCAGGTGTTGGCTACGGTGATATTGATGCCGTTGCCGTTACCTATGCACCCGGTCTTATCGGTGCACTGCTTGTGGGCGTCAACTTTGCCAAAGGTCTTGCATATTCCGCAGGCCTGCCTCTTGTGCCCGTGCACCATCTTCGTTCACACATTGCGGCGAATTATATCACACACACCGAGCTTGAGCCTCCCTTCCTCTGCCTTGTGGTTTCGGGCGGTCACAGCCATATCGTTGCCGTCAGGGATTACACGGATTTTGAAATTATCGGCAGAACCCGTGACGATGCGGCAGGCGAGTGTATGGATAAGGCGGCAAGGGCAATGGGTCTGCCTTACCCCGGCGGTGTGAATCTTGACCGTATCAGTGCAGAGGGCGACTCCTCGCTTTATAAACTGCCTCACCCCAGAGTTGACGGCAGTGAATATGATTTCAGCTTTTCGGGTCTGAAAACAGCTGTTGTGAATATAATTCATAACTCCGGGCAGAAGGGGATTGAAGTGAGTGTGCCCGACCTTGGTGCAGCCTGCATCGAAACCGTAACCGACTGCCTTGTGAATAATACCGTCAAAGCGGCTGAAAACTTCGGCTTTGATAAAATCGTAATGGCAGGCGGAGTATCCGCAAACTCCCGTCTGCGCAAGCGTATGAGCGATGTATGTGCCGAAAAGGGCTGGCAGCTTTATATGCCCCATCTTTCACTCTGCGGCGATAATGCGGCTATGGTGGGCGCTCAGGCATATTATGAATTCAGAAAGGGCAATATTGCAGGCTCGGACCTCAATGCCTTCGCAACAATGCCCATCAACGAGTAAAAAAGGTAAAATATATCAGAAAATGAAATTTATGCAGTTTTCTTATGCAGAAATTGCTTGTAATATTGACTTTACAGAAAACTATGATATAATTATAATGGGCAAGGATGAGGGCGGAGTTTTTGCGCTTATGCTTTGCACTTTCAGAATGTTTAATTTTAGTATGTTCCCCAGATGAAAGGAGAAAAACTATGGAAAATATGACCACAAACAAGAGCGTTCTTTCATGGATTAACGAAAAGGTTGAACTCGTTAAGCCCGAAAAGATCGTTTGGATCGACGGCTCACAGGAGCAGATTGAAGCTCTCCGTGCAGAGGCTTGCTCAACAGGCGAAATGATTAAGCTCAATCAGGAACTTCTTCCCGATTGCTACCTTCACAGAACTGCAGTTAACGACGTTGCACGTGTTGAAGGCAGAACCTTCATCTGCGCTCCTTCAAAGGAAGAAGCAGGCCCCACCAACAACTGGATGGATCCCGCAGAGGCTTATGAAATGCTCTATGCTATCGCTAAGGACAGCTACAAGGGCAGAACAATGTATGTAATTCCTTATTCAATGGGCCCCGTCGGCTCACAGTTCTCAAAAATCGGTATCGAGCTTACCGACTCAATCTATGTTGTTCTCAACATGGTTATCATGACCAGAGTAGGCACATCAGTGCTTGAAGCTCTCGGCGACAGCGACGATTGGGTTCGCGGTCTCCACTGCAAGTGCGACATCGATGAAGAGAAGAGATATATCTGCCACTTCCCTCAGGATAACACAATTATCTCAGTTAACTCGGGTTACGGCGGAAACGTTCTTCTGGGCAAGAAGTGCTTTGCACTCCGTATCGCTTCATATCAGGGTAAGAACGAAGGCTGGCAGGCAGAGCATATGCTCATCCTCGGTCTCCAGAAGCCCGACGGCGAAATCAGATATATCTGTGCTGCATTCCCCTCAGCCTGCGGTAAAACAAACCTTGCAATGCTTATTCCTCCCGAGGGATACTATAAGAACGGCTACCGCGTATGGTGCGTAGGCGACGATATTTCATGGATTCGTAAGGGCGCAGACGGCAGACTCTATGCTATCAACCCCGAAAACGGCTTTTTCGGCGTTGCTCCCGGCACAAACGAAAAGTCAAACCCCAATGCTCTTGCTTCAACAAGAAAGGGCACAATCTTCACCAACGTTGCTCATAACCTTGATAACAACACCGTTTGGTGGGAAGGTCTTGACAAGAATCCTCCCGCAAACGCAATGGAGTGGAAGGGCAACCCCTGGAACGGTCAGGAGAGCGAAGAGAAGGGTGCACATCCCAACAGCCGATTCACAGCTCCCGCTGTAAACTGCCCCTGCATCAGCTCAGAGTTTGAGAATCCCAACGGTGTTCCCATCTCAGCTATCGTATTCGGCGGCAGACGCGCAAAGCTTGCTCCCCTTGTATATCAGTCAAGAGACTGGAACCACGGTGTATTCGTAGGCTCAATCATGGCTTCTGAAACAACAGCTGCAGCATCAGGCGCAGTCGGCGTTGTTCGCCGTGACCCCATGGCAATGCTTCCCTTCTGCGGTTACAATATGGCAGATTACTGGCAGCATTGGATCAACATCGGTGCAGGTCTTGATGCTGATAAGGCTCCCAAAATCTTCAACGTTAACTGGTTCCGTAAGGATGATGACGGCAACTTCCTGTGGCCCGGCTTCGGCGATAACCTTCGTGTTCTCGATTGGATTATTGACCGCTGCGAAGGCAAGGTTGACGCTGTTGAAACTTCAATCGGCTTTGTTCCCAAGGCAGAGGATATCAACCTTGAAGGCATTGAAGATGAAGTAAGCGAAGCTCAGCTTAAGGAAATCCTCAGCGTTGACAATGCTCTCTGGGCAGACGAAATCGCAGGTATCGAGGAATTCTACGGCAAGTTTGACAGACTTCCCGCAACTCTCAAGGAAGAGCTTGAAGCTCTTAAAGCAAACATTAAATAATTTAAAGGGCAGCCTTTCGGGGCTGCCTTTTTTGAAGTGCAAAGTTCAAAGTGCAAAGGAGAAAACATGAAGAATTATAATGTAATATTATTTGATCTGGACGGTACAATCACCGACCCCGGTATCGGAATTACCAATTCCGTTGCACACGCACTGAAAAAATACGGCATAACCGTTGAGGACAGGACTGAATTATACAAATTCATCGGTCCGCCTCTGCATAAATCCTTTGAGGAATTTTACGGTGTTGACGGTATGCAGGCTGTGGAATATTACAGAGAATATTACCGTGACAAAGGGATTTATGAAAATACGGTTTATGCAGGCATTGAGGATATGCTCAAAAGGCTGAATGATTCGGGTAAAAAGGTGATTCTTGCCACCTCAAAGCCCGAGGTTTTCGCAAAGGAAATTCTCCGTTATTTCAGCCTTGAAAATTATTTTTTCTATGCCGCAGGTGCAAACCTTGACGGCACGCTGACGGATAAAGCGGAGGTTATTGCCTATGCTCTTGCCGAGTGCGGCGTGACGGATAAATCTGCCGTTATCATGATTGGCGACAGAGAGCACGATATTGTCGGCGCAAAGAAAAACGGCATTGATTCAATGGGTGTGCTTTACGGCTACGGAAGCCGCGAAGAGCTTGAATCCGCAGGCGCGGATTATATTGCAGATACCGTTGAGGATGTATGCAGGTTTTGTTAAGTGAACAGTGAATAATGAAAAGTGAATAGTTATGGAAGGGCGTTGCCCTTACCCGTTTATATGTTCGGTCATAGGCGGAGCCTATCCGAAACTATTCACTCTTCACTTTTAACTTTTCACTGTTCACCTTGAAATGAAAAAAGCACCCCGCAGGGTGCCTTTTTCTTATGCCTGATATCTTTTTATACGCTCGTATTCGTAGTTTGAGCCGCAGCCTTCTTTAAGATTTTTTGCAATGAGGCTTGCAATTTCTTTTTTCAGAAGCGTGTTGACCTCTTCAACGGTAAGACCCTCCGTTGAAATAGGTGCTCCTATTCTTGACATAAGATTTTTGCTTCTGAATTTATAATCGCCCGTAACCGCAACGGGTATTATCTTTGCATTGTTTTTGCAGGCAAGGGATGCCGCACCGTATTTGAATTCGCCCATAAGGTTGTCGGTGCGGTTGCGTGTGCCTTCGGGGAAAAGACCCAGTGCACCGCCCTTTGAAAGCACCTGAGTTGCCTCGCTTTTGGCTTCGCCGTCGTTGCCGTTACGGTTGACGCAGATGCAGCCCGTAGCCCTGAAAAACCAGGCAAAAGGACCTTTGAAATATTCAGCCTTTGCCATATAGTTTATGGGTCTTTCGGTAGCAATAGCCGCCATACACTGGTCCATAACGTGCTTGTGATTGCTGCAGATTATGATTGCACCGTTTTCGGGAATGGGGTGCTCGATAACAAGCTTCGGGTTATAGTAAAGCCTGAAAAGGGGGAGCAGGATTTTTGAGAATACCCTGAATCCTGCATTACCGCGGTGCGCCATCAGGAGATTGCCTCCTTTGCACTTTCCTTCTGAAGCTTCATAAAGTCGATTTTGTTGTATGCTGTTTTGGGAAGGATATCAACAAATTCGTAGAGATAGGGTACGCTGTAATGCATAAGCTTCTTTTTGCAGTATGCCTTGATTTCCGCCTTGGTTTCGTCGTTGCCTTCCTTGCCGTTTTTAAGGATGATGTAAGCCTTTGCAACCTCTTTCTTATACTGATGAGGTACGGGAACAACAACGCACTTTTCAACGAAATCAAGCTCTTCAACAACCTTTTCAATCTGTGTGGGATATACGTTGAAGCCCGATGTAATCATCATACGCTTGATTCTGAGCTTATAGTGAACAAAACCGCCTTCGTCGATAGATGCCATATCGCCTGTGTGAAGCCAGGTTTTGCCATCTGCGTGGGTGCGCAGTGTGCTTGCGGTTTCTTCGGGATTGTTTCTGTAGCCAATCATAACCGTGGGGCCGCTTATGCAAAGCTCACCGTCTTCGCCTGCAGGCAGAACATTGGTTGTGCCGGGCTCAACAATGCACATTTCCGTGCCGATAAGGGGCTTGCCGATGGTGCCGGATTTATAGCAGTCGCCTACGGAAAGGCTCAGTGCCGCAAGACCCTCGGTCATACCGTAGCCTTCGCAGAGCTTTACGTGGGAATTGTGTGCGGCAAGGAAATCGTTGACGCTCTGTTCAAGCTTTACGGGGAGAGTATCGCCGCCGCTGACCGCATATTTGAGGAATGAGAAATCAACTTTGTCAATGCCCTTTGCCTTAAGAAGTGCATCGTAGAGGGTAGGTACGCCGAAAAGCATTGAGGGTCTGTATTTTTTGATAATGCTTGTGAACTGCTTTGCGTTGAACTGGGGAATAAGCACGGAGCAGGCACCGAAGCAGAATGAAACGTGAACGCATACGCCCAGACCGAAGCCGTGGAATATGGGCAGAATTGCAAGAATCTTATCCTCTGCGTGAACGTCACGGAGAGTCAGTACAGCCTGAATACCGAAGGCATTGAAATTGCTGTTTGAAATCATGATATCCTTGGGTGTGCCTGTTGTACCGCCGCTGTGAAGAATAACCGCAACTTCGCTGTTCTGCTTGCCTGTGGGAGTATATTCCTTCACAAGCTTTGATTTCTTCACAAAATCGTTCCAGGTAATGTATCTCTTATCCTTCTTGTCATATTTGAAATCCTTTATGCATTTGAGAGCATAGAGCTTTTTCATGATGAAAGGCATTGAGTTGCCCGGTGTTGCAACGATAACTGTTTTAAGCTTGGTTTCGTTGATGATGTTTGCGATTTTCTCCATGCAGATGTTTACTGCAAGAAGAACGGTGCTGTTTACTCTGTTGATGTGGTTTCTGATTTCTTCCTGAGCCGAAAGGGGGTGAAGAATGTTTGAAACCGCACCGATTCTGTTGAGAGCGTAAATGCTGATAACAGCCTCGGGAGTGTTGGGCATAACGATGGTTACGATATCGCCCTTCTTTACGCCTGCTGCCGCATATGAAGCGGAAACCTTTTCGATTTTCTTCATAAGCTCACGATAGGTGCATTTTGTGCCGAAATATTCGTATGCGTAAGTATCGGGCTGGTTTTCGGCTGTGATTCTGAGCATTCCGAACATCGATACGTCGGGAATGTCAAAGCCGAGAGGGGAGTCGGGATTTTCAAATTTGAAAAACGGATTCTGACTTTTCATTTGTTACCTCACTTGTATTTATCTTGATTTATTTTTTACATACGGAATAACGAAGCCTGCCGCAATCGCAACCGCAATTCCCGCTGCCGCGGCACGCTTTATATTGAATATATTTCTTTCGCCGGCATTTTTAATCAGTCTGCCGGTGATTTCTGCCTTATCCTCGGGGGAGAGGGTAACGGAATTGATGATTCTCATAAATTCCGCAGTCTGGATATCTGTCATGTTATTCTGTCCTTTCAATTTCATTCTTTAAAAGTGCCCTGCCTTTTTGCAGACGTTTTTTTACAGCGTCTTCGCTTATGCCGAGAATTTCCGCAATTTCGCTGCATTTGTATCCTTCTGCGTAATGAAGGGTCATAACGGGTTTGTATTTTGCGGGCAGAGCTGAAATGATTTCGAAGGTTTCAAAATCGCTTTCGGAAATACCTGCGGATTTCACTTCTTCAAGGCTCAGGGTGCTGCGCCTTATGCGAAGCTTGAACATATTTTTGCTTATGTTGGCAGATACTCTGATAAGCCACGCTTTGCGGTGCTCTTCGTCGGTGAATTCGGGGGCTTTGGTCATATATTTCATAAATGTATCCTGAACGGCATCCTCGGCATCGTCTTTATTGCAAAGAATGCAGTATGCAATTCTGAAAATCATTGAGCCGTAACGGTCAACAAGCTCACGGATTTCTTCTTCCGTAAAGGTGCGTTCAGCCATAAATATGCCCCCTTTCTTCAAAATCGGATAAGATATCCGAAAAGACACCCATATATAAAACAATTACGGCATACGAAAGGTGAATTTTATTTTTTGAACAAATTGTAAACAATTTCGTCAAAATAATTCTTGACAAAAGAACAAATGTTCTCTACAATGTAAGGCGTGAGATAAGGCTCACAATAAATTTCACGGAGGTAAAAAATTGAATAAAGGAGAAAACTCCGAGGCTTTCTACAAGATTCCCAAGTTCCTTTTTAACGATGAATACAGAAACATTCTTTCAACCGATGCAAAGCTGCTTTACGGTCTGCTTCTTGACAGGTCCCATCTTTCCGCAAAAAACGGCTGGTTTGCACAGGACGGAAGGGTGTTTCTTTACTTTACGGTTGCAGAGGCGGCTGAAAGGCTTTCATTCGGCAAAGACAAAATACTGTGCCTTTTTAAAGAAATAGAAAAAGCAGGTCTGATTGAGCGCAAGCGATTGGGTCTGGGCAAACCGTCTGTAATTTTCTTTCAGAAACATAGCGGAAAAACCGACTTCAGAAAGTCGGAAAATCAGAATTCAGAAAGTCGGGAATTCCGTATTCAGGATGTCGGAAAACCGGAATGTAATAATAACGAATATAATAGCAACGATTTCAATAATAACAATCTATCAATCTGCGATGAGGGATACGATGAGATACGAAAGAGAGTTGAGGAGCAGGTTGATTATGATTATCTTTGTTCCGTGCGGCAAAAAACCGCCGTTGACGAAATTATAACCGTTATCTGCGATACCCTGTACGGCAAATCGGAAAAGATAAGAATAGGCGGTGAGCTTATGAGCAGAAGCGTTGTTGAAGCGCGGTTTGCAAAGCTTGATGCCGAATACATATGCTATGTTATTGACAGCTTTGAGAAAAACACCGCTCCGGTGAGAAACATCAGGTCTTATATGCTTACCTCACTTTACAATGCTCCTGCAACCTGCGACCACTATTACAGTGCTCGGGTCAATAATGATTTATACGGCAAAGGCAATTCGTAATTGTTGCGGGGGGACGATGGCTATCAGCAAAAAAATTCCGAAAAAATTTGCAAAACCCTATTGACAAAATCATTTTTTGGGTATATCATAACATCACACTTTAACGCACAAAAGCTTTAAAGCAGTGATGATTAAAAGGGATGAAGTGGAATGAGCGGAAAAATTGCAATATGGCTGACTATTGCTGTATATGTTGCACTGATGGCGATTGTGGGCATTACTCAGGGCAAAAAGGCAAAAAGCATTGCCGACCTTACCGTAGGCGGCAGAAATGCAGGTGCATGGCTTTCAGCTCTTTCATACGGCACCGCTTATTTCTCGGCGGTTATGTTTGTAGGTTATGCAGGCGGCACGGGCAAGGCTTACGGTCTTTGGGGCGTGCTTGCAGGTATCGGCAACGCTGTTTTCGGTTCCTGGCTTGCCTGGAAGGTGCTTGCACGCAGAACGAGAGATGCTTCGGCAAGGCTCAAACTCAAAACAATGCCCCAGTATCTTGACAAGCGTTACACAAGCCCCGCAATGAAGCTTTTTGCCTGCGTTGTTATCTTTGTTTTCCTTGTTCCTTATTCCGCATCCGTTTACAAGGGTCTTGCTTCGGTGGCAGAGGTTCTTCTCGGAATAAATGTTGATATATGTATGGTAATCATTGCTGTTGTTGCCGCCTTCCTTCTTGTTTTCGGCGGATATCTTGTTCAGGCAAGGGCAGATTTTATGCAGGGAATAGTTATGATGTTCGGCGTTGTGCTTCTCATTGTATGTGTTATCCGCTGCGATGCAGTGGGCGGTTTTGAGGGTATTGCAGAGTATGCACATTCTATCGGTGTACAGCCTTCCGCAACAAACGGACTTCCCGAGCTTAACGCATCACAGTGGATTTCTCTATGGGCAACCGTGCTTATGACCAGCTTCGGCACCTGGGGGCTTCCTCAGATGGTTACAAAATATTTCGGCATCAAGGATGATAAGCAGGCTAAAAAGGGTATCACAATTTCAACCTTCTTTGCGTTCCTTGTTGCAGGCGGCGGATACTTCATCGGCTCACTCTGTTACAGATTTTTCACATTCGCACAGCTTAACGACCCTGCGGCGGAGGGCTGCATAGCTCAGGACTACATTGTTCCTCAGATGCTTGCCGAGGCGGAGCTTCCTTCGGTGCTTCTCGGTATAGTTCTTGTGCTTCTTATAGCCGCTTCGGTGTCAACTCTCTGCTCCGTTACTCTTACCGCAAGCTCAACTCTGACAATAGATTTTATAAAGCATTTCAAAAAAGATATGAGCGAGAAAAAAACATCATTTACAATTAAGGTATTATGTGTTATATTTGTAGGGTGTTCCTATGTTATCGCAAATTCCGACACACCCATTCTTGATATGATGAGCTATTCATGGGGAATTATTTCAGGCTCCTTCCTTGCTCCTTATGTTATCTCACTCTACTGGAAGAAGATGAACACAAAGGGTGCATGGGCAGGTATTCTGGGCGGCTTCTTTATCGCTCTCGTACCTGCGGCGGCAAAGATTATCAGCGGTTTCGCCGCAAACGAAACCCTGGTTTGGCTTGCAGGCAAAGGTCCCGTATTCGCCTGTATTGCAATGGCTGCGTCAATAATCCTTTGCGTTGCCGTTAGTGCGGTTACAAAGGATACCTGCGAGAAAGAAACCGAATTCTTCTACAACGGCGAAGTTGCAGCAGAGTAAATAAGAGTGAAAAGTTAAAAGTGAAGAGTGAAAAGTTTCGGATAGGCTCCGCCTATAACCGATTATATAAACGGGTAAGGGCAAAGCCCTTCCTTAACTCTTCACTATTCATTATTCACTATTCACTTAACGAATGGGTAAGGGCGAAGCCCTTCCATAACTATTCACTTGAAAATATGTATATTTTTTCGTAAACGGAATGCTTTACGGCACTCCGTTTACGGTCGTTTATAAGAAAGGAAACGAGATTATGCCCATTACAGAATTTCTTGAAAGAAATGCACAGCTTTACAAGGATGACGTTGCCCTTGTGGAGATTAACCCCGAACTGCAGGAGAAAAGCCGTGTGACCTGGCGTGAATATTCACTTATTGAGCAGGGTGCAAACGGCGACGGCAGAAGCGAAATCACCTGGGAAGATTTTGAAAAAAAGGCAAACCGCTTTGCAAATCTTCTGCTTTCCAGAGGTATAAAGAAAGGTGACAGAGTAGCCGTTCTTCTTATGAACTGCCTTGAATACCTGCCCGTATACTTCGGCATTCTCAAAACGGGTGCCCTTGTTGTGCCTCTCAACTACCGCTACACTGCGGATGAAATCAAATACTGCCTTAAGCTTTCAGAAAGCGATGCCATTGTTTTCGGCCCCGAATTCACAGGCAGAATGGAGCAGATTTCAGACAGAATTCCCAAGGTAAGGCTCCGTTTCTATATCGGTAACGACTGCCCCACATTTGCCGAAAGCTACAACAAGCTTGTTACATACTGCACATCAAAGAAGCCCGATATTGAAATTTCTGACGACGACCACGCCGCAATTTACTTTTCATCGGGCACAACGGGCTTCCCCAAGGCTATTCTTCACGCTCACAAGGCGCTCGTTCATTCCTGCAAGTGTGAGCAGGCTCACCATTCACAGACAAAGGACGATGTGTTCCTCTGCATTCCTCCTCTTTACCACACAGGCGCAAAAATGCACTGGTTCGGCAGCCTTCTTTCCGGCAGCAAGGCAGTTCTCCTCAAAGGTGCAAAGCCCGAATGGATTATCAAGGCTGTTTCCGAGGAAAAGTGCACAATCGTATGGCTCCTTGTGCCCTGGGCTCAGGATATGCTTGATGCCATTGACAGAGGGGATATCGAGCTTGACAGATACGAGCTTGATCAGTGGAGGCTTATGCACGTAGGCGCACAGCCCGTTCCTCCCAGCCTTATCAAGAGATGGCTTGGAGTATTCCCTCACCATCAGTACGATACAAACTACGGTCTCAGCGAATCCATAGGCCCCGGCTGTGTTCACCTTGGTGTTGAAAACGTTCACAAGGTAGGCGCAATCGGTAAGGCGGGCTACGGCTGGGAAACAAAGATTATAGACGAAAACGGCAACGAGGTTGCAAAGGGCGAGGTAGGCGAGCTTGCGGTCAAAGGTCCCGGCGTAATGCTCTGCTACTTCAACGACGAAAAGGCAACAAACGAAGTTCTTCACGGCGAATGGCTTTACACAGGCGATATGGCTCAGGAGGATGAGGACGGCTTTATTTATCTTGTTGACCGTAAGAAGGATGTTATCATTTCGGGCGGTGAAAACCTTTATCCCGTTCAGATTGAAGATTTCCTGCGTAAGCACGAGGCAATCAAGGATGTTGCGGTTATCGGTCTTCCCGACGCACGTCTGGGCGAAATTGCCGCCGCCGTTATCGAAATCAAAGAGGGCTTTACGGCTGATGAAGAAGATATCAACGATTTCTGCCGTGACCTTCCCAGATACAAGCGTCCCCACAAGCTTATCTTTGCGGAAGTACCCCGTAACCCTACCGGCAAGATTGAAAAGCCCAAGCTCCGCAAGATTTACTGCGGCGAAAGCCTTGTTGCAACTCAGGTTGAGATAGTTAAAAAGTAAGTGCAAAGTTCAAAGTGCAAAGGGCAAAGTGTCGGATAGGCTCTGCCTATGACCGATTTAGAGTGAAAAGTTAAAAGTGAAGAGTGAAAAGTTTCGGATAGGCTCCGCCTATGACCGTTTTAAAGTGAAAAGTTAAAAGTGCAGAGTGAAAAGTTTCGGATAGGCTCCGCCTATGACCGATTATAATGGGTAAGGGCGAAGCCCCTCCTTAACTCTTCACTATTCATTATTCACTATTCACTTAACGAATGGGTAAGGGCGAAGCCCTTCCGTAACTATTCACTTTGCACTCGTTAAATTTTAATCTTGCATTATTCCTCAACAAATAGTATAATATTACACTAAATAAATACACAGATTAGGAGGAAACAGGTTGAAAAAGCTGTTTTTAGGTAACGAAGCGGTTGCCAGAGGTCTTTACGAAGCAGGCTGCCGCGTGGTATCAAGTTACCCCGGCACACCCAGTACGGAAGTAACCGAGTTTGCCGCTGCATATGATGAAATTTTTTCCGAATGGGCACCCAACGAAAAGGTTGCAATGGAGGTTGCCTTCGGTGCAAGCGTTGCAGGTGCACGCTCGTTCTGCGCAATGAAGCACGTCGGTCTCAACGTTGCCGCAGACCCTCTTTTCACTGCATCCTACACAGGCGTTAATGCAGGTATGGTTATCCTTGTTGCCGATGACCCCGGTATGCATTCCTCACAGAATGAGCAGGATTCCCGTCACTACGCAATGGGCTCAAAGACAATGATGCTCGAACCCTCGGATTCCGCAGAATGCCTTGAATACACCAAGAGAGCCTTTGAGCTTTCCGAAAAATTCGATACTCCCGTTATCATCCGCCTCACAACAAGAGTTGCCCATTCAAGGAGCGTTGCTCCCGTTGCGGAGAGAGTTGATAACGGACTCAAAGATTACGAAAAGAATGCTCAGAAATATGTTATGGTGCCTGCAAACGCAAAGAAAAAGCATGTTGTTGTTGAGCAGAGAATTCTCGACCAGACTGCTTACTGCGAAGAAGGTGCAGAGGGTCTTAACACCGTTGAGTATAACAGCAAAAAAATCGGCGTAATCACCTCGGGCATCTGCTACCAGTACGCAAAGGAAGCCCTGGGCGAAAACGCATCATATCTTAAGCTGGGCTGTGTATATCCTCTGCCCGTTGATATGATTAAGAAGTTTGCCGCAGAGTGCGAAACCGTTTATGTTCTTGAGGAGCTTGACGATTATATTGAAACTCACTGCCGCAAGCACGGCATAAACGTTATCGGCAAGGATGCATTTACCCTGCAGGGCGAATACTCACAGAGCCTTATTGCCAAGGTTATTCTGGGCAAGGATGCTCAGTTTATGAAGGCGGATGTTAACATCGTGCCCAGACCTCCCGTGCTTTGCGCAGGCTGCCCCCACAGAGGACTTTTCTATGCATTAAAGCAGCTTAACGTTACCGTAAGCGGCGATATCGGATGCTATACTCTGGGCTTCTCACAGCCTCTGGGTATGATTGATACCGTTCTGTGCATGGGTGCTTCCGTATCCGCACTTCACGGCAGAAATGCCGCAAACCCCGAAAACGCAAAGAAGAGCGTTGCCGTTATCGGCGACTCAACCTTCATCCATTCGGGTGTTACGGGTCTTATCAACATTGCATATAACGCAACGGATTCCGTTGTTATTATTCTCGATAACTCCATTACGGGTATGACAGGTCACCAGCAGAATCCCACCACAGGCAAGAATATCAAGGGCGAGCCTGCAAATGCGGTAAGCCTTGAAGCCCTTGCAAGGGCTGTGGGAATTCAGAATGTTATCGTTGTTGACCCCTATAACCTTGCAGAAACCAAGGAAGGCATAAAGCAGGCACTTGAAGCAGACGGCCCTGCGGTTGTTATTTCAAGAAGACCCTGTGCACTTCTTAAAACCGTCAAGCATAATCCGCCTCTCAAAGTCAATGCGGATAAGTGCAGATCCTGCAAAATGTGCATGAAGATAGGCTGCCCCGCCATCAGCATGAAAGACGGCAAAGCTCAGATTGACTTCACACAGTGCCTGGGCTGTAACGTATGCAGCCAGCTTTGCAAGTTCGGCGCTATCGAATAAGAGGGGAGGAAAATGACTATGAATAAATCCATTATGATTGTAGGCGTAGGCGGTCAGGGTACTCTGCTTGCAAGCCGTATTCTCGGCGCGGCACTGCTTGACTGCGGCTACGATGTAAAGGTATCGGAAGTTCACGGTATGAGCCAGCGAGGCGGCTCGGTTGTTACATATGTACGCTGGGGCGAAAAGGTTGCATCTCCCATTATCGAAAAGGGCGAGGCGGATATTATTCTTGCTTTCGAACAGCTTGAAGCCGCAAGATGGCTTGAATATCTTAAACCCGACGGCAAAATTATCGTCAACACTCAGCAGATGGATCCCATGCCCGTTGTTATGGGTGCCGCAGAATACCCCGAAGGCGTTATCGACGCAATCAGAGCCGCAGGTGCGGATGTTGAAACCCTTGACGCACTTCCCATGGCTGTTGAGGCAGGCACCGCAAAGGCGGTTAACGTTGTGCTTATCGGTGCAATGGCAAAGAATATGGCAGATGTTGATAAGGAAGTATGGCTCAAGGCTCTGCGTGAAAGCGTTCCCGCAAAGTTCCTTGACCTTAACCTCAAAGCATTTGAAATGGGATACAGCATTTAAGTGCAGAGTGCAAAGTGTCGGATAGGCTCCGCCTATGACCGATTTTAAGTGAAAAGTTAAGAGTGAAGAGTGAAAAGTGTCGGATAGGCTCCGCCTATGACCGATTATATAAATGGGTAAGGGCGAAGCCCTTCCATAACTATTCACTTTTCATTATTCACTATTCACTTTGTTTGAATAATTCAATAAGAAAGAAGATGACCCTATGGCAAAATACTATCAGCCTGAAATCGAAACCGCATCCCTTGAAGAAATCAGGGCGATGCAAAGCGAAAAGCTTGTAAAGCAGGTAAAGCGCGTTTATGAAAACGTTGAGTATTACCGTAATCTTATGGACGAAAAGGGTGTTACACCCGATGACATCAAGTCCATTGATGACCTTCACAAGCTTCCTTTCCTCACAAAAGCTGACCTTCGTGACGCTTATCCCTACGGTCTTCTGGGTACTGACCTTAAAAACTGCGTGAGAATCCATTCCACCAGCGGCACAACAGGCAGAAGAGTTGTTGCATTCTATACCAAGAACGATATTGAACTCTGGGATGACTGCTGTGCACGTGCTCTTGTTGCGGCAGGTGCATCGGACGAGGATGTTTGTCAGGTTGCGTACGGCTACGGTCTTTTCACAGGCGGCTTCGGTCTTAACGGCGGTTCACAGAAGGTAGGCTGCCTTACTCTGCCTATGTCGTCGGGTAATACAGAGCGTCAGATTCAGTTTATGCAGGATTTACACTCAACAGTTATCTGCTGCACACCTTCATATGCGGCTTATATGGGTGAAACCCTTAAAGAAATGGGTCTTACTCCCGATGACCTTGACCTTAAAGCAGGCATTTTCGGTGCAGAGCCCTGGACTGAGGAGATGCGCCGTGACATTGAAAAAGCACTTGGCATAAAGGCTTATGATATTTACGGTCTTACCGAATCAACAGGTCCCGGTGTTGCTTTTGAATGTGAAGAGCAGACGGGTATGCACATCAACGAAGACCACTTCTATGCAGAAATCATTGACCCCGAAACAGGCGAGGTTCTTCCCGAAGGCTCAAAGGGTGAGCTTGTGTTCACAAGCCTTGATAAGGAAGGCTTCCCTCTTCTTAGATACCGCACAAGAGATATCTGCGTTCTTTCAAGAAAGAAGTGCTCCTGCGGCAGAACCCTCATCAAAATGGCAAAGCCCATGGGCAGAAGCGACGATATGATGATTATCCGCGGCGTCAATGTATTCCCCTCACAGATTGAAACCGTTCTTCTCAAAGAGGGCTACACACCCAACTACCTTATCGAGGTTGACCGTGTGAATAATACGGATACCCTTGACGTTTCCGTTGAGCTTACTCCCGACCAGTTCTCCGATACGGTCAAAGACCTTTCAATCAAAGAAAAATCACTTGCAAACGCAATCAAGACAATGGTTGGCGTTGTTCCCAAGGTTCACCTTGTTGCACCCAAGACCATCACAAGAAGCGAAGGCAAAGCAGTCAGAGTTATTGATAAGCGTAAGCTTCACGATTAATGAAAGGAGTCAGAAGAAATGAGCGTTAAACAGATTTCGGTTTTTATTGAAAACAAAACAGGCAAGCTTGCAGAGGCTACCCGTTTTATTGCAGACCACAACATCAACCTCAGAGCCCTTTCAATAGCGGATACTCAGGATTTCGGTATTCTCAGAATTATCTGCGATGACCCCAAAACGGCGGATGCCGCACTGAAAGAGGGCGGTTACATCACAACGGTGACCGATGTTCTTGCCGCAGCTATTTCGGATACTCCCGGCAGCCTTGCAGCAATTCTTGAAGTTCTTTCCGAGGCGAAGGTAACTGTTGAATATACCTATGCTTTCAACTCCTCAAAGGCAGGCGCATATATGATTTTCCGCGTTGACGATAATCAGCTTGCCGCCGCAGCTCTTGCAGGCGCAGGTATCAGAACCGCAAATCAGGAAGATTTATTTTAACCCAAAGCTCCCTTCGGGGAGCTTTTTTGCTGTTAATTTTAAATTACATCTTGAAAAAGTAATCATAATGTGTTAGACTGTTACGGATATAAAAACGCAGTGACCGGGAGAGTAAGCAATTTTCAGGCACACAGAGAATGTCCGTCATCGGCTGTAAGCGGACTGTGCAGGGCTTTGCCGAAGTTCACCCGTTAGCGGTGCACCTGAATTCAGTAGGGTGCAACGGCGGCCTCCGTTACGGGCAAAAGAGCGCACGGTATGTATTTGCCGTGAACGCAGGGTGGTACCGCGGATTTTATTCGTCCCTCGTCATCTTCGGATGACGGGGGATTGATGTTTTTTAGAAAACGTCAGTGAAAAGTTAAGAGTGAATAGTGAAGAGTGTCGGATAGGCTCCGCCTATGACCGTTTTAAAGTGAAAAGTTAAGAGTGAATAGTGAAAAGTGTCGGATAGGCTCCGCCTATGACCGATTATATAAATGGGTAAGGGCGAAGCCCTTCCATAACTCTTCACTATTCATTATTCACTATTCACTTAACGAATGGGTAAGGGCAAAGCCCTTCCATAACTATTCACTATTCATTATTCACTGTTCACTTATCAATCGTAAATTAAGAAAGGATGATATAAAATGACTCAGAAATCACTTGAATTAAAGCAGCTTTTTGAGACAAAGATTGCCGCAGTTCAGGCAACGGCGGAAATCGAACAGCTCAGAATTGAATTCCTGGGCAAAAAAGGCTCGGTTGCAGCTCTTATGCAGGAGCTTCGCAACGTACCCAACGATCAGAAGAAAGAGGCAGGCCAGAAAATAAACGAAACAAAGCAGTTTATTGAGCAGGCAATTGCCGAAAAAATCACGGAGCTTAAGGCGCTCGAGGAGCAGAAGCTTATCGATTCGGCAGAAAGCTACGACGAATCAATGCCCACCGATGCAGACCTCGGTTCATACCACCCCATTACTCTCACTCGCCGCAGAGCAGAGAATATCTTCCTGAGCATGGGCTTCACCATTGAGGATTATTCCGAAATCACCGATGATTTCAACTGCTTTGAGGCTCTGAATATCCCCAAGCATCACCCTGCACGAGATATGCAGGATACCTATTACCTGAGCACGGGTCAGCTTCTCAAAACCCATACCTCCGCGGCTCAGAATACCATTCTCCGCAAGTATGCAAAGAATCTTGAAAACGGCAATCCCATCCGTGCAATCTTCCCCGGCAGATGCTTCAGAAACGAAAAGATTGATGCCTGCCACGAAAACACCTTCTTCCAGATGGAAGGTATTATGGTTGATAAGGATATTTCAATTTCAAACCTTATTTACTTTATGAAAACAATGCTTTCGGAAGTGTTCCAGAAGGATATCACCGTCAGACTCCGCCCCGGTTTCTTCCCCTTTGTTGAGCCCGGCTTCGAGCTTGACATTCAGTGCACAATCTGTAAGGGTAAGGGCTGCCCCTCCTGCAAGGATTCGGGCTGGCTTGAGCTCTGCCCCTGCGGTATGATTCATCCCAATGTTCTCACTGCCGCAGGCATCGACCCCGAAAAATACATCGGCTTCGCTTTCGGTCTGGGTATGACAAGACTTGCAATGATGACATACGGCGTCAAGGATATCCGTGTGTTCAACAGCGGCAGCCTTAAATCACTTTCACAGTTCACCGAAAAATCATTCACAAGACCCGAAGAAAGCAAGGAGGCATAAGCAATGTTTGTATCAATTAACTGGATTAAAGATTATGTTGACCTTGACGGAATAGACATCAAAAAGCTTATTGAAAGCTTTACTCTTGCAACCGCCGAGGTTGAAGATATTATCGAAAAGGGTGCGGATATCGACAAGGTTGTTGTCGGCGAAATCCTTTCTGTTGAAAACCATCCCAATTCAAAGAAGCTCCACCTTCTCAAGGTTGATGCAGGTGAGAAGGTATGCAATATCGTTTGCGGCGCACCCAACGTTGCCGTAGGTCAGAAGGTTGCCCTTGCACTTGCAGGCGGCAGAGTATGCGGCGGCGAAATCAAGGTTGCAACCGTTGCAGGCTTTGAATCCGAGGGTATGTGCTGCTCCGAAAAAGAGCTTGGCATCAGTGACGACCACGGCGGAATCATGGAGCTTGACCCTTCACTGAAAAACGGCACAAACATCAAGGATATCTTCCCCATTGACGATATTATTTTCGAGGTTGATAACAAATCGCTCACAAACCGCCCCGACCTCTGGGGTCACTACGGCATTGCAAGAGAGCTTGCAGCCCTTGCAGGCAGAGAACTCAAGCCCCTTGAAATGGGCGACCTTTCATATGACGGCGACGAGGAAGTTGAAGTTACCGTGGGCAGAGAAGACCTTGTTTACAGATATTCCTGCATCAAAATGGATAACATCACCAAGAACAAGAGCCCTCTTGATATGAGAATCCGCCTTTTCTACTGCGGTATGAGAGGCATCAACCTTCTTGCGGACGTTACAAACTACATTATGCTTGAAATCGGTCAGCCTACCCACGCATTTGCAGGCGGCTCAATCGATAAAATTGTTGTCACAACTCCCAAGGAGAAGATGAATTTCAAGACCCTTGACGGCGTTGAAAGACTTATTGATGAAGAAACTCTTATGATTTGTAACGGCGAAGAGCCCGTAGGCATTGCAGGCATTATGGGCGGTCTTGAATCCGAAATCGTTGAGGATACAGGCTCCGTTGTGCTTGAAAGCGCAAACTTTGACGGCGTAAGCATCCGTAAATCATCGTCAAGACTGGGTCACAGAACCGATGCCAGCGCAAGATATGAAAAGATGCTTGACCCCGAGCTTACCCTTGATGCGGTAGGCCGTTTCGTAAAGCTTGTCAAGGATATTGACAGCGGCGCAAGGGTTGCATCAAAGCTTACGGATAAGTATGTTAAGAAATATCCCGAAATCAGCCTTACCTTCGATAAGAAATATGTTGACCGCTACACGGGTATCGACATCAGCCACGAGCAGATTGTAAAAACTCTCACGGCTCTCGGCTTCGGCATCGACTACGCAGAGGGTGTTTACACCGTGAAGGTTCCCTCATGGCGTGCAACAAAGGATGTTACAATCAAGGCTGACATCATTGAAGAAATCACCCGTATTTACGGCTACGATAACTTTAAAATTTCAACAACCGCAAGCCCCCTGAAGCCCGTTCCCAACGACTACGCAAGGCTTGAGGATGCGGAAATCAAGGATATTCTTGTTAAGAAATATGCCTTCCACGAGGTGCATTCATATGTATGGTGTGACGGCAGAAAGTTCAAGAAGCTGGGCATTGAGGTTGAGGATAACGTAAAGGTTCTCAATATCGAAAACTCCGATAACGGCGTTCTGCGTAATTCAATGCTTCCCACACTCCTTGTTATGGCGCAGGAGAACAAGGATTTTGCCGATAAATACAGCATCTTCGAAATCGGCAGAGTTGTTGACGGCACGGTTAACGGTCTTTGCAACGAGAAAAAGCGCTTGGGTGCCGTAATCTACGATAAGAGCGGCAACGAAAAGGCTGCATACCTCAAAGCCGTTGAAATCATCAACTGCATTGTCGGTAACATCAAGCAGAAGCAGGCAGGCTACGCAAAGATTGCTCCCGAGCACGCATGGCAGCATCCCAAGAACACTGCGGAAATTCTTATCGACGGCAAGAAGGCAGGCGTTCTTTGCGCACTTCATCCCTCAAACCGTGCAAAGCTTGATAAAACTGCCGCCGCAGTCTGCTTTGAAATCGATATGGATGATTTCAGCGCAATCAATGCAAATTCAATTCTTTTCCGCGAGCCCAGCACACAGCAGTCAACCTGGTATGACCTGTCACTTGTTCTTGCGGAAAACACAAAATATTCAGACCTTGCCGCCTGCTGGAATGCTCTCGGACTTGCAGAGCTTGAAAGCTCAAAGGTTATCGATACCTATGAAAAAGACGGCATAAAGAGTATCACCGTGCGCCTTGTGTTTGCCGCAATGGACAGAACCCTTGAAATGGAAGAGGTTCAGGGCTGGATTGACACAATCCTTGCTAACCTTGCAAACATCGGCGTAACCCTCAGAGCGTAAATTCACCGTAGGGACAGCCCTTGCGGCTGTCCTTTGCTTTTAATTGAAAGGAAGAACTTCTATGCTTAAAATAGGTCTTGTGGGCGTTGGCGGCATAAGCGGTGCCCATATTCCCGCATGGGAAGAAATGCAGGATGCCGAGCTTGTTGCAATCTGCGATATCCGTACGGAAAGAATGGAAAAATACCCCGACAAGCGTCATTACACCGATTTTGACGAAATGCTTGCCAACGAAGAGCTTGATATTCTTGATATCTGCCTTCCCACCTATCTTCACGCGGATTTTGCAGTGAAGGCTATGGAAAAGGGTATAAACGTTATCTGCGAAAAGCCCATTTCTCTCAAAGAAGAGGATGTAAAGCGTGTTTACGAAACCGCAGAGAAAAACAATGTTAAATTTATGGTTGCTCAGGTGCTCCGTTTCTGGCCCGAATACGAGCTTCTCAAAGAGATTTACGATTCGAAGAGATACGGCAAGCTCCTTTCGGGTACTATGATAAGACTGGGCGGCTACCCCAAATGGAGCTGGGACGGCTGGATGATGGATGAAAAGAGAAGCGGTCTTGTACCCTTTGACCTTCACATTCACGACCTTGACTTTATGGTTTATGCTTTCGGTATGCCCAAGGTTGCGCATCAGTACCGTTCAAAGCTTCCCAAGCAGGATTTTATCAGCCTCACCTATGATTTCGGTGATTTTTCAATCAATTCCGAGGCTTCCTGGTATGCAACCTGCTATCCCTTTACCGCAGAGTTCAGATTCCAGTTTGAGGATGCTCTTGTTTCAAACGAAAACGGTAAGATGATGATTTATCTCAAAGACGATGAGAAAATCGACCTTTCACAGCAGGCAGAGGGCGACACAGGTGCAATCAACCTGCCCAAGAGCGATGCCTATGCAAACGAAATCATTTACTTTGCGGACTGCGTGAAGAACAACAAGCCCGTTGAAAAGGTTAAACCCGAAGAGCTTGAATGTGTTCTTAAAATCCTTAACAGCATCTGATGAAAAAACTAATCCCCGATGAAGTGCTATCACTTCGTCGGGGATTTTTGTGTGTTTACTTGTTTTTTATCTTGTTGACTATAACACCCAATCTTGTGTTGTTGAAATTTTCTTTACGCTGTTCTTCTTTTGTAAGCACCTTTTTGGGCGGAACAGGCTTCACAATATCCGCAAAGTTGCCTGCATCAAGGGTTACGGGCTGGCTCATGCATATACCGCCGTCGCCTTTGAGCTGACATCTTACATAGCAGCTTATTTTATCTGCACAAGCCGCAAGGTCAAGCACCGAAATAATTTCGCCGTCATTTTCGGCGGTATCTGTGTGAATGATTTTGCCGTCGGCAATCCATTCAACCGCCTTGCAGTTTATACCCTTGACGGTGATTTTCTGCGCGGCTTCATCGGCTTCAAAAGCCATAAAGCGGGGATAATCGCCCTTGCCTTCAAAATCTTCGCCAAGCTCATTTTTTGCATAGCGTGCAACGGCGAAGAAATTGCCCTTTTCCATTGCATTGCGAAGGTTTTCAACGCTGTAATCGGGCAGAATGAAATCCATAAATGCGGTGTCGATTTCCGTCACTCTGTGAGCGTCGCTGTTGCCGAAGCCCCATACGGTGCGCTCTCCCTCGGGTATAAGGGTCATCAGAAGCTCATCCCAGAGAATTCTGTCGCTGCGGTTGGGTCTGTCATACATATTCAGAACTTCCATACCCACGCAGGATTTGTAGCGTCTGAATAAATCCGCAAAGTATGCCACATTTTCGGGCACTCTTGCACATTCGGGGTCTTTATATGCTCCCAGCCAGTCGGTGGGGTGGTTTATGTGAGATATTCCGCCGCTTTTTTCGATGGTGGCAATGGGGATTTCAAAATCGTTTTCCTTGCCGTATTTACCCTCAAGCACATCGTTTGTGAAATAGCCGTTGACATGGTTTTTCATCAGGGTAAACATATTTGCTTCAATGGTGTCGGTTACGCACATAAGACCCCTGCTTTTTGTTCGTGCATTCTTTTCGGTTTTGTATGTACCGTCAAGAATTGCCTTGAATTCGGGGGTTGTAAGGTATCTGCGTTTGCCGTGCCAGAGATACTGAAAGAAGAAAAGGGGAATGATTGAAGGCTCTTTGTCCCACGCCTTGCCCAGAATTCCGTGCTCCGCAAAGGCAAGAATATCAAAATCCTTGTCGTAGAATTCAAATATCATATCCGCCATTGTGTTGTTGGCATCGCTGTATGTTGAATGGGTGTGCAGATTGGTTTTGTAGTGATTTTCCGCATGGGGAATAAGCGATGCTACGCTTTCATAAGGACTTTTGATTTTAAACATATATTATTTTCCCTTCCCTTAAAAAATATCAATAAGAGGTATGCTGTGAGGTTCAAGAGATGCTTTATCAACAAAATTGTGCTCAATAACAGCGTTCCCTGCTTTGTTGACGGTTACTGCTGATGAACCTGACATATCTTCGTCATAATAAGCTCCGTAGCCTGTTTTCAGTGCATAAGAAAGCCTTATTCCCTGATATTCAACGGAGAAATTATTTACATGGTCATGACCTGCTATAATGTTTTTGGTGCTGCCCAATTCTTTGCACACATCAAAAAATCCGTTGTTCTGCACCGAGCAGCTCACACCTTCTCTTTTTTCGCCAAAGGAATCGGACGCATATCCGGGATTGAAGCTGCCTGTATCTTCGCTGTAAGCCGCACTCCATGCAGCTTCATATTCGGGCAGAGGAATATGAATGAACACAGTGCTTTCGACGGGTTTGCCTGCAATTTTTTCAATACCCTTGACAGCCCATTTGTACCATTCAATCTGGTTATCCCAAAGTCCGTCATATCCGCTTATCTGAGCTCCGTCGGAATCTGTGAAGCTCACATTATTGTGGGTATCCATCATAAAGAGAGTGTGAACTATTCTGCCGTTTTCGGTGATGTTGATAATATAGTTGCCGTAGCCCATATTTTCAGGGCCGAATTCAAAAAGGCAATGCTCAGCCTTGAAAAGATGATATGCCGCCCAGAATTCGTTTGCGCAGCCCTGACCGTCATGATTTCCCATCACGGGTGCCCACGGAATTTCATAAGCTTCCATCATTTTAACCAATCTGAGGTATGCGGCGGTGCCCCAGGCGTTGTCGCCCGTAAGCGTTATAAGGTCAGGCTTTTTCTCCGCTATCAGCTTTTCAACCATAACCTCGGTATATTCACCTGCCGTGCCGTAAACAACATTATCCTTGAGCTGAACATCGGCAAGGTTGAGAATAACAAAATCCTTTTCCGGATCTTTTTCGATTGTGATGTAATCATCCGCATCAAACTCATCGGTTACCGACCATTCTGTAAAAAAGGAGTCCTCACCCCTGATAAGCTGCGCTCCGATAGGCATTATAATCTGAATGACCGAAAGTAAGTAAGCCAGTATTTGTTTAATTTCTGCCATAAAAAATCCTCCGTTATTTTCCGAGATTTATTTCTGTATTGTTATCGGAATAACCCTTGTTGTTGCCTATGGTGTTGAGCAGCATTTCGGTAAGATTGACTTCGGCACCGTTTTTTGAAAGCTTGGGCTCTGCTTTTTTTATTATAAAACGGAATCTTCCGAAAGCCTTTGAAAATGCACCGTGCACCGGGTTGCCTTCAACATAGGGCATATCGCCCTTGAATATTGAAATTCCGATTTCGCCTGCAAGGTCAATGAATTTCACATTTTTTATTGATTTGTCAACCCTTACAAAAAGAAGTCTGCCCAGAGTTCCGACGGTGATTTTATTAAGAATTTTTCTTGCAAATTTCTTTATTCCGCCGCCGTTCAATGCGCCGTTAATGCGGTTTTTTATTGAATAATCAAACTGTTTGTCAAAGTATTCCTGCAGGGTAAGACCCTTGGTATCCGCACCGAATGGGGGAGTGTCGAAACTCTGAACCTTCATCACGGAATCGGTGACGGTGATTTTTCTGTATTTTGCAGGGCTTCCCACAAGGCAGGATGTGCATATGTCATAAATTTTGTTGCCCTTTTCCGAAACGAATTCGTTGATGCTCTGAATGTGCATATGACCCGTGAGAATAAATTCAACCCCGTTATCCGCAAGGAATGAAGCTGCTTTGCGCCAGTCACGGAGCTTTGCATCGCCTACAAGATCAAATACGGGCACGGAGGGAATGACGGGGTAATGGCAGATTGCAAATACAGAGCAGCCCTCAGCCTTTGCTTCGTCAAGCTGAATTTTCATCCAGCCGTAAAGCCCATCATCAATGCTGCCCTTCTGTTTGCCGGGGCTGTCGCAATTGATTGCAAGCATTCTGATGCCTTTTTCAACCTCCGCAACATAAGAAAGCGTGCGGCTGTCAACGGCAAGTGCATCGGCATAACCGAAATCACGGTATAAATCGGGGATGATTTCAAAGGGCGTGCCCTCAACTTCAACGCACTCGTCACCCACAAAGGCCCTTGATTTTTCGCCGAAATCGTGGCCTGCGGTAATAACATAAATCCGCTTGCCCGCCTCCTTCAGCTTGTAAAGCTCCTTTATGAAGCTCTTATGGCTTTCAATTTCGCCGTTTTTGGTAAGGTCGCCGGGGATAATCACAAGCTCCGTTGATTTATCCTCTGCAAGCTTTTCAAAGGTTGCACTTACTATATCGCTGCTTTCGGCCATAAAGTATTGCTCACGCTTCATATATTCGTCGTAAGCCTTTCCGCTTGCACCCAGCGAAGGCTCAAAATAATGGGTATCCGTAAGAAGGTAAAAGTTAATGTTTTTCATTTTCATTTTCCTTAAAATTATTTCAATAAATTATAACACTATCTGTATAAAAATACAATAAAATATATAAAAAATAAATATAAATATTGCTTTTTTTGTGAGATTATGATAACATTACTTATTATATTTGTAGCATCGGAGGAATCTGAATGAAAACCGCACTTGAATACAGCAGCAAATTTGACATCAAAAAGCTTTCACGCTATGCAATGAAGGGGATTACCCGAATCTGCAACGAAATCGGTCCCCGTAAGCCCGGCTCACCCGAGGAGCTGAAGGCTCAGGAGCTTATGGCGAAAGAGCTTGCAAAATCCTGCGACGAAGTGAATATTGAAGAATTCAAGGTTCACCGTCAGGCATTTATGGGCTTTATTCCTTTTACCGTAGCCTGTGCAGTGGCAAGCGTATTTACATATGCATTCGCAAGCCCGATTATTTCGCTTATCCTTGTAATTCTCGGATTCATTCCTCTGCTGCTTGAATTTGTTATGTATAAGCAGTTTATCGACCCTCTGTTTATTGCTCACCCCAGCCACAATGTTATTGCAAAAAGAGCACCAAAGGGCGAAATAAAGAAGCGTTTTATAATCGTAGGCCACGCAGACAGCCAGTTTGAATGGACTCTTAACTATCTTCTCGGCGGCGTAGGTATGAAGCTTGTGCTTATCCCTGCGGTTGTAGGTCTTGTAGCAGACCTTATCATTGCGATTATCGGCATTATTTTTGCAGGCAAGGTTGGCGCACTTGAAGCGGTTGAGCCCCGCTGGCTTATGATTCTGGGCTTTGTTGTGGGCTGTGTATTTATTCCCTTCCAGCTCGGCTTCCTTTTCTTCCAGAGCTATACAAAGAGCGTGCCCGGTGCAAACGATAACCTGACGGGCTGTTATGTAGGTATGGCTGTTGCAAAGGCTATGGCTGAAACAGATACAAGATTTGAAAATACAGAGCTTGTTGTTATCTGCTCAGGCTCTGAAGAAGCAGGTCTCAGAGGTGCAAAGGCATATGCAAAGGCACACGAGGATGAGCTTAAAGCTGTTGAAACCTGCGTTATCGGCTGCGATACCTTCCGTGACCTTGAAACAATGGCGGTTTATGACCGTGACCTGAGCGGCACAATCAAGCATCACTGGGGTGCAAAGCACCTTGTTCAGAATGCAGGCAAGAATTGCGGCTACGACCTTAAATTCGAATCAATTTATATCGGTGCCTGCGATGCAGCCGCGTTCACTCAGAGAGGTATTCCCGCAACGGGCTTTGCCGCAATGGACCCCACACCTCCCCGTTATTATCACACAAGACTTGACGATGTTGATATGCTCCGTGAGGATGCAATTGCTGCAGGTATTGAAGTTATGATTGAAGCGGCTTGTATGTACGATAAGGAAGGTCTTCCCACAGAATAAAATTTCAATTTGAAAGAGGTGTTGTTATGCACACAATAAAACCCGGCGTGCTCAAAGATATGCACAAACAGCTCCGCAAGTATTCAATCCTTGCAAAACAGGATATTTCTGTATGGGAATATACAAGAGGTATGTTTCTTGGTGACAGCTATGAGATGGAGGATTTCAATGGCGAAATCAGAAGCGGCGAAAGATGGTATGCCGCATACGATTCGGCACATTTCTTCAAGGCAAGCGTAACCGTGCCCGAAATAATGGACGGCAAAGAAATCCGTGCAAAGCTTCAGGTGGGCGGCGAGTCACTGGTAAAGCTTAACGGCAAATATATTTCAGGTGCAACAACAAGGGATACCATCCCCGACAGAACCGAAGTTACTCTCGGCGTACATAAGGCAGGGGAGATTCTGACTTTTGAAATTGAAGCAACCTGCGACTCAATGTCTTTTTGCGATGCGGCTATGGACGGCGCAAAATATCAGGAATGTCAGCTGGGCGATACATATATTTTTGTTGCCGATGAAGATTGCGAAGGCTATTTTGTTGATATTATGGTAGGCTTTGAGGCCCTTGAATTCATCAAGGATGAGCACATCAAGGCAAAGGTTTATGCCGCCATTGACGACAGCCTTCACATTGTTGATTATGATTTTGACGAGCCTCAGGTAAGAAAATCAATTGCCGAGGCAAGAAAATATTATCTTTCAAAAATTGCCGCCATCGATTGGTCGGCACAGAGCAAGATTATTCTTACGGGTCACAGCCATATTGACGTTGCGTGGCTGTGGAGAATTCAGGAGAGCATCCGCAAGAGCGCAAGAACATTTATGAATGTTACATCGCTTATGGATGTTTACCCCGATATGACCTTCGGTCAGAGTCAGGCTGTGCTTTATCAGATGATGAAGGACCATTACCCCGAAATCTATGAAAAGATTAAGGAGAAGGTTGCAAATAATCAGTGGGATATCTGCGGCAATGTATGGGTTGAAGCGGATACAAACCTTGCTTCGGGCGAGGCACTTATCCGTCAGGTGCTTTACGGCACGGAATTCTTCAAAAAAGAATTCGGTAAGGTATCAAAAACCTACTGGCTGCCCGACTGCTTCGGCTTTACCTGGGCGCTTCCTCAGATTATCAAGGGCTGCGGAATGGAGAATTTCATTACCTCAAAGCTCAGCTATAACGATACAAACAAGTTCCCCTACAGTATGTTTATGTGGCAGGGTAACAACGGCGACAGAGTCAATGCTCACCTTCTCAGACCTGCCTACAACTGCACCTATAACATCTGGGAGCTTATGACCTTCGATAACGAGTGCAACAACAAGAGCGAGCTTAACGTTTCAATGGGTATGTACGGCTACGGTGACGGCGGCGGCGGCCCCACAAGAGAAATGATGGAAAGAGGCAAACGCCTTCGCAACTTCCCCGGTCTGCCCAAAACCGAAATCGGCCACGTTGACGAATTCTTTGAGCATTATCACGGCATCGAGGATGAGCTTCCCGTATGGAACGGCGAAATGTTCTATGAAAACCACAGAGGTACATTCACAAGCCAGGCATTTGTAAAGAAGAATAACAGAAAGGGCGAGTATCTTTTCACAAGAGGCGAAATGCTCAGCGTATTTGCCGAAAAGCTTCTGGGCAAGGAATATCCCAAGGAAGAAATCGAAAAGGGCTGGAGAATTCTTATGACCAACCAGTTCCACGATATTCTTCCCGGCTCATCAATCCACGAGGTATTTGAGGATTGCCGCAGGGATTACGCCGTAATGAATAAAATCGGCGAGGATATCTATAACGGAGCACTGAAAGCTCTTTCGGGTGCTGTTACTGCGGATAAAAACAGTATTACCGTATGGAATCTGACCAACGCAAGAAGCTATGAGCCCGTTGAGGTTGAGGGCGTGCCCGAAGGAATGTATGTTGCAACCGCAGACGGCTTCTCGCTTCCCTGCGCATACATAAACGGCAAATTCGTGTTTATTCCCGAATATATTGAGCCTATGAGCTGCAAAACCTATGTGCTCAAAGAGGGCGAATGCATTTACGCCCCCGTTGATGCAGGCGATAATTGGCTTGAAAATACAAACCTCCGCATTGAGATTGACGAAAGCGGCGCAATCACAAGCATTTACGATAAAATCAATAGCCGTGAAAGCCTTGACGGCAGAGGTAATATTCTCACAATCAGCCTTGATAAGTGCATTCACGAAACCGCATGGAATCTTGAACTCAACTACTATAAGAAGATGTGGGAGCTTAAAGCCGATAGCGTTAAGCTTGTTGAAAGCAACGCAGTCAGAGCTGTTATCAGAGCAACATATAAGTTCAATAAATCCGCAATTACTCAGGATATGATTCTTTATTCAAACGGTGAAAGTGTTGTATTTGATACCACCGTTGACTGGCACGAAAGCGATAAGGTGCTGAAGGCAGGCTTTGATGTTTCTGTTATCGATACCGATGCTACCTACGATATCGCTCACGGCGCTATCAAGAGACCTACCCACTGGAACACCAGCTTTGACCTTACCCGTTTCGAGGTTGCGGCTCACAAATGGGCTGACCTTTCGGAAGGCGGCTACGGCTGCAGTATCATCAACGATTGCAAGTACGGCTACGATATCCACAACAGTCATATGAGAATAACCCTTATGCGTGCACCCACTTGCCCCGACAGAACGGGTGACCACGGCATAAACACCTTCAAATATGCCTTCCATCCCCATCAGGACGACTGGAGATTTGATACCGTTCAGCAGGCAATCACATTCAATGTGCCTCCCGTTGCGGTTTACAATGCAGAGGCAACCGAGGGTACTCTCGGCGGCGAAATCCGCTTTGTTACCTGGCTTGAGAATAACCTTGTCGTTGACGCAATCAAGAAGGCTCAGGACGGCAGAGGATACATCATCCGTGTTGTTGAGGAGGAGCAGAAGCGCGGCGAATGTATGATGAAGCTGAATTTCGCATTTGATAAGGTTTATGAATGCAATATGATTGAAGAAGATATTGCCGAAATTCCCGTTAATGATAACGGCTTCTCATTCAGCATCAAACCCTTCCAGGTAAAAACATTCAGAGTAATATAAAACAAAAGCCCTCCGGAATAAATTTCCGGAGGGAATTTTTCATCTCATCTTAACCAAATCCATTGATTCTTTGCCGCTGAGATGCTCGATATCCATAACGATTATTGATACCGCTTTGAATCTTACGTCAATCTTTGCATCAACGTCGGTCTGTGATGCCAGAGGGGCGTATTTTTTTGTTATGATGTCCATTATATGCCATTTTTCTTTGTCGTCCTCAATGATTCTTGCCTTGCCGAAGGCAACTACACTTCTGAAATCACCTGAAAATTTTTCAGGCTGAGGCTCGTCAACCGTCACAACGCAGAATGAAACCTTGGGGTCTGACCTGATTGCATCAATCTTATGTCCGCTTTTTGCGGAATGGAAATAAATCTTTCCGTCTTTGTAAAAATAGCTCATAGGCACGGTGTAGGGATAGCCGTCATCCCCCGAAACCGCAAGAATACCCGAGCTTGATTCGCTGAGTATTTTTTCGCATTCTTCCTTTGAAAGTGCCTGCTTGAAGCGTCTCATATCTCTGAACATAATATCACCTTATTTGAAAGAAAATTCATAAACCTTTGCCCAATTCTGAACCCTGCGCTGATTCCACTTCTTGGGCATCATTGAGCATACTGCGGCAACCTTACCCATTCCCACACCGCAGGCAATAATCTTTTTGAGAAGCTCGGTATCGCTGCAAACCTGTTTTGCCTTGTTTATAAGGTCTTTGGGGTCAACCTTAAGGTTACCGATACCCGTGAAATCCGCACCTATTGTAATTAGGTCATCGGTGAGAATTTCTTTTTCAAAAAGGTAATCCACATCGTCGGGCGTAAGCTTCAAAAGAAGGAGCTTTGCCTGGGCGAGGGGAGCAAGGTTTGCGCCCAGCACCTTATAGTAGTTTACCTGATAATTCCACAGAGATTCTGCACTGAATGAGTCCGATTTATCCTTGATAACCGTGTTTGCAAGCACCTTGGCAGCTTTCAGGCTGTTGGCAATGCCCGAGCCGATAACGGGTACGGTCATAAACGCACTGTCACCGATAGCGGCATAGCCGTCGGCAACCATAATTGAAAGGGGCTGGCGTACGGGAATTTCAACAAACTGACCGCCGCGGAGAATTTTTGTGCCCAGACGGGGATTTTCGGTGCGGAGGAAATCTGCAAATTTTTCAGCGTGTTCGATATCAAAATCTTCAAATCTGCCCATAAGAAGGTCTGTGTGGTCCTCTTCAGAGGCAACCCAGTTAATGCCCAGTTCACCGCCCTTGAAAAGCATTACCTTGAACTTGGCTTCAACCTCAACATCCTCGGCAACATTGAAAAATGCACGGTAAATAGTGATTCTTTCGTTGCGTGCAACATCCTTTTCAATGCCGAAGCTTTCGGGCAGGTTGCGTCTTACGGGGGAATTCATACCGCAGGCATCAATGATAAGGTCGCCGTAAACATCGCCCTTTTCCGTTTTTATGCCCACAACTCTGTTGCCCAGCACAATGGGACCTTCAACCTCGCAGTTATATACGATTTTTACGCCGTATCTGAGAGCGTTGTTGATAAGATGCTCATAAATATCCCTGCGCTCCATCTTGATTTCAAGCTGGTCCTCGGGTACGTGCTGATGGAGTGCCTTTTCGCTTGTGGGGCCGAAGAAGGTCATATCCTGCTTGTATTCATATTTATCATCATCGGGCATATCAATTTCGGCATATTTCAGCGCATCGGGTGCAAAAATATCCGTCCAGTCATAGCCCAGAGTGCCTTTCTTTTTCTTTTCGTAAACGGTTACGTCGTAGCCTGCCTTTGCGAGAAGTGCGGCTGCGGCAATACCTCCGTGACCCAGACCTGCAACAACAATATTCTTACCCATAATGCCCTCCGAATAAGTTCATATTTGTAACAAGTATACCATACAGGGCGTATAATATCAATAAAAAAAGCCGCACTGTTACAAATGTAACGGCACGGCGGGAATACTGAGTGAACAGTGAATAATGAATAGTTAAGGAAGGGCGTTGCCCTTACCCATTCGTTAAGTGAACAGTGAATAATGAATAGTGAATAGTTATGGAAGGGCTTCGCCCTTACCCGTTTATATAATCGGTCATAGGCGGAGCCTATCCAAAACTTTTCACTCTTCACTTTTAACTTTTCACTTTAAAACGGTCATAGGCGGAGCCTATCCGAAACTTTTCACTCTTCACTCTTAACTTTTCACTTTAAAACGGTCATAGGCGGAGCCTATCCGAAACTTTTCACTCTTCACTCTTAACTTTTCACTTTAAAACGGTCATAGGCGGAGCCTATCCGAAACTTTTCACTCTGCACTTTGAACTTTGCCCTTATTTGTGGTAAAGCTTCTTCGTCTGATATCTGGGCTCGCAGGTAAGATTCATACCGATTTTTCTGTATACATCGGAGTCGACCTGAGAAAGGATAACAGTTGAATGAGCCTCGCAGTCCTTGAGCTTTTCAATGGCGTCAAGTGCCTGCTTTGCAAGGGGATTTGTGTTGGCACTCATTGAAAGGGCAATGAGTGTTTCATCGGAGTGAAGTCGGGGATTGTGACCCTTGAGGATGCCCGTTTTCAGCTCCTGAATGGGTTCAATGATTGAGGGGGCAATCATAAGCAATTCCTCGGGCAGACCTGCTATTGCCTTTGCGGCGTTAAGCAGTGCGGCACTGGATGCACCGAGAAGATTTGAGGTTTTACCCGTAACGATTCTTCCGTCGGGCAGCTCGATTGCAACCGCAGGCTGACCCTCGGTTTCCTCGCTCTTTTCGAGTGCTGCTCTGATAACCTTGCGGTCCTCAATCACAACGCCTGCCTGATTCATAAGGCTGACAATTTTATCAACAGCCTCCTGCTTGCCTCTGCCCATACGCAAATCGCACATTGCCGCAAAATAACGGCGCACGATTTCCTGCTTTGAAGCCTCGATAACCGCCTTGTCGTCGCAGATGGCATAGCCTGCCATATTTACACCCATATCCGTAGGTGACTTATAGGGGCTGATGCCTTCAATCTTCTCAAAAATAGCATTGAGAACGGGGAATACTTCAACATCTCTGTTGTAGTTAACCGTTGTTTTGCCGTAGGCTTCAAGATGGTAGGGGTCAATCATATTGACATCATTAAGGTCTGCGGTTGCGGCTTCATAAGCAAGGTTTACGGGGTGCTTCAGGGGAAGATTCCATACGGGGAAGGTTTCGAACTTTGCATAGCCTGCTTTTACACCGCGCTGATTTTCGTGATAAAGCTGTGAAAGGCAGGTGCTCATTTTGCCGCTTCCGGGGCCGGGTGCGGTAATAACCACAAGAGGTCTTGATGTTTCGATATATTCGTTTTTGCCGAAGCCTGCCTCACTTACAATGTGTGATACATTATAGGGGTAGCCTTCGATTGTGTAATGAGTGAAAACCCTGATGCCAAGCTGTTCAAGCTTTGCCTTGAATGCAATGCAGGCGGGCTGACCCTTGAACTGGGAGAGCACAACACTGCCCACATAAAGGCCTGAGCCTCTGTAAGCATCAATAAGGCGGAGCACATCCGCATCGTAGGTTATGCCGAGGTCGCGGCGGATTTTGTTGTTTTCGATATCCGCAGAGCTTATGACAATGACAACCTCAACCTTATCTGCAAGGCTTTTAAGCATCTGCAGCTTACTGTCGGGAGCAAAACCGGGCAGAACCCTTGAAGCGTGAAAATCATCAAAAAGCTTGCCGCCGAATTCAAGATAAAGCTTGCCGCCGAATTCGTTAATGCGCTTGCGTATTTCCTCCGACTGACGGCTGATATACAGAGCGTTGTCAAATCCTTTTACTTTCAACTCAATTACACCCCTTTACCCTTACACGGGCAATCTGAACAAATAACTATATTATTATATAACACAGTTTGCGCCAAATCAAGTGGAAAACTTAAATAATTCCTGCAAAAATCCTTCATTTTACAAATAATATGCGGAATTATGAAAGATTTATTGTTAAATGCTGCAAATTTCAGCCTTTTGGTTTGCGATATTCAACATTTTTCACAAAATTATGAAAGTTATATATTTTTTGTTGCATTTTTTTCTTTATTGGTATAAAATATACCATTATCAGCGTATTAAAGCGTTAAATAAACGGAAAATTCCGTATTTTATACGGGCTGCCGACCAATCCCCGACAGCTTGATAAGGAGTGTCAATTATGGATTACATTAAGCACACAATTGAAGCAGTTGCAAAGAAGCACGCAAACGAGCCCGAGTTTGTTCAGACCGTTACAGAAGTCTATGAATCACTCGCACCCGTTATCGACCAGCATCCCGAATACGAAAAGTATTCACTGCTTGAAAGAATGGCAGAGCCCGAAAGACAGATTTCATTCCGTGTTACCTGGGTTGACGACAGCGGCAAGGTTCAGGTAAACACAGGCTACAGAGTTCAGTTCAACGGCGCAATCGGTCCCTACAAGGGCGGTCTGCGCTTCCATCCTTCCGTATACATCGGCATTATGAAGTTCCTTGCTTTTGAGCAGACCTTCAAAAACAGCCTTACAGGTCTTCCCATCGGCGGTGCAAAGGGCGGTTCGGACTTTGACCCCAGAGGCAAGAGCGATGCAGAAATTCTCCGCTTCTGCCAGGCATTTATGACAGAGCTTTACAGACACATCGGTCCCGACATTGACGTACCCGCAGGCGATATCGGTGTAGGCGGCAGAGAAATCGGCTACCTCTACGGTCAGTACAGACGCATCAGAGGCGCATTCGAAAACGGCGTTCTCACAGGCAAGGGTCTTTCATACGGCGGTTCTCTCATCAGACCCGAAGCTACAGGCTACGGTGCTACATACTACGCAGTTGAAATGCTCAAGCATTTCGGCGAAGAAATCAAGGGCAAGACCTTTGCAATCTCAGGCTTCGGCAACGTTGCATGGGGTGCTGTTCAGAAGATTACAGAGCTCGGCGGTAAGGTTGTTACAATTTCAGGTCCCGACGGCTATGTATACGATGCAGACGGCATCAACACACCCGAAAAGATTGATTATATGCTCGAAATGAGAGCATCGGGCCGCGACAAGGTTCAGGATTATGCCGATAAATTCGGTGCTGAATTCTTTGCAGGTCAGAAGCCCTGGGGCGTTAAGGTTGACGTTGCAATGCCCTGCGCAACTCAGAATGAAATCGGTATGACAGAGGCTGAAAAGCTTGTTGCAAACGGTGTTCCCTATTACATCGAGGTTGCAAATATGCCCACAACCAACGAGGCTCTTGCATACCTTAAGGCAAACTGCAAGGCAGTTGCTCCCTCAAAGGCAGTTAACGCAGGCGGCGTTGCTGTTTCAGCTCTCGAAATGAGCCAGAACTCAATGAGATACAGCTGGACTGCAGAAGAAGTTGATGCAAAGCTCAAGCAGATTATGAAGGATATCCACGATAATTCAGCAGCAGCATCAGAAAAATACGGTCTGGGCTATGACCTTGTAGCAGGCGCAAACATCGCAGGCTTCATCAAGGTTGCAGATGCAATGATGGCTCAGGGTCTTATCTAATGAAAAAAGGTCAGCTTCGGCTGACCTTTTAATGTTTTATAGCATACTTTTTAATTCGTTCATAGTTTCCGCAGCGGGTTCGGGAATATGAGCAAAGGGGAAATTCAGCCCCATTTTGTCATACTTCACCTGACAGATTTTGCGGAAGGGGAGAAGCTCGGTTTTGTCAACACATTTGTGTTCCGAAGCTATCCTTTTTAATTCAAGAATATTTTCCTCGTTATCGTTGAGGGTAGGAATAATAACCTGCCTCAGAGTGACGGGGATTTTTTCTTTGTTAAGATAATCAAGAAATTCAAGAACGGGCTTCATTTCACAGCCTGCGTGCTTTTTATAAAGCTCATCGGTTGTGTATTTTATATCAAGCAATACTCTGTCCGTTACTTTCAGCAGAGCTTTTACGCTGTCATTGAGAATACTGCCCGATGTGTCAAGGCAGGTGTTGATGCCTGCCTTATGGCACAGCTCAAAAATTTCTTTCACAAAATCCGCCTGCAACAGGGGCTCACCGCCCGAAACAGTGATTCCGCCTTCACTGCCGAAATATTCTTTGTATCTCGCCGCACGGTTTGCAACATCCTCAGCGGTGTATTCCTTGCCTTCATTCATCTTCCATGTGTCGGGATTATGGCAGCAGCCGCAGCGCAGGTTACAGCCCTGAGTGAAGGCCACAAAGCGTATTCCGGGGCCGTCTATTGCACCAAGGCTTTGAAATGAGTGAATATAACCCGTCATATTGCTTCGTGGAAGGTACGGCTGATAACCTCTCTCTGCTGCTCACGGGAAAGCTTGTTGAAGTTAACCGCATAGCCCGAAACTCTGATTGTCAGGTTGGGGTAATCCTCGGGGTTTTCGTATGCCTTCATAAGTGTTTCACGGTTAAGCACGTTGACATTGATGTGATGTGCCTTCTTTGCAAAGTAGCCGTCAAGAATGGAAACAAGATTACCGATTCTTTCTTCTTCATCTCTTCCCAGTGCTTCGGGAGTGATTGAGAAGGTGTTTGAAACGCCGTCACGGCAGTCGTCATAGCTGATTTTAGCAACGGAGTTAAGGGATGCAAGTGCGCCGTTTTCTTCTCTGTTGTGCATGGGGTTTGCACCGGGCGCAAAGGGTGCGCTTGCCTTTCTTCCGTCGGGAGTTGCGCCTGTATTCTTGCCGTACATAACATTTGATGTAATAGTCAGCACGGAAAGGGTGTGGATTGCTTTTCTGTAAGTGGGGGTCTTGCGAAGCTCTGTAATAACCTTGTGAGCCATATCCTTTGCAATAAGATCAACTCTGTCATCGTCGTTGCCGTATTTGGGGAAGTCGCCTTCGGTCTTGAATTCGGTAATGAATCCGCTGCTGTTTTTAACGGGGATTACGTTTGCATATTTGATTGCGCTCAGTGAGTCCGCAACAACGGAAAGACCTGCAATGCCGAATGCCATGAAACGCTCAACATCCGTATCGTGAAGTGCCATCTGAGTTTTTTCGTAGGCATACTTATCGTGCATATAGTGGATGATGTTCATTGTGTTGACATAGAGATTGCTCAGCCATGCAATATAGATATCAAAACGCTTCATAACCTCGTCATAATCAAGCTTGTCGCCTTCCATAACGGGCATCTGAGGGCCGATGTGAATGCCGCTTGTGGTATCGTAACCGCCGTTGATTGCAATAAGCAGAAGCTTTGCAAGGTTGCAGCGTGCACCGAAGAACTGCATCTGCTTGCCTACCTTCATTGCGGAAACACAGCAGGCAATGGCATAATCGTCGCCGTAAACGGGACGCATAATATCGTCGTTTTCATACTGGATTGAGTCTGTATCTGCCGAAACCTTTGCGCAGAATTTCTTGAAGTTTTCGGGCAGTGAGGTTGACCAGAGAACGGTCAGGTTGGGTTCGGGGGATGAGCCGAGAGTGTAAAGCGTATTAAGAATTCTGAAGCTGTTTTTGGTAACAAGGGTTCTGCCGTCTTCACCCATACCGCCTACGGCTTCGGTAATCCACATGGGGTCGCCGCCGAAAAGCTCGTTGTATTCGGGTGTACGCAGATGGCGGGCAATACGCAGCTTCATAACAAAATCGTCAATAAGCTCCTGTGCGCCTTCTTCGGTGAGAACACCGTTTGCAATATCACGCTCAATGTAGATATCAAAGAATGTGCTTACTCTGCCCAGTGACATTGCGGCACCGTTCTGCTCCTTGATTGCACCCAGATAGCCGAAATAGGTCCACTGAATTGCTTCCTTTGCGTTTGCGGCGGGCTTGCTGATATCAAAGCCGTACATAGCCGCCATTTCTTTAAGGTAGCCAAGGAAAGCAATCTGCTGGAAAAGCTCTTCGTCAAGGCGGATCTGCTCGGTATTGAAGGCTTCGTTTGCAAGCTTGTTTTTATCTTTCTTCTTTTCTTCAATGAGCTTATCAACGCCGTAAAGAGCAACTCTGCGGTAATCGCCGATGATTCTGCCTCTGCCGTATGCATCGGGCAGACCGGTGATAACATGGCATTTGCGAGCCTGACGCATTTCGTCTGTGTATGCACGGAAGACGCCGTCGTTATGAGTTGTGCGGAAGCGGAATTCTTCCTCAACCTTCTTGCTCAGCTTATAGCCGTAGGCTTCGCATGCCTGACGCACCATACGCATACCGCCGAAGGGATTGACACCTCTTTTGAGCGGTCTGTTGGTCTGCATACCGAAAATAAGCTCATTTTCTTTATCAATATATCCGGGTGAATAGCTTGTCAGTGAAGAAACGGTTGCAGTGTCAATATCAAGCACACCGCCGAACTGACGCTCAATGGCAAAAAGGGATTCGAGCTTTTTCATAAGACCCTTTGTACGCTCGGTTGCGCCTGCAAGAAAGCTGCTGTCGCCCGAATATTCGCTGTAATTCTTCTGAATGAAATCACGAACGTTGATTTCGTCCTGCCATACGCCCGGTTTAAAGCCTGTCCAATTCTTGTGTTCCATATGTGACTGCCTCCTTTAAAGGATTAAAAAAACAAAAAAGGGCTTATTCAGTTTAGCAAAACTGAATAGCCCAGACGGTCGGCATATTATACTTTAAAAATCTAAAGTATAAGTTTACATTCCCTTGCGGTGCTCCGCTGTTCCGTCAGTCATGTAAACTTTGTATCTTTATTATACAGAAAGGCAGGGGATATGTCAATTAAAAATATCACCAAATATTGTGCCTTTTATCAAAAATATATAGTGAATGTTGTGTCCGACTTATTTATCAGATCCACTTCTCAATTGCTTTGGCAACAAGATAAACTGTTTTGTCAACAACAGCTTTGTCTTCTTCCGAGAGGTTGAGAAGAGGCGCTCTTACTCCGCCGAGGCGAAGACCTGCAAGCTCAATGAGAGCGGCTTTTGCAACTGCATACATATTGCCGTTTGCCGAGCACATGGTGTAAATAACTTCGTTGATATCGCTCTGAAGCTTGCCTGCGTTTTCAAAATTGCCTGCTTCAAGAAGTGCGTTGAGTTTCACGAAAAGCTCGGGCATAACGCCGTAGGTGCCGCCGATACCGCCGTCTGCACCGATAAGTCTGCCGCCGACAAACTGCTCATCGGGGCCGTTGAAAACAACAATTTCCCTCTTGTTGATTGCAGCCTGTCTTTTGAACATCTGAATATCCTGAATAGGCATTGATGAATTCTTAACACCGATAACCCTTGGATTCTTCAGCATTTCATCAAAAAGGCTGAGGGTGAGAGAAACGCCTGCTAGCTGGGGAATATTGTAGATAACAAAATCCGTGTTGGGTGCAGCATCGGAAATATCGTTCCAGTATTTTGCGATTGCTCTTTCGGGAAGCTTGAAATAGATGGGAGGAATTGCGGCGATAGCGTCAACTCCGAGAGATTCCGCATGGCGTGCAAGCTCGCGGCTGTCCTCTGTATTGTTGCAGGCAACATGGGCGATGATTGCTATTCTGCCCCTTGCAACCTCCATAACAGCTTCAAGAGTTTTCTTTCTTTCTTCAACGCTCAGGTAAATGCATTCGCCTGATGAACCGCCTACATAAAGACCGTTAACGCCTTTTTCGATGAGATATTCAACATATTTTTTTGTTGCTTCGGCTGAAACACTGCCTGTGCTGTCATAGCAAGCATAAAAAGCGGGGAATATACCCTTATATTTTTCAAGATTCATAATTCTATCTCCCTTACTGCATTTTTTCCTGTTTTACTTTATGGTCAACGATGTGACGCTTTGCAAGCTCTGAGGTTACTTCTTCAAGGCTTATGCCCATTTCAATCATAAGCACGGTGATGTGGTAAAGAAGGTCTGCGATTTCATAAACGGTTTCTGCCTTATCGCCGCCCTTGGCACCGATAATAACCTCCGTGCACTCTTCGCCAACCTTTTTGAGAATTTTATCAATTCCTTTTTCAAAAAGGTATGTGGTGTAGGAGCCTTCCTTCTTGTTGACCTTTCTGCCTACAAGCATTTCGTAAAGACCCTCGTAGCTGAATTCTTCTGTTTCGGGTGCAACAACATCCTCAAAGAAGCAGGTTTCGCTGCCTGTGTGGCAGGCGGGACCGTTTTTGACAACATCAATAAGGAGTGTATCCTTATCGCAGTCTGTACGGATTGAAACAACCTGCTGGGTGTTGCCCGAGGTTTCGCCCTTTCTCCAAAGGCACTTACGGCTTCTGCTCCAGAAGCAGGTTTTGCCCTCTTTGATTGTGATTTCAAGGCTTTTCGCATTCATATATGCAAGCATAAGCACCTTTTTGCTGTAATGGTCCTGCACGATTGCAGGGATAAGTCCGTCACTGTTATATTTAAGTTCAACCATTTTTTATATCCTCATCTCTATGTTGTTTTCGTTAAGGTAACGCTTCAGATCCATAATATTGACTTCCTTGAAGTGGAAAATTGAAGCCGCAAGACCTGCATCCGCAACACCTGCACGGAAAAGCTCAAGGAAATCTTCCTTTTTGCCTGCACCGCCGCTGGCGATAACGGGAATTGAAACAAGGTCGCTTATTTTCTGAAGCATTTCAAGGTCAAAGCCCTGCTTCACGCCGTCGGTATCGATACTGTTAACAACAAGCTCGCCTGCGCCGTTATTTTCACCCATTTTTGCCCATTCAAGAGCATCAATGCCCGTGTCGATTCTGCCGCCTTTGCTGAAAATACGGAATTTGCCGTCAACACGCTTTATATCCATTGAAAGCACAACGCACTGGTCGCCGTATTTCTTTGCCGCCTTTTCAATGATTGACGGGTCTTTGATTGCGCCCGAGTTAACGGACACCTTATCTGCACCGCATTTGAGCACACGGTCAAAATCTTCAAGAGTGTTAATGCCGCCGCCTACGGTAAGGGGGATGAATATTTCGCTCGCCACCTGAGTGAGAGCATCGGTGAAAAGTCCTCTGCCCTCAACGGAAGCGGTTATATCGTAGAAAACAAGCTCGTCCGCACCGCTGTCGTTATAGAAATGAGCCAGCTCAACGGGGGAGGCAACATCCTGAATCCCTTCAAAATTAACGCCTTTTACAACTCTGCCGTTTCTTACATCAAGGCAGGGGATAATTCTTTTTGTAATCATACTGCACCTCCTGCCGCAAGGGCATCCTTAAGAGTGAGCTTGCCTTCATAAACCGCCTTGCCGACTATTGCGCCGTAAATACCCATTTTATTAAGGGTTTCAAGCTCGTGGGCAAATGTAATGCCGCCTGAGGCAACAATATCAAGACCCTTGATTCCGGAAAGCTCTCTGTATATTTCAAGGTTGGTGCCCGAAAGCATACCGTCCTTTGAAATATCGGTATAAATCACGGTTGAAACGCCCGTATCGCGGAGCTTTTTGCAGAATTCAACAGAATTCACGTTTGTTGTTTCCTGCCATCCGCTGACGGCAACAAAACCGTTTTTGGCATCGACACCTACTGCAACCGCACTGCCGAACTCCTTGACAGCTTCTTCAACGAAGGGGTAGTTGCGCACAGCCGCAGTGCCCAGAATAACACGCTTCACACCAAGATTAAGGTATTCCTCAATCCTCTGCATATTGCGTATTCCGCCGCCCACCTCAATAAAAAGACCTTCGATTTTTGCAGCTTCCTTAATGGCATCAAAGTTAACGGGAGTGCCGTCCTTTGCGCCGTCAAGGTCAACCATATGTAAGTTAGTTGCTCCGTCCTTCATAAAATCCAGAGCCATTTCGGCAGGCGAATCGGCATAAATCTTTACCTGATTGTAGTCGCCCTTTGTCAGACGCACAACCTTGCCGCCCAGTATATCCGTTGCGGGAAAAATCTGCATAAATTATACTCCTTGTAACTCTGAAAATGCTTTGAGAAGTGCAAGACCCTTTGCACCGCTTTTTTCGGGATGGAACTGCATTCCGTAAACGCTGCCGCTTCTGACTATTGCAGGCACTGCAACGCCATATTCCGCAAAAGCAAGAGTGTTTTCAACGCAGTTTCTTGCGTAGAACGAGTGAACGAAATACATATAATCGCCGGGTTCAATGTATTTGAAAATAGGGTCAGCCTTTGCAAGGTTCAGCTTGTTCCAACCCATATGGGGGATTTTAAGACCCTTGGGTACCTGACCTTCAAGAGGACCTACAAAGCCCTTGATAAGCCCCAGACCTGCGTGTGCGCCGTATTCGAAGCTCTTTTCAAAAAGAAGCTGCATACCAAGGCAAATACCCAATATGGGCTTGCCCTCTGCCGCCTGCTGACGGAGAAGCTCAACCATTCCGCAGTCACGGAGCTTCTTTGCCGCATCGCCGAATGCACCTACACCGGGGAGGATTATTTTATCTGCGGCGGTGATTTCATCCTTGTCACCCGTTATTTTGCACTCGATACCGAGACTTTTGAGTGATGACGAAAGGGAAAAAAGATTGCCGCAGCCGTAGTCAATTATTGCTATCATTACAGAATTCCTTTCGTTGATGGGATTTCGCCGCCAAGGGTTTTATCTTCAAAAACCGCCTTGCAAAGCGCTCTTCCGAATGCCTTGAAAATGCCTTCAATAATGTGGTGGCTGTTTTTGCCTTCAAGCTGTTTTATGTGGAGAGTGATATCGCTGTTTCTTACAAATGAAATGAAAAATTCCTCCACAAGCTCCGTATCCATTCCGCCAACCGCAGGAGTGGGAATATGAACATCATAGTTGAGATAAGCTCTGCCGCTGATATCGATGCTTGCAAGGATAAGGGTTTCATCCATAGGCAGAAGAATACTGCCGTAGCGTGAAATACCCCGTTTTTCGCCAACCGCTTTTGCAAATGCCTGACCGAGAACAATGCCCACATCCTCAACGGTGTGGTGGTAGTCAACGTGAGTATCGCCCACACATCTGACGGATAAATCCATTCTGCCGTGACGGGCAAAAAGCTCAAGCATATGGTCAAGAAAACCGCAGCCTGTGTCAATTTCGTTTTTGCCTGTACCGTCAAGGCTGAGAGTCATTTCAATATCGGTTTCGTTTGTTTTTCTTTTGATATGGGCTTCTCTCATTTTATTATCTCCTTTATTGCATTAACCAGTGTCTGCATTTCTTCATCCGTGCCCACGGTTATGCGAAGGTAATTATCGATTTTTGCCTTGTTGAAGTATCTGATGAGGATACCTCTTTTGCGAAGCTCCGATGCAAGGTCGGAAGCGGGAATTTTATCGCTTGATGCGAAAATGAAGTTTGCCTTTGACTCCGTGCAGGTAAAGCCCGATTCACGGAGCTGAGCCATAGTCTTTTCTCTTGTGGCAACGATTTTTGCAATCTTATCGTCGTAATATTCGTTATCCGCAATTGCAGCAGCCGCCGCTTTGATTGAAAGGGTGTTTATGTTGTAGGGGTTGAATGAATATTTAAGTTTATTGAGGTCGTCGATGATTTCTTTTGAGCCTATGCCGAAGCCTACGCGCAGACCTGCAAGTGAATGGCTTTTTGAGAAGGTGCGTGTAACAAGCAGGTTGCCGTATTTATTCACAAGCTCCATACAGCTTTCGCCGCAGAATGCCATATATGCCTCGTCCATAATAACAATGTTATCGGGGTTTGAAGCAACGATTTTTTCAACATCCTCAAAGCTCAGGGCAAGACCCGTGGGAGCGTTGGGGTTTGCAATAACAATATTTTTGCCCTTGCCGATATAATCGTTCACATCGATTGAAAAATCATCTTTAAGAGGAATCTGCTCAAGGTCTACACCGAAAATATCGGCATAAACGGGGTAAAATCCGTATGATATTTCGGGGCAGCAAAGCTTACCGCCTCTGCCGCAGAAGCCCATAATTGCAAATGCAAGCACATCATCGGAGCCGTTGCCGCAGAATACCATATCCGCAGTTACTCCGAATTCCCTTGCAATTGCATTGCGAAGCTCTTTAAGCTCAGGGTCGGAGTAGAGGTTGAGTTTATCAATTACTTCTTCGCTGAGCACCTCTTTGACTTTGGGTGAAGGCGGAAAGGGGGATTCGTTTGTGTTAAGCTTTATAACCTTCACATTCACCTGCTCGCCCGGTGTGTAGGGAACAAGTGTATCGTAATTTTTGGAAAGGAATCTGCTCATGGGGTCACCTTATTTCTCAAATCTGATTGCCGCACTTTTGCCGTGTGCATGAAGTCCCTCGCGGTTTGCAAAAAGGACAATGTTATCCTTAACCTGACCGAGAGCCTCTCTTGTGTAGTAAATATACTGTGATTTCTTCACGAAATCGTCAACCGAAAGGGGCGAGCTGAATCTTGCAGTGCCCGAAGTGGGGAGAGTATGGTTTGTGCCTGCAAGGTAATCGCCCAGTGCCTCGGGAGTGTTCTTGCCCAGGAAAATCGAGCCGGCATTCTTGATTTTATCAAGCAGTGCAAAGGGATCGTCAACGCATACCTCAAGGTGCTCGGGTGCGATTTCGTTGGCAATTTCAATGCCCTGCTCAAGATTTTTCGCAATGATGATTTTGCCGTTTGTGTCAATGGATGCTCTTGCAATTTCCTGTCGGGGCAGAAGAGGAATCTGCTTTTCAAGCTCATCGCTTACCGCATATGCAAGCTCCTCGCTGTCGGTTACAAGCACCGCACTGGCAAGCTTATCGTGCTCCGCCTGAGAAAGAAGGTCAGCCGCAACATAAACGGGGTTGCAGGTGCCGTCTGCAAGAACAAGAATTTCGCTGGGGCCTGCAATCATATCAATATCAACAAGACCGTAAAGCATTCTCTTTGCGGTGGCAACAAATACGTTACCGGGGCCTACGACCTTATCTGCCTTGGGTACGCTTTCGGTACCGTATGCAAGGGCTGCAACAGCCTGAGCACCGCCGGTTTTGATAATGGTATCAACTCCCGCAACCTTTGCGGCGCAGAGGATAGCCGAGGGAATGTTGCCCTGCTTATCGGGAGGAGTAACCATAATTATCTCTTTAACCCCTGCGATTTTTGCGGGGATAGCGTTCATAAGCACTGTTGAAGGGTAGCTTGCGGTGCCGCCGGGCACGTAAATACCAACCTTTTCAATGGGTGTTATTTTCTGACCCGATACGGTGCCGTCTTCGCCTTTGATTTCAAAGCCGCTTCTGAGCTGCTTTTCGTGGAAAGCCCATATGTTTTTCTTTGCCATTTCAAGAGTTTCAATCAGTGCCTTGTCTTCGTTCTCATATGCGGCATCGATTTCATCCTGAGTAACACGGAGATTTTCGGGGCATACGCCGTCAAACTTTGCACTGTACTCTTTAAGTGCGGCATCACCGTTTTCTCTGACATTCTTTATAATGTCGGCAACAATTGCCTCAACGCCGCTTTCAAGCTTTATGTCACGGGTAAGAATTTCGCCTTTTCCGGCGGATTCTATGTTGATTATTTTAATCATTTTGCAAGTTCCTCCTGAAGCTTTTGCATAAGGCGGTCAATATCCCCGCCCTTGAACTTATATGATGATTTGTTTGCAATGAGTCTTGCGCTGATGGGCATAATCTGTTCATACACTCTCAGGTTGTTTTCTTTGAGAGTTTTGCCCGATTCAACGATATCAACAATAACATCCGTAAGTCCCAGCAGGGGAGCAATTTCGATTGAGCCGTTAAGCTTTATGATTTCAATTTCACGGTTGAGAGAAATATAATAATTCTTTGCAATGTTAACAAATTTGGTTGCTACTCTGAGAGGTCTGTCAAAATCTTCAACATAATCGTTGGGAGCGGCAACGCACATATTGCACTTGCCCAGACCAAGGTCAAGAAGCTCGTAAATATCAAAGTCGCCTTCTTCAAGGATATCCTTGCCTACAACGCCGATATCCGCCGCACCGTGAGCAATATAGACAGCAACGTCGGAGGGCTTTACAAGCAGGTAACGCACGCCGTTTTCTTCATTTTCAAAAACAAGCTTACGGTTGTCGCTGTAAATCTCACTGCAGTCATAGCCGATTGAAGCGAAAAGCTCATAAACCTTATCGCCCAGTCTGCCCTTGGGTAAAGCTATATTCAGCATGATGTTACCTCCTTGAGTGCACCGTTTTCATATGCATAAACCGTTTTTGCCCTGTAGCCTTCGGGTACGGTATGCTCCGCACGCACTGAAAAGCCCTTGTCAACAAAGCTTTCAACCAGTGCAAGCAGATTTTCACTGCTGTCTGCGGAATCAAAAAGAATAAGAATATCGCTGTCAAAATCACGTTTTTTGTTGTAGTAAAGGTTAAGGTTATCAAGATAAACCGCAAAGCCGATTGCCTGAGTGTTTTCGCGCAGCTTGCCTGCAAGTTTATCGTATCTGCCGCCTGAAAGCACGGCGGAGGGAGCTTTTTCAACATAGCCCTGGAAGATTATGCCGTTATAGTATTCGGTGTTGTTGAGCACGGAAAGGTCGATGCAGAGTCTGTCTGCAAGAGGGCTCCTTCTCATTGAAGCGGCAATGAACGCAAGCTCATCACAGGCTTTTTTCATTTCGTCATTGCAGGCAAGGTCGGTAAGCAGGGGAAGAACCTCATCGAATCTGCCGTTGATGCCTGCAAGCTTTGCAAGAAGCTCTGTCTTTTCTGCGGAAACTCCGTTTCTTTCGCAGATAGAGCGAAGGTCGTGAGTATTCTTACCGTTTACACAGCGGATAATTTCTTTTCTTGCGTTTTCGCCTATACCAAGCTCCGAAAGAAGTGAGGGAATGAATGACATATGAGAAACGGAAAGCACGAAATCCTTATCGATGGTTTTAAGGCTCTTTGCCGCAAGGCTCAGCACCTCGGCAACAAGGTAATCGTCAACCTTGCCCAGAACCTCAACACCCGTCTGCTTGATTTCCTTGTAATCCATTGTGCTGTCGCTCATTCTGAAAACGCTTTCGTTGTAATAAAGCTTTGTGAGCGCAGAGGAGAGCTTTGCGTTTTTGACAATGGAAAGGGTGATATCGGGCTTGAGTGCCATAAGTCTGCCGTCTGAATTGTTGAAGGCGAGTATGCCTTTGCCCGAGAGGAAATCTCTGTTGTCGCTGTAAAAGCTGTATTCCTCAAATTTTGCCATTCTGTATTCTTTGTAGCCCCACTGCTTGTAAAGCATTGAAAGCTCATAGTTAAGGCTGTCTTCTTTTGACATTGTTGCAAGAAATTCTTCCATAATTTTCTCCTGATAATCGTGATAATAAGAAGTAAATGCAAAGTGAAAAGTTAAAAGTAAAGAGTGAAAAGTTTCGGATAGGCTCCGCCTATGACCGATTATATGAATGGGTAAGGGCGAAGCCCTTCCTTAACTATTCACTATTCATTATTCACTGTTCACTGTTATTTGTCACCGTACAAATAATACCACACTTTATTGTATTAGTCAATTAGCGATTTACCACGCTAAATCGAAATGTTTGCGGCTTTATTTATATAAATTATACAATCAGTCTTTATTTACCGCTTTTCGCAGGCACTCAAAGCTTTCGTGGCTTATAACGTGCTCAATGCGGCAGGCATCGATTGCCGCCTGGTCTGCGCTGACACCCATACCCACAAGCCATCTTGTTATGGTTTCGTGTCTGTCAAAAACATTTTTGGCAATTTCAATGCCGCTTTCGGTAAGGGTGATAAGTCCGTCGCTGTCGGTGGTGATATAGCCGTGCTCCCTGAGATTTCTCATGGCAACGCAAACGCTGGGCTTGGAATAACCCAGCTCCGTTGCAATATCAACAGAGCGCACCGCGCCTTTCTTTTGGCTTAGCATAAGTATTGTTTCAAGGTAGTTTTCAGCGGATTCGCCTATAATCATTTTCTTCACCTCTCAAACAAGTTGATTTTAACCGATTAATTATACCATAACAGTATATATATTTCAATATATTAAAAACATAATATATAACAAAAAACTCCCGTAACTTGCGGGAGTTTTTGGATTAAAGATATTTATTTGTGAATTCCGTGATTTTGTCCCAATAAATCTCGGGGAAAAGGTAACCCGCCGCGCAATGGGTTGCACCCTCAACAACCAGCCTTTCCTTCTCACAGCCTGCCGCCGCATAGAGGGGATAATTCATAGAGAAGGGCACAACCGTATCCTTATCGCCGTGAATAAAAAGGGTGGGAGTCTTTGATTTTTTGACCTGATTGAGGGGAGAAGCATCTCTGATATCAAAGCCGAGCTTCACCTTGAATGCAGGGTTGACAAGGCTGAGAATAACCTTTGCGGGGATTTTTGTTGCGGCGCCGATTTGCGCGGTGTACTGGTCCCAAAGGCTTGTGAAGCCGCAGTCCTCAATGCAGCATTTTACATTTTCGGGCAGGTTTTCACCTGTGGCATTCATTACCGTTGCCGCGCCCATTGAAGCACCGTGAAGAATGATTTTTGCTTTGGGATTTTTATTTATGATAAAGCTTATCCAGTCAATTATGTCAAGTCTGTCCATCCAGCCCATTGTGCAGTGGCTGTGCTCGCTTTTGCCGTGACCTCTGAGATACGGCAGGAGTACATTGGAGCCCATTTCATAAAAATGCTTTGTATAAATGCTGTTCTGCGAAGGGTCGCCCGTGAAACCGTGGCAGGATATTGCATAAACGTCGCTGCCTTCGTTTTCATAGAATATGGCGTGAAGACATTCGGAATATTTGTTGAATGTGAAAACATCCTTGTATATGTGTTTGCGGTAAAACTCAATGCCTGCCTTCGCTTCGTCGGATTCATAGAAGCAGGCACTTTCCTCGTTGGGCATAAGACCGCCCTTTGCAATCAGATCCCTGATTGCCTCTTTGCTCAGTGTTTTTTTGATGAATAAATTACCGCTGAAATGACAAACCGCACCTGTGGCAGCAAGTGCCGTGATGACTCTTTCAAGAGGAGTTTTTTTCTTTTTTGCCATATTCATTCTCCTTGTAAAAACGGAGCTGTTTTTTACACAGCTCCGAGATAATTAATCCTTGTTCTGATGTCTTTTAATCTTTGAAGTGGTGGTTTTTGTAAACTCCGTTCTTCTGATTTTATACTTGAGAATGCTCTTGAAGGGGGGGAGCTTTTTGTTGACATCGTCAATAACTTCCTTGAAGATTTCGTCAAGCTCTTCGTCTGTGAATTCATCCTCGCTCTTGCCGTAGCGTTCGCTGAGCTCCTCGAAGTTGGGATAAATTCTTGCGCCTACAATAACTTCGCCCTTCTTGTTTTCATCGGCAACAACAAGGCTTTCGCCAACTCTGATATCCGTGCCCAGATGATATTCAAGCTCTTCGGGGTAAATGTTTTTGCCGTTGCTTGTAACGATAACGTTTTTGCATCTGCCCGAAATGTAGAAGTGACCTTCATCGTCCATATAACCCAGGTCGCCTGTGTGGAACCAGCCGTGATCGTCAATAACCTTTGCGGTTTCTTCGGGGTTCTTGTAGTAACCCAGCATAACCATATCGCCTCTGACGCAGATTTCGCCAATGCCGTTTTCGTCGGGATTGAGAATCTTTGCCTCACTGCCGGGGATAACCTCGCCTACTGATTCCGCAAGGTGGAGCTTATCGTGGTTGAGAATGGCAAGGGGAGCGCACTCCGTAAGACCGTAGCCGAAGATAATCTGAATTCCGAATGCATCGAAATCCTTGAGAATCTGGGGATTGATGGGTGCGGCACCGCAGATGATAAGCCGCATATTGCCGCCGAAGGTATCGATGATTTCTTTGAAGAAAACTTTCTTGAGGTCGATGCCTACCTTTGCCGCCGCCTTTACAAGCACACTGCCTACCTTGAACATTGTAAGGCCGTGGGGTCTTTCGGAAATCTTCTTCATAAGGCGTCTGTGAACGGTTTCAAGAAGCAGAGGAACCGCAACAAATACCGAAGGGTTGAACTCCTTCATATTTTTGAGAACGTATCTGAAGCCGTCGCAGAAGGTAACCTTTACGCCGCAGTAGGGCGCGAAGAATAGGATGATTGTGCTTTCGTATGTGTGGTGAAGCGGAAGCATTGAAATGCCGCAGTCATCGGGTGTGATTTTGATAATTCCCATTGCCGCCATAACCTCGTAGCAGAAGTTTCTGTGGCAGAGCATAACGCCCTTTGACATACCCGTTGTGCCCGATGTGAAAAGAAGTGAGCACATTTTGTCGGGGTCGATTTCGGCGTCAAGAAAACGGGTGTCACCCTGTGCAAGAAGCTCCTTGCCTTTTGCAACAAGGTCTGTGATGTTGGGTACGCCTTCTTCTTTATCTGCGTGGATAATGACAATCTGAAGGTCGGACTTGATTTCGTCGTTTCTTTCCGAAAGCTTCTTTGCAATCTTTTTGTCGCAGAAAAGAAGCTTTACATCCGAAACATTGAGAATCATATTGATGTCGTCAAAAAGCAGCTCCTTGTCGATGGGAACGATAACGCCCACACCTGTAACGGTTGCCATATATGAAAGGCACCATTCGTAGCTGTTGTCGCCTGCAACGGCGATTTTTTCGCCTGCAAGACCCATATCCGTAAGTGCTGTGCCCAGAGCTTTGATCTCTTCACCGTACTGCTTGTAGCTGATGTCATACTGCTCGCCGTTTTTCTTCTTTACGGTGAAAGCGGGTCTGTCGGCATAAAGCTCAACACTCTGGCTGATAAGGTCTCTCAGATCGGTGATTTTTCTTACTTCGTAGAACTTTTTGTTGTTTTTTACTTTGTTGTTACTGATTTTCACTTTACTGTCCCCCTGAATGTAACACATTTATATAAATAAGAATAATTTACAACAAAACATTCTGTATTTTAGCATACGCAACATTAAAAATCAAGGAATAAATTATTAAGAATTCTCTAAATATTGTGGGCGAATTAGTGCAATGTTAATATATTTTGCGGTTCCTCGGGCAAAGTTGAACACTTTTGGATAAATGTGTATAACACATCTTGCGGATATGATAATTTCGCATTGCAAATTACGAATTACGCATTGAAAAAGCACCCCGCAGGGTGCTTTTTTTACAACATTTTTTTAAGATTTTCAAAGCCGATTTCAATACCCTTGAGGCAGTCTTCAAGACCTTCGAATTCAATGCTTACAAAGCCGTCATAGCCTGAATTCTTAACGATTGAAAGACACTGCATAACCGGAATATCGCCGTGGCCGATAATTGAACCCCTCAGGTAATTGCCGCCTCTTGACTTGAAGAAGCCGCTGCCGGGGTCAAAGCCGTTGCCGCTTTTGATATGGAAATCCTTTGCGTGAACGTGCTTTGTGTAGGGAGCAAGTCTGCCGGCGGCAAGCGCACTGTTTTCGTCCGCACAGGCAAAGTTGCCTATATCGAGCAAAACACCGAAATTTGCGTTTCCTACACCATTTATGATTTTTTCCACCCTTTCACTGTCCTGACAGAAAAAGCCGTGGTTTTCAATCATTGTTGTAACACCCTTTGTCTGAGCGTATTCCGTAACCCTCTTACAGCCGTCAACGAGTGTGGGTAGTACCTGCTCAAAGCCTGCGAATGCCCTGATATCGTCGGGAACGCTCCATGCCGCATCGTGGCGGAGATTCTTTGCACCCATAATCGTTGCAACATCAACCTTGCGGCAGATGCGTTCAACCTCGGCATCAACACCTGTGTCTTTAAGCAGATTTGCGGAGATTGTGTAGGCAGTAACGGGCAGTGAAAGCTTTTCGCTTTCTTCCCTTATCATTTCGGCATACTGTGCTTCCGTAACGCCTTCGGGAGGGTCAAGGTCAATGAATTCGATGCCGTCAAAGCCCATATCCTTGGCGATTTTCATTATTGAAAGCTGAGTTTCCTTGCCTGCGGAAATAAGCTGCTGAAAGCTGTAACTGCTGACTCCGATTTTCATTTCAACACCGCCTGATTAACCGAGATTTTTAAGGAATTCAACTGCTGCACCGATATCTCTTGCAGGGTCGTCGCCGACTTCTCTTTCAATGGTCAGGAAGCCCTTGTAGCCGATATCTTCAAGAGCGTTGAGGTATTCGGACCAGCGTACGCTGCCTTCACCGAGAGGCACTTCAAGGAATGAATCCTCTGTGATAATAACATCCTTCTTAAGACCGTAAACGATTTCTGGGTCCTTATAGAAAATCTGCTTGCCGTCCTTTGCGTGGGTGTGAACGATGTATTTCTGCAGATTGTATACGCCCTGAACGGGGTCGTCGCCCGTAACCATAACAAGGTTTGCGGGGTCAAGATTAACGCCTACGCCCGTTGAACCGAGAGAATCAAGGAATTCTTTGAGAACAGCCGAGGTTTCGGGGCCTGTTTCGATAGCAAAGTGTGCGCCGATGCTGTCTGCATAGCGAGAAAGCTCGAAGCAGGCTTCCTGCATAACCTTGTATCTGTCAATACTGCTGTCAGAGGGAACAACGCCGATGTGAGTTGTAACAACATCTGTGCCCAGCTCCTTTGCAAGGTCGATGATTCTCTTTGATTTTTCAATCTTTTCGGGGTTTCTGTCTGCAAAGCAGAAGCCGCCTCCGCCAAGGTCGCCGCAGAGTGCGGAAATAACAAGACCGTTGTCGGCAACAAGATTTCTGAAATCCGCTCTCTTCTGAGCGTTCAGGTTTTCGGGAGCCATTTCACCGTGGGTTGAATAAACCTGAATGCCCTGTGCGCCCACTGCCGCAGCCTTTTTGACCGCTGTGGGGATATCTGTTCTGAAACTGTCGATGATAACACCGATAGGAAATCTGCCCATAATTATTCTCCTTACAAAAAAGTTTAACTTAATGATATCAAAGCTTTGAATGAATATCAAGTTTTTTTTATAATTAACTTTACTTTTTTTAAATTTGTGATATATTATTTAATAGAAAATTATGACTTTCATTTATTGTTGGAGGTAATTTTTATGTCAAAAATCAAGGTTGCCGTTATCGGCTGCGGAAACATTGCGCATTCCTCGCACATTCCTGCATATATTAAGAACGATGAAACAGAAATCAAGTATTTCTGCGACATCATTCCCGAAAGGGCAGAAGCTGCCGTTGAGAAGTACGGCTGCGGCAAGGCGGTTGTTGACTATCACGATTTTCTCAACGATCCCGAGCTTGATGCTGTTTCCGTTTGCACACACAACGATTTTCACTCAATTATTTCGATTGATTTTATGAAGGCAGGCAAGCACGTGCTTTGTGAAAAACCTGCCGCAAGAATTCTTTCGGAAGCTCTCGAAATGCAGAAGGTTGCTCACGAAACGGGCAAGGTGCTCAACATCGGCGTTTGCAACCGCTTTAATACATATGTTATGAAAATCAAGGAGCTTATTGACAGCGGCGAGCTTGGTGAGGTTTATCACGTTTATGCTTCCTTCCGCAAGTTCCGTTCAATCCCCGGCATCGGCGGCGATTTCACCACCAAGGCAAAGTCCGGCGGCGGCACGCTTATTGACTGGGGCGTTCACTTCCTTGACCTTATAATGTACTGTTGCGGCGATCCCAAGCCCCTTACCGCATCGGGCGAGGCATTCTGCAAGCTTGGCAAGGATATTCCCAATTACACCTATACGGGTATGTGGGCAAAGGACAGTGCGGATATGAACGGCACCTATGATGTTGACGATTCCGTTACGGGCATTATCCGTACCTCGGGCCCCGTTATCAGCTTTAACGGCGCATGGGCACAGAATGTAGGCGAGGACGAAATGTATATCGACTTCATGGGCGATAAGGCAGGCATCCGTCTTAATTACTGCTCCAACTTCCGTATGTGGGGCGTAAAGAACGGTATGCTTACCGAAACAAAGGTTGAAGCTCTTGAAGCGGTTATGTACGAAAGTGAAGTCAACGATTTCATCAGATGCATTAAGACGGGTGCCAAGAATCAGCAGCACATAGATTACGCCGTCGAAACATCAAAAATCATGCAGGCAATATATGATTCATCCGAAAATCATTGCGAAATAAAAATTTCCTAAAGAAAGGATCAGATATTATGGATATCAGAATTTTTAAGAACGAAGCCGAAATCGGCGCAGCGGCAGGCAAGCTTTTCTGCGATTTTGTTAAGGAGAACCCCTCCTGCGTGCTTGGTCTTGCAACAGGTGCAACTCCCGTTCCCACTTATAACTACATAGCTGCTGAGTATGAGGCGGGCAATGTATGCTTCAAGGATGTTAAGACATTCAACCTTGACGAATACTGCGACCTTCCCAAAACCCATAAAAACAGCTACTACACATTTATGAACGAGAACCTTTTCTCAAAGCTTGATATCAACCTTGATAACGTTGGCTTTCTTGACGGTAATGCACCTGACCCCGAGGCTGAAAGCGCACGCTATGCGGCAGATATCGCTTCAAAGGGCGGTATTGATATTCAGCTTCTCGGTATCGGCAGAAACGGCCATATCGCATTCAACGAGCCCTCCGATGAATTCACAGGCGAAAGCCACAAAATCAAGCTTACAGACAGCACAATAGAAGCAAATTCAATCTATTTTGACGATATTCCCATGCCCCGTTACGCTATGACAATGGGCATCGGCTCAATTATGAAGTCAAAGAAAATCGTGCTTATCGCAACAGGTGCTTCAAAGGCAGAGGCAGTAAAGGCAATGATTAACGGCCCCGTAACTCCTCAGTGCCCTGCATCGATTCTTCAGCAGCACGAAGATGCGGTTATCTTCCTTGATGAGGCAGCTGCAAGCCTGCTTTAATTCACACCGAGAGGTAGAAAATAATGGATAAGAAAACTTTTTATATAACAACGCCGATATATTATCCCTCGGATAAGCTTCATATCGGCCATACCTATTCAACCGTAGCGGCAGATACAATGGCACGCTACAAGCGCTTTCAGGGTTTTGACACCTTCTTTCTGACAGGTACCGATGAGCACGGTCAGAAAATTGAGGATAAGGCAAAGGAAGCAGGCGTTACTCCCAAGGAGTATGTTGACAAAATCGTTGCGGGTATCAGGGATTTGTGGAAGCTGATGAACATTTCAAACGATAAGTTCATCCGTACCACCGATGATTACCACGAAAAGGCAGTTCAGAAGATATTCACCAAAATGTATGAAAAGGGCGATATTTACAAGGGCTATTATGAGGGTCTTTACTGCAAGCCCTGCGAATCCTTCTGGACTGAAACTCAGGCAGTTGACGGCAAGTGCCCCGATTGCGGCAGACTTGTTACAAATGAGCGTGAGGAAGCTTATTTCTTCAAGCTTTCCGCATACGGCGACAAGCTTCTCAAATATTATGAAGATCATCCCGGCTTCATCGAGCCTCAGAGCAGACAGAATGAAATGGTGAATAACTTCATCAAGCCCGGTCTGCAGGATTTGTGCGTATCCCGTTCATCCTTCAAGTGGGGTATTCCCGTGCCTGTCAATGAGGACCATGTTATCTACGTATGGCTTGATGCACTTACAAACTACATCACCGCTCTGGGCTTCGGCTCCGAGGATGACACAATGTATAAAAAATTCTGGCCTGCGGATGTTCACCTCATCGGTAAGGACATTATCCGTTTCCACACCATTTATTGGCCTGCATTTCTTATGTCACTTGATGAGCCTCTGCCCGAAAAGGTATACGGCCACGGCTGGGTGCTCCTCGAAGGCGGCAAAATGAGTAAGTCCAAGGGCAATGTTGTTGACCCCGTTATTCTTGCGGAAAGATACGGCGTTGATGCACTGCGTTATTATCTTCTCAGAGAAATCGCTTTCGGCTCAGACGGTATTTTCTCCAACGAAAATCTCATCAACAGAATCAATTCAGACCTTGCAAACGACCTTGGAAACCTTGTTTCAAGAACAGTTGCAATGGTGAAGAAATATTTCGGCGGAACAATTCCCGAAGCCCGTGAGGCAGGGGAGTTCGATGATGACCTCAAAGCCCTTGCAAACGCAACAAAGGGTGATGCAGAGGCTGAACTCGATAAGCTGAATTTCTCTGTTGCACTTACAAATATCTGGAAGTTCGTTTCAAGAACCAACAAGTATATTGACGAAACCGCACCCTGGGCACTTGCAAAGGATGAGGCAAAGCAGGCAAGGCTTGCAGAGGTTATGTATAACCTTTGCGAAAGCATAAGAATCATTTCCGTTCTTATTGCTCCCTTTATGCCCGAAACCGCTTCAAAAATCAGAGCTCAGCTTGGTTTGTCCGATAGCTTTGAATGGGATGAAAGCGGTGTGTTCGGTAAGGAAGCAACCTACACCGTTGTGAAGGGCGATATTATCTTCCCCAGAATCGATCTTGAAAAGGAGCTTGCAGAGCTTGAAGCCGCAAAGGCGGCGGCAGAGCCCGTAAATCCTCTCAAGGAAGAAATTCAGGGCATTGCCAAAATCGGCATTGAGGATTTTGCAAAGGTTGACCTGAGAGTTGCAAAAATCACAGCCTGCGAGCCCGTCAAAAAAGCAAAGAAGCTGCTTAAGCTGACACTTGATGACGGTACCGGCGACCCCAGAACCGTTGCTTCGGGTATTGCACTTTATTACAAACCCGAGGAGCTTATCGGCAAGAGCATCATTCTTGTTTCAAACCTTAAGCCCGTAACACTCTGCGGCGTTGAAAGCCACGGAATGATTGTTGCCGCCGATGCAGGCGAGGATGTAAAGGTTATCTTTGTTGACGGCATTCCTGCAGGAAGTAAGGTAAGATAAACTATGAACAATATCTTTGACAGTCATGCACATTACGACAGCGAAGCCTTCGATGCTGACCGAAAAGAGCTTTTAAGCGCCCTGCCCACGCAGGGCGTTTGCGGCATTGTAAATTGCGGCAGCGATATGGCATCATCCCTGAAAAGCCTTGAGCTTGCGGATGAATTTGATTATGTTTATGCCGCCTGCGGAGTGCATCCCCACGAAGCGGAAGGCTGTAAGCAAGGGTATATTTCCGTGCTTGAAAAGCTTTGCAAAGAGAAGAAATGCGTTGCTGTTGGCGAAATCGGTCTTGACTATCACTATGATTTTTCACCCCGTGACATTCAGCAGAGGGTGTTTGAAGAACAGCTTGCCCTTGCAAAGGAACTGGACATGCCCGTGATTATTCACGACAGAGAGGCTCACGAGGATACCTTTAATCTTCTGAAAAAATACAGACCCAAGGGCGTTGTGCACTGCTTTTCGGGTTCTGCCGAAACGGCAAAGGAAATCGTAAAACTTGGTATGTATATCGGTCTTGGCGGAGCGGTGACTTTTAAAAATGCACGCAAGCCCCGTGAGGTTGCGGAGGTTGTACCTGCGGACAGACTTCTTATCGAAACCGACTGCCCATATATGACACCTGTGCCTTTCAGAGGCAAACGCTGCGATTCTTCTTTCATTCCCTATACGGCAGAGGTTATTGCCGAAGTCAGGGGAGTGACACCGCAGGAAATTCTTGACCTGACGAGAGCAAATGCAAATAAACTTTTCGGATTGGAGCTTTAAAAATGTTTTTACACGAAAAAACTTATGATATCGATGAGCTTGTAAGGCATAATCTTCATATTCATACCCGTTTTTCAGGCTGTGCAAAGCCGGAAATGAAAGCAAGGGATATTGTGCTTACCGCCGAAAAAGCAGGGCTTGAAATGATTGCAATGACCGACCATAACTACATAGACAAGCGGAATGCGGTTGCGCAGCAGAGATACGATATTCTCCGCGAAATCGCAGATATGGAAACAAAGGTAAAGGTTTATGTGGGTGCGGAGCTTTCCGCTTACGGTATCGGCAAATTTGCCGACGATATTGCCTGCGACAGCTCACTGGATTACAGACTTTACACAACCAACCACTATCATCAGGGTTATTGGGAGCATCCCGAAAACAAAACTCCCCGAGGCTATGCTGAGCATATGCTTGCCATTGTTGACGGCGTAATCGAAAGCGGCAGAGTTGACTGCTTTGCACATCCCTTTATGTCAGGTTATATCCACGCTTTTGATGATTTTAAGGATGTTACCAGAGCTTATACCGATAACGAACTGGGCGATATAATGGCAAAGGCAGACAGCCGCGGAATTGCCTGGGAAATCAATGTTCCCGCCGTTAAAAAAGACCCCGATTTCCACCGCAGATATTTCAATATCGGCAGGGAAGCGGGCGTAACCTTCAATATGGGCACCGATGCCCATCTGCTCTGCAACATCGACCCCAAGCAGTTTGCGGAGGAACTTAAAAAATTTCTTTATTAATAACTCTGTAAAGCAAAAGAAACAGGCTTGCATAGGAATAACCTATACAAGCCTGTGTTTTTATGTAAGCGGATTAATACTTGAAGTTTCTGTAGAAGACGTGAGTTTTGCCTGTTGCATTACCGCCGCCTGCTGCATCGATTACAACGTCAATGTCGAATTCGACGGTAAGGCTGATAAGGTTGCCTGTTGCTGCGTCGATTTCTGCTTTAACGACTGCATTCTTGTAGCTTTCCTCAATAACTGCGCTGCTGAGAACTTCGCCGATTGCACTGAAAATAACGGGAGCAGTCTTGTGGTCGAAGTAGCTCTTGTCTGCATCGCCGACGCAGATACCGCACTTGTCAATGGGAGCCTTTGTCCAGGATTCTGACTTTGAAGCCTTGCTGGTGCCGCCCTTGACGTTGAGAGTGATTGTGTATTTGCCGTTGTTCTCTGTGCACTTTGCACCTGTAAGGTCAGACTCTGCAAGAGTGCTCTTTCTGAGGTAATGGTGGGGAACATCGCTTTCCCACTCACCCTTTGTTACGTCCATTGTGTACTTGTTTTCGGCACCGATGCCCATGAAGCTGTAAATAAGGTTACCGAATGTCTTGAGAAGGAAACCTGCATTAAGAGTTTCGTTGTCGGTGTAGCGCTCTTTGTTGAAGCCGACTTTTGCTGCATATGCCTTGTTGATTGCATCATTGTAAAAAGCAAGGATTTCAGCGGTTGTTTCGGGAGCCTTTTCGGCAGCTGCATCAGTTGATTCTTCTGCTGATGTGCTTTCGTCGGCGGCTGAGGGATCTTCTGCTGAGGGGTCTTCTGCAGAAACGTCGTCTGAAGCTGCTTCTGTTGATTCCTCAACGGGAGCTTCGTCTGTTACTTCTTCTGCTGCTGTTGTGGTTGTGGTGGTTTCGTCTTCTGTGTTTCCGCCGCAGGCTGCAAAGCCGAGAAGCATTGCAAGTGCAAGCAGAATTGCAAGAATTTTTTTCATTGGGAATTTCTCCTTTACATTATAATATTACTTTTTGAAACAGAAATTGATAAGGTTTTGAACGGAACCTTTCCGCCGTATCTTCGTTGAAAATTCTTGAAATAGCCTCGTATTCCTGCAAATTTTCGCCTTGACACGACGAAAATTTCCTCGTTCAAAACTGCTTCGCATCTGAAATGTAACAGATTGCGTGCAGTCGGGCATTTCTTCGATGCAGACATACGGGCGTATGTCAAAGAGAAAAATGCTCGAATGTGCGTGATATTGTTGCATTTCAGACTTATATGATTTCTGTTTCGAAAAGTAAAACTTTCGGTATTGTTTCCGTGATTATACAGATTCGGCGAATCTCATAAATGCGGCAAAGCCTTCTTCCGTGCGCTTGAATACACCTGCGTGTTCAAGTACGGTTGCAAATACCTTGCCTACTTCCGCTTCAAGAATGCTCATCACATTCTCTGCGGTAACCTCACCGTAAGACGGCAGGAATTCCTCAACCCAATCCGCGTGGCTTGCGGTGAGTGCATCTGCACGCAAATCCTTGCCGTTTACCATTGCGTCTGCAAGGGCTTCAAGCTCAGTTTTGAGTCTGGGGGGCAATACTGCAAGACCCATAACCTCAATAAGACCGATGTTTTCTTTCTTTATGTGATGAAGCTCTGCATGGGGATGATAAACACCCATGGGATGCTCTTCGGTTGTGATGTTGTTGCGAAGCACAAGGTCAAGCTCATACTTTGCGCCTCTGCGTCTTGCAATGGGAGTTATTGTGTTGTGAGGCACATCGGTATGTGCGAATATAAATGCACCCTCGTCTGTGTATTCACGCCACTTTGCAAGAATCTTATCTGCAAGGTCAACAAGCTTTTCGGGGCTTTCGGAGAGAAGCCTGATTGTTGACATAGGCCACTTTACAATGCCTGCCTCAACATCCTCAAAGCCTTTGAATGAAAGCTTTTTCTCAATGGGGGCACGCTCCATTGCAAATTCGTATCTGCCGCCCTGAAAATGCTCGTGGCTGAGAATTGAGCCGCCGACGATGGGCAGGTCTGCATTCGAGCCTACAAAATAGTGGGGGAAGAGTGTAACGAATTCAAGAAGCTTTGCAAATGCACTGCGGTCAATTTTCATGGGTGTATGCTTACCGTTGAAAACAATGCAGTGTTCGTTGTAATAAACATAGGGTGAATACTGCATGAACCAGCCCGAATTATCGATTGTGATGGGGATTATTCTGTGATTCTGCCTTGCGGGGAAATCAACCCTGCCCGCATAGCCCTCACATTCTCTGCAAAGCTGGCACTTGGGGTAGCCTGACTGAGGTGCATTCTTTGCGGCGGCAATAGCCTTGGGGTCCTTTTCGGGCTTTGAAAGGTTAACGGTGATATCAATTGTGCCGTATTCGCCGCTGTACTGCCATTTAAGGTCTTTTGCGATTCTGTCACGGCGGATGTAATTGGTATCGCAGCTGAAGTTATAGTAATAGTCTGTTGCCTTTTCGGGGCTTTCATCATAAAGTGAACGGAATCTGCCGATAACCTGAGAGGGTCGGGGAGTAAGTGCACCCATAAGTGCGGTGTCAAACAAATCCCTGTATGTAACCGAATCCTCGATTATGCCCTTTTCGGCGGCGTAATCGCAAAGACCGTCAAGGATTTCGTTTATTTCACCCTCTGCCTCGGCGCAGGTATCGTCGTAAGCATCTTTTTTCAGAAGATAAAGTATGCTGTTTGTGCAATAAGGTCTGTCGCATTCTTCGATAAGCCCTTTTTTTACCGCATATGAAATAAGGGCTTTGATATATGTATCTGCCATAATATACCTCTTTCAACATACTAAGGTAGATACATTATACACTTTACTTTCCGTATGTGCAAGCATTATGTTTGATTTTTATTCATAAAGTATATGATTTTTCGTTTTAATATGCTAAAATGATAAAAAGGAGATGATTTGATGGGTATTTCCGATATGATTATATGCGTTCTTTTCGTAATGCTTGCTTCAAGCTACGGCTGGGGTATGCGCGGCACCGTTATCGGCGGCGAAAAGGGTGCAATGCTGCCCGGTGCGTTTATCGGTCTTATACTTGCCCGTTTCGCAGGCGGCGGAATATATGAAAATTTTTGGACTGTTGCGGCAGCAGGTCTTATGGGTATGACCTACGGCGGAAGCGAAACCTACGGCGAAACCATCGGTTTTGTGCTTCACCGTGACGCAGGCAGGGGTTACCGCCCCGTTAAGGGGTACTCGGGACTATTCCTCAAAGGTGCGCTGTGGTTTTCAATCTGCGGCGGTTTTATCGCTTTTGCAATTTCATCAATGGCAGGCAACAAATATTCCCTTGCAGATATCATGATTTTCTGTCTGCTTATTCCCGTGTTCCAGCTTGTCGGGTATTATATTTTCAACACACCCTATAATAAAGAAAAAGGTATTCATCCCAAATGCTATTACTCCCGCACACGCCGTGAGGAGTGGGGCGGCAACCTTGTGACCCTGCTTGCACTTATAGCGCTGGGTATTATCAGAAACGATTCCCTTATGCTTTCAATGATATGGGGCGGCTTCCTTGGCGGCGGTCTCGGCTGGCTTGCTGCAATGAAATTTTACGAAGCCACCGTTTTCCCTGTGAGTAACGGCAAATACATTTTTGACCGCTTTTTCAGAAACGGCATCTATGACGGCTGGAAGACCATGGAATTCACTCTCGGCGCAATCGGCGGTGCAGGTGTTGCAATCGGCTTTTGCAGAAAAATCTCTGCCGTTGAGGAAATCAACGGTATGATTGCTTCGTCGGGTCTGAATACATTACCACCGTCTGCCGAAAAATTCATGCCTCTTGCGGTTGGTCTGCTTGCGGCAGGGATAATTGCCGTAAATGCGTACGGATTATATTGCGATAAAAAAGAAAAGAATTGCAACACATTGCTTTGTGACAGAATTGAACGCACCTTATATAATGTAATACCTATGGCTTTGGTGCTTACGGGGTCTGCATACGCCGCAAGGCTTATGACCGTGTTTATGCTTGTTCTTGTTCTCGGCATCAAATGCGTGTTTGAAAGATTTTCGGAGTCGCGGCTTATGCCTCTTTACGGTGCAATTGCACTTCCGGTATGCGGCGGAGTTTTTGCAGGGGATATAATTCTCGGCGGCTACGGACCCTTTGCTCTTATCTTTGCAGGCACGGTGCCCTATCTTCTTGCAGAGCTTCTGCACGCAATGTCGAAAAAGAGAAGGGCAGGCAGAAGCATCAAAGACGGGCTTTGCAAAACCGCATTTGCAACGGTATATCCATGCTTTTTGATAATGTGTACCATAATATATATTGCATCGGCTAAAATTTTTGGATTTTGATATTTACATTTTGCGTTTCGTATGCTAAAATGTTAAAGTATAAAAGTGCTTTGAAAGGACGAAAACAAAATGGCTAACAAAATCAAAGACGATAATGTTGATTTTCTTTTCTCCGCAATTCTCAATCTTCAGTCTCTTGAAGAATGCTACGATTTCTTTGAGGACCTCTGCACCGTGCCCGAGCTTAAAGCTCTTTCGCAACGAATTGTTGTTGCAAAGATGCTCAGAGATAAGAAGGTTTACAGCGATATAGTTGCCGCAACAGGTGCAAGCACTGCAACAATCAGCCGCGTTAACCGTTCATTGCAGTACGGCTGCAACGGATATGAGGAAATCTTCAAGAGGATGGAAAAGTAATGTCCTACGATAATTTTTCCCGATTCTACGACCGCCTGACAGATAATGTTGAGTATGAGAAGCGTGCAGATTATTTTTGCAGGCTTCTTTCACTGTGCGGAATTGAAGGCGGCATACTCCTTGACCTGGGATGCGGCACGGGCAATATGTCCGTTAAAATGGCTGAAAAGGGCTTTGAGGTAATCGGTGTTGACAGCAGTGTGGGTATGCTTAATGCGGCGCAGCAGAAGATGTTTGAAAGCGGTACACGCCTGCTTCTTCTCAATCAGCCTATGCAGGATATCGACCTTTACGGCACCGTTGACTGTGCAATCTGCGTGCTTGACGGTCTTAACCATCTGGGCAGTGCGGGTGATGTGAAACGCACCTTTGAAAAGGTATCCCTCTTTATGAACAAAGGCGGTGCTTTTGCATTTGATGTGAACACAATACATAAGCATAAGAATGTGCTTGCGGATAACGCTTTTGTTTATGAATTTGATGATTTGTTCTGCGTGTGGCAGAATAATTATAACAGCGATGATAACAGCGTTGAAATCAGCCTTGATTTTTTTGAGGAAGAGGACGGCGTTTATTACCGCAGCGGAGAAAGCTTTTCGGAGCAGGCATATGAGCTTGCGGATATTTCCGCCTGGCTTTCTCAGGCAGGCTTTGAGGTTGTGGGTATCTTTGACGACCTTACAACCGACAGTGTAAGACCCGACAGCGAAAGGGCAGTATTTTTAGCAAAGAAGAAGTGATAATATGAGTGAACTTGTAAGAATGATTTCAACCGACGGTACTCTCACCGTTATTGCGGCGGATACCACGGATATAGTTAACAGAATGGAGCAGATTCATCAGACATCTGCCGTAACCTCTGCCGCCCTGGGCAGACTTCTCACGGCGGCTTCAATGATGGGTGCCGTTCTTAAAGGTAAGGATAACAGTATTACTCTGCGTCTTAACGGCGGCGGTCCTGCAGGCTCCGTTATAGCCGTGTCGGACAGCGAGGGCAACGTAAGAGGTTATGTTTCAAACCCCGTGGTGGAAATTCCTCTCAATGTCAAAGGCAAGCTTGATGTTGCCGGTGCGGTGGGTACAGACGGCACTCTCACCGTTATGAAGGACCTGGGCATGAACGAGCCCTATATCGGTCAGATTCCCATTGTGTCAGGCGAGATTGCCGAGGATATCACAAGCTATTTCGCAACAAGCGAGCAGCTTCCCAGTGTTTGTGCACTGGGCGTGCTTGTGAATCCCGATTTGTCAATTCAGGCGGCAGGCGGATTTATTATTCAGCTTCTGCCCACTGCGATGGATGATACCATTGACAAGGTTGAAGAGTGTATAAAGGATATTCCTGCGGTAACACAGATGCTTACAAGCGGAATGACTCCCGAGGATATCTGCCGCAGCGTGCTTAAGGGCTTTGACCTTGAGGTGCTTGATACATCAAGACCCGAATACAGATGCAACTGCTCAAGAGAAAGAGTTGCAAAGGCACTTATCAGTACGGGCAAGGAAAGTCTGCTTGAAATGGCACAGGAAAAGGTGACGGAAGTATCCTGCCATTTCTGCGATAAGAAGTATAATTTCACTTCGGAAGAAGTTCTGAAACTTGTCGAAAAATAATTCCGGAAAAGAACTAAAAACTTTTTTGAAAAAAATTAAAAAAATTTCAAAAAAAGGGTTGACAATTCCGAAAAAGTAGTGTATTATACAGTACGTTGCTTGACGAAAGCGACGCCAACGTGGGAGCATAGCTCAGCTGGGAGAGCATCTGCCTTACAAGCAGAGGGTCACAGGTTCGAGCCCTGTTGTTCCCACCATTTGGCCCGGTAGTTCAGCTGGTTAGAACGCTAGCCTGTCACGCTAGAGGTCGACGGTTCGAGCCCGTTCCGGGTCGCCATTGAGTGACCTGTAATGAAAATTACAGGTCATTTCTATGCCTCTGTAGCTCAGTTGGTAGAGCAGTGGACTGAAAATCCACGTGTCGCTGGTTCGATTCCGGCCGGAGGCACCAACAGGTGCGGATGTAGCTCATCTGGTAGAGCGCCACCTTGCCAAGGTGGAGGTAGCGAGTTCGAGCCTCGTCATCCGCTCCATTTTTTTAGCATAAATTCCTGTTGGTCTTCATAACTTAATAGTGTATGGTGCCATAGCCAAGTGGTAAGGCACGAGTCTGCAAAACTCTGATTCCCCGGTTCAAATCCGGGTGGCACCTCCAAAAAATTCCAAGTCTTTTGACTTGGATTTTTTTTATCCATTGCGAAAGCAATGGTATATAATCAGCCGTCAGGCTGTATATCATCACCGAAGGTGTATCAGCTTTCGCAATGATTTTTTTGTGAACACCCGCACTCGATTGTAATTTCGCATCAGGTGTGATATAATCATTTCAACAAATAAGACTTTGACGGGAAGGTTGCAGGAAGTGATAAAAAAATTATATGAGAAGAGTGAAATTTGGTTTGCAATAGCATGGATTATTGCATATGTTATACTTGCATCAGTGGGAGATAATATATCGACAGCTATAGGGTTCTCAAAGATTGTTACATTACCTATATTGATAGCACTGTCTGTGGTATTAGTTTTCTTTGTAAAAAGAAATGGATTGATAGAAAAATATGGTCTTTGTAAGCCACAGATTATCTCAGCAAAGATGCTGTTTTACTTTCCGTTGATTATTCTTCTGACAGCCAATTTGTGGTATGGTGTTGTACTGAAGGAATCAACGTTAGAAGTAATGTTATATATCTTGTCCATGTTTTGTGTTGGTTTTCTTGAAGAAATGATATTCCGTGGTTTTTTGTTTAAAGCAATGGCTGAGAATGGTGTGAAATCAGCGATTATTGTTTCAAGTATCACATTTGGAATCGGGCATATTGTGAATCTTATAAATGGTTCCGGGGCAGAATTATTACCCAATATCTTACAGGTAATATATGCAGTGGCTATAGGATTTGCGTTCGTGATGATTTATTACAAGACAAAAAGCTTGCTGCCTTGTATTATAACGCACAGTGTTTTTAATGGATTGAGTGCATTTTTGAATGAAGCTGTAATGACACCACAAAGACAAATCTTTTCGGGCCTTTTAATTACAATTATTGCAGGTGGATATGCATTGTATATTGCCGTATTTGTTAAGGAAAAGAATACAAAATAATAGAAACAACTTGTACTTTTCAGTTTATCTGTTTGATAAATTCCAATTTATCGTGTAACTTATCATAACAGTTACACAAATTCTGAAATAATTATCTTTTTGTTGAAAAATATCATAATCCGTTGTAAAATGATGTTGTAAGGGAGGAAGATGAAATGAGCACAGAACTTAAAAGAACCTATGTGCCCTTCAAGGATTGGGCTGAAAAATCAAAGCAGACAGAATATACCGAAAGCACTCCGTTGCTTAACCCTGACGGCACTTTGAACGCCAGGGGATGGGCAAGACGCAATGTTTTTGAGTATGACCGCAATCTGGTTAAAACGGGCATTATGAGCCGCAAGGAATGGGATTTCTATAATATCTATGACGGTGAAATGCAGATTCTTGTCAGCTTTGCCAACATCAATCTGGGCGGTTATGTAGGTGCAAAGCTTACCAACATCAGAACGGGCGAGATTATCTGCGATTCGATGCAGTATTTCCTGGGCGCAAATAAGCACGTTCCTCCCGCAAAGGGCGATGTGCCCAACAGATACAAGGATAAAATCGGCAAAACCGAGTTTGATTTCGATACAAAAGAAACAGAGAGAACTCTTTGGTATAAAGGCAAATACAAGGGCAAGAGCGTTGAGGTCAGTGTTTCAATGGATATTATGCCCGGCCTTGAAAACATAACAACCGTCTTTCCCTTCGACGGCGACGATACCAAGTATTTTATGACAACCAAGCAGATGTGTATGCCTTGTGAAGGCAAGTTTGTCTGCGGAGATTATGTTTATGAATTTTCAAAAGATACTGCATTCTGCACCCTTGACTGGGGCAGAGTCAATACCGTTCACAAAATGGTATGGTACTGGGGCAGTGGCAATCAGTACATAACCGATGAAAAGGGAGAAAAGCACCTTTTGGGCTTTGAGATTACCTGGGCAATCGGCAACGAAAGCAACGCCACCGAAACCTGCATTTTCTATGACGGAAAGGTTCACAAATTCGGTGCGGTTGATGTTGAAAAGTTCCCCAAAGACAGGTTCCTTGAACCGTGGAAGTTTATTTCCGAAGACGGCAGATTCAATATGACTATGATGCCTACCTTCGATAACCACACGGATGTGGACTTCAAAATCGGAAGAATGAACTGCCACCAGATTTTCGGAATATGGAACGGCGACGTTACCCTTGATGACGGCACAAAAATCGAAATAAAAGACCTGAACACCTTCTGCGAGTACGTTGAAAACAGATGGTAAGATAAAATTTAACCCCGTACAGTTCAACGCTGTACGGGGCATTTTTTATTCTGTTACTTCGCGTCTTACTCTCAGTTCCTTATACATAACATCCAGCTTTGATTTGTTAAGAGGATAGCCGAATTTGAAAAGGATGAATACAAGAGTATAAACAATTGCGGGGATGATTGTGCATACGAAAAGGATGCCTTCGCCGACGCCTTCAACATAGCCTGCTGAGCCGTGGATTGCGCCGTTATAGCCTGCAACAGCACCAAGAAGCTTCATACCGCCGACATCGGCAATGGTCTGACCGAGGTTGCGGCAGAAGGTGTAAACCGCATAAACAGCGCTTTCGCTGCGGATACCCGTTTTGTATTCCTGATAGTCAATAACATCGGTGATGATTGCCCAGTTTGTGATGCTTACAAATGAGTAACCGAAGCCTACGATGAATGTGAATATCATAAACACAACGGGACCGCTGCCCAGTCTGTCACAGTGGGGAACAACGAAGAACATAAGCACAGCCGCAACTGCGGAGAAGAAGGTGCCCACACTGCAAAGCTCCTGTTTGCCGAATTTCTTTACGAGCTTGGGCATAAAGAAAATCATAACCGCCATGGGCAGATAGTTTGCTATTGTGCCGATAATTGAAAGGTCGGTATTTTCAAAGAAGTTTTTGTAAAGATACTGGTTAAGTGATGCGAACTGAAGCTGACCGCTGATAAGGATACCTGAAAGTGCGGCAACAACGAAGGGTCTGCTTTTAAGCATACCGATATAGGTCTTTTTGATGTCAACCTGAGGTTCTTCCTCGGATGCAACTCTTTCTTTGGTATTTGTGAAACAAAGGAAGAAGAAGATTATCGAAAGAACGCCCATTATTACGCCGAATTTGAGCATACCGCCCGCATCTGCGGCTTTAACCGCAACACCCTGGCTGTTTGTGCCTGTTACGGTGTAGATAACCATGGGACCGATAAGCAGGGGAACTGCGCCGCCCAGACCTGCGCCGATTGAACGGAAGGTTGAAAGAAGGGTTCTGCCGTCGGGGTCGTCGGTAATAACGGAAGCAAGTGAACCGTAGGGAATATTGATTGTTGTATACATCATACCGTAGCCGATATAGGTGATATACATAAGAGCGATAACAAGGGTTTCGTTTGCGGTAAAATCTCTGAAATTAACAAAGCAGAGCATCGCCATAATTCCCAGAGGAATTGAAAACCATTTTATGTAGGGTCTGAATTTGCCGTCTTTGTTGGGTCTTTTCTTTGCAACGATGTTGCCCCAGAGGGGGTCATTGATTGCATCCCAGAGTCTGGCAATAAGAAGCAGGGTTGTAATTTTGTTTTCCGCTACTTTAAGAATGTCCGTGTAAAAAACCTTAAGGTATGATGAAACGTAAGTAAGCACAAAAAGATTTGCCGCATCGCCGAATGCATAGCCCAGACCGTCACGGAATCCGATTTTGTTGGGATGCTTCATTTCGGCGGCTTCAAGTGAACGCTGTTTTTCCAAAGTATTGACCTCCTCAGAATGCGAAATATTTTTCGCGTTGTTTTTTAATTCTGCCGCTTATGAATTCAAGGGTTTCCTTTGCACCTTCAACACCGCAGGCATAATCCTTCATAGCTCTGCCTTCTTCATAGCAAAGGTCGTCATGCAGCGGGAAATATTCTTTGAGCAGGAAGTTTGCGTATTTTGCAAGCCTGAAATCGCCTACAAGCCTGTATTCCTTGCTTATGCCGTCAATGGCAATCGAATAATACTTCTTGATTGAATCAATAATCGCCTCACACTCGTTGGCAGGTGAGAATACCATTGTTGATGCAACATAGGCATTTTCGTTGTTGACTGAGCTGTGGCTGTCCGTACTGCCCACGATGGGGAAATCATAGCCCTGAGCTTTGATTTCGTAATACTTATGGGTCTGCAAGCCGTTCTGCTCATAGTAATTTTCGCCGCCGAGAACTTCAAATGCATCAAACGGACGGGTTTTGAGCATATAATCTGTCAGGCTTTCAGGTACCTGATAAACATTTGAAATCCAATAGGGATGGCAGAATATGCCGAGACCCTCGGCTTTTTTGATGTGGTTGAATACCCATACACAGCTTGCGTATGTGAAGGGCTCGATGCCTTCGGGGATGTCGAGGGTTGCGGCAAGTGCGTCAACCTCTGCTCTGTATTCATCCTCGGTAAGCTGGTCGGGGCAGGGGAAGCCTTCAAAGCGGCGTTTGTCAATGTCATTGCCGAATTCTTCGGTGTGCTCGTCAAGAAGAATGGCATTAACCGAATATTTACCGCCGAAGTTGACGATATGAACGTCGTTTATGTGGTCGGGCGCAAGGTCGGGAAGATGAACCTCTTCACCCGTGCAGATATTGAATTCAATGGGAACGTCCTTGTATGTTTCAATGGCTTCAAGTGAAGGGTAATATCTGTTGTGGTCTGTGATTGCAAAGAAATCGTAGCCGTGCTTTCTGTAATTTGCACATACTACCGCGGGGCACTGTCTGCCGTCTGAACGGCAGGTGTGCATATGAAGATCGCCTATGAGAGGATATCTGCCGCAAAGGTCTTCTGCAAGAGCATAAACACTGAGCTGAAGCAATCTCTTACCGCTGTCTTTGTCCATAATTCTCACAAAGTATTGCTGCTCTTTGGGGAATGTGTGGGTGAATCTGATACAACCGTCAAAATCAAAAGGAATTTCAATTCCGTTGCCTCTGTAAGGATAATCTCTGGGGTTACCGTCTTCGAGACCGTAAATGCAGAGAGCGATTTTGTCAGGCGTTTCAAAATCTGCATGATATCCCAAGGGCTTTATCGTGATTGTTACCTCTTTGCCGGCAGGGAAAACCTTGGGGAATATGTCATAATAATGAAGTTCGGTTTTCATTTCTTTCTCCTTATTGTTTTATTTCAACGGTTTTGCCCGTTTCATACGATATGTAGGTGTTTTCAAGAAGCTCCGCAAGAGCAATGGCATCCTCCATACCCAGACCTTCGGGAGAGCCTGTGCCGTTAATGCAGGCATCAACAAAACGGGGGATGGGCTTTTCGTCTTCCTTGGGAAGATTGTCGGGTGAAATAAAGCCTTTGTTAAGCTTTGCGGTTTGGGTTGTTTTGTATTTGATTTCGCCGCCCTGCCACAGAAGAATTCCTTCTGTGCCGTGTATTTCAATGGTGAATGGTGATGAGAATGCAACAAATGAAGTTTCGGATACGCCGATAATACCGTTTTCAAATTCGATAACGGAAATTGCGTTTTCGTCAACTCCCGTGCCGAAAAGAATGTTTGAAATGCCGGTTATTTTTTTAGGCTTACCGCAGAGATAAGATAAGAGGTACATTGCATGGCAACCCAAATCCATCATTGCGCCGCCTGCGCAGTCTTCTTTGATAAACCAGTATTCGGGCAGCCATTTACCGCTGACGCCGTTATGTGCATTGCGGATTCTGATATTTGTTACCTTGCCGAAATCTCCGTTATCAATATGTTCTTTTGCAAATTTGACAATGGGCCACGCTTTGTCAGGGAACGATATTACAAATGTAACTCCGTTTTCTTCAACGGTTTTTGCAATCTGCTTGCATTCCTCAACGGTGCAGGCAAGTGTTTTTTCGGTAAAGATGTGTTTGCCTGCTTTTGCGGCACGGATAAGCACATCGGTGTGCATTGTTGTGGGAGTGTTGCAGCATACTGCGTCAACATCATCCCTTGCCAGCAGTTTATCAAGGTCAGGCTCAAAATCCGCACCCAGTCTGCCTGCCCATTCTTCGCCTCTTTCGGGCTTTTCATCCCATACGGCGGTTATTTTTACTTTGCCTGTCTCAACAAGTTCTCTTGCATAGCCCTCGGCGTGAACGTGCCATTTTGAAAGCATTGCCACTCTGAGCATAAAAACGCCTCCTGTTTTGCGCTTTAACGCAATAATACCAATATATAATATCATAATAAAATAAAAAAGTCGAGATATATTCTCGACTTTTTTGCAATATTGAAATAATTATTTTTGTGTGGTATACTCTTAAAATAAGTGTAAAGTGCAAAGTTCAAAGTTTCGGATAAGCTCCGCCCATGACTGATTCGGGTGTAAAAACATACAATCGGAGCGAAGCGACCCTTAATTACGAATTGCGCATTACGAATTGCGAATTCTGAAAAATTCCGTTCAAATTAAGCGATTTATTTATGTCTTTTTGTGTTTCTTTGCGGCATACTCACTCCCCAGAGATGCGAGAAACGCAATAACCGATGCAGGTCTGCAAAGCGCGAGCAGACTTTCGCTCAGGTCAACGGCGGTGTAGTAATCAAAAATTCCGCCTGCACCTATGTAAAGCACTGTTGAAGCTGCAAGCATAAGAATAACCGCAGACCAGCAGACGGCAACCGTAATTTTTGTTCTGCGGTGAAGATTTTTTAAAATTTTTCTCACGGTGTGTTCACTCCTTGTGTTCAATTATACAGTAAACCTGCCGTGTGTTCAAACCTAAAATATTACCAGATAAGGAATGACCGTAAATGAACCTGGGAATTTCAACCTCCTGCCTTTACCCCATGCCTACGGAAAAGGCACTTGAAACCCTCGGCAGGGCAGGGGTTAAAACAAGTGAGATTTTTCTTAATTCAATAAGCGAAACCACACCTGATTTTATAAAGAAATTGAATAAAATAAAAGATGAATACGGTATGAAAACAGTTTCCGTTCATCCTTTTTCTTCGTTTTCCGAAACCTTTATGCTTTTCGGCAATTATGAACGCCGCTACCTTGATGTCCGTGAGTTCTATAAAAAATGCTTTGAAATGACTGCCCTTGCAGGTGCGGATATCTCTGTCATTCACGGTATGAAGCTGCCGGGTCAGATTGAAAAAGAAGAATATTTCAGCCGGTTCCGGTGGCTTGTTGAGGCGGGCAGAGAATTCGGTGTCACCGTCTGTCAGGAAAACGTTCATTCCCATTTCAGTCAGAGTCCCGATTTTCTTCGTGAAATGCGTGATGCGTTGGGCGATGATTTCAGAATGGTTTTTGATGTGAAGCAGGCGGTAAGATCGGGCTTTGAGCCTCTTGCCTTTGCAGAGGAATTCAAAAGCAGTATTTCCCACATTCATCTGAGCGACCACAATGCGCAGAGCGACTGCGTTGCACCGTCAAAGGGCATTTTTGATTTCAGAAAGCTGTTTGAAATAATGGAGAGTGCAGGCTATAAAGGAAGCGGTGTCATAGAGCTTTACCGTGCAGGCTTCGGGGATGAAAGTGAGCTTACCCAATCTCTTGAATATCTGCAAAATTTGTGAAATAGCTTGCAAATTCAACAAAATATGTTATACTGAAGTAAATTATATAACTTCCGAGGAGTGTGGAGATTATGAAATGTCCGTTTTGCGGCTGTGAAGAAAGCAAGGTTATCGATTCAAGACCTACCGATGAAGGCGAGCGTATCCGCCGCCGCAGAGAGTGCATAAGCTGTCAGAAGCGATTCACAACTTATGAAATAATCGAAAGCGTTCCCGTTATAGTTGTTAAGAAGGATAAGTCAAGAGAAGTGTTTGACCGCAACAAGCTTTTCAACGGTATGCTCAGAGCTTGTGAAAAGCGCCCCGTTTCCCTTGATGCCATTGAAAAGGCTGTCAACGAAATTGAGGCAACCCTCCAGAATTCGCTGGACAGAGAGGTTACCTCCGTTCATATCGGTGAGCTTGCAATGGATAAGCTCAGAGAGCTTGACGAGGTTGCTTATGTGCGTTTTGCATCGGTTTACCGCCAGTTCAAGGATATCAACACATTTATGGACGAGCTTGCAAAAATCCTCAGCGAGAAAAATTAACTTTGCCGGGAGTATGGTTAACGCCATACTCCTTTTTTGGGAGAATATGAATGAAAAGAACATTTGCAGTTTTGCTTGCATTTATGCTTTTGTTTCTCTGTGCCTGCTCCGATAAGGGGGATGACAGAGTCATAACCGCCGATATGCTCAACATTACCAATACCGATAAGGACTTTCAGGGCTGTCTGAGCAGATTTGAGGCGGTATTATCCGCAATGAGTGCAAAGATTTCAATACTTGAAGAGGCACACAATGCGGTTATAAGGTCAGAGAATAAGGATGAATATTTTCTTGATGATAATTATATCCTCACTTCCTTTGAGCCGTTTATAATCGAAACCTTGTCAATCACTGAAGGCTTTACCGCGGATATGACAAACCGGACCGCACAGGATTACTACAAGCTTCAGAGCGAGGGTATGGATATCACCTTCAATTCCGACGGCGGAAATTACGAGCTGCTTTTTGTTTCGGAATCCACGGTAAAGAGCTATACCGCCGAATATGATGAAGAAACGGACAGTCTGCGTTATACCTATGCGGTTGAAGAAGGCGATGAAGAAACCGTTGAGGAATTTCTTGAATTTTCAAAGACCGAAAGCGGCGCTTATGTTATTCAGAGCCGTTACAGCCGATGTTATATAGAATTCAATAAAGATGATGAAATCGTATATTTCTGCTGCGGCACTCTTTATGACGGAGAATTTACCCTTGACGAAAGCATTTATCCCGCACAGGAGAATGAGCCTGACGGCTACTGGGCTATTTCAAGAGGAAAAAGCTCATATTCGGGTATTCACACCTTTGAGGATAATGTGCTTATCCACGAAGACAGAAGCGGCGGACCGTGGAAAACCGTCAGAATTGACGGCGAAAATTTTGCATCTGCATTTTTAGAGTGATTTTATGAAGCTGAGTGAAAAAGCATCATCGGTATGCACTTTCCTTGATGAAAAAGGAATAAAATATGATATCGTAACCCATCCTTCCGTGTTTACCCTTGAAGAATGTCAGGCGGTAAATCAGCTCATCGGCGGCAGAATATGCAAAAACCTGCTTCTTAAAACCGATTCGGGCAAGGTTTTTTACCTGCTTATGATGAGGGATGACAAACGCTTTGTGACAAAGGATGTTTCAAAAAAGCTGGGATGCTCAAGGCTTTCCTTTGCATCGGGTGAGTATATGGAAAATCTGCTGAATACTTCTCCCGGCTCACTCAGCATTACAAGCCTTATCTTTGACGGTGAAAAAAAGATTTCTCTTGCAATAGACAGTGATGTGCTGAAAGAAGAATATATCTGCTGCCATCCGAGCGATAATTCCGCAACGCTGAAAATCAGGACAGAGGATGTTATGAATGTTCTTATTCCCGCACTTGAAACCGAACCGAAAATAATAGATATTTAACAAAAAGTGAGCCTGCACAGTGCAAGCTCACTTTTTTATGCTATCAGGTTGTCCAACACCGCAAATGCCTCGGTATAATCGTCATCGGGATTCAGCTTTGAAAGCCTTTTGAGGATGGGTGCATAGAATTTCTGCTCCGTTTCTTCCTCTTTGAGCTGCTGCTCCTTGCGGTATTCGGTATATTTCTCCTTTAATTCGTAAAGGAAGCTTTCTTTGTCAAATATTCTGAATCTTTCCATACCCAGCTGAGCACCGAGCTCTTCAAGCTGCTCAACCGCATCCGAACCGTATTCCTCAATCATTTTTCTGAATACGTCAGGCTCAAAATAAAACTGTCTGCCCGAAAGATATCCGAATGCCTTGCGTGTGTCGAGATAGCCCATTGTAAGACGCTTTTCATACATTTCTTCGCTGAAATCAAAGGCGGCACCCAGATCCTCAATGTCGAAGGGACGGATGTAAATAAATTCGGCGTTGGTCATATCGCTTTTGTGCCCCAGACCCTTCATTGACGAAATGTCAACAACGATTATGCGGTTGTAGCCGTTTTTGCGCAGAAGTCCGATGGGCGCGTTGTCGTATACACCGCCGTCAAGGTAACGTTCGTCTTCGGGGCCGATTTTGCTTACACCGGGTACTTTTGAAGATGCAAGAAGAAAGTCAACAAGTTCACCCTCGGGAATTTTATCAATGAATATTTCAACCGGAGCAAATTCGCTGAGGTTGAATGTAACCATACCGAATTTTACGGGGGAGCGGCGTACCTTTTCTTCGTCAATAAACTGCAGCAGAAGGTCTTTGGTGGGGGATGCATCTATGCCCTTATTTCGCATTATTTCTTTAATCAGCACGCCTGCATTCTTAAGGCTGAAAAGATTTTCGGGGTCTTTCAGCTCACCCGATATTTTAACACCCTTGTCTACCGATGCGCATTTCCACAGCGCAACAGCCTCTTCATAGCTGTCCGATGCGATAAGGGCACCGTTTATTGAGCCTATTGAAACACCTGCAACAACATTGAATTTTATTCCCAGTTCTCTCATTGCTTTCCAGGCGCCAAGCTGATAAATTCCTTTTGCACCGCCGCCTGCAAGCACCAGACCGTATTCTTTCATATGCTTCAACTCCTCTGAGTGTATTTTAGCATATTTAACTGTTACAGTAAATATGCTTATGTAACAATCAAGCCCGTTAACAAAAAATTTAAAATCGGTTGACAATATTTTTTTAAAGTTATATCATTAATTAAAATAAGTCCGAAAGGAAAGATTATATGAAAATCCCTGCCTGCGTTGAAAAAAGAATGGACGGATATTGCTCCGTTATTGAAAAATACAGTCCCAAGCTTGCAAAGCTTTACCGTAACTGCTACCCCAATACCCTTGAAACCGCAACGGAATTTATGCCCGACGGCTCTGTTTTTGTGCTTACGGGCGATATTCCCGCAATGTGGCTCCGCGATTCAACCGCCGAGGTTTCACATTACATTCCTCTTGCAAAAGACAACGAGGATATCCGTGAAATAATCAAGGGCGTAATCAAAAGGCAGAGAATGTACATCGCTATGGAGCCCTACGCAAATGCGTATAAAAAAGAGCCGAACGACCACAAAGAGTTTGACGATTACCCCGAAAACCATCCCATTGTGTGGGAAAGAAAATATGAGATAGATTCCCTTTGTTACCCCATACGCCTTGCTTACCTTTACTGGAAGGCAACGGGGGATTGCGGTGTGCTTGGTGATGATTTTATTGAAAGCACAAAAATCACCGTCAATCTGTGGCGCACGGAGCAGCACCATTTTGAAAAATCACCTTACAGATTTACAAGAAAAAACTGCCCGTATCAGGATACAATTCACAATGACGGAATGGGTGAGCCCGTTGACTATACGGGTATGACCTGGTCGGGCTTCAGACCCAGCGACGATGCCTGCCGCTACGGTTATCTTGTTGCTTCAAATATGTTTGCCGTTGTTGTTCTGGGTTATCTTTCAGAGATGCTCAAAGCGGCTTATCCCGAAGAAACAGCACTTATTGCAGAATGTGAAAATCTTAAAAAAGATATAAGCGACGGTATAAAAAAATATGCGGTTGTCGAAAGTGAAAACCACGGCAAAATCTATGCCTGCGAGGTTAACGGCAAAGGCGATTACTTCCTTTTTGACGATGCAAACGTGCCCAGCCTTCTTTCCGCACCCTATCTGGGATTCTGCGGTTATGACGATGAAATCTATCTGAATACACGCAGCTTTATTCTCAGCAAGGATAACCCCTATTATTACGAGGGCAAATTTGCAAAGGGTGTAGGCAGTCCCCACACACCCGAGGGCTACATATGGCATATCGCTCTTTCAATGCAGGGTCTTTCAACCAATGACCCCGACGAAATCCGCGATATTCTCCGTATGCTTGAAACAACAGACGGCGATACGGGCTATATGCACGAGGGCTTTGACGCCAACGACCCCAATAAATTCACAAGAAGCTGGTTCAGCTGGTCCTGCGCACTGTTTGCGGAGCTTGTTGAAAAGGCTGTTGACCTGAAAATAATTTAAAAAAATTCAAAAAAACACTTGAAAAAATCAAAACATTATGGTAATATAATTTGCGTTCGGTATGAACGATGAAAATTATCATAATTTGCTGCTATGGCTCAGGCGGTAGAGCGCATCCTTGGTAAGGATGAGGTCGGCGGTTCAAGTCCGCCTAGCAGCTCCAATCCCTTGAAACTTAAGGTTTCAAGGGATTTTTCTTATGTTTTATGAAATTCATCAGACCGCATCCCTAAATCGTAATTTTTTAGTAAGGGATGCGGTCTAACTATGAGCAGAAAAATCACTATGAACAGGACTGAAAACAAGACCTTTGAACAGGTCTTTTCAATGTTCATCACTTCAAGAACGGCAAACGGCGTTTCCGATGCAACAATCAGGAATTATCATCAACATTTGCACAGTATTTCAAAGTATCTTGACATTCAGATGCCCTTTGATAAGCTCTCCAAAAGCACCATTGATGATATGATTGTCGAAATGCGAAACTCCGACCTTGCCTATAATTCCATTGCAACCTA
>SVOC01000032.1 GCA_015066625.1 Oscillospiraceae bacterium
TTTTTTGTTTTTATAAATGTTAAATGTTTGTGTCTTGAAGAATAGCTCCTAGCTGGAGAAAAGCAAGTTTATTTTCTCCCTTGCGACCCGTTCATTGCAATACACAAAATTAAACTCACCACTAATCTGCATATCTGCAACAGAGAAGGTGGCAAGGTCGTCACGGCATCGGGAGATAGGTTCATAGGCAAAGGTAATCGCACCGTTGTTTGCCACAATGTCGCAGATCACGGAAAAATTACTGACAGAGATACAACGCTTAAAGTTGTCAAGGGAAAAACCTCGGTCTGTAATTGCATTATGCAATAATGTTCTCGTTCCCGAATACGGCTCTCTGACCACAATGTCCTTTGAAAAAATATCTTCAAGGGTCACGGTCTTATTGGCAAAAGGATGGCTTTTTGCACAGACCCCTACAAACGCTTCTTTTTTGTAAAGGTGGTAGCCATATTTGGATTTGTCAAATACACCCTCTATAATAGCAAAATCGATCTCTGCCTTTTCAAGCATATGTAAAAGAACTTCGGTGTTATCAACGATCAAATCGAGCGTATGGTTTGGCTCTTGCAGAAAGGAACGAATCTCCGGCACGATAACAAATTCGCCAATAGTTTTGGTTGCACCAACGGTCATATGAACGGTATCTGTGGGCATAAACTTTTCACGGATGTCAGCTTCCTCTGCCTTGATGCTATCAAAATAACGCTTTAGCCGCTGGGCGTTCTTTGTTCTTGATAGTGTCCGTCCATCATACTCAAACAGCTTCACACCGTAATAATTCTCCAAATAATGAATATGCTGCGTGACACCCGGCTGTGTCATATTCAGTTTTTCCGCCGTTCTGCGATAGTTCATTTCATCATAAAGGGCAAGGAAGGTAAGCACTCTGTAATCTAACATAACAATCTCCAATTAACTCATATTATCATCCGATAATAAATGATAATTTGATTTTATCACAAAACTGTAGTATAATCAAGAGGTGTAAGTGAAAGTAGGAGATTGTTTATGAAAGTATTAAAAGTTTTTCCCGGAATAATATTATCTGTAGGTGTGGCTCTTCTTGCATGCTGGCTTGAAAGTCTGCTGCCTATCCACCTTATTGGCTCTGCCGTTATTGCAATGTTCATCGGTATGTTCCTCAATCATTTTTTGAGGAATACAAAAGTCTTTGCATCGGGGCTCAAATTTACATCCAAGAAGATTTTGAAATTTGCCATTATTCTGCTTGGCTTGTCCCTCAATATTACGACTATCCTCAACGTAGGTAAAATGTCCCTTACCGTTATGATATTTACTTTACTTACTTGTTTTGGCGGTGGTTATTTTATCGGTAAGGCGTTGGGACTCAATTGGAAGCTCTCCAACCTTATCTCTGCCGGTACGGGTATTTGCGGTGGCTCTGCCATTGCCGCTATTGCCCCGACTATCGATGCAGACGATAACGATGTAGCTTATGCTATGTCTGCTACTTTTCTGTTCGATATGGCAATGATCGTATTGTTTCCCATTATGGGACAAGCGATGGGAATGACCGATCAGGCATTCGGTATTTGGGCGGGAACGGCAGTTAACGATACTTCTTCCGTTGTTGCGACCGGCTATGCCTTCTCAGAAGGCGCAGGTGATTTTGCCACAATGGTAAAGCTCACAAGAACCCTTGCGATTATTCCTACCGTTATTACCTTTGCTTTTGTGCAGCTCCGTCTTAAGCGCAAAGAAGCTCTTGCAAACAGCAAAAACGGAAGCGAACTGAAGGCAAATTTCAGCATTGCAAAGATATTCCCTTGGTTTATTCTCGGATTTCTTGCAATGTCTATTGTAGCAAGCGTGTTCCCGATTCCTGCCGCTGTTGTATCCGGCACCAAGAGTGCAAGCAAATTCCTTATGGTATGTGCATTGGCAGCCATCGGTTTGAACACATCCTTCTCAAGCATGAAGAAAGCCGGTATCCGTCCGATGATCCACGGTTTTATCATCTCGGCGTTGGTCGTTGTCGTTGCGTTGTTGGTAGAAATGGCAATGGGAATCGTATAAAGAGAAATAACACTATAAGAGAGCAATGAATAAATTATCCGATGCGAGTTACACGGTATTATAAACTACAATTTATCGAATTGTTTTGTGTCGACATCTAAATCGGTGCAACTTGCCAAAAATCCTCATTCGTAAGAATGGGGATTTACTTTTTTGTTCTTCGCTTTACACTGCTCAAATTTTATGATAAACTGAATAAAAAAGGAGTGGGCTTATAATGAAAACTGATATTTACAAAGCATTGCAAGACAACTTCATAACAATCAGAGTATTACACAAGCCGGATTCTTTTAACGAAATTTTGTTCCACGAGACTATATTTAACATCAAAAAAATTCGTGATACGATTATAAGGAAAAGAAACATCGAAGAAAAAGAATTGCTTCTGTACTGTATAGATACACTGCTTGAAATCATTGAAGAAAAAAATGAGAAAAAGATTTTTGCTTTTGCTAAAACTGTATGTAATATGCCTGAAATCAGTATGGGATTGTGCAACGTCTACTCTTTTGAAGCGGAGATTCTTTCGTTTCAAAAGGAATACGGAAATAAGTATTTCCCTGATTTCAAAAAGCAAAACCGAAATTTCAGAAAAAAGCTCCCAAAAACAAATGGGAATATTTTTTTCGAGAATCTGACGAAACCTTCAAGCTTTTACACCCGATAGGTTATAAAGTTTTATGTTTAGTTGGAATAGCAGTCTTGATGCTTCCGGTTATTATCTACATAGCTTATACATGCTATATCAATCCTGTTGATCCTGAAGATTGGAGAATTTGTCTTGGTTTTGTCGGAACATTTATTATCGGAATAGGTTTCTTTAACATCGTTGCAGCATGGATTCATCAATACTTAGGCCATTTTTTAACTATCTTCTGTTTTTTGGGCGGCAGTG